>CAVOMX010000001.1:0-79993 GCA_963697165.1 Candidatus Bathyarchaeota archaeon
ATTAGCAATAAGTGAAAAGTTCTATAACCGCTGAGTACAGAACCAGACTTCATAGGAAGGATTTTAATTTGATGTGTAAAAAGAAGGGATTTCTGAGGTTAAACACGGGAAATTACGAGAGAGAAAAAATGGAAATTCTAGACGGCAATTGTCATTTTTTTAATCGGTCTTTTTTCCGTATTTACTCCTTTTCAGTCCTTTCATTTTTCAATTTTTTACTCCCAAAAAAAGGGGGAGGGAAAATTTGGTTTATTTTCGTTTTCTGAGTACCAAGTAATGCTGATTGCAGCCTATGACTGCAACAATTGCGACAGCTGCAATGCTATTGCTACTTCTGTACTGATAGAGCATGTTTCAGGTTCTATTTGTCCACCAGGTGATGTTGCTGGACCAACTGCTAGATAGGTTGTTTCAGATGAGTACCAGTAAGAATCACTGATCCAAGGAAAGAGGCCATGATCTTGTATGCGCCTTCATTTGGTGGTGTCCAAACGAAACCAAATGTTCCATCCATGCTGCTTAGTTGTTGTACCGATGTCAACTGTGTCACCATTTTGATCAATGCTAGTTAATAAACTGAAACACCGTTTGGTGTTGGTGGATTATTTATTAGCGTTGCATTTTGTCCATGCAAATAGTCCATCCACATTACTCATGTCTTCATCAGATACTGCAGGAGTGTTTGGTGGACCAGGAGACATGTCCATTACTGAGCCCTTGAATTAGAGCCTGTGTCCTTTGGCGATGACGTCGTTGGATGCAGTGACAGTTGTTTCTGTTTTGCCTTTTCCAATGCATATTGAATTCCGTTTTCGTGTCTCTACCAATAATGTAACCGTCAGCGATAGCTGTTGGTTGAATGCCAATTGGTAATTTCCAAATGAATTTTCCGTGTAGCTTCATCAATAGCAATAAGTGCATGGAATCTGGTTCTAGGCATAAGCTGATAAACAGTATCTGTTGAGAAGTATAGTATTCCATCTGCACCAACTGCTTTTCCATTGAATGGTTGAGTACCATACATTGATTCATCTTCGTCTCCATAGTAATCACTCTTCCATACTAGTTGATCCATCGTCTAAATTGTATGCATAAACATGTCCGTCATAGCTGCCAGCATAGAAGATACCATTATGTGTACAGTATGTGTAGGGAGGTGTCATTCCCCAGGGTAATTCACCCATAGGGGCTTTCCAGATTTCATTACCTGTTTTTACGTCATAAGCGACAAAGCTTTGGGTAGCGCCATCCAATAGTATTAGAGGTCCGCTTGGTCCTCCATCAGGGTCCCTAACACCAATGTCGAGTACAGTATTGTTGTTTCTCCATAGAAAAGCACCTGTCGTATAGTCATATCCTTCCATTATTTGCATGGCATTATGAGTTCTAACAATAATTACGTTAGCTTCCGGAAATGGCCAAGCGCGAACACCGTAAAAGCCATTGTCGCCCACATTTACTTCGCCTTTGGTTATGTCTAATTCATGGATCTATTACAGAAATGTTCCAAACGATTCCCGTATTCCAATCATTACCAGTGACTTTACTCATATCCCATTTGATTAAGTATAGGTAATCGATGCCCATTGGTCGTGTATTGTTGAAACCAGGATTTCCCCATTCCCATATGTTTCCACCTGGAGACTGAGTTATTATAACGTATGGATTAGCGTTTGAGAAGGCTACAGTATCAATATTTGTTGGTGCGTTTTTGATAGTCTGTAGTAGATCTCCATCAAATGGATCATAACGCTTCCAGCTAGAACCTCGTGATTCCCATAATGACACGGAAATTCCTCCTTCGTTTGCTTGAGAAGCAGTTTGGAAAAATGGATCTAGGCGATGGGCATGTGTTGGATTACCTTGGGTCGTCCACAATATTTCTCCTGTTCGTAAATCAACGCAATCGAAGAATCCTGATTTGCTGCTTTGGTAGATTTTTCCATCTAAAATAATGTTTCCATCTCCTCCGCTGCCACTGTAGGGTAGGCTGCCCCAAATTCCACCTGGCAAGCCTCCTTGGCTAACTATGTTTGCCCATAGTATGTGCGGTGAACGGGGTGCGGTGCTGTATTCATT
This sequence comes from Candidatus Bathyarchaeota archaeon, assembly GCA_963697165.1. Classification (GTDB taxonomy): domain Archaea; phylum Thermoproteota; class Bathyarchaeia; order Bathyarchaeales; family Bathyarchaeaceae; genus Bathyarchaeum. Next base: position 2,080 of record CAVOMX010000001.1, read on the forward strand.
GTATTTAGTTATGTAATTCTGCACGGGTAATTCGCCCATAGTCCAGTCGCCTGAGATTTGGTACCATTCTCTGTTATCTGTTTGAACAGGATTTTCCCAGTAATTGTTTGGAAGTGGTGACCAAGGCCAACCGTTAAGTAGCCTTCATTATCACTTTCTCTTGTTGTACTGTGAAGGTTGTTGCAGATTTTGTGCTGGATGGTTTGTAGTATACGCTTAGTTTAAGGCTTTGTATATGAAGTATCAGTGGTGTTGTAATCACCTCCAGAAACTTGCTGTAACCGTATATTCACCGACTTGGTAGGGTAATAGTGGAATTGTAAGTGTCCAACTATTTGGGCTAATCCGGGAATTTCTATGCCAACCGATTTGAGAGTTTCATCAACTGGCTTGAAAGTTGCTTGAAGTTCCATCTGGATGTTTGATGGTTATTTCAATGTTTCTAAGACCGCCAGGTTAGCTGGTTAGCTAAGCATCTTGTGCATCGTAGGTTGGACCTGTGGACGCAGGATAGGTCATTATGTAGATTATTACCTCTTGACCGACTCCAAGATGTGTGGGCTTACACCTACGACTGTTGATGTGTCTCTGTCTGGCATCGGAGTGTATCCTGGTAATGTTGTCTGTGCAAAAGCAGTAGGTAAAATTGTGATCACACCAGAAATTGTTAAAAGAACTATCGCTATTATCGCAATTATCTTGTTTTTATTGTTTGTATTTTTAGTCATGTTTTCCAATCCTTTTTAATTATTATTTTTTCGACAAAGCCTAGTTTGTTGAAACTTGTCTTTAAAACAAAGTGTAGGTAAGCCACCAACCACAAAATTTTTAGCTATTTTTACCAACTAAAGTCTATGGGGGGATATTTGCTATTTTACGAAAAGAAGATAATGTAATTGCTCTTATGAACGCAGGCTTAACCAATATGCAAGCTAGGGTATTCATAACAGTTATTGAATTAGGTCAATCGAGCATTCATAAAATTTCTGAACTTTCAGAAATAGATAGATCAAACATTTACAAGACAATTAAAAATCTAGAAGAACTCGAGCTAATTGAAAAAAATATAGGAATTCCAAACCTATACAATGCTGTACCATTACCAATTGCAATTTCCATATTAACAAAAAGAAAGAAACTAGAATACACCAAAACTTTGAGAGGTCTTGAACGTTTCGCAAAAGACTCGGATACTTTTAGAAATCCTCCAATGACAGAAAAAAAAGATTATTTCAAAATATTCCCTGCTGGTTCAGAAATATTTTGTCAAAAATGGGAAAAAACCCTAATAGAGATCAAACACAGTGTCGATTTAATTGCGACTGAGAATAGAGAACCAAAAGATCAACCAATATGGGATATTTATGTTGATCTTCTAGAGAAGGGAGTAGAAGTAAGATGGATTATAGATCGATCCAACAGAAACGATGATGAATTTGCCATGAGAGTCAAGCAGTTTCAACACCTATTTTGTTATTCTACAATAGAAATGAGAATCTGTTATGATTGCATAAAACCATGGGGAATTAATTGTGATAACGAATTTGTGATAATTTTTCTTGATGATAAACCGCCAATTAAATGTTCCAGAACTTTATGGACAAACAATGAGCCGATTCTGTTAAATTTCAAAGAACATTTCGAAACAAACTGGAAAAAAGCAATTCCTTACCCGGTCATTATTGAAGAATAACAGTATAGTTGATAACTAAGAATGGATGTCTTCTAAAAATCCCAATTTTTTCAGGCTTTCATAAATTAAATATTTTTTTACAAAAGAGTAGACTAAGGAAGTCTGAGTGCTAAAAAGAAGGGTTTGCTGAGGCTCTAGCACAGTTGTTGATGAGTAAGGTCACATTCAACCTTTTTTCAAGGGGAAAGAATGTGTGCTCCTGTGCTTCCTTTTCAGCCCCTTCTGTCCTCTTGGTAGTTCCAAAAAAGAGGGAAAATTTTTTGTCGTATTGTCTGAATAAATTTGCACCATTCCAAAGCATTATTCAAGTCTTTTTCTATTGTTCCAATCTTCTGTCTGCTGAATCGTGCTCACTTTCTATTTCGGAGACTTCTTTTCTGATGACAATTTTTGTTTCTTTCTCTGTAAAGCTCTCTTCTGGTCCGCAATAGACGAGTTTAAAATCTGGAACCCTATGATGCCAAACCCCACTCTTACGTTTCCGACCCCCCATCCAAAAACCTCCCAAAAAACCAAATCATGCTCATTATTCTCCTTTCCACTTTAACCAATCAAACCTCCTTTCAATCCTCAAATTTCTAATCGGTTACTCCCCACAAAAAAGGGGAGGGAAATTGGTTTATTTTCGTTTCTTTAGTGCCCAGAAGCTAACTGCGCCAATGATGCTGGCTACTGCAACGGCTGCGATGATTGCAACTTCTGTGGTTATCAAAGGTGTTTCAGGTGTCGGCTCTGGCGAAGGCGAAGGTGATGGTTCAGGCGATGGTGAAGGCTCAGGAGATGGTGATGGCGAAGGTGAAGGCGATGGTGAAGGTGAAGGTGAAGGTGATGGTGATGGTTCAGGCTCTATTGTACCTCCGATGAAGGTGCTGGACCTACTGTTACCCAGGTTGTAGCTGATGAGCTTCCATAAGACTCGTCACCTGCAAAAGAGGCAATGATCTTGTATGTTCCTTCCGCAGTTGGAGTCCACGCATGACCAAAAGTGCCAGAGTAGCCATCTGTTATAACCGTACCAATGTCAATCGCGGAACCATCTTCATCTATAGCTGTCAATGCCACAGGAACACCAGTTATTACTTCATCACCCTTGATTCCATCGATTGGCATCTGCATATGTAAGTACTCCATTTGTAAGGTCATCGAGTCTTTGGACACACATGGAGTACCTGGCTGAGCAGGGGACATGTCAAGTACTGTTCCCTTTATTGTGAAGCCAGTTCCTTTTGGCACGTTAATATCAGGAGCTGTGATTGTGGTAGTGGTTTTGCCCTTGCCATAAACATACATATATCCTGTATATGCATCAGAAATTGCCATGTATCCGTCAGCAATTGCACCTTGAAATACTCGAGAGCGATCGGATAATCCAGTTAGACCCGTAGTTATATTCCATATTGGCTCGCCTGTATAAACATCTATACAGTGGAGTTTCCAGCCTCGGGTGATTGGTTGAGGTGCTGTGTGTTCAGCGTTTATTATGTAGAGTTTTCCATCAGCAACTTTACCCGTGGTATGCCATGAGTATATTCCTTCGCCATCTGGTCCGGTATATGGAGTTTCAAATTGGAATGGTGTTTCGTATGTGTACATCCATGCTGTTTCGCCTGTTTCCCAATCAATGGCGTGAATACCGTCATATTGAGGTGAAATGTACATTCCACCAAATGACATTGCATTATATGTTCCAAAGGTTGCCCATGGCCAAGATGTTGGTTCAGCTGTCCATAGGTGATTTCCCGTGTGTAGATCCCAACAACGAACCGTGGCATCAAGGAAGCGAAGGGCTACTTTTCCTTGATCTGCAATTGTCTGGCGACTACTGAAAAGTCGAATACCGACTCCTGCGTCCTTGCTCCATAAGACTTCGCCAGTTAATAGACTTACAGCTTCGAGATGTTCATCCATTACGTCATCGTTTTGACCAGGTTTAGTAACGGTAGTTGAGTCAAAAGCTATCATCGACTCGAAATCTTGCGAATCACCTAAGTTACTCCATGGCCACGTTATGTTACTCATTACTTGAAATTCAGTTAAGCCAGTTGTAGGACCCCTGCCTACAGTCCAATTGATCAACCGCCGGTTTCCCCCCCCAAGGTTTTGTACGCTCAAAAGGAAGGGATCAGCATAAAGTTCTCCTGATGTCAAGGGTGCAATTGAAGCGTTAACAGTCACTGCGCCGGTCCATGGATCATATTTTATGTATTGACCATCTCCGACATACAGAAGATCGATGCTCATGCTTCCTGCATAAGCTACGTTCCCAGCTACAGCCTCAGCGTCCTGTTCGGTATATGTGATCATTGTAGGTATTCTTTCGCGATAGACTGGTCCGAAAATATTTTCGCCTATTTGTGTTCTTGGTGCAATCTGTTCCCAAATTACTTCTCCTGTTCGTATATCATAGCACTGCCATACATGTGTTGGTGCGCCCGCTACCACTTTATCAAAGTCTTGGTATGCCATTCCATTATAGATGATTCGTGGATAATTATTGAAGGGAATGTAATAATCGGAGAATTGTCCCATTGTTCCTCCCACTAGACCTGCACTGGTTCCTTGTTTTTTCCATACTATGTGGGCTGTGTTTGGTGCTTGAACGTAGGGAGTGAAATCATAGTCGCTCATGTATCGATTTGTGTCAGCTGGCCATACGTCGCCTCCTCCTACCACTCCTGTTTCAGGGAAGTTTCCTAGAATTGGCCACCATTCTCTGTTCGTTGGATGTACTGGTCGTGTCCAGTAGTCTGTTGGGAGTTCGGATGCTGGCCATGATTCGACTATTTCTTCTTGTACCACAAGATCGCGTGGTCCGTCTGAGGCGGGTTTATAGTAGACCGAATATGTTTCTTCTGTGGTTACGTCAGCATAGCCGAGGCGTCTTCTTGTATAGTTTCCTGCAGGGAAGTATCCTCCAGGGAAGTCAAACTTGATTGTCCATGTACCAACTTCGTCGGCGATCCATTCAAACCATGCTGTTGCGTCTCCTTCATAGGAATCCATTGTAACTACATGCTCGTTGACCACTGGGTTTTGTGATCGTCACTGTGTAATCTGAAAGGTGTTTAAAATTTGCTGTTGATGGGGTAATCCATATGTTAACTAGAAAGATTTGTCCTAGTCCTATTGTTGTAGGTCTAAAACTTAGGTGTGCAAAGGTATTTTGAGTTATGTCAGGAGTTACGCCAGCAGGTAATGGAATCGATCCTCCGTTAATGTATTGATTATCGTATGTTTGGGCATGTGTTGGAGTTATTGTGAATATAGCAGAAACCATTAGAAGAAACACTAGAGTTAATACTGTTATCAATTTTGTTTTGTTTATTGAAATTTGCATATTTTTTCTCCTTTTTAGTTTTTTCCATCTTTCATTTTTTATTGTTTTTGGGAAAACGATTTAATCTAAAAACTCCTACTCGTTCCCCCAAGAATATTATGTTGTAGCCAAATTATATTTAACATTAAGTATCAGCCCCTGACTGACAACTTCTGAATCATTAATATCCGTTAAATAAGATTGGGAGAAACAAATTTTTTCTCGTGCCTATAAGAAAGTGTTTTAACGGTTAAGATGGAAATGTCGTTTTCTGCAAACTCCTTTTTGTGTTAAAATTCATTAATATGTCCGATAGAGAACATATATTAGGATTGATTCACCACTATTAGTGGTAAATACTCTTCAGGTTTGAGGAATCTGGAGGGGCACATTTGGATCTGCGATTACTTAGAAGAAGAACAGAGATGCTTGATGCTGTTTGTACTGGTCTTCATCCTTCTGCTGTGATTTTTCAGTTGGCTGAGAAGTATGGTGTTTCTGAGAAGGCTTTGTGGAGTGATTGGTTACGGAGGAAGAAGTGGGTTCCGTTTTTGTTGGAGTTGGAGAAGTTTAGTGATTTTTCGGGGATGGTTGTGGAGAGGTTGAACGGTGTTCAGAAGGCTGCTTGGAGCATCTACCTAAAACCAGCGATTACATATTTAATCCCAACATTTTCACTATGAGAAAAGGCTTCCAGAAACAACGAAAAAGAAGTGTCAAGACTCTTCAGAATCCCAGATTGAAACAAATACATTTTCATACTTTACGACACTGGAAAGCAACAATGGAGTATCACAAAACCAAAGACATCTTACACGTTAAACGATTGCTAGGTCATAAAAAGATTGAAAACACCGAGATTTACACGCATCTTATCAATTTTGAAAGTGACGAGTGGAATGTAGCTACTGCTTCAACTTTGGTTGAAGAAACTAAACTGTTGGAGGCCGGATTTCAGTATGTGCGATATAGTGAAAAAGACGAATTGGCTATATATCGGAAGCGAAAGTAGGTAGAGTAGTACTATTTGGGCTCCGGTAGTATAGTCCGGTTAAGTATGGCGGCCTCTCGAGTCGCCGACCCGGGTTCGAATCCCGGCCGGAGCACCATATATTTATTTTCTAACTTTTCAGGAAAAAAGGCTGTTAACAAAGCTAAAAAATAACTAATTTTATCTTGTGTTGAAAAAGACTGTTTTCAACAATCAGCTGTTATCAGTATCCTAATATGAATGTTGAAACGTTCACGTATGACCGCTTCAACTCGAAAAAACCGGAGTTAAAAAAAGAGATGTTTTAGGTTTTGCCTATGTGGGTTTTAGCTACTATTAATGTAGCGGTTTGAAAGATGTCGGGTAACACTCTTAGTTTATCGGTTAGAAACTCGTTTAGCTGACCTAAAGTTTCGGTGTTTACTTGGAGTAGGGCATCGTATTCTCCATATGTCATGCTTACTCTTGTGACTTCTTGGAAGAATGCAGCTTTTTTCAGGATATTGTTCTCGGTACCCGGATTCAGCGTAACTAACACATATGCTAAGACAGCCATCTGAATTCCCCGCTTAACACAAGGCAGCATCGAAGAACATTAACCTTTTGCATAACAACCGCTTAAAAGGGAACAGACGATAGGTTACAGAGATTTAGCCACTAGTTCTTGTGCCAGAGCAGCTGCCCCGATTGCCCCTGCATCGCCGCCCAACGCAGCTTTTACAATCTTTAGATTTTCAACAGCAGCCTCTAACGCCATAGTTGGAACAATATCTTTCACTATCGAAATCAACTCAGGAATACCCTCAACAACACCGCCCCCAAGAACAACAAGACAGGGATTGAAAGCATTAACGATGCTAACCACTCCAGCAGCCAAATATCGACCAGTCTCCTCCACCAACAGCCGAGCCAACAAATCGCCTTCACGGTAAGCTTGACTAACTGTAACCGCCGTAACTTGATCAACACTACCCGCCAAAGACAACAAACTTCGTCCCTCATGCGACAAAGTTCTAATGGCCTCTTGGGCACGCTCAGCAATTGCCCAGCCACCCGCATAAGCCTCCAAACAACCCTTGTTTGGGCAGCGGCACTTTCGCCCATCAGAAACAATTGTAATGTGTCCCAACTCGCCGCCACTGTTTGTGCAACCCGAAAGAACGTTTCCGCCGCTTATCACGCCTCCACCTACACCAGTGCCCACAAAAAGAACAGCCAAATCATCTACTCCCATTCCTGAGCCATAACGCCACTCACCCCAAGCCGCTGCACGAACATCATTAGTCACAAACACAGGCAAACCAAACTGTTTCTCCAGCATCATCTTTAACGGAACGTTTCGCCAACCCAAATTGGGAGAACCACGCACAACTCCCTCGAGGTCCACTTGGGCGGCTACTCCGATTCCAAGAGCCTCAGCTTTTAGACCAGTTTCGTTGAGGCACAGGTTTATGCCGGTTGAGATGTCATCAATGACCCTGTTTGGCTCCTTGTCGGGACGTATATGCGACTTGTGGGCGCACAAAAGACGACCTGCAGCATCCACTAAAACCACATTAACTTTGGTGCCTCCAAGATCAACACCCAACATAAGATGCTCATCCATCTTTTGAACCACCATTTTTCCCACCTATAAACTACACTTAGCGCACAAAACCTAAACTGCGTAACCTGCTTAAATCAAGTTCAAAGGCTATTGATCCAATAAACGTTAGTAAGAAAAACAAATTAACTTTTCTACAAAACAAAAGAAACATACAATTCTATAAATCATCAAAAAATACGAATTACGCAATAAACAAAAAATAGAAAGAAAAAAGAAAAAGGTTTAACTACTTTTTTTAGTAGTCTTCAGGCATTCCGCCTGGAGGAGCGCCGCCTCTTGGTTTCGTAGAGGCGATCACGTCGTCGATTCTCAGGATCATGGAGGCAACTTCCGCGGCTGACTTCATAGCCTGCTCCTTAACTTTTGATGGCTCAACGACGCCATTCTCGTAGCTGTTAACGATTTTTCCCTTGAAAACGTCGACGCCCATCAGGTGACCATTCTTCTTGTCGTGAGCTGCCCTCAAACCAACAAGAATGTCTATAGTCTCTAGACCAGCGTTTTCAGCCAAAGTCTTAGGCACAATCTCCAGTGAATCAGCGAATGCCTCAATAGCGAGTTGCTCCCTGCCGCCAACCTTTGTAGCGAAGGAACGAAGAACCTTTGCGATTTCGCTTTCTGTTGCGCCTCCTCCGGCAACAATCTTGTTATCTTGGACAACATCAGCAACCACAGACAGAGCATCATTCATTGCCCTGTCAGCCTCGTCAACCATTCTTTCTAGACCAGCACGGATGAGAATCGCAACCGACCGGGGTTCTTTGCATTTCTCAACAAAGATCATTTTGTCATCCCCAACTTTACGCTCTTCCACAACTCCTGCTTCACCCAAGTCTTCACTCTTCAAGTCGTCCAATTTTGTGATGACATTGCCACCAGTTGCTCTGGCCAGTTTCTCCATGTCTGACTGTTTTACTCTTCTTGCAGCCATGATGCCTTCCTTTGCTAGGAAGTGCTGAGCCATATCATCAATACCCTTCTGACAGAAGAGAACTGTTGCGCCTGAAGCTTTAACCGTTGTAACCATGTCTTTGAGCATTCTAGTCTCGTTATCCAAAAAGGCCTGCATCTGATTGGGGTCTCGTATCCTAATTTCGGCGGAGAACTCTGTTTTCTCCACTTCCAGAGGAGAATCAATCAGAGCAATTTTTGCGTTCACAACACGTTTAGGCATCCCCGCGTTAACAATCTCTTTGTCGATAATTATACCCTTGATAAGCTCAGTATCAAAGAGACTTTTTCCCTCTTTCTTAACACGTTGAATATTATCAATGTCCGCTATCATTTTATCGCCGCGTTTCTCAGCAATCAGCTTAACGGCGTCAATAGTGATGTCAGATAGGTGATCCCGAGCATTACCCACTGCCTTGCTTCCCATAGAAGTCATGGAAACTTTTTTGAGTGTTTCGCGGTCATCAATATTAACGGTTATCGCCAAATCAGCTAAAGCTTCAACAGCTTTCTCAACAGCTTTTCTGTATCCTTTAACAATAACTGTTGGATGAATATTCTGATTCATCAACTCCTCAGCTTTCTGCAAAAGCTCCCCAGCCAAGATTACAGCGGTTGTGGTCCCATCGCCCACCATGTCATCCTGAGTCTTAGCTACTTCCACCATCATCTTCGCAGCTGGATGTTGAACATCAATTTCGTCAAGTATTGCTGCACCATCGTTTGTTATGGTTATGTCGCCTAAACCGTCAATAAGCATCTTGTCCATACCGCGAGGACCAAGAGTGGTTCTCAAAACTTCGGCGATAACTTTGGCAGCCATAATGTTGTTTGTTTGAGCTTCCTTTCCGCGTTTACGGGAAGTTCCTTCTTTAAGAATTAGGACAGGTTGTCCGCCCTGTGTAGTCAAATATGCCATACAAATCATTCCTTTTAATTGAATAAATTCCTAGCTACTGCACTTTCAACTGCGATATAAAGTTTTTCACTAACAATAAGAGACTTCTGCTGTGCCTCTTTTGGAAAAAAGGGAGATAAGAATGATTATTTTTCCAAAACTTTTCTCGCGGCTATCTCAATGTCTTCGGCTTTAACGGTTTTTCTTCCAGCATGCATAGCATAATCGATAGATTCTTTAGCTATTTTTACACCGATGGCGTCAAGTTCTTTTGCCAAAGCTTTCGCAGCTGCCTCGCTTACTCGACTTGCTCCTGCTTTCTTGCAGATTCTGTGCATTGGAGCCACAGATAATTCAGGATGTCTCATACTACACTTCTCCGCAGTCTCTTTTTTCTTTAAGGCAGTATTTAAGTTTTTCATTCATTTTTAGACCGTTAATTTTCCCCTTTTTTCATTTAAGTCGTTTTTTTCCGTCTACAAAACAGATAGACAATTGGTGAGAGTTAAGTAACGGAGAGTATATGAATTGTTGGTGACAAGATAACTATCCATTAAACAGGGTGCTTTTAGGATGGTTACAATAAATCTGGAAAAAATTTTTGAACCGGAAAGCATCGCTGTTATCGGAGCGAGCGACAAGGAAGGCACTGTTGGATATGCTTTAATGAAGAACCTCACCGAAGGGGGATACGAAGGAAAAGTTTACCCAGTTAACATTCACAAAACACAAATTTTGGGTTTTAAAACATACCAAAACGTTGCTCAACTCCCAGAAACTGTTGACTTGGCAGTTATTGCTACGCCAGCTAAAACCGTTCCAGACATGGTGGATCAGTGTGGCAAAGCAGGAATCGTGGGAATAATAATTATTTCAGCTGGGTTCAAAGAGGCAGGACCTGAAGGCAAAGAGTTAGAGAACAAAATTGTTGAAACTAAAAGAAAATATAACATGAGAATAGTTGGTCCAAACTGTTTAGGTGTTATTCGTCCAAGCATCAACCTTAATGCAACTTTTACAAACAAGCTTCCCAAGCAGGGAAACATAGCGTTTATTTCTCAGAGTGGAGCTTTAGGCTCAGCAATTCTGGATTGGGCAATTCACGAAAAGATTGGTTTTAGCAATTTTGTTTCCGTAGGCTCCATGATTGACGTTGACTTCGGAGATTTGATAGACTACTTTGGCACTGATCCCAAAACCAGAAGCATATTAATGTACATTGAAGGAATCACCAACGCCAGAAAATTCATGAGCGCAGCAAGACACTTTGCACGAACAAAGCCGATAATTGTTGTGAAGGCAGGAAAATTTGGCGAAACGGCCAAAGCAGTAGCATCTCACACGGGAGCAAAGGCAGGCGAAGATGTGGCGTATGGCGCAGCGTTTAAGCGTGTTGGAATAGTTCGCGTAGAAGAAATTGGAGACCTCTTCAACTGCGCAGAAGTTTTGGGAGTCCAACCATTGCCGAGTGGACCAAACCTAGCCATAATCACCAACGCTGGAGGTGCAGGAGTTATGGCTGCGGATGCGCTTATAGCAGGAGGAGGAAAGTTAGCGGAGTTAGACCCAAAAACTGTCGAAAAACTCAACAAAGTTTTGCCTCCGCACTGGAGCAAAGCAAATCCAATAGACATTTTGGGAGACGCCAAAACTGACAGATACAAAACAGCGATTACTGTATGTCTTGGCGACAAAAACATTGACGGCTTGTTGATAATTTATGCGCCTCAAGGTGTCGCGGATTCTGTTCAAATTGCAAAAAGCGTTAGCAAGCTTTGTGAAAAGAAAGATTTTGGTAAACCAATTTTGACGTCGTTTATGGGCTATGAAGAGGTAGAAGAAGCAAACAGGGTTCTTAACGAAAACAACATTTCAACATATTCTACTCCAGAGCAGGCAATCAAAACATACCTGTACATGAACCAATACAAACGCAACCTCGAACTGCTTTACCAAACACCCGAAGAATTGCCAGTGGACAGTTCGCCTCCAAAACGTCCCATAACAGTAACAATCAGAGAAGCCGCAAAAGAAAACAGGGAAAACTTAACTGAAATAGAATCAAAAGGGATTCTGGAAAACTACAAAATTCCAGTCGTCAAAACGTTGACTGCTGAAACTGAAGATGAAACAGTTTTTGTAGCTGCACAGATAGGTTACCCGCTAGCTTTGAAGATTCTTTCGCCGCAGACTGTCCATAAATATGACGTTGAAGGAGTAGTAATTGACATCAAATCTGATGCTGAGCTTCGAGAAGCGTTTCGTAAAGTTATGCAGCAAACTAAAGAACAAAAGCCAGATGCACAAATTCTTGGAGTCACAATTCAGAGCATGATCAAAAAACAAGGCCACAAAATGAGGCTAGGAGCAAAAACTGATTCCCTTTTTGGTCCACTGATACTGTTTGGGATGGACGATGTTGGCATCGAAATTTTTGACGACATCGCGGTAGGTCTTCCACCATTGAATCAGGCATTGGCTAGAAGAATAATAGAAGAAACACGAGGCTACAAACTGTTAAAGGGCTACAAAAATGTGGCGCCAGCAAATCTTAAGCTGCTAGAAGAGATAATGGTGCGGTTGTCTCAGTTGCTTGTTGATTTTCCGCAAATAAAAGAAGTCGACATCAACCCACTGTTCATCAACGAAGAAGAGGTGTTAGCTCTTGATGCAAAAATAGTAATCGACAAGGAGCGGGTTTCAACAAAATTTGAGCCTCACGAACATTTGGTGATAAGCCCTTACCCAAAAAAGTATGAAACCCCGTGGAAACTGCGGGATGGCAGAAGCGTTCTGTTAAGACCAATAAAGCCTGAAGATGAACATTTGTGGCTTGAGATGTTCCAAAACTTTTCAGAACAGTCCATACGCTACAGGTTTTTCCAGATCATCAAAGACACCCCGCATGAAGTTAGGGTTCGTTACTCCAACATCGACTATGACAGAGAAATAGGCATCGTGGCAGAACTAAAAGAGGGACGACGCCAAATTTTGGGTGTTGTGAGGCTTATAATTGAGTCGGATGGAAAAACTGGTGAAATGGCGTTTATTGTTGCAGATCCTTGGCAGGGACTGGGGTTAGGGTCGAAGATGGTAGATTATATGATTGAAATCTGCAAAGACAAGGGACTAGAAACGGTTTACGCCTTCATACTGCCCGACAATCACAGGGCAATTAGTCTTTTGAAAAAGATGGGATTCACCATCAAACATATACAAGACGTAGCAAAAGCTACTCTCAATCTGAAGGAATAAAAAAACTGCTGAGTCGACGATTCAGGGTTCAACGTCTCTGTGTCAAAGATTGCAGAACATATTCAAAAATTTCTAGGGTTTCTTTGTTGTAAAGGCAAAAAACCACTTTCTCTAGGCCTGTTGGTCCTTCTAGATACGCTATTGTTGTTGAAAGCATTATTGTGGCGCAGCGGTCTTTTGGAAAACCAAATATTCCAGTGCTTATAGCAGGAAAAGTTATGCTCTTCAAATGGTTTTTGTCAGCCAACATTAACGAGTTTAAGGTTGCATCTTTTAGTTTTTCGTCCTCATGGTGGTCCCCAAATATTGGACCAACAGCATGAATCACATACGTAGCAGCCAAGTTTCCACCAGTTGTGATTACGGCTCCGCCCACATGGGTACCACACATCTTGTTGCATTCTTCCTGAATTTTTGGTCCTCCCCGTCTTCTGATGGCTCCTGCAACTCCGCCGCCCAACTGTAATGAAGCGTTTGCAGCGTTAACTATGGCGTCTGTTGTTTGGTCGGTTATGTCGCCCTGAATCAGCGCTATGACAGCATTATTAATTCTGAATTTCATGTTTCAGCATCAACAAAGATAGAGTGCGTGGACAGATTAGTTTCTTGCAGCTAACATATAACAAAATGATAGCTAACAGACTATTGCGTACATTCATAATTATAAGTTATAATAAAAAATGAGGAAAGATGTCGTTCAAGGAAAATTAAAGTTTTATCGAGGAGCGTATTTTCTACTGGACTGACTCTACTTTTTTTACTTCGGGTATGTGTTTTTTGAGGAAGTTTTCAACGCCCCACTGTAGGGTCATGGCCGACATTGGGCATCCGCTGCATGAGCCTTTAAGTTTCACTTTTACGATGCCGTTATCGAATCCAACGTATTCTAGGTCTCCGCCGTCAGCCTGCAGTTGAGGCCTCACTTGTTCAAGAGCTTTTTTCACTCGGGTTTCTATAGGTTCACTCATCAGATTCACCCTTTAATAATTTAGTTACGAGTCTAGAATATAAACGATAATAAAAAAAGTTTTTGATTTTAATAGAATTTTTTTATTGGCACATTTTTTGGTATGTTGTTGAAGAACTACAATTGTGCGGCCACAATTAATCTCATTAAGAATCTAAATCAAACAACATTTTAGGAGATTACTAGATGAAAGAAAATAAACCAGAAATTCTTGTTCTCTTCTACTCGCTGTATGGTCACACATTCAGGATGGCAAAAGCAGTAGTTGAAGGAGTCAAAGAGGCAGGCGGTGAACCAATTCTCAAACAGGCTGCCGAGCTTGTTCCTGAAGAATACTGGAGTGAAACGGTAAAAGAAAAAAAGAACTGATGAAGGATATTTCTGTCGCCGATTCACGAAACGACCTTAAAGAAATTGACGACATAATCGTGGACACTCCAACTCGTTTTGGCAACATGTGCACTCAGATGAGAAACTTTTGGAACCAGACAGGAGGCGAACGGCAAACAATACTCTCGTCGGCAAACCCGGGGCAGTTTTCGTAGGATCCAACACACAGCACGGCGGACAAGAAACCACTATAATCTCAGCTCATCTACCACTTCTGTATCATGGCTGCGTTATAGTTGGTTTGCCTTACACATTCAAAGAGCAGACAACAATTGAAGAAATTACGGAGGGGTTCACCATACGGAGCTTCAACTATTGCAGGCCCAATCGGAGAACGCATGCCCACAGTTAACGAACTGAAAATGGCAAAAGGACTAGGAAAACACCTAACAACAATAGCAAAGAAACTATCAGCCTAAAACAAAGAATTGAATCTGCTCAAAACTTCAGTGCAGCAATGGCATTCTTTACTTTGGCAACGGATTTCTCAAAAAGCATCTTAGACTCGGCGGATAGTTTAAGTTCAACAATTCTTTCAACACCATTTTTTCCCAAAACAACAGGAACACCAATAGAAACAGCAGAGCAACTATATTCTCCTTCGGGGCACGTGGAAACGCTCATCACACGGTTTCTTCCCTTCAGGACAGCGTCCGCCATCAATGCAATAACTGCGCCGGGAGCGTAAGTGGTAGCGCCCTTAAGCTGTATTACATCAGCACCAGACGTTCTCGTTTTGTTAACGATCTTATTGATTCGATTTTTTGACAGCAGGGTAGTGATAGGTATTCCCGAGACACAAGCATACTCGACCAGAGGAACCATAGACTCGCCATGCTCGCCAATAACCAAGCCGTAAGTATCTTCTCTTGAAACGCCAAGTTCTTGAGCAATATAAGAACGGAAACGAAGCGTGTCAAGAATGTTTCCCATACCGAAAACGTGGTTTGGAGGCAAACCCGATTCTTTGCGTGCAATAAAGGTCATCACATCAACAGGATTTGTAACAATCATGAGTTTGCAGTCTGGCGCGTAACGTGCAACTTCTTTAACTACCGAACGAATGACCTTAGCATTGATGTTCATAAGGTCTATTCGGGTCATACCCGGCTTTCTGCCTAGACCAGCAATAACGATAACAAGCTCAGAGCCCTCCATTTCTCTAAAGTCGTCGGTTCCCTGAATTGTTCCATCAAACTCGATGGCGGGTGCAGCCTGCATCATATCCAAAGCCTCACCCTTTGCCAAATCCGCGTTAAGATCAATGAGAACTAGATCACTTATTCGATCTTTCAGGATATCAAAGGCGGCTGTGCTGCCAACTTTTCCAGCACCAACAATAGTTATCATCAAAAACCCCCAGAGGATAAGTTGTGTTTCGAGACTAAAGTATTTTTTTGATTGTGTTCAATGAAACTAGAGTATATTCAAGATGTCTCATGCAAATCCAAGGGGGTTAGCTTTACGGCAAGTTTTGAGAATAAACGTTTTTACTTGATGGCGTCATGCATCTGTTGTTGGGTTGGTCTGTTTGAGGATCGGTTTTCATGTCTCAATTCATGGTTCTATTGATACATCAGTGGACAGAGCAGCAGAATTGGGATGCAACACCTTCCAAATTTTTACGAGAAACCCCAGACAATGGCATTCAGCAAAACTTGCCCCAGAGACGGCTCAAGTCTTCTCTGATAAAGTGAAGAGGTATGGCATAGAAACTGTTTTTGCTCATATGCCTTACCTTCCGAATTTGGCGTCTCCCAAAGACGAAGTCTACGAAAAATCCGTGAAGACTCTCATGTCAGAACTTGAAAGATGCAGACAACTAGATATTCCATACTTGGTAACTCATCTGGGTAGCCACGTTGGAGCAGGCATGCAGACGGGTTTCACACGATTAATCAACGGCCTCAACCAAGGTCTCAACAGTGCAGACGGAGACGTCATGCTTCTACTCGAAAACACAGCAGGAACAAAGAACAGCATGGGAAGCTCCTTCGAGGACATCCAGCACATAATCGAACAAATAGCTCATCCAGAACTTGTTGGAGTGTGCTTTGATACTAGCCACGCCTTTGCTGCGGGGTATGACCTCAGAACTCAGGTAACTGTGGAAACAACAATCAAAAAGATTGATGATGTAATCGGTTTTGATAGGATTAAACTTGTTCACCTTAATGACTCGAAGGGAGACTTGAACTCCCGCATAGACCGCCACGAACACATAGGCATGGGAAAGATTGGGGAAGAAGGATTCAGAAACTTGTTAGTAAGCAGGCTGGGCAAGTTGCCTCTGATAATGGAAACGCCTAAAGATGCTAGACGCAGCGACGTTGGCAATCTAGAGAAAGTGAAAGAATTGGCTGTTGCGTAGTTATGTTCGTTGTTCGATTGGAACAACCTTTTTTCCAAATTCGCCAGTATATTTTGATGTTGGACGAATAAGAACTGCATCTACATACTGCTCCAGCACATGAGCAACCCATCCGGTTACTCTGCTACAAGCAAAGAATGACGTGAAAAATTCTCGGGGAAAGCCCAAGGCATGCATGACTAATGCCGCATAAAAGTCCACATTAGGAAAAATTCCCTTCTTGTCAAGGACAGTCAGCTCAATCTTTTTGCATTTATTGTAGATAGGCAAAGTGTCTTTCTGATAGCACAGCCTTTCAGCTATCACTCTAAGATGTTTTGACCGTGGGTCCTCGGCGTTATAAACACGGTGACCAAAACCCATGATTTTCTTTTTGTCATCCAGCATGCTCTGTATATATTGTTCTACTTCATCGAGGCTGTTTATTTCATAGAGCATACTCATCACCTTTTCGCTAGCTCCACCATGAAGCGACCCCTTGAGTGTCCCAACTGCAGAAGTCACAGTAGAGTATAGGTCTGAACCAGTTCCGGCGGTCACGCGAGCAGCAAAAGTAGAAGCATTAAGTCCGTGATCCGCATGCAGTATCATATAGCGTTCCATGGCGTTTTTTTCTTGTTGATCTACTGGTCTTCCTTGGAACATGTAAAGAATGTTTTCAGCAAAACTGAATTCTTTAACTGGAGCAACGGCATCCTGTTTTGTGCGGGTTCTATAAATAAACGAAATTATTGTAGGAAGTTTAGCTATTATCCGAATGGCGCGTCGTTTGTTTGCAGCATCTGAAGTATCATCTGGTTCTGGGTCAAATTCTCCAAGATGAGAAATTTCGGTGCGCAAAATTTCCATTGGATGGCAAGCAGTTGAAGCAGTTTGTATTCGTTGTACAACTTGTTTAGGTAATCGCATGCCAGAGAAAAGATCTGATTTAAGGTTACTTAGTTCGGTTTGTGTAGGCAACTTGTTGTTTAGCAAAAGGTAAACTACTTCTTCATATGTTGTTTGATCCACCAAATCGTCGATATTATAGCCTGAATAATAAAGTGCACCAAGTGGATCTACAAAACTTATTCGCGTTGTAGCGGCCGTAACACCCCTAAGTCCTCTGATTACAACTCGTTCATGGTTTTCATCTGTCATGCTCATCAGCTAAGTTCTCAGATATTCTTTGACAAAATTTCGTGTACAACTAGATTAAGGTTTTCTCCAAATAACACTAACGTTAATGCATTAACAATACGCGCCAAAACAGAACCCTACACATTATGCCATCAAGTTCCCTAAAAAAGGGGAAAAGTATTAGCCTGCAATGGTTAACTCATATGAACGAGGATAGGCAGTTGCAGATTAGAACAGTTGCAGCAATTATTGTTTGGGTTGTAGTTGCGTTACTCTTGCTGAATAGGGTCTTAAGGTCCCAATGGGTGTTGCCGATATCAATTGCTTTGACGATAATTGCAATTCTAGTTTACTTTAGTCCACGTCTAAGGAAAGAAAAAAAATCATACACAAAAGAGGCTGAATTAGCCTAAATCATAACATTCACAGGCTCCAGGTTAGGAGGACAACAAATACCGCAACAGATTACAGACATGGTATCGACTATGTCAGCGGCTCTACTCGGGGGTGGATTACCAGACACAATCAATTCCAGCGGAAACACAGTGATAAGCTGTGGTTTAGGAATTGGTCCATACCTGTTTATCGTTGCGCCTGCAATAAAGATCATTGCGGAGTAGTACTTAGACAAATCAAAGTTCCAGAAACAGAGAAAATAAAAACGGTTGAAAACCAAAAAAATCTGGTTTTCTTTTTTAGCAAATCATTAGGGGAATGTTGCTTTCGCTAGTTATATGCAGGGCTTTGTCGACTTCGTTGAAGTATTTAACTACTGTTCTTCCTTTTTCTGTGATGGCGTATCGAACTTTTGTCTGGTTTCTTCTCTTAACTGTAACCTGTTCCTCGATTAGATTCTGTTCAATCATAAAATCCAAGTTCTGCTTTAGGACGCTACAGTTAACATTTGCCTTATACATGACGTGAGTTAATTTCATTGGCCCATTCTGCACCATAACCTTGAGGATATCGATATACATTTCCATTTTCGATCTTCGCATATTTGATTAAACCTCTAACATTAGACTATTGGCACGTAAAGAAGCAAATTTTTCAGTTTTTGAATGTCTAAAAATCATGCCTCTCCTTTTACGTGAGTAGTCAGTTACTTACAACAGTTTTGCCTAAAAGGTTTGTTAAGTCTATAAGATATACCAACATGTTATGTTTCTTGATGTTTCACAGTCTTTTCCTGAACAAGAGGGGCAATGCTTAAAGAAAAATGTGTAAGAACATAAGCAAAAAATTGCCACAAAAACAGCAAAACACTCACGGTTTAGTTTCATTGCACATTTAATTGTTTGCGCAGAAACACGCTTTCTCATCAGAAAGCCCATAAATATTGTAGTAGAAATATTGTAAAAAGTCAGCTAGACTTGCTGCGTTAACAGAGAAATAGTATTCAACGTTCCATCAGCGGGAGGTTAGACACCAGATTACATTCAAAGATGTGCACAAATGGTTTATGTGATATCCCATTGTCTGTTTTTCAAGTGAAACCCTGTTGGCGATTCTAGCTAGGCTAAAAGATGAATTCTCGTTCATAAAAGGTAACATACTAATAAATACAGTTTCACTGACGCTAATCCTAATTGCAGCAGCCATACCTTACACATACTACCCCAAATACATTGAAGGCTTAGGAGGCGACGCATATATTTTAGGCATCATCAGCCTTGTTTCTAACATTGCTCTGGCACTAGTCCAATTTCCTGGAGGCTACCTTGCAGACAGACACGGACGAAGAACGCTAATATACACCATGACTTTCGCATTTTCGGTAACCTACTTTTTGTTCGCAATAGCCCCCAACTGGCAATTCTTTATGATAGTCTCTGTAATCCAAAGCACATTTCTCATATATCGGCCAGCCCTTCAAGCTCTCGTATCTGATTCATCACCTCCAGAAAAAAGGGGATTAAGTTTTTCTATCATCAACCTTCTTCACTACGTTTCATTTCCTTCACCACTAATTGCTGGTATATTACTGGTCAACTTTGGGTTAGTTCCAGCAATGAGAATAGCTTACATGGCATTAACAGGGGCATTCTTTGTAGCCGCCATTTTGAGGATGAGATTCAAAGAAACAGTAGAGAAAACCAAAGAAGGAATCTCCGTAACTGAAACATTCAAAAATTTTCCCACATCAGTAATGGAAAGCATGAGGACACTGAAAAACTCCTCTCGCGCAACGTTATCTTTGGTTACAACTTTTGCAATCTATAACTTTGCTTGGTTCACATGTTCGGTATACATGATTCTCTACGCAACAGACCCAGACATATTGAATATTGGAGATTTCAATTGGGCATTATTAATGACATGGTATTCGATAGTTAACATGATATCGGCTTTGCCTTGTGGCAAAATTATTGACAAGTTCGGACGAAAGAAGCCTCTTATTGTAGCTTGGTTACTTTTCATACCTGCAATGATTGGTTTTGTTTATGGAACTTTCATAATCCTTGCAGCATGTTACCTATTGTTAGGTGTTGCATTAATTCTGACAAACACGGCATATCCAGCATTACTTGCAGACCTTGTAGCCCGCGATAAGCGTGGAAAAATTATAGGAAGCACAAACTTCTTTTTCATTATCCTAAATGGGTTAGGTGGATTCGCTGGCGGTTACATGTACACGTATGTGTCTCCTGCTCTGCCTTTTTTTCTCGCGGCAGTCCTGTTTGTTCCATGTATAGTTATAACAATCTTCAAAGTGCACGAGCCAACCAACAGAGAAGTATAGAGCTCTTCACGTACAATTACGGCTTATTCCTAACCCAGTATCTACAAGAAACCTGTGGATTTTAGTTCATCAACAGTTACTTTTCCATTATGTAACACAGTGGCGACCAATGCACCAGAAACCCCTAGGCTTCTTAGATCCTCCAGTTCGTAGAGGCTTTTTATTCCTCCGCCAACCAGCAAGTCAACTCCGGTCTGTTCAAGAATGGTTCTAATGAGACTCAAGTTGATTCCATGTTCAGTTCCCACACGGTCTAAATCCAAGAGAATAATCTGGCGAACACCAACGCCTGCAAGTTTTTTTCCAAACGAAACGGCTTCCATTGAAGCGATAGCCTCTGAGTCACTAAGCAATTTTCCTTTTTTCTGGTCTATGCTTACTACAATCTTATCTTCGCCAAAGGTGCCTACGGCTTGGCTCACAAAATCTAAACTTTTCAAAGTTTCAGAGCCTATCACAATCTTTGACACATTGGTCTTGAACACATTTTTCTGCTTTGGTGATGTCTGATATTCCGGCATCGACCATCAAATCAAGACAGGTTGTTGTCATAATCTTGCTGTATACACTGAAATTAGCTGATTTGCCTAGTATTGCATCCAAGTCTGCCAGATACAAGCTGCTAAAGCCCAACGACTCAAAGGCGGCGGCAATTTCCAGCGGGTCAGTAGACTTGCATAGAAGGCTTTTTAATGGCTGGTAATGTCTTCTTTCGCCTCGTATGCCATGAACTGCAATACCATTTAAAACGTCAATTACGGGAATAATTTTCATTATGGTTCACTGTATAACAAAGGAGATAATGCGGGGGTAAAGTTTGAATCTTTTGATATTTGAGTATGTTTCCGGAGGCGGATACTCCAATCAGAAACTTTCAAGCAGCATCCTCAGTGAAGCATATGGCATGTTACGAAGCTTAATCTCAGACTGCAAAGCCGCAGGAGATAACGTTACAACCTTGATGGATTCAAGACTAATGGCGTTTAATCCGCCAAACGAAGCAGACAAAATAGTCCTTGTATCTTCTACATACGAAGTTGATGAGAAACTAAAGGAGATTTCAAGTTTGGTTGACGCCGTTTACGTTATCGCCCCAGAGTCAGGTCAAGTGCTAGAAAAACTGCTGGAAACCATTGAAGCTTCTGGCGGAACATCACTCAACTGCGAAATCGACGCCATAAAACGGGTTTCAAACAAGATTACAGCTCACAGGAGATTAGAGCAAACTGGCTTGAAGGTTCCAGAAACAGTTCTGTTAGACATTCACACAAAAACAGAAAAGATTAGACATTTAGTCAAAGAGTTGGGATACCCTCTAGTCTTTAAGCCATTAGATGGTTCAAGCTGTGGCGGCTTGAGCCTTGTAAAAGATGAAAACAAAATAGCTGGCGCAGTCAAGAAAATATCGCAAGAGTCGATGAGCAGCCAGTTTATTGCTCAAAAACTAATCAAGGGAAAGGCTGCCAGCGCATGTGTAATCTCGACAGGAAACAAAACCGTGGCTGTCACATTGAACAGTCAACGGGTTACTTTGGCGCCACCCGATAAGGAATCCACATATGATGGCGGAGAAGTTCCATTCAATCACCACCTAGAAAAAGAGGCAATGAAGGCTGCAGAAATGGCTGTTGAAGCGGTGAGTGGACTGAAGGGTTATGTTGGTGTAGACATGATACTAACAGAGGAGAAACCTGTCGTGATTGAAGTAAACCCGCGGCTTACAACATCATATATTGGCTTGAAGAGAATCGCAAACTTCAACACAGCAGAAGCAATAGCCGATGCGGTAATTAGGCGAAAGCTGCCAACAAACTTGCAAACTAAAGGTTACACGTTCTTCTCCAAAGTAGAGGTTCCCTCATGCCTTCATGTTGTCGCTGAAACATACAAACTAAAAGATGTTGTGTCCCCCCCATTTCCGACCGAAGAAAAGACAGCTTATGCTCTAATTGCCTCAGTCTCAAGCAGTCCTACGGGTGCTCAATCAGCTTTTTATCGAACAAAAAAACGTCTTCTATCGCTCTACAGAGGTGATTGAGTTTGGTAAACGGTTCTTGGCTTAGACATAGGAGGAGCAAACACCAAAGCAACTTTGCTAATTACCCAAAACGCTACAACCAAAAAACTTAGAACGTTACTAGAGTATTTTCCGATATGGAAAGATGGAAAGAATCAGCTTCCAAAAGTTCTAGAGAAACTGAAGAAAAAACTTACGAACTCGACTGTGCTGGATGGAGTTGGGGTTACGATAACTGCCGAGCTGTCAGATGCTTACATGACAAAAAAAGAGGGAATACATCACGTTTTAGATTGTGTATGCCAAGTTTTTGGTGAGGTGCCACTTTTTGTTCTTGACGTGGAAGCTAACCTATTATCAGTTGAAGAAGCACACAGAGAACCGATTAGGGTAGCATCTGCAAACTGGGCTGCAACAGGATGGATAACAAAGCAATCAATCAAAAACTGTATTGTTGTAGATGTCGGAAGCACCACAACAAGCATCATCCCAATCGTTAACGGAAAGATAGCTGCCAAGGGCAGAACAGACCTTGAGAAGCTTCAGAATGGAGAACTTGTTTACTCTGGATCTTTGCGAACAAACGTTGCCACAATCGTCAACTTCATCCCAGTTCGAGATATGATGACACGGGTTTCCTCAGAGTTGTTCTCGCAGTCAGGCGATGTCCACCTGCTTCTAGGCAACATAAACGAAGAAGAGTATACTTCTGAGACCTGTGATGATCGCGGAAAAACAAGAAGGGAAGCAGCAGCTAGGTTAGCGCGAGTAGTCTGCACCGACACAGACATGCTAACAGAACAGGAGATAATGGATGTGGCAAAATTTGTTTACGCCAAGCAAGTTGAGCAGATTGCGTGTGGCTTAAAGCAGGTAAGTGAAAGAATTAAGCCTGAACTCAGAAAAAAGACGGCTGTGGTTACGGGGCTTGGAAGAAACTTTCTTGCAAGAAAAGCTGCAGAAAAGGTGGGATTTGAGGATATTGTTGATATGCAGGAGTCTGCTGGGTGTTGACGCGGCTGTTGTGTCGCCTTCGGTTGGCGTGGCGTTTATGGTCGCAGGTATTTTGGAGGGAAAAACAGTAAAATGGAAGCGGTCCTGAAGGTTGGCGGAAGCTTAGCAGAAGAGCCCACCAGCTTAGTTAGCTTATGTAGAATGTTAAGCGTTCTAGCAAAAGCTCACAGGATAGTTGTTGTGCCTGGTGGCGGAGAATTCGCCGACACAGTAAGAAGACTACGACAGAACGTATGGTTTCTCAAAGAGAGTTGCCCATCAAATGGCAATACTAGCAATGGACCAATACGGACTACTTCTTTCTGATTTTGCCCCAGACTCTTACGTCTCTTACAATCAAGAAGAAATCAGCAGCTCAGTCAAGGGGAAGTTGCCGATTTTTTTGCCATCAAAGCACATGTTTCATGAAGACCCTCTGGAACACTCATGGAATGTAACCTCGGACACTATAGCCGCTCATATTGCCAGCGTATTACATGCAGAAAAACTAATTCTAGTAACTGACGTGGACGGAATATTCTCAAAGGACCCCAAACAAAACTGGGATGCCAAATTTATTAAAGAATTGTCTGCAAAAGAACTGCTTGGCTCGAACATGAGAACAAGCGTCGACAAGACATTACCAAAGATGCTTCTGCAGACAAAACTAGATTGCTACGTCGTTAACGGCAGACAACCAGAAAGAATTGGACAGCTTCTGGAAAACAAAAAGACCGTTTGCACACACATCACAGTTTAACAGAGCTAATTCACAATTTGGCGAGCTCATTAACAAACGCCATAACTTTCTCTTTTTCAAGTTTGCCAGCTAATCGGTCTTTTTTGGTGCAAACTGCTCCTCTAACCCCAAGGATATCTGCACCTAAACTGTATATTCTTGGAATGTCTGGGGTATCTAAAGAGCCTGCGAGGGCAGCCAGCAGATTACAGTCGTGAGCTTGAGTAACAAAATCTCTCAATTGCTCATCTGTGAGGAAACTGAACAAGTTATCTTTCATATTCTTATTTTTTACATCAATCAGCACGCCATCAGCTTCCGCCTTATGGGCGATCATGGGAAGTTCCAGAGGACTTACGCATCCAACAGTATCTAAAGTCTGCATATCCAGAAGCTATAGCTTTCAAGCCACTGTCATACTCTTTCACCGCTTTAACAACTTCAGTCATAAGCTTCGTTGCTTCTTCAGAGGTTTTCACGCCAAAAAGCCCAACTTTAACATAGTCAACTCCGGAAACGGCGGCGCCCAAAGCTGCAAGAGAAGCGGTTCCAGGCAGATTAGGTAAATCTCCTATTGTTGCGCTTACTTCAAGATTTTTTGGTGCAACCTCCCTAACTTGCCGTATTACTCGAGGAAAATTGGCTCCCAAAGAGCCTTCTTTTGGGTTTTTAACGTCCAGTATATTGGCGCCTCCTCTGATGCTCTCCAAGGCTTCTGTTTTGTCTACGACACTAACTAGAAGTTTCAATGGAATTCACCCGTTTGACTTTCTTCAGGTAATTAACTCTTATATGCTTTGAGTTTTTAAAAAGAGCCACTAACAGTTTAGCCATACACTTGCTACGGTTCTTATGCACATAATATACTGGTTTTTGTCATGGATGAACGCATGTTAAGAGAAAACTTAAACTTTCAAAAAACAAGATTATGTGATTATGAAGAACAAAAAGTTGAGGCCAGAACACCAAAGACAAGATGGAGGTGGCGATACTTGGCGGCGGATGCTTCTGGTGTATAGAAGCCGCCTTCGAGGAGATACGGGGAGTCTTAAATGTTGAATCAGGTTACTCTGGCGGAACAACATCGTCGCCAACTTATGAGCAGGTATGCACAGGAACTACAGGACACGCAGAAGTTGTTCAAGTCACATTTGATCCAGAAATTATCTCATTCAAAGAGATACTGGAAATTTTTTTCACTGCCCATGACCCAACAACACTAAATAGACAAGGAGCAGACGTGGGCAGCCAGTACCGATCAGCCATCTTCTATCAGAATGAGAAACAGAAAGAAACTGCAGAACAGGTTATCAAAGAGCTTGAAGCCGCAAAAGTCTGGGACGCTCCAATAGTAACAAAGGTTGAGCTGTTCAAAAGCTTCTACAAAGCAGAAGATTACCATAAACGATACTTCGGTCGCCATCCCGATGCTTCATACTGCAGGATAGTTATTGCCCCAAAAATTGCCAAGCTCAGAAAAAAATATCGTGAAAAACTGAAGAAACAGTAACGTCTGTATCTGTTGATGTATGTAAACGCCCATTCGAATATCTAACTTCTTTGGAACATCACGATTAACCGTTCTATAATAGAGAGGAACAGGGACAAGATGGGCGCGATTGGTCCAAGTCCTTTCACCATGTCTTTGAAGTTGTGCACATCCGCTTTGGTTATGGCACCCATCAGCGGAGCAGCGACCACATATGATGAGAGAAAGATTACGTCTCCAATAATTACGCCTATGGCTGACACGATTGATGAGACGATTAAAACCCAAAAGATGTTGAATACGTCCATGGTTGAAACCTTAGCAATACTTTTTGCTTTACTCAACGAAACGCGTTCTCCTAAACGGGAGTTTTTACTATCATACACGTATACTAATAAATTGGTTATCTGAACAGGTTAAACTGAACATGTGTTTTTCTATTTAGGAGAAGGAAAACAAATTATGATTACAGAGAAAAAGTGTAAAGTGGTTGCCTATTTTAGCATAGTTCCTGTGGGGCAGGAATCGACAAGCATAGGAAGTTATGTGGCGGCTGCAATAGCGGAAATGAATAGAGTAGAAGGCTTGATTTGTGAAGTTACTCCTATGGGAACAGTTATGGAGGCAGACAATTTAGAGGTCATCTTGGAGGCGGTGAAGGCTGCCCACGAAGCCATAGCAGGTAAGGGGATCATGCGGGTTGAGTCTACTCTACTAATTGATGATAGAAGGGACAAGCCGCGAACTATGAAAGACAAGGTTAACACTGTCAAAAAGTACATGAAACAAGTTTGAATTGTCTTGTATAAAAGAAAAGAGAAGAACAGGCTAAGGTATTCTGACTGGATTGCCTCCGCGTGAAAACATGGACACTAGAAGCTAATCTGGTTCAGAAGTATCCAGCTCAAACGAAGAAAAACCTGTCAGACGGATTTGGCTTCCACATGCGTTGCATTGAATCAACAGTTCCTCCAGACTATCGTTGCTAACTTTCTCCTCGATGATAGTGTAAACATCCTCTGTTTCGTCTTCGGGAGAAAGTGTAACTCCGCAGGTTGGGCATGGAAAATCGCCGTTTCCATCAATTTTAGTTAAATCCAGTTCTCTTACTAGCATTTGCTTAGTTTGTTTCACTTTCTGAGCAACCGCTTTAGACAATTCTTATCCCTCACTGATTAGAGGAAGTGAAAGATGTATTACTACCTTATTAACATGCAGCAAATACACACATATATCCCTGACAACATTGTTTTTTCGCTAACATCACAGATTTTTACAGCCTTTTTGTTAAAACAACTTCTTCGTGTTTGTCATCATATCTAATAAACTTGTAACCTTAATTGAGAAGTTGATCTTCTTGTCTTTGCTCTCTTTGTTATGTATTCTTTTTTTCTAAAGACTCGACAAGAAATTAATCGAACGCTCTGCATAAAACGAAAAAAGATGATTAGTCACAGGCGATGTTTTTTTCTATTGCTTCAATAGTTGTTTTATACGTTTGGTATATTGCTTGGGCTGCAGCAGCTATTTCCGTTTTCTCTCTCTTAGAAAGATTATCGTATGTAGAGCAGCCAATTGAAGTTCCCAACCGAAGAGGAACACTAAGAAAGACAGGTTCAGGCAGCTCACTAAATTTCACCGGCGAGGCGATAGGCAAAACCTCGTTCGTGTTTCTAACTATAGCTCTCACGATGTCTCTAAATGAGGCTGCTGGCCCAAATTCGGTGCCTCCAATATTGTCTACGATAAGTTTGGAGACAGATTTTACGTAATCTTCAATTTCCTCTTTGGATAGGGACTTACCTGTGGATTCTAAATATTCCTGTAGAGCCAAATCATTGATTTTTACGGTTGACCACAGAACGATTGCGTCTGTGCCGTGTTCTCCACCTACCCAACCTTCGATTCTAGATACTGGAACGTTTAGTGATTTGGCTAATCCAGATCTGAAACGTAAAGTTTCAAGATTAGTTCCGGTGCTAATCACAAAGTCGGCTTTGGAATATTTTTTGCAGACCATTGCCATGGCGTCAACGGGGTTTGTTATCACAACATATTTTGCTTCAGGATTATTTGAAATTGTAGATTCCGCAATATGCTTAACTATTTCTCCATTTTGAACCGCCAAATCTCGTCTGCTCATCGTGACACCCGGGATTCTTGGCTTTCCAGCAGACACCAAGATAATCTCAGCTCCGTCTACATCTTCATCTCTTGCACATGCAATAATCTCAAGATCTAACCTTAGACTTGCGCTAACGTGTTTCAGTTCCTCGGCGAAGGCTTCTGCCAGACCCGGTTTAGTGTCACAAACAGTTATAGTGTCCGCCAGTTCTGCACACATTATTGTGAAGGCAGTAGGTCGTCCTACTCGTCCTGTTCCTATTTGGGCTATGTGCAAAGCATATTTCCTCTCAAGATCTTAACGAAGAGTCTTTTAGATGTGTCCTTTTTCGATCAGGTATTTACGAAGAGCCTCTTGCCATGTTGGCGTTTCTATGCCATATTGAGGCAGCGTTATGCTTTTTAGTGCAGAAAACATTGGTCTTTTTGCTTTAACATTTAGTTGTTCTGTTTTTGTTGGTGTTAAGTTAGGAGTTTGACCTGTGAATTGGAATATTTGTTCGGCAAATTGATACCATGAACAGTAGCCTTTGTTTGTGGCGTGATAAATTCCGTAGGGGAGTTGCTTTTCAACAATTTTCTTTATGGCCAGGAGCTGCGTCTATAGTGTATGTGGGGCTCATCCACATGTCGTCGATAATAGTGAGGGATTCGTTTTTCTTTGCTTTGGCTATCATTGTTTCCACGAAGTTTCCTCCTTTGCCGCTTGCTCCTGCTTTTCCGAATACGCTTGCTATTCTCATGATGTAGTGTTTTGGGTTTTGTTTTGTGAAGTGCTCGGCGGCAAGTTTAGAGATTCCATAAGTGTTGATGGGGGCAGGAATGTCTTCTTCAGTGTATGGTTCTTTCTTGGAGCCATCAAAAACATAGTCTGTGCTTATGTATACTGTTGTGGCGTCTATTTCTTTGGTTATCATGGCGATGTTTCTTGCGCCTAAAGCGTTTACAGAAAAGGTTTTGAGGGGTTCTTCTTCACATTGGTCTGTTTTATGGAAAGCAGCAGTGTTTATGACGACATCTGGTCGATGTTCCTTCAGAATCATGAAGACTGTCATAGTCTGATACTTCGATGTCCTTGTGTGTGAGACCTATGACCTTGTGTCCATTTTCTAATGTTTTTATTAGGTCTGTGCCAAGTTGGCCAGTTGCTCCTATAATTGCTATTTTCATAAAATTACTCCGTTGAGTTCTGTGTCTTTAATGAACTGTTGCATCTCTAGAATATGCTTGTACCACTTGACGGTTATCATTCGTGGATCGTCTGGATTTAGTCTTCCTTCTTTGAGAGCATCGAATACGTTTTTTGCTCCCTTTTTGATTGAGGTTTGTGGCTTGAAGTTTAGTGTGTCTTTGATTTTGTTGAAGCTTACTCTGTAGCTTCGGGTATCGCAATCTCCATACCACTCATAGTTGAAAGAAAGATCGCATGCTTCTGCTACCAGTTTGGCTAAGTCAAAGATTTGTATGTTCTGTTCGTCACTGCCTACGTTAAAGATTTGACCATTGACTAGTTCTGGTTCTGATTCTAAAACTTTAATAAAAGCGTTTGAAGTGTCTCTTACATTGACGAACGGGCGCCACTGTTTTCCATTTCGCATTATTGGGATTTTGCCGTTTCGGTAGTAACCTAAAACCATTCCGTTTATGGCTAAGTCAAACCTCATCCGATAGGAAAAACCGTAAACTGTAGCCTGTCTTAGAACTGTTGCAGAGAAATTCTTGTTGGGCAAGAGGTAAGATTTCTTTTTCAGCCATCATGCTAGCTTTTGCATAGGTCGTTAAAGGGTTTAGACTTGATTCTTCGTTTATGATTCCTTCTTGGAACCCGTAAACACTGCATGTGCTAGCGAAAACATATTTTTTGACGCCATGTTTTTTTGCCAGATTTGCTACTCTAACTCGTCCTTTGTGGTTTATTTGCAAGGTTTTTTCTTGGTCAAGTTCACCGCAGGGATCATTAGAAAGAGCGGCTAAATCAAAGACAGCGTCTATTCCCTTCAAGATTTCTGGATTGAAAAAGCGTATATCGTCCTTGACGAGGGTTATTTTGTCAGCTATGTCTTTTAATGAATCAGTTCCGAAGAACAACCTGTCAAGGACAGTTACGTCGTAACCCTTCTCTAAAAGTATTCTAGACATAACAGAGCCGATGTATCCGGCTCCACCAGTAACCAAAACATTCACGGTTTATCACATTCTATTTGTGGGGTGGCATGAACCAGTCCCATGGTTTGCCTACACGAGGATCATTTTTGTTTCCGTTTATTTCTGTGGGGACTATGGTTTGGTCATTCCATGATCTGCGAAGTTCATCAGGCTCCTTGTAGTCATAGAGTCTGTTAACAAAATATACTAGCAGCGATGGTTCGTTGCTGACTGTTTTTGTTCCATGCAAATATTTGCCGGGTATTCTCACGACCGTAGGTTTTT
Organism: Candidatus Bathyarchaeota archaeon; assembly: GCA_963697165.1. GTDB lineage: Archaea > Thermoproteota > Bathyarchaeia > Bathyarchaeales > Bathyarchaeaceae > Bathyarchaeum. The sequence continues at coordinate 32,172 of CAVOMX010000001.1, forward strand.
TGTCGCTGGCGATTACTTCAGCCATTTTTCCTGTTTCTTCGTCGTAAGCGCAGATTTTCATTGCTCCTTTCACTACAAGAAAGTGGTCTATTTGCCCTCTAGTGTGCTTGTGCCATGCTCTGACGATGTTGGGGTAGCTGTAGCTGAGGTTTATCTGTGTTACCTGTTCGTCTTCAAGGAATTCTTTCCAGTCCGCTCTTAGGGCTTCGCTGAAGAAACCTCTTTCGTCGGGTAAAATGTTTATTTCATATGTTTTTACTCCCTTAAGGGCATATTCTTTCATATTTCAACCTCCGAGTAGTCGCCTACATGAAGTTTTAAGCATCCGTTCCTCTGGTTTCTGGTTACTTTGGCGTTTTTTCCGATCAAGCTTTCTTCCAGCCTATCGACACCAGTTATCTGTGCATTCTCTAATATTACACTGTATTCGATGGCACTATCAATAATTTTTGCTCCATTACCTATGCTTGTGTATGGACCAATGAAAGAGTTTTCTATAATGCAGCATTCTCCAATTACGCATGGTCCTCTAATGGTGGAGTTAACTACTTTTGCGTTGTCTTGAATTGTGACTCTTCCTTCAATTTTGCTTTCTTGGACTGTCCCTTTGATTTCTTGTTTTGTGTATTCATCTAGGACTTTTGCGTTAGCTGCTAGTATATCATCCTTTTTTCCAGTGTCAAGCCACCAAGTGTTCAGGGTCTCCGCTTTTACGTTGAATCCCATGTTTATCATTTCTTGTAATGCGTCTGTGATTTCAAGTTCGCCTCTCCATGAGGGCTTGATTTGGTTTATGGCTTTGAAAATGTTTTTTGAAAATATGTAGGTGCCGACTATGGCAAGATTTGATGAGTGATCTTTTGGTTTTTCTACCAATTTTATGATGTTGGCTTTTTCGTCTAGTGTTGCTACGCCAAACTTTGTAGGATCTTCTACTGGTTTTAGGAGGATTAGGGCATCCATCTTTTCTTTTTTGAATTTTTGTACATAAGTTGATAGTCCTTGGCCTTGTAGGTTGTCACCTAGGCACATTATGAAATCTTCTTCTCCGAGAAAGGTTTTTGCAGTTTTAACAGCGTGAGATAACCCTAATGGTTCTTGGGGAATATAGGTGACATTAAAGTTCCAGTCTTTTCCGTCTTTGATGTATTCTTTTACATAGTGTCCGGTTTCAGGAGCTATTATTATACCAATTTGGGTTATGCCAGTTTCGGCTACTTGGTCCAGAACATAACCAAGAACAGGTTTGTTGGCTAGAGGAATAAGTTGTTTAGCTAAAGTGAAAGTTAATGGACGAAGTCTGGTTCCTCTGCCACCACTCAAAATTAAAGCTTTCACGGTTGGCACCAATAGAATATGTTATTTCTTGCGGGTTAGAATTAAAGTTTTGTTGAATTATGTATGAATTGTTAGAGGGTTTACTTTGGGTTAAGTTATTACCTCGAATCCCTACATTTTTTTGTTAGTGTTTGATATCTCAGGTTTTGGAATATTGTTCTAGTTGGAGTTTTATTTGTAGGTTAATTTGCCATACTGACAGATAAGAAGGGAGTGAATGATTTTTAGTTATTGTTATTTTATTGGTGATATAATTAAGTTGGGTTTTTTGTATTGAAGGGGGTGTCCTGGGTTTGCTTTAGCAGATTCAGGCGATGGGTTTGGAATTGTCGGTTGATGAATAAAATTGAAAAGAATCTTGCAAAGAAATAGGGGTAGATGTACGGGGTGATGGATTTTTTTTACATTAGTCTGTGGAGGTGTAATCGGATACGGTAAATGGTTAGGGGTTGTTTTGTAGTAGTTATTGTTTTTGTATTTTTTGTTTCTTTGAGTGTTCAATCTGGAGTTATGTCGCAGGCTTGTTTTATGTTCGTTTCCAGCTTGCTGAATACGTTCTTTTGGGTAAAACGACTGAATAGTTGTTGACTTAATAGGGTTACTGTTCCTGATAGTATTAAGACTGCTGTTGTTGGAAGTATTGCGGTAACGTAGACATTTTTCCACCATTGGAGGGCTCCTTCATAGCGCCAAACTTCTTCTATGCTCAAGTTTTGGGTAGTGAGCATTATTTCGTTGCTTTTGAGTTCTATGATTGAGTAAATCCAGATGCTTAAGGCTGAAATAATAAGTAATAATCCAATCCATACAGTTAGATTGAGTTTTTTGTGGTTTTTTATCCTGTTCATATGTTCTACCCCGATTTTAATTGTATTATATATTTTGACTTAATATATCCATTATTTTTTCCTGGACATTATATCGAAATTCGAAATATGCTGTTAAAAAATACAAAACCTGAAACAGTTTTGATGGTTGCCCAATTGGATTTTTTAATTTTGGATAAAACGAAGAGTGGTTGTGAGTATAGAAGATGGGGTCTTCGTGAATTGTTTGTTTTTGAATCTGAGAATTTAATTTATTGAGACGAATTCAGAATGGTCGTAAGGGAGTTGGATGACGTCTGATTGGTTCTGATGGTTCATACTTGTTGGAGGGATCTAAGGGATTTAATGGGTTTAGGGGCTGATTGAATTCTAGAGCTTGTGTGTTCATGGGTCTTTCACCGTATTTTAGTGTCTACTAATATTCGCGGTCATTTAGTTCCATGGATTTGGGGATATTTGTTGATGGAGAATAAATAAAGTTAGTCACATCTAGACTGATAAACTGGTTGAATTGAAAAAGCTAAAGAACGTTTTTTAGTTGTGTCCACTTCTTGAAATGAATTTTGTTATGTAGCCAATTAGTTGGTGAGAAGCATTTAGTGCAGCATTTAGGTCATTGTCTGAAACCATCTTGGCGTCTATGAATAGTTTACCTTGAGAGAAAACTGCTGAGATTATTGTTCTCCCATCCTCAGTAATCCATTTTAGAGTTACATCCTCGTTTTTCATAGAACAGCCTAGCCAACGGAGTACGCCAAACCATTTACCCTTAAGATTAGAGATAATGTTTTTGATTGGAACTTCGGGTGGTAAAAAAGTTTGTAGTAATCGTAGAGTGGTATTTTTAGAATGGGAGGATTTTGGTTTCAGTAATTTTTTGGCCTTTGATGTTAGAGTATAACCGTTTTCAACTTTCTTGAGGATTTCCTGATCTGCTAGTCTATAGAGAATTCTGGAAAGTGTTTCTTGATGAATTTTTAGTCTTCTTTTTAGTCCTTCAAATGTGAAGTTGGTTAGATCCTCTTCATTTATTACGTGTAGAAGGTTGATGTCGCCTTCTTTGAGGCTCAAGTCAGAGATGTTGTCCCAATCTTTGTCCATGATTAAATCTCTCATAAAATCCAAAACATCGGCTCCTTTTTAATCTTACCATTTAGTAATATATCTTATGGTCATCATCACTAGTGCACTAAAAATCGGTTATTAGTTGGTCCTTTAGTCGCATGCATTTATTAACGTTTAATAAGCAACAACAGGATTTCGCCAAATTGATATTATACTTGCAACTAATACTCCATGAGCATGGAGCTGATACATTTGAAATATCGCAAGATGGGTTCTTTAGAGTGGAAGGTTTCAGCTCTAGGGTTCGGTTGTATGAGGTTACCCTCTAGAAGAATCAACAAACTAAGGGCTAAAACCGAGGAGTCCATCGAGATAATCCGCTATGGAATCGACCAGGGCATTAACTACATTGACACAGCATGGCCATATCATCTTGGCGATAGCGAAAAAATCATCGGAAAAGCCCTAAAGGATGGCTATCGAGAACGAGTACACTTGGTTACCAAGTTACCAATGTTTATGGTTCGTGACGCCAAACATTTTGACAAGTACTTAAAATCTCAGATGAAACGATTGCAAACAGACTATTTAGATGGTTATTTATTTCATGCATTGAATGAGGGACAATTCGAAAAAGTAAAAAAGCTTGGACTAATTGATAAAATGGAAGAAGCAAAAAACGAGGGTTTTATTCGCAGCATCGGTTTTTCTTTTCACGACACTTTACCCGTTTTCAAAGAAATAATTGACTTTTTCCCATGGGACATTACACAAATCCAGTACAATTACGTTGATACATGCGTTCAAGCAACAACAGAGGGACTGTCCTATGCACATAGCAAAGGCATTGCGGTAGTTGTCATGGAACCCTTAAAGGGTGGAACATTAGCTAACCCTCCAAAGGAAGTTTTGAAGATAGTCCGTTCAGCAGAAGAAAGGAGATCTCCAGTTGATTGGGCTCTTCAGTTCTTGTGGAATAAGGCTGAAATCTCAGTTGTACTTAGCGGAATGGGTTCCAAGAAGATGGTACAAGAAAATTGTGCAAGTGCTGACCGTTCTGGAGTCAATTCTTTGTCGCTCAAAGAGCAGATGATAATTCAAGAACTTTCGGAAATATATAGAAAAAGCATTGTTGTTCCCTGCACAGCATGTGGATATTGCATGCCTTGTCCTGAGGGCGTTAATATTCCTCAAAATTTTGCTTGTCTGAACAATGTTTCTCTAGAAACGAGTTTCTTTCGACGGATGCTAGCAAGAAGAGCTTACAGAAAATTACGGACCTCAAGGAAGAAAGTGGACTTTAACAATCCTAATGGGAACGCGATAATTTGCAATAAATGTCGTAGGTGCGTGGAGAAATGCCCCCAAAAGATTGACATTCCAGAAGAACTTGAAAAAGTGAAACAAGCTTTGGAAAAGAGAAAGGCTTTGTTTTGGTAGTTTTTAATAAGAATTGAGAAATATCGAGTGCGGGCAAGTGGTTTTTTGTTGGTTGTTTTAGGTTTATTGATGATAAAACGGTTGTATTGACATGTTCACTTAATTAGTGAATTAATAGAATAATACGAAGAGACTACTTGAGGAATTATTCTCGTTAGTTTTTGTTTTTTGGATACGAGTTAAATTTGAATTTGGATTTTGATGAAATTTTCAGGTTGTGAGGTGACAGTTTAAGGTTAGTTTGTTTCGGATGTTGTTGAGTCAGACTATTTTTTGGGTTCGGCTGCCTACCATCCTGATAAGCATGGTTTATTAAGACACAATATTTAATACTGTGTTGTGAATTCTATAATATGGCGATCTCAGGTTGCAAGAGAATTTGAAAGCCCGTAGAAATCCAATTTTGCGCAAAATAATTACTATAGTTTTTCTGCCAATTTTTATCTTCATCTGGATGACAGGTTGGATATTAATCCAAATTGAACCTCAAGCAGAACCTGCAGAAATCAGTCAGACTTTGCGAACTAATATCAGATTTGAAGCACAAAATAACGAATCCAAAGCACCCGATGAAGATTCAAGGGTAAACAATGAACCTCAAATTATTACCTAACATTTGTGGAGAATGCACTTTCAGTTTAGCCATTTATTAGCTAGTTTTTTGTTTTGTTTTCTTAGACATATGTTTATCAAAATCAATTGCAGGAACTGTTTCTATTGCATATGCATTATTTGGCGTAGGCCTCGACGAGGTCACGTGCAGTGATGATTCCCACCAGTTCACCATCTTGGGTGATAGGAAGTCGCTTTATGTGGTTCGTCGACATGGTGGCAGCTGCCCTGTGTATACTTGTTCCTGAGGGGATAGTAATAAGTGGCGATGACGATGCTTTTCCCACTTTGGTTATTAATGATTCTCCTTTAGCCAGGAAGTTTGTGAGAAGGTCACGTTCAGTGAATATACTCATATGGGGTTTGTCTTTGCTGGTGATTATGAGGCTGCCAATCCTTTTCTCACCCATCACCTTTGCTATAGTGGCTATGGGGGTTTTCTCGTCAGCGGTTATGACCTGCTCAGTCATAAAGTCATCAACCTTAAGCTGTGTTTCGGATACATCAGGTAGACTCCGAATCAGGTCTGACGCAGTTATTATTCCAACAAGATCTCCGCAGCTAAAGACGGCAAGCCTCCCTTTCGTTTTGGTCATCATCTGTGCTGCTTCTTTTATCTCGGCAACTGAGCATATTTTGGTGAGAGGGTATGACATAACTTCCTCAACCATCATCTCACTTGGTGTCCTTCCAAGTGCTAGAACATTGCTCAGCAAGTCTCTTTCGGTGACTATTCCCACTGGTGTATCATAATTCTTGGCGATCAAGCTTCCTATGTGCCTTTCACCCATGATCTTAGCAACATCCTCCATTGTAGCATAGATTGTAGTGGTGACAACATCTCGGCTCATAATAGCCTCTACCAGTCGATGTTTCTTATACTCATTATATGCTCGATCAATGACACTTGGGAACTCTTTTGTCAAATCTTTGATGTTTTTCACAAAATCCCCCCAAATGTATATGTGAATAGTTAGATTAATCATTTTGGTTAATTCTTGCACTATTTTAATAAGATGAGGTACCCCCTCTGGATTTGTAATCTTTTCAAAAATTATTTCTAGTAGATTATGAAATCTTATCCCAGATGCTTTAAGTAACTACTTTTAATGTCCCTCAGTATTCTTTTACAAAATCTAATCAATAGACTTTTGAAAAACTCTTTCACTACTCTGGAGAATTTCTAAGCAATGCGCACGAAGTTGATCTAATGGATAGAGATCATTTAGTTAACAGGAAGAAGAAAACGAAAGGTAGGACAAAAAATTTCAGGCTCTTACATTCATGCGGTAAATCATGTGAATTGGGGAACCAATGTATCTAGTAAAATCCTAGCGACATTCCCCTCATTTTTATTCTAAAAATGTTTTCACTAATAAATTCAATCTATAAATTTCCAAATAGTATAAATTTATGGCAAATAGTATTGTAATGGGGAATCTTCTATGGATGATTCACAAATTAGAGCAATGGTCTCTTATGTTGTTAAATATTTTAACAAAAAATGTCCTGAAAATTTAGAAACTATGATTCATCTGATAGGACATGATGAGAGATATCGTAGAAGGGTGGAAGAAATAACTGAGGCCATACTTGATCACCATGATGAACTTTTTGTGGCTTGCAGTAGCGGGAAAAAAATCGAAGAATTAGCCCCAAAATATGCAGAACAATGTGAAGAAATAAGAAAGAAAATGAGAGAATTAGTCGAAAAATATATTTCCGCAGATTCAAAATCAAGTTAAAGTCTATGAGAATTATTGCCATTTAACTTGCAGAAATGATTTTCAAACCCTTTCTTTTACTTCCTGTTTACATTCTTCGCCTATTTTTTTACTGATGAACTAAAATAACATATACAGATTGAGCGATTTGGGTCAGGGGGCTAAATTGTAAATTCTCATTCCCAAGCATTAATGTTTAACTTCTATCTTCAGATCTTTTGTTGGAGAATTTTGAATAACATCTAGGTTAATTTAATTTATCCATAAATGCATATACTTTATTTACCAATAAAAGGTTAGTAAGGAAGGGAGATGAAGACTTTTACAGATTTAGGTACCCGCGATATTGTACATAAACACAATAACTGCAATATTACTCAGCACCGAGAGACAGAAGAGATTATGATCGTTAATGTTGTTACAATAACTCCTGAGACTACACTATATGAGGCTGCCAAAATAATGGGCGAAAAACACATTGGAAGTTTGATAGTAATGAAGTATAACACAGCAGTGGGCATAATAACTGAAAGAGATATGCTGCGCGAAGTTGTGGATAAAGGAATTGCTTTGGAGAAAGATTGGTTAGTTGGTGGAGTGAGTATAAAAGAAGTAAAAGTTGAGAAAATCATGTCCTATCCTCTTATATCGATATCCCTAAAATCAAAATTAAAAGAAGCTGCTCAAATCATGATTGAAAAGAAAATTCGGCGACTGGCAGTCATTGAATCGGGAAAAGTTGTGGGCATTATAACTGCCTCAGATCTTATTCGACGTCTCCTGGAGAAACCCAAAACGATGCAAGTATGGTTTGAAGTTGACTACTTTATGAGTAAAAGTGTCATAACTGCTGATGAGGAAACATCTGTAGAAGACGTAGCAAACATAATGGGTAAGAACAGTATTGGTAGTGTCATAATTACTCGTAATGGAGAGCCTATGGGAATCTTCACTGAAAGGGATCTGCTTACCAAGTTCTTGGCAAAAGATCGGTCGTTGAAGATAGAAGTAGGAAAAGTGTGCTCATCACCTCTAATTACTGTACCTATGAGGACCAGCGTCCAAGATGTTGCTGAAATAATGATTTCAAAACATATTAAGAGGTTGCCAGTTACCAAAGATTCCAAATTAGTGGGTGTAATTTCAGCGCGTGACTTGGTTGAGGCGTATGCTCGAATAAAATAAGCTACCTAACATTTGAATTAGTTAATAAAACGATGATTATTCACTTAATATGTTAACCATTATTATATCAAATATGTTATTTTCTATATTTGCTTAGAATTTTTAAGAACTCTTCTGCCGTGGTAGATGGTTTTTGCATATCTAACACGATTTTTTCCTTTTTTCTTTTTTGCACAGCTAATGTTCTTTTATTGGTTGCTTTAATTGATAATTCCTTTTTCAAAGTATTGAACGAAGTCAATTTCCTTAAAGCTGTAAGCCAAGCTGCTGCTTCGATATCCTCGTGAAATATCCAATCCCTGCTCACGCATATGGCTTCTTTTGGGCATACTTTTTGGCATGCTGAACAAAAGATACAGAAATCAGGATAAAGAACAGCTTTTTCGTTTTCCAATCGAATAGCACTGGTAGGGCATATATCCATACATACTACACAATCTTTGGGACACAGAGTTTTATTCAATTCAACCTTGCCTTGAAACGGTTTTTTTACATGTAATGCGCCAAAAGGGCACATCAATTCACACCGTTTGCAGTAAATACATTTATTTTTATCAATCTCCACTTCAAGAATTTCAGGTGTTTCCCCATTTTCTGAGATTTTGGTTGTGACTTTAATGGCTTCTGTTGGGCACTCTTTTTGACAGACTAGCTCACATGTTGAATCGCACTTCTCTTTGAATAAACGTATTTCTTTAATTAACCTTGGAAAGGCTTCATTTTTTACAATTGTAGAAATCGAATCTCCGTCAATTTCCATGCTTAAGGCATTCAGAGGACATATAACTGCACATTCTCCACATAGATTACAAGACTTTTTATCAAAATCGATTGACGGCTTTTTTACTAAATGCCCTTCAACAATCACTTCAGGAATTTCCTGAATAGCTTGCTTTGGACAAATTAAGGAACACAGACCACAACCATTACACAAGTCCTTGTTCAATGAAAGGCGATAATTTCGGGTAAGAAACTTTCTCTCAAGAGTAATATTGTCCCTATTTTGAAAACTGCGTATTTTTCCCCTCAATTTAATTCACCAAAATTAATTCAAAACACTCTTTGATGTCAATTCCGTATTTTTAATAGTGGTTACTTCTCGGCAATTTTTTTGAGTCAACTTTTCAATAGTTTTTTCAATTTCATCTTTTGTAACCGAATCCACAATTTTTTGAATTTCATTAATTGTTGAAGCAAACTTCTGTCCTTCAGCTGCACTTATCCAGGCTAGATGAAGCCGATTTTTGTCCAAACCTAATCTTTCCATTTTTTTCCACAATTTTTCGACCCGCCTCTTAGTCTGGTAATTTGCATTTATGTAATGGCAATCATTCAAATGACAACCAGCTACCAATACAGTTGCAGCTCCTCTAGCAAAAGCTCTTTCAACAAACTTTGTAGATATCCTTCCTGAACACATAGTTCGGATTATTCGAACACTAGGAGGATATTGCATTCTGCTAACCCCCGCGAAGTCAGCTCCTGCATAGGAACACCAGTTGCAACAAAATGCTATTATCTTCTTTTCGGCATTTTCCTCAGTTGCAGCATCTATTTGCACGTTTAATTGATGATCCGTAAAGTGTCTCATTTCAATGGCACCAAATGGGCACTCAGCACCACAGGTTCCACATCCAGAACAAGCAGCTTCGGCAACGGTAGATTCTTTGTTAACCTTGTCGACTGAAATTGCATTATATGGGCACACCCTTTCACACAAACCACATCCGGTACATTTTTCCGGAGACATAATGGGAGTGATAGCTTCAACAGTAACACTACCTTTAGCCATTAGAATACTTGCCCGAGCTGCAGCAGCACTCGCTTGAGTTACGCTATCTTTGATGTCTTTAGGAGCTTCTGCACAACCAGCCAAAAAGACCCCCCCTGTTGGGGTGTCTACAGGCCTAAGTTTTGGATGAGCTTCCATGAAGAATCCATCAGAAGTCTTGGATAATCTTAAAAGTCGTTGAACTTCACTGCTATCATCTCTAGGTCTAAGACCAACAGAAAGAACGACCATCTCAGCGTCGATTTTATATTTTCTATTTTCAAGAGTGTTTTCTCCTTTAAGCAGTAAGTTATTTGTTTTTTTATCCTCAATAATCTCGGCTGGCAGTCCACGAATAAAGATAGCCCCTACTTCTTTTGCTCTTCGATAAAGGTCCTCAAACCCTTTTCCAAATGAACGTATATCGATGTAAAAAACATAGATTCTGACCTCTGGCCAATGCTCCTTAATGAGTAAGGCATCTTTTATAGTGTTCATACAACACACATTGCTGCAGTAAGGGTTACCATCTTTTTCAGATCGAGAACCGATGCATTGAATAAATGCAACGGATTTTGGAATGTTCAAATCACTAGGTCTTACCAAACGACCGCCTGTAGGTCCTCCGGCATTAATTAAACGCTCAAACTCCATCGAAGTTACTATGTTTGGAAACCGCAAGTAACCATATTTCGTTATAGACACCGGATCAAAAACATCCAAACCAGTTGCTACAATAATTGTTCCTACATCCAGTTCAATTTCTTCACCTTTATCCGTGAAATCTATTGCTGCAGGGCCACATACTTCTTTACATTTTGCACAAGTATTATCTTCAAGACCTATGCATGATTTCTCGTCAATAAGATATTTAGCTGGAACGCTTTGAGCAAAAGGAATGTAAATAGATTTTCGCCAAGTTAAACCTGTTTCAAATTCATTTGGGACTTCGATTGGACATACATTAGCGCAATCACCACAAGCAGTACAGTCTTTTGTAACATATCTTGGTTTTTTCTTAACTTTGACTTTGAAGTTTCCAATGTAACCAGCAACTTCTGTAACCTCACTATTTGCCAACAATTCAATTTTAGGGTGTTTGCCTACATCAGACATCTTTGGTGCAAGAATACAAATGGAACAATCCATAGTGGGGAATGTTTTATCAATCTGAGCCATTTTCCCTCCGATACTAGGGCTCTTCTCTACAAGGTAAACTTGATATCCGGTGTCAGCCAGATCAAGAGCTGCCTGAATACCAGCAACACCTCCACCAATAACCAACGCTTTTTTTGTAACTGGAACAACAGCTTCTTCTTGAGGTTCCAAAAAAGTAACCCTTGCCACTGCCATCCGAACTAAATCCTTAGCTTTTTCTGTTGCTTTTTCAGGCTCGTAAAGATGCACCCAACTACAATGTTCCCTTATGTTTGCCATTTCAAACAAGTACTTGTTTAGTCCAGCTTCTTCGCAGGTCCTTCTAAAAGTCGGTTCATGAAGTCGAGGAGTACAAGACGCAACAACAACTCTATTCAGATTTTGTTCGATAATATCTTTCTTAATTGTTTCTTGTCCAGGGTCAGAACATGTGTACAAATTATGTTTCGCCAATTTGACCTGAGGAAGAGTAGCAGCATATTTTGCTACTGCCTCACAATCTACAGACCCTGCAATATTTTTTCCACAATGGCAAACATATACTCCTATACGAATTTCTTCATCTGGTTTAGATCTGAATTCTAAGTATTCCATACTCTCACTTCCTCAGAATTTTTGTCTGATTTTTCAGGTTTATTTCTTAAATAACTGTCAATGGATTTTGCAGCTTGTTTTCCAGCTGCGATAGCCTCCATAATTGATGCTGACCCAGATATTGCGTCTCCACCAGCGAAAATACCACATGAACTTGTCTTTAATGACAATGGATCCACTGATATTGTACTTTTTTCACTAATTTCAACTGTTTTCGGAAGAAAGACCGTATTTGGAGATTGACCTATTGCAATTATTATTGTTTCAGCTTCTATTACAAATTCAGAATCTTTAATTGGAATTGGTCGCTTCCTACCAGTATCATCGATTTCACCCAAATCCATTCTCACACATTCAATACCAGTTACCTTACCTTTTTCACCTATAATCCGATTTGGAGCTACTAGAAATTCAATTTTAATGCCAGCTTCTTTTGCCTCTTTGATTTCCCATAGACCTGCAGGCATATCATCCTCAGATCTTCGATATAAAATAATGACATCTTTTGCTCCAAGTCTCAAAGCGGTTATAGCAGAGTCAATCGCAACATTACCTCCACCAATTACTGCAACTTTATCAGTAACTTTTGCTTTTTTGGAATTCGCTTTTTCTAGAAAATCAAGAGCATAAACAATTCCATCCAGTTTATCACCCTGAATTTTGAGAATACGCTCATGATGACTACCTGTGGCTATAAATACTGCATCAAATTCTTTGACAAGCTTTTTGAAATCAAGATTTTTGCCAATTACCATATTTGTTTTAAATTCAATTCCATAATCTTTTATCATATCAATATCAAAATTAATTGATTTCCTAGGAAGACGATATTCTGGAATACATCTTCTCAACATTCCACCTGGCGATGCCGAAGCCTCAAAAACTGTAACCGAGTACCCTTTTATAGCTAGATCTTTGGCTGCTGAAAGACCGGCTGGACCGGATCCGATTATGGCAACTTTATTTTGGTTTGCGGTAGCAAAGTATCGTTTCTTCTTTTTTACAAATTCGTCTGTGAGAGAAGCATATTGAATAGCATTTTTTACAATTTGTTTATTTTTAATAACCCTTTCTGGATGAAAACAAACATGACATGTTGAAGCCAAAAGAGGAATTTTTTCTTCGAGTATGCTCAAAGCTTTGTAGAATCCTTCAAGATAACCGACTTCAACAGCTAACCTTCTTACGGTTTGAAAAATTTCGGGAAGGTTGAGGTTTTGAGGGCATCGTCTATAACATCGATAACACCATGCACAAAGCCATAATTCTGGTGATTTCAGGATTTTTTTATCGCTTATAGAAAGGTTATGAAGTAATACTCTCGGATTATAATATTCTGGAACTAATTCTGCAACTGGACAACTGGCAGTGCAAATACCGCACTCAAAACATAACTTCAGTTTTTCAAAATCTAAGATATTATCAAGAGCTTTGTCCAGGTTTATTTCTTCACTCTTTTTTAATATGCTCAATCAACTCCCAATATTTTGCTAAACTTTCCAAAAGTCCATTATTCCTTGAAACAAAATTGTCATGGTGAGTTAGCATGTATTCTTCAACAAGTCGAATAGCTTCTTCTAACCATTCTAACGTTTTTTCAATCTTTTCTTTACTTCCAGTTGGAACCATTGTAGAAAGGTGCTTTTTTACAAACATGCCATAGACGAGAATTTCTATTGGATTGGTTTCAGCGAATGCATCAAAGAGAAGGTTTAATGATTTTTTTATGGCTTTGTTTTGGTTAACTTCCTGAATTAAACCATTAACCTCTTTCTCTGTTTGGTTTTCCGTTTTTTTCTGTTGTTTATTATCACTCTGGAGTTTTTTGGTTTTATTGACGGTATTTTCTGATAGCCCAAAAGTTTCTTTGATAAGTATTTTTTCTGTAGCTTTCAGAATGTTCTTATCTAGTTCTTTCCTTGTTACCAAGCTTAATGCTTCTTCTGGGCACCATTCGATACATTGGGGTTCGCCGTCACAAAGATCACAAATTAATACTGTTTCTCTTTCTGGATGCAAAGAAATTGCACCGTGAGGACAAACTTCCATACATACTCCACAACAATCGCATTGATTTTCATCTACAATTATTACTCCTGTTTTTTCAGATTGAACAAGACATTTTTGAGGACAAGCAATAACACACGGCGCGTTTTTGCATAATCTACAGGTCATAGCCAAGTTAACAATTCTATACATTCGAAGAATCTTTATTCTGGAACAACGTGAATTATATTGATTTTCGCGCTTAATTGCACAAATAAGTTCGCAGGTTCCACATCCGGTGCATTTTTCTAGATCAGCAGCGATAAATTTTTTCTCTGAAATAGAAGTTTGATTCAATTGTTGCATTTCTTTGTTACCCTCTAAAAAGCATCTAAATTTCCGTAGTGGCTGGCCGAGATCTTTTTTGGGATTTATTTACAGAAAGATTGACTTTCACAATGTTTTTGTGGATTTCTTTCTCGTTTGCTAATTTTAATCTCAAATATGGACAAAAGTTAAGGTGATCGGGAAAAACGTGATGACTAGAACCAAAGGGTTTTTTCAAAAGATTCATGCTTTTCACTTCAATCTAACGTTTAGTATACGTTATGCATCAAGGTAAACCTTGATATCAAATTTTTAGAATAATTGGTTCTCTAGTTACATTTAATGTTACTTTAATCAATGGAATTCAATCATTATTTTTTAAAAAAAATATTGGTCACTTTAATTGTAACTTGAATCTAAATCTAAGGGATAAAATACGCAAAATATTTCTTTTTAATTTTTAAAATTCTTAGTGGTGTTCCCTGCTGGTTTGGTAATTTACGGTGCGCGGCTTTATTTTGATCCACCCAAAATCATCTAGGTAAAAACCAACCATTTAGGCGGGGAAACGACTTTCCCAAATAAACCTATTCGCAGGTGAAATGGAGCTATATGCACAAGAGTATGTTAACGGTTGGGAAATCTTGGTTAGTGGTGTAACCCAAACACAAAGCTAATTCACACTAAAGTGTTCGAACCACCTCTCTTATTTGTGTGCTCCTTGTAAGCATACAAAGAATTTTATGTCCGTAACCGATTATTCTTATTTTGGGGGGTTGATGATTTGAAAAATATTAAAATTAGGGTTTTAAGTGAGAGCGATCTTGATGCAGTAGTCGAAATCGACAAGAAGGTATTTGGAAAAGAAAGGCGAGAATTCTGGAAAAGAAAAATCGCATATTCCGATATTTATCCGCGTCCTGCTCTGGTAGCCGAGGTTGAAGGGAAAGTTGTTGGATTTATATTAGGATTTGTAAGTGGTTGGGAATTCGGAGTTCCCGATTCCGTTGGATGGATAGACACAGTGGGAGTCGATCCGGTTTACCAACGAAAAGGGATTGGCAGATTATTATTTAACGAGTTAATTGAAGTTTTCAAAAGAAGTGGACTTGAGAAAATGCCTGACCAAAAAGAAAGCAAATCAAAGATAGAAGGTGTAAATGTTGTTTACACTTTGGTGAGCTGGGATCGCTGGGATTTGGTACCATTCTATCATGCTATGGGATTCAAAAAAGGCAATATGCTGAATCTAGAATTAAAAATAAGATAAGAGAATTATTGACCAAGTAGGGTTTTACTAACATACACCCTTTTAGCCAAAATCCGTGAGCTCTGGACACAAAGCATAATATTAAATAAGTACTAAATAGAACCGATTTATGGGGTTACATTTTGACCATTATTGCATTGTTTGTTGGTGGTCTAGTTGCTACAATAGTCGTTATTGTTATTCTGCTATTCTTCTATTATCATAATCGAATAAGAATACTGTATAATCGGATTGAAGAGGCATGGGCTCAAATTGATGTCCAACTTAAAAAACGCTACGATATGGTTCCAAATCTAGTTGAAACTGTAAAAGGCTATGCCAAGCACGAAAAGGAAATCTTTGAAAAAGTTGCTGAGGCTCGCCAAGGAATGATAAACGGTAGCAGAGACGAACGAATGGAATCTTCCAATCAACTCACCAACACACTAAAATCATTATTTGCAATAGCAGAGAACTATCCAATTCTAAAAGCAAATGAAAACTTTAAACTTTTACAAGAACAACTAGAAGGCATCGAGAACAAAATCGCTTACGCTCGTCAATACTACAATAGTTCCGTTCTAAGCTACAACAATATCATAACCACAATTCCAGGCAGCTGGTTCGCAGGAAACAGAACAAAACACGAATTTCTAACAATTCCTGAAGAAGAACGAAGCCCTGTAAAAGTGAAATTCTAATGGCTAAAACCAGTTATAGAGACGAAATAGCCAAGAACAAACTATCATCTATAATACTCGTAATAATCGTCTCCCTGATCCTCTTTTTTTTAATATATTTCATAATAATTTTTTTAATACCTGAACTTCTTCTTATTGCCCTCCCACTTTCAGCGTTTTTCATTCTATTATACACCTACAGCTCCTACAGGTTCGGTGATAGCGTAGTTCTCTCAACCACAAATGCTAAACCCGCTCAAGCAAGAGACTACCAATATCTTCTAGACACCGTTGAAGGCCTAAGCATCGCTTCAGCTATTCCACCACCAAAAGCATATGTAATTGAAAGTGAGGACTTGAACGCCTTTGCCACAGGACGAAATCCAGAAAATGCAAGCATAGCAGTTACTACGGGACTTGTCAGGTCCTTGAATAGACAAGAACTTGAAGGTGTAATCAGTCACGAAATAGCACACATAAAAAACCGAGACATCCTATTCATGACCCTTGTTGCAGTTTTAGTGGGTCTTGCCGCCATTGTAAGCCATTTAATTTTACGCTCACTCTGGTTTGGAGCCCAAAGAGATCGAAGAGACAGAGGTGGCATCATGATCGTCTTGCTCATAGTTGGAATAATTTTGGCTATTTTTGCTCCAATAGCTACTCGACTCGTACAATATGCCGTATCTAGAAAGCGCGAATATTTAGCAGATGCATCAGGGGCGGGTTTAACCCGGTACCCTGAAGGATTAGCTTCTGCCCTTGAAAAAATAGCTAGCAAAAACCAGGGACGAATAAACGTAAGCGAAGCTGTAAGCCACCTATTTTTCGTAGACCCTAAAAAAAGTTCATTAGATAGCCTATTCGCCACCCACCCTCCAATAAACGAAAGAATAAAACGATTAAGAAAAATGTGATTGGCCTTTCCTTGCTATTTAACATCGACGTTGACTTCGATTCCTTTTCTGATGCTTTGAGTTACAGTGCAGTAGTCTTCAAAAATCGTTAAACAACGGTGAATTTGGGGTTTGTCTTCTTCTTTCACTTTTAGATTTATTTGTACATCGATGCTTCTAATTCTTAATTTTCCGTTTTCATTACGAAATAGGTTTGTTTTAATTGTTGTTTCAAGGTTTTTGATGGTAATTCTTGCTTTTTTTAGACAATAAATTAGGCTTGAACTCATACAATGTCCAACGGCAGCGGATAGTAGTCTGGTTGGGTTTGGTCCGGAACCTTCACCTTCAGGTTTTGTTTCATCTACTAAGAAAGTAGGAATGTATTCATCATCTGATGTTACATTGAATTTGTAGCCATCTATGAGATGCAATTTTGTAACAATACTCTTCTCTGACATTTGGGCACCGCTATAAAACTATAAAATACAGTTATTTTTGCATTATCTCGATGCGAGAACATTAAACCTACTAAGAGTCTATCAGCTTAACCCAATGAGTAGGAATCTAGATATGAAATATCTAAAAAATTTTGAATGTTTATGAAGAGTATATTTTGGATTGACTCTAAGTGGAACTTGTATTGGGTTGTAATTGTTATATTTGGGCGAGATGTCCTAAAATTTTCCAAGAACAAAGGGAAAAATTTCAGGTTCTATTCTAAGTTTGCAGTTTTTTTGGTCGTTTCGATGTTTGCCTATAAAGATGCCATAATAGAAAATATGTTATTGAGAGGGCAATAGGTGCAATTATTATCCAAAGGGAAGAAAATAATGAAGCAAAATTAATTGCAAAATGAAGCCCCACTGCGATAAGATAGAAAATCAATGATCTTTTTGTTCCGATGCCATAAGCTGTTATCGATGTTTGATGCATAAAAAAAATTTGGGTAACCTTATGGATATCGATTGCTTTAATACAAATACGTATAGGATGAATTCGGTTAAGCCAAATCCTATTCCTACAATAAAACCTAATGAAAATTTTGATTTTGTCGTTTCGCCGTGACGATAGAATAGAGGGAAGGCTTTTGCGAACTACTCGACAAAAGGTGTGAAGATGAAAATAGAACAGATTTCAGCGCATAGTATTGGCAGAGCTAGACAAAGAGAATCTGTAAATGTCCCCACAAATAGGGTAGAAGGGTAACGCTTGTTATTATTCCAGAGAGGAAGAAAAATAGTTTTTCCTGTATGCTAGGAATATGGACAAAAAAACAGAACTTTTATTTTTTTCTGAGGTTCGCATTGTAGATGGAACAATGCTATTTTGAAATAAAAACCCTTTAGCATGAAATATTCCAAATTCACTTAACAGTATGCTCTATTTCACGTTGGGTTAAATTTTAACTCCAAACCCAAACAAGATAAGTGTGAGAGCAAGAATTTTAGGAAGTATATCGGATATCGAAATATAGTATAAATACATTTTTGATTATGTAATAGTTGTGGATGCGTGCATTTTTATTTCCTCAAGTGAGTTCACAAACTAATTTTGTGCGCATTCACTCCAATCTCCGGATTATCTTTAGGTACGCAAATTCAAATCAAAACTGATTTTCTGCTTAACAAACACAACTTTAACAATTCGATAAAGACGCTACGAAAAAACCACTCGAACAAGAAGAGAAAGATTTTGTGAAGTCTTGAAGTGTGAATCTGATCAGCTGATTATTAGTTTAGCGAATAAGTTACTAAATCTAGAATGATAGACTCCGTGAAGTCTAGATGTGTATTTTGTTAATATTTTGAATGTTTACAGAGTCAAGGACGCTAGGGGTCTTAGCGCTTTGAGTATTTCTTTTAAGTTTTTGTTGTACTTCAATTACTAGGTATAATGTAAATAACGATGCCAGAACCTTGGAGTGTGTTTGTTATTGTGGAAAGAAGATGAAACGGAATTTGATTACAGGCTAAGGGGAAAAGCTTGGAAAGTTTATTGGTTACTCTTAAGAACTGGTCGTGAAATGAGTGTTCGAGAAATTGAGAAAGTTTTGCATTTTAGCAGCCCTAGTATAGCGCATCATCATCTTGAACAGTTATGTCAGTTAGGTTTAGTTGAAAAACAAAAAGTTGGAGGAAATTACAGATTAGTTAGTGAAGTAAAAATTGGTGTCCTTAGACATTTTGTCAAGTTGGGAAGGCTAATGTTTCCAAGGTATTTTTTTTATGCAGTTTTCTCTTCAGCATTCTATATAGCATATCTAATATTATTAACAAAGAACATCACAACGGAAAGCCTGTTCATAATCTCTTTTGGAGCAATAGTATCGATAATATTTTGGTATGAGGCACTTAGATTTTGGCGTCTAAAACCTTTCTAGGGTCTTGTTCTAATTTCTAAAACAAATTGTTCCAAACATGGGGATAATATATCTATGATACTCATTTAATCATTTGTTTCAATTTGCAAAGAGAAATCAAGAGGAAGACAATAACTTATGGTATAGGAGCACTCTTCTTAGCTTGATTATTAACAAGTGTAGTCTACAATTATGGTGTTCAAAATAGTGTTCCACTAGAACCAGCTGCGCTTCCAGTTTCAGTAAACTACTACCAAACGCTGGTTCCTGGAACATTTTGGCAGGGAGCATATATCTTTGATGTATCATTGGATCAAGGATTCACACTAGAAGGCAACATCACCCATCGAAATCTATCAGACCAGTTTGATGGTGGCCTAGAAGTTAGGAGAATACTTTACATTGGCAATGTGTTTTATACAGTTTCGGACAAGCTAGTGAAAATGAACAATATAGATTGCTTGGACTTTATTGACCAAGTAAAGCTTTCCTAATCAAAATTTTTTTTACTCCTAATTTAATAATGCATCTAATAGTGAATTTTTCCTACAAATCCGATAATATAAATTGATTATATTTTTCTTATGATCCTACTTGTTTGTGAATGAGAAACCGACAAGAATGTAAAAACTTGTAATAGATGTGAAGCTTACTGTAATAGATGTGAAGCTTACAAACGGATTAACTCCCTAGTAAATTAAGGTCTATAACTTCATTAAAGAAGTGAGAAAATGATTTAGACTTAACCTTCAGAACATAAACTTGACCTTTTTGAACATTGGTTAATTGAGCCAAATTATTGATGGAAAATATTCTGTAGGGTATTTCAATTTTGATAATATGTTATTGCTGGAAATAAAGGGTATATTTCTTTCCATAGTTTAAGTTAGACAGGGTTTTAGAAGATTTAAGGAAGTTTCAGTAGGCACACCGAGATTTGGTGGTGTATGATGAAACATACGAGAGAGGAAAGAATTCGATGAAACTAGATTATTAATCAAAAAGGGTTTTCTTTGAGAAGACTAATGACTATATATTATGATGCTTTACGAAGATGCATGTATTACTTCCATTTTTAGATATAGTATTAATAGAGATACAATTAGTCTACAGTAACAATGTTGAAATATTTTCGAGGTGCGCTTTTTTATGACTGATGTGATATTTTGGAAAAAAAAGATAAAGACAGATTTGTTAGGCACTCGTCAGGTAATGATAAAGAATTTACTATTTTTGATGCCTTGCTAGAAAGTTTGGTTAAAAAAGAAGGAAAAGAATCTGCATTTTGTCGTTTGAAACGGCAACTTCGTTCGCCATGGAATATTGCTACTTTATCACTGATATTATTGGGATGGGCAACGTTAACTTGGGTTGGACAAATAATTTGGACTGACGTAAGTCTTTATGGAAAGGATATGGTCACCATTCTTTTAGGCTCACGGGTAGGTGAAAACATCAGTTTAGGCGTAGATATTAGAGTAATCTATTATTTAATAATCGGATCAATGTTGTTGTTTTCGAGTTTAACAATCAAATTAATAAAACGCAGATTTAATTAAAAATTAGCACTCTTCGTGTAATCGAAGAGGTCTTGTTTGTTTGTTCACATTTAATTGGTTTCTAGGTAATTGAAGTTATTATGAAGAGTCTTTGACCTATTTGTGAGGAATAATATTTTTCGTTACAAATGGGTCGAAAGTTTATTATTAGATTTGATGGTTTACGAAGAGTCCGTAGTTAGAGTCTAATGAGGATGTGTATCAGATTGCGAGTCTTGAAAAGTCTCCATTTTTGGAGTTTCGTTTCCTCGAGTTGCGAAACTCACGATGAGAAGAATAATTAAAGAGAAAAGCACTATTGCCCCCATCATCAACCATTGAGAGGAAATGATTATGATTTTAGATATGTTGCTATCTGAGCCAATGTAATCAGCATCTCCTGACCAGTTGGCTCTTATAGAATATATTCCTCCAGGTGGAGAATTCCATGTGTGAAAAAAATGTCCATCAGAGTTGGTTTCAACGATTGCAAGTTTGTTTAGTTCAGAACCATATGAACTTATGTATAATGTGATATTTTCTCCGGCCAAAGAGGGAGACAGGGATCCCATGATCTGAATGTCGTTTTTGGCAATTGCGAATTCTGTTGAGACGGTCAAGAATAAGGAGGAATATTTAGGTGAATTATAGCTTGATGAAACTTGATTGGGAGATCTAATTTCATCAAGTTCATCTAATGGGATTATTCGTGCTGTTGCTCCTTTAATTATGTCTGGGCACTCACCTACGCGCCATCCATTTTCAAAATTTCCAGTGCACTCAGCTATGAAGTAGCGTTTTTCTTCATGTGTAAAATAGGAGATTTCGGTTCTTGTGTCCTTTGGTGTTTGGGGTAGGTTTACTCCTACGGTCATGTGTTCTTGTTCTTCGAATAATAATAAAGTTACATCTAGTCCGCCTGCTTTCATTATTGAGGCTGCTAGAAAGGAGAATAGATCGCAATCTCCTTCATTTTCTGATATGGTTTCAATTGGATATTTTTGGGGAATGCTTTCTTGGTATGGAATTTGGTGTGTGATCATGAGTACTCCATTAGCGAAATCTTCGGGGTTGTTATAGATTGACCATAGGTCTTTTGCTATTGGTTCTAGAGGCGATGGGGTTACAAATTTTGCCAAATCATAGTTGTTATATAATTGGTGGTTTTTGGTTTGGTAATATTGGTAGAGGGTTTGAGTTACGGATATTGTTAGTTGATATGTTTTGGAGCCGTCGGGTTGGTTTTGTAGGATAAATGTTTGTTCGCTTGTTTGTGCTAGGCATGTGTTTGAAAGAAGTAAGATCAGAATGAGAAGTATTGATATAGTAAGTAACTTTTGATTTAGTGCTAGTGATGAGAATCGCTTAATTGTTCTTTTTGTAAGAAAATGTGGCATTGATCATCAGATATATTGACGATAAATGATGTATTAAATATTATGTCACATGAAACTTGATATATAGTTAAGTTGTCTGCACGTTATCCAAAAACGTAACATGTCAAGTAAAATGATGAAGCAATAAAAAAGCTGTAGAAAAAATCGTAGAAAAGTATGAAAATGGAACAGAGAAGTTGACTTGTGAGGAAGTCAAACCTAAAAGGACCGTTGTTAAAATAAATTTATGACATGGAGCAAGGCAACCCTATTGGCTAATAAATTATTAATAAGGAGACCATTCGCAAATGACTAGTTTAGAAGCGTATATTGAAAGGTAAATTTTCGCACATTTAGAAAGAGCTGGAAAAGTTATTGGAGTGCATACTAGATTCCAAGTATTCACTCTTCGTAAATTCTAGATATGTGAATCTTGATAATATTTTGAAGGTGTACAAAGAGGTTAGGTTATGATTAACTATTTTTGGAACTTATGTTGGGTTGTAATTGTTAAATTTGGGTCACAGGTCCTTTATGATAAGTTTTCTTGGTCTATTTATGATGTCTAAATACTGGATTTGTGCATTTTTATTTCCTTTATTTAAGTTCACGAGCTAATTTTTTGCATATCCAAATTAGAATATAAAGATTGATTGCAATTTTTTTTTCTTGATTACTATTTCTTTGATTGTGGGTCCGTTGTTTTTTTGTGGTTTCTGATCAGGTCATTAGTAATGGTTGTGTTGATGATTTTTTTCCGTGTGGTGGTGATTAGAATCGCTTTTTTTGGTAGGTTTTTGGATATGTTTTTGAGGTTGTTTGGTAGATTATTTATTTGGAAGGATAGGGGTTATGAATGTTTTTGAGGCGATTAGGAAGAGAAGTAGTGTACGCAATTTTTTGGATAAATCAATAGAAGAGGAGGTTTTGATGTCTGTTTTGGAGGCGGGTAGGGTTGCGCCTTCTGCGAAAAATCGTCAGGAGTGGAGGTTTATTGTTGTTAAGGATTCGGAGCTTAGGAAGAGAATTGGTGAGGCGGCTAATGGGCAGAGTTTTGTTGGAAAAGCGCCTGTAGTTATTGTTGCGTGTGCTGTTACTGATGGGTATGTTATGAGTTGTGGGCAACCAAGTTATCCTATAGATGTAGCTATTGCTTTAGATCATATTTCTTTGGCTGCTGTAGAATGTGGTTTAGGTACTTGCTGGATTGGAGCCTTCAATGAAGCGAAGGTTAAGGATATTTTGGGAATTCCAAAAGATGTCAGGGTTGTGGAGTTAATGCCAATTGGCTATCCAGCCCTTCAGACCATGAAAGAGAAAAATCGACTACACATAAGCAAAATTGTGCAACGCGATCATTGGTAAAAAAAGAGAGCTGATCTATTTTTCAAATTCATAACTCTTTTACTTTTAGCAGAAAGATTAGTTAATTAGTGGAGTAATATGCAGATATTGGGATTATTACTAATTCTAATAAGCGTGGGTTCCATCGCAGTCCCAGTCGTAGGGGTAGTGATAATTTACTCAGATGATTTGAGTCAATTAATTATTCCTTCAGAATTAGAAGAAGTATTATCAGAAACCATGAACACCGATGAATCCTTAGAACTCCCGGTTTATGTTAGTTCATCATATGATATATCCTCCCGGACTGTTCAAGCAATTTTCAAGTTTACAAATCCCTTCGAGTTTATTATTACATTAAACTTTTTATCTTCAGATCTCGAATGCACTGGTCATCAATTCTCACTTGGAAGTGCTTCTCTTAACAATGAAGTGCAGATAAATGGTGGAGCAACAGAGGACATCATCATAAATTTCGTGTGGACCGAAGCTGCTGAAGACCACTTTTTAGATGAACATGCAGATGAATCAACCATTGAAATACAACTGATGAACATGCAATTAGACGTTAGCGGAATTAGTATCGGAGTACCTGAAGAAGTAATATTAGATCTGCCTCTACCGCAATAGGAAGGTGAAAAGATGGGGACAAAAATAAATTGGTTTGGTCTTGCAGGTGGAATAACGACAGTTGCAGTAGTCATCATTTCAATCTTTGTTCCATGGTGGCAGCTAATAGTTGGAAACAATCTTGTTATAACAAGCGCGTCTCCTGTAAATACGTCCTTCAACTTTGTAGGTAATCATTTTAGTATTCCATTGATATTGGCGCTAAATATTGCTAGCTTTGTTTCATTAACTGCTGGTGGGATAGCAATGCTGATCTACTCTGTAAAACCTGATAAATCTTATTCTAAGCGACTTCTTGGGTTTTCTTATAAAAAGCCATTGTATTCTGTGCTGCTTTTTGTTGTTGGCTTGTTTTTGACTGCCTTTCTTGTTAAATCATTGTTTAGTTTTGATGTCCCATTGATTGGTTCAACAATATCTACGCTGCCGTCAGACATGACGTCCGGGTTAGTAATCAGAGTTCTAATGTTGGCAGAGTTTCAATGGCCCTTCTATATGGCAGCAATAGCAACAGGGCTTTGCATAGCTGCAAGATTCTATCAAAATAAATTAGTCCCAACAGAGCCTCTATAGTATAGAAGCATGCAAATATGGGCGCGAGCATAGGCTCTTATTGGTACTGTTTTTGCTTTCAAGTGTTAAATTTTGTTTTCGATGATGTTTTTGGGATTATGCGGTGGCAGTATAAGGCTTCTTTGTTTCTGATGGTGGTAAGTCAGACTGTTTTTTGGGTTTGGGTTTTTTGATATATGTAATTTTTTGGAGTATGGTTAATATTTAATCGTATGATACAGTATAAAATGTGGTATTACGATGTTACCTAATAAAGTTAAGAAGGAAAATGGGAAAGGAAAACTGGTTAGATGGGATCCGATCACTGTTAGATTAGAAGAGAAAAAATTGATAACGTAATTCTATTTGTTCTATTTGTTTGTTTTTTGATTATTGATGATTGAATTTCTTTTAGGGCTTTATTCGTTGAACAATTATTTTTGATTTTTTGAGCTGATTTTCACCAAAATCCTATGAAGTTGACACAAATTGGTCATGCGGTTGAACTGTACAATTCCTTTCTAGTAGGGCATCTGGGCTTTCTTTATGATCGTGACCTCGTAGGAGAACAATACTTGGGCGAGGATGAAAAGGATTATTTTGTGACTAATAGGGGTTTATCCGTGCTTAAGGTAATGGGTCCGTTAGTTAGAGAGGCACAAAGGATTGAAGGGCACAACTTGGAAAGAATTTCAAGTGCTCTTTCAGGAGTAACTCCAGTTCTGGAAAAGTAGAAGAAAAAAACCAATATGGAAGCTCTCCAATTTCATAAAAGAGAAAAGACCAAAATGGAATCTTTCTGATTTCATAAAAATCGAGATAGAAAAAATAGAAGAATAGGAAATCCAGAAATCTATTCTGCAATTTGTTCTAGTGATTTTTTGTTTAGTTTGTTGAATATTTGGGTTAGTGTTTGAGTTAGACCCAAAAGATCTCAGAGAAATACGTTCATATGTTCAGAAAAGTTATGAACGAGCAATAACTTCTGGGAATTAGCTCCAAACATTCAAAAAAGGGGAGACGAAAAAAGATAGCCTATTGTTCTAACACTTGCCGTAGAATCTCTTGTATATTGAAATAAACGTCAAAACAGCATTTGCAATCAACGGGAAACCCATGGCAATAGTCCCATGACCTGCATAGAGCCTTGGCGAAGGCACACCAATCTTCCTTACCTGCCTTTTTGATTAAATGTTGTCTAGCACGTCTTTTCCATGATTCCCGAAATTTACGATAGACCATATTTCACTCCACTATTTCGCTTATCTTGGTCAGCTCATTTTGTAATTTGTTGCCTGTTCTCTCTCCTCAAAGTCTTTTTCAAGATTAAGTTTTATCTATCGATCCTATGATGTTGCTGTGTCTTTGCCAATGTCCGGTCTATTTTTCTGATTAAGCGCCAATGCCAAATCCAATGTCTAAACCTTCGATACCAGAAGATAAATGGTGTTTCTAAGACAAAAAGGACAATAATAGTGAAAAAGATTGGGAGAATAAATGCAATTGTTATCATGTAATCTCCATCGCAACAAAAGATGATTGCCCCCTTAAAAACAACTTTTCGAGTTAAACAATAATTGAAAAATGGTTATATTTCATTTTTCTTAATATATTAATTCCTTAACCTCACACGGAACACATATTTCGCCCATAAGTGTGGCTAGTTTTTCGCGAATGTATTCTCCTTAGAAATTTTATTGGATCGAAATAGAGATTAAAAAAGTTGTGCTAAGATTTTGAAAAAATGATACCTTTCAAGGTTGGGTAGATACTAAAATCGTTAATGAAAGATGCAAAGAGACGGGACGGGTGGACTCTTCTTGGAATCATAGATGTAATATTTTTATTATTTTTTGAGAGTTTATGAAGAGTCTAGTGGGGGGGATTGATTCTTCGTGGAAGCTTAAAGATGCATGATTTTTGGTTTAGTCTTAGACGCATCCGCCACAGTTTACGCATCCGCCCATGATTCCTCTGCACCATATTGGAAGATAATCTCTTTTGTATGGTTCAGTTGGTTGTTGTGGATATTTTGGTTTTTTGGGGGATTGAATTTTTGGCATCTTACATTCCTATGCACCATAATGTTTTAGGTAATGCTAGAACTTATCACCTAGAATTATTGACTAAAATAGATGTTGGTTACAAAATAAGTTACTAAAAAATTTGCGCATTTGGATGCTCAGGGAGGACTGAAACTCTGCCAGAGTTCTCAATCGCTGCTAGAGCGCCCAAGAAGCCACTAAAAGGCTCAAACGCTTTTCGAAGAATTCAAAGCTCATCAAACAGCTTAGAATACTGTGCCTCAAGGTTTCCTTTAATTGATTATGCTTTCGCATGTTTATGAGCACTCTCTCAACCAAACCATCAACATGCTAACACTTGTTTTCCCCGTTATTTCTGAGAGGATCTAATTGACATGAAATATCAGCAACTGTTCAATTGTTCACGCATTCTTCTATGAGTAAAAAATAAGTTTGGGTTTGGTGTAAAAAATTAACCCTTATGCCTAACCCATTCAATTATTTGGTTTACTCTCGCAAAAAAGAAGCAAATGGAATATTATCCAGGATGAATCTATTTTGTAGTCAACTGTGAAGGCAATGTAGCCAACTAACTCGGTGTCATGGGCGCCATCAGACAGAGCTTGCACAGTCACCAGTTAATTAATTTGAATCTTAAATCCCATATTAATTACATTAGCGATTCTGAGGCCAGGAGTTTTAGATCTTTGAAGGATTTATACCATTAGACTGAGGAAAAATTGGCTTCCTGCTAGAAATGGAGTTGGAAATTTTTCTTGAGTAAAGTGCTTGTGTTTCCTGGATTTAGTTCTGAAGGACTAGTTACGCCTAATTTTATTAATCGGGTTTGAACTAAATTACCCAATAAATTACCCAGTTTAATCCCCTCCATTCTCCTTTTTCATAAAAACAGGATTGTAATCACTACGATTTACAAAAAAGGAAAAAAGGTGGGGTTGTGGTTTAGGGTTTTGGCTGCAGTGCAAATGCCTTAGGCACAGCGTGTTTGTCTAGGTACCAAAGGGTTGTCCAGCCGTCAGTTGCCAGCGCGTACACCCAAAGGTTTTCTCCAAAAGCCGCGGTGCCGTCTGGGCAGGTTCCCACCAAACTACTCACAGGTATCTGCTTCGTGTAGACACTTGCGGGGTTACGTATGTAGCCGTTAACTGGCGTGCTCTTGACAAGCGGAAGAGATGTCCAAGCCACACCTGGATTGTTTGGAGCACAAGCAGTGTTTACGTATCCGGTGCTTCCCTTCACTGTAGTAAATCTGAAGCGGGCAAAGTTACTCGGATGAGCTGCTTTGAAACTTATCAATGCTTTGGCGGGCAGGGGAACATTCGAGTAGCGTATGAAGCCACAGGTTCCCACGGTTTCCCATGTTCCAGGTGCTACTCCGCTAACCTTGATCGGGTAAATTTCTGCTTCGCAAGGGTTGTTGTCCACATGCAGCACAAGCCGGAAAGCAACAATTTTGCCTCCTGGAGCTTCCCGAATCACTCTATCCTCCATGTCTGGTGCAATAACAGGATCATGGGGGACTGTTCGCGTTGGCACTACCACAGCGCCGAAGGGAGCATCACCAATCGGAGTCTTCAGCAGTATGCCCTCGTCAGTGAGGTTCACTCTGGTGACAGTATGGGTAACGCTGTTGTATCTGAATAGTTCCAGCTTAAGCTCGTACTTGCCAGCTGCCTCTTTGGGGTCGCCTTCTTCTAGTAGATGTGAAAGTAAGAAAGCGCTAGCAGTATTTTCTCTTGCGTTCAGCTGTGGCGCCCAAGCTGCTGAGACTGCACCTGGATTAGAAGGGGGATTCTTTGGCTGAAATTTGAACAGAGCAGCTCCAGGTATCACAGGGTCGGGACCAAGCATGAAAGGTTTGAATACAAGGGTACCATCAGGCCATACCTCGCCGTAGTGCCTAATAACTCGATGGTCTAATGTATGCCAAACATCAGCCACTAGAGTGCCATCAGCCTTCTTGATGTGACGATAGGACCAGCGATAATGCGTTATGCCACTTCCAACGATGCCATCGCCAAACCAGACAGTCGGTTCCAAGCTACCGCCGAAAGGTTCACCTGTCTCCGTTAATCCTTCTTCTGCGCCGGCCGTCACACTTTTAATTTCTTTGGTGCTTACGTAATGGCCTACTGTCAGAACAGCCACCTGCTTTCCAGGGATGCTTGATGGTTCGGATAGGACCATGGAACCCGAGGGTCAGTGATTGGGATAACGACTTCGGTGTCGCAAACATAGTTCCAGTGGGTGCTGGCAAATAATCGAGGGATGATAAACTGTCGTCCATGCACTACCAATTTGATATTCCACCCAGAAGTAGAGATCAGGATGATCACCTGCACACAAATACCACACGTCAGCGTTAAACTGCCCTTTCTTATCTGTCAGGACAACCGCAACTTCGTCGCACCTTACAAAGAACGGCCAGATCCAACGCCAAAGACACAGATACGGTCGAAGCAGTTGGACGTTAGCTATCAGCGTCTCCCTCACCTTTTCCGCCGAAGTAGCTAAAAGCAAAGTCTTCGTCGCTGGCGGGTATTGAAAGTTTCTTTGAAACTGTTACTCGTCTTGCAACAACATTGAGAATAGGGGTCTTTAATTCAACGGGTAGGTCCATCTTCACCCGTGCAATATTTTCAGGTGAAATGTCAATCAAACCTTTGGCAAACGGGATTGGCTCAGGCGGCTGGGGAATAGGTTTTCCAATTGCTTTTATAAGTTCGTCACGCAAACGGAAGACTTCCAGCTTTGGTAAGCGCTTGAGAAGCAGCCAGATAGGGTCAACTTCACATATATGCACACGTGCCAAGTAAACGGGCCATTCCTGGGTGGTTGTTCCCAGTTTGACTTTTTTCACGACTTTTCCTTTAACTTTGCATTTACACCATAACCAGTACTTCCATAAGATCTTTGGGATAGGCAGTAACTCATACTTGAGGGTCCTAGGACTAAACCTCCATTCAGG
Source organism: Candidatus Bathyarchaeota archaeon (assembly GCA_963697165.1). Classification (GTDB taxonomy): domain Archaea; phylum Thermoproteota; class Bathyarchaeia; order Bathyarchaeales; family Bathyarchaeaceae; genus Bathyarchaeum. Next base: position 61,839 of record CAVOMX010000001.1, read on the forward strand.
CAGGTAAGCTTTCCGACGCTGAACTTGATCAAAGTTCGGTTTTTCCTCCTTTATTCCTTCAGGTGGTGATGGTCCAATTACTATTCGTGCCTTTTTGGCTTGTTTAGTGGTCAGTTCAAGAGAGGCTTGGTTTCTCTTTACGTCAGTTGAAGCTATGACTTCGCCTTTTTCGTCAAAAGCATACAACTTAAGAGAAATTGGTTTTTCTGGTGTTCCCTCGAACTTAACATTAAAATATATTATTCTTTGGCTCATTCAAAAATCCCCCATAATATCGTTGTGGATAAAGTGTTAATAAACTTTTAGTTTTGATGTAAAATTTTAACTTTTTATAGTATTCCCTAACCGTTTGGAACTTTACATAGGTAATTTTGTTGTTGACTAGCTTTTTACCTAGGTAATTTTGGGTGGAACAAAAAGAGGAAAAAAATACTAAATTATGGGAGTGTTGAGAAAAATATCTCCACACGTATATGATGCAATTTCCATCCCCACCTCAAAAGTTGATCTTTGACAATCTTGGTTAGTTAAATATACATTTACCATTATTATGAATGCTAAATTACATTACTATTCCTTGCTTATTTTTTAGTCATGTAAAATGTTGTTTTCCAAAATCATTTTCAATCAAAGCATTTGAGTGACAAATAACGTAACTAAAGTATCCAAAAAAGCAACATAGCGTTACAACAAAAGACAGATTGACAAGCAATTAATCCAAAGTCTAACCAAATACTTAGTCCGAGCCAGACAAGCAAAGCTCTTTGTGGAATTCTAGAGGAATTGTCTTTGATAATTTTTTGAAAAATAAGAGGGGGTTATTAATTAGAATTTGTTAGAAGGTATATGGTATGGTAAAAGAGAAGGTTCTTCTGACCGGCGCTTCAGGTTCGATGGGAAATGCTGCTTTTCTTGAATTACTGAAACGAAAAGATAGATACGATGTTGTCTTGTTGGTTAGGCCTTCCAAGAAAAATAGGAAATATTTTTACAGAATATTTAGGAGCCAAAAGTTCAGTTTCTTCTCATAAAGGCGTTAGTGAGTGTGATGGACTAAAAATTGTGTGGGGAGATTTGATTAATGCGGATGATGTTTTGAGGGCTGTTGATGGTTGTGATTTTGTTCTTCATCCGGCTGCTTTGATATCTCCTGCAGCAGATCATGATCCGTGGATGGCTAAGAAGGTGAACTTGGATGGAACAAAAAATATTATCGATGCAATTAAAAAGCAGCCAAACAAGGGTGATGGCATCAAGTTTGTTTATGTGGGTTCTGTGGCTGAGTATGGAGATAGGTTGCCTCCGGTTCATCAGAATTAGAGTTGGTGATCCGTTAATTCCTAGTGTTTATGATTTTTATGCTACAACAAAGATTGCGGCAGAGAGGGCGGTTATTGAGTCGGGTCTGAAGTATTGGGTTTCGATTCGCCAAACATATATTGGTATTCCAAAAGCGTTTAGTTTGCTTGATTCTATTATGTTTCATCAGCCTTTAGATCAGCATGTGGAGTTGATTACAGACAAGGATGCTGGATATGGGCTTGTTAGATGTTTAGATGCTTCTGAAGGTTTCTGGGGAAATATTTACAATATGAGTGGGGGTCCTTCGTGTCGATTTGTTTATCAAGAGTATCTTGAGAATATGATGAATTTGTTGGGAATGGGTGATTATAGAAAGATTATGGATAGGAATTGGTTTTGTTTGCGGAATTTTCATGGAGGATGGTTTGAAGACGGTTACATTCTTAATGATTTTCTTGATCATTGGCGAAGTAATCTTGATGACCATTATAAACAAGTTAAGGAGACTAAGTATTGGTATTCATATTTTGCGAGGATTATTCCAAAATTTTTGGTTAAGAAGTTTATGAAGAAAATGGTTATCTGCAAAAAATGGTCCGCTTAGTTGGATTGAATCAAACAATGAAGGGAGGATTAAGGCGTTTTTTGGTTCAAAGACAAAAATGGGAAGAAATACCCTCTTGGGAAGTTGATTCAACTGAATTTTATGCTGAAGGATATTTGTTGGATCATGGTTTTGATGAAAATAAGCCAGAAAATGAACTAAATTTGGAGGACCTAAAGAAAGCAGCTAGATTTAGGGGAGGAGAATGTCTCTCTGAAAGGTTTGTGGATATGAAAACAAAACGTTAAATGGAAATGTGCTTTTGGACATCGCTTTGAAGGTAGTCCAACTCTTATTCTTAAAGGTGGACATTGGTGTCCTGAATTGCGAAGCACCTCCTTGGGATTATGACAAAATTGCTGCAAAGAATCCATTTTTTGCTCAAGCCTATTACACAAATCACACCAAAGATGAGAACAATTACTATGATGAGAAGAGTTATGAAGATATTTTATGAATTTCAAGTTGGTGGAAGCGAATTGTTTCTTAGATTAGAACATTTTGAAGTTACAAAAGAGGCTAATATTGGTGTAGACTTGGTGGAATTTGAGAAAAGGACAGTGCGTAGCTGATGTTGAATCAAATTAAGAAAGACTTGTTGCAACTGGGTAATCCTGAAAAGGCAAAAAAACTGTCAGGTTTTTTCAAGACTGGAAAAGGTCAATATGGTGAAGGTGATGTTTTTCTTGGAATTCCTGTTCCTGAACAGCGTAAAGTTGCAAAAAGGTATATTGATCTGTCTTTAAATGATCTTCAAGAGCTACTTAGAAGTAAAATTCATGAGTATCGATTGACTGCGTTATTGATTTTGGTTTCTAAATATGGAAAAGCCGATAGTTTCTGGCAAAGACGAAATTTTTGGTTTCTATTTAAAGAACACGGAATATGTTAATAATTGGGATTTAGTTGATTTGAGTGCACCCAAAATTGTTGGAGCTTATTTGGTTAACAAAGATAGATCGATCTTGTTCAAACTTGCAAAATCCAGTAATTTATGGGAAAGAAGAATTGCAGTTCTTGCAACATTTATGTTTATTAGAAACAACGATTTTGAGGATGCGTTACGTATTTCAAAATTGCTTTTGCATGATGAACATGATTTAATTCATAAAGCAGTTGGTTGGATGCTTAGAGAAATTGGAAAAAGAGACCAAGCACCAATAGAACATTTTCTCGATGAATATAATACACAGATGCCCAGAACGATGCTAAGGTATGCTATTGAAAGATTTGATGAAAATAAGAGAAAATTCTATTTAGCCCAAAAAAAGCCACAAAAGCGGTAACATTTAGGCTAGTATTGAAGCGTGTTAATATCAAGATTATAGGTGGGTCATTTAAGGTTCTTCGTTCAATTTCCTGTTTTTGGTAAAATTGGTGTTTCTAACATAGCGAGTTTACCATATTTATTTTGGTTACAGTTATTGCGAAGAGTCTTGGCCTATTTCTGAGGAAATATACTTTTAGTTACTAATAGCTCTATAACCTTGATCCTTAGATTTGATTAAAATTTACGAAGAGTCTATACCTGTGCCTCCTGATGACTCTTCTTGGAGAATTTTGAGGTATTATTGTGACGGTTTACGAAGAGTCTAGTGGGGTTTGATTGAGGATTTATTTCGGTTTTATGTTTAATTGGAAATTTGATCTGTTATGTATCTGTTAGGATAATTGTTGAATTGTTCCATTCCACCAGATTAGAGTGTTATAATGTTGCTTGGCAAAAAGACGGTTCCAATACGAATCAATGACAATATCAAAATCATAACCGTATTTTTCTATAATATTATTTAGGTTGCTCCATATTATTGGTGATTGGTTATCAATTTCCCATACTCCCCATATTTTATCTGTTGGATTTCGCATGCCCCATCCATAATTTTCTGGAAGAACATAAGCTATTTTTTGGGTGTTTGATGTTTTGTTCCTGGGATTGTTAGTAACAAAATTTTTGAAGTCTTTGATTGCATTGAAGTGTTCTTCGGTTAGTAATCCATATGGTCCAGTTACTGGATAGTTGAAAACTGTAATGTAGTTGGCTCCTGTTTGGTAGGCTAATATCATGTCGTTGTAGAGTTGGTCGGGGGATTCTATGTAGGGTGGTTTGCCGTAGGTCCATGTTATCATTACGCCCCATGTTTTGTTGTGGAGTTGTGCTGCTCCTCTGCATAGAGGCATGCTTATTTCTTTGGGACGATTTGCTCCAAATTCACAGAAGATGGCATCGTAACCGGCTTCGTAATCAAACCAGAAAAGTCCATAGTCTGAGGTTACCAGTTTGTCGAATTTGATAAAGTCCCTCATTTGGACGTATAGGTAGTAAACGTAAGTGTTTGCTGCGTCACGGTAGTCATGGGGCATTGTTGTGTTGTCAAATTCTCTGAAGGGCCCTCGGTCTAGTTGGTTTCCTCCAGGTTCATCGTAGAGGTAATAGCCCAAGAAATTGTTTCCATATTTTTCTTTGGCTTCGTTATACCATTCGAAGGGGTTGTAATTGAAGTTCCAATAAGATGGGTGTGACATGTGAACAAAAAATGATAGGCCAGATTCATGTGCGTGATCACACACTTCTGTTATAGTAGTTTTATTTTTCACTATTTCTGGGTTAAGGATGACTAGCAGATTTGTAAAATCTTTAACCTTATCAATTAATCTAATTGTGGTTGTGACATTTCCATCAGCCGTAATTCCAACATAAAGGTCTTCGGGATATGGATCTTTGGTTAGTGTGATATAATTTATGGCCAATGAGGCGAAATAGCTTGCTGGAAGGATTAGAGCAACCAGAGCTAGCATGAATAATTTCTGCTTCAAATATTATCGCCATCAAATTCTTATTAAATTAGGTTATTGAAACTATATAAAAGATGGGAAAATTCGTTGGCAATATTTGTTTTGGACAATAATCTGAGCACCCTTTGAATCTATTAAGAGTCTATACCTGTGTCTCCGTTGACTCTTCGTAGAGAATTTGAGGTGTTGTTGTGATGTGAGTTAGGACTTTTATTGAAATAATCCCTATGATTAAACAAATTAAGCTTGAAATGAAGGCTCGAGTAAACCAAAGCAATAATATAGTAAAGAATACTGAAGCGATTGCCATAAGTCTCACCTTGAATTTGATTATTCTGTATGAAACCATTTAAGATTGTTGGCAATGTACGATTATTTAAGATGAGGTTTTTGGTAAGTGGGTGGTTTTTGTGTCAGAAGTTGAGAAATCAGGATTTGAGGGAGCAAGAAAGCTAATTTTTCAAATGGCTCAATTGAAGAATCGACTACGAGAATTTGGAGTAATTAGAGACGAAGGAATAATTACTGATGAATATGCTAAATGGTTTTGTTCTAAGAAGTTTGGTTTGGAGTTATATGGTGGTGAAGAGGGGGGTTATGATGCACTTTCGAAGTTTGGGGAAAGAGTACGAATTATAAGTAGAACTGCTTCTGATGTTGATTTTGCATTAGCCTTTGAGGGTATTTGTTTAGATGATTTTGATTTTCTTTTATTGGTGTTCATCAATAAAGAAACTTGGATGATTTCTGCGATTTACCGGATTTCTTTTGATGTTATTAAGAAGTTTCTTTCTGATGATGGGAGATTTAAATGGAATAGAGAATCCCGCTCACTGAGTTTACAACTATATCCAGGAGATAATAATATGATTTTTTTATAGTCTTAGATTACCCTGGGGTTATTGATTGGTAGTAAGTTGTTTAGGTTGATGCACGTGAACTTAGACCAGCGCGCGTATATGCAAGTAACTCACAAACTTTCACCTAAAAACTCATCCCCTTCGTGACATGCAAAGTTCTTTGTGGAATTCTAGAGGAATTATCTTGATAATGTTTTAAAAGTTTACTAAGATTTTATTATTCTAAGGAGAATTCTGTCCAGAGGGGGTAGTGGTCTGAGATTCCCCAAGATAATTGGTTTTTGGTTAAGTTTAGTGTTGATAGGGCTGCTTGGGTGAAGTTGAAGTGGCAGCTTTTAATTTGAACTCAAGTAGACTCTTCGTGAATTCTAAATATGCGAACCTAGATAATATTTTGAAAGTCTATGAAGATCACACTGGAGTTTGAGTGATTGTTGTTTTTGTTTGTTGTGGTCTTGGATTATTTTCTAATCCATTATGTTCATGTTTTTTTAATTAATAAGAATATGTGTTCATAAAAAAGTAATATTTATATATGAATATATAGTATTACGTTTATTTGTTGAATATATTTGAGGGATATGTGGTGCTAAGAAAATTAGATAAACCTGAGCGCCTAAAGAAAACTGGACTCGATTCTAGTAATGAGGGAATATCTGAACCTTGGTATTTTACTCATTACTAGATCAATCAAAAAGGAGTGTTTGAATAATGACAGCTAAACGTACTTCAAAGCCCTCCACAAACTTGGAGTTCAAATAGCAGCAAACAGAATGCTCCGTATGCAAAAAGTCTGTCTTCAAAGTTGCCAGAATTACGCCGGAGCTGGTTATGATGAAATGCGTTAACTGTGGAGAAACTCACATGATTGCAGTCCAATCAACTAAAAAAGCAGTTAAGCCTTCAACATTTTGGGATGCAGACCAAGTAACCTGCATCTAAATATTCGCGGCTAGAGTTCTACCATCTTTTTTGTATTTCTTGCAGTCATAGGCAATGGGTTTTGCACTTTGTAAAATGAGGAAACGACAAAAACAGTCCTATTGTTCTTGAATTTGATGTAGAATATCTTTGACATTGAAGTAATAGTCAAAACAGCATTTGCAATCATAAGGAAATCCACAGCAACAGTCCCATGACCTGCATAAAGCCTTGGCGAATGCAGACCAATCTTCCTTACCTGCCTTGTTGATTAAATGTCGTCTAACTCGTCTTTTCCATGCTTCCCGAAATTTACGATAGAGCATATATCTTAATCTCCTGGTAATTCGTGCATTGTCTTACAAACTAAGGAACCAACAATAGAACATTATTTTTTCTAACAGTGTTTTAAAGCTTTAGAATCTGCTTTGATTACTGCTTCTGCAAGCTTTTTTCCAAGGTTCATTGCTTGTGCTTCATCTATTTCCCATGGATTTGCACGGGCAGGTACGGTGTCAATAACTATTCCTGGTTTTATGAAAGTTGGATTAAAAACTCCAATAATTCGATCAATATTTTCCAGGGCTACCACCTGCCCACCAGTCCCAGTAGTAAAAACTGCCATAGGCTTACCTGCCATCTTGTGGCGTAACGAATAAAGTTTGGTCAATAAGCTCAATATTTTGCCAGACATGATACTAAAATGCGACGGAGACCCAATAGCATAACCATCCGCATCAATAACATCCTGAAAATCTACGTCTTCTGTTCTTTTCATTTCAACAGTGATTTCAGATATTTGTATAGCCCCCTTTGCAACAGCCTCAGAAAGTTTCTCTGTGTTGCCAGTGTTAGAATCATATATTATCAAAACTTTTGGACACAACTAAATCAACCCCCAAATATACTAACTCAAATAGAATATAAAAAATGTCTGCCTCTACAAAACTAAGACCCGTATTTTGGCCTATAATAAACGATTGAAATAAGGTAAAAGGTTGGGTTTGGGTTTAAAATTTAAACCTCAAAACTTTTCTTGAATTGAAGATGTTAGACTTTAATCAGATGCATTGATAATTTGGGCATGTTCGTTTTATTGATTTGAATTTGTTTCGGCTATCCTTATGCGATTGTATTATAGAGCATACGTTTGATGAGTTACCATGTTTCAAATTTTATCAGCTGAGCCAAAGGTAAACGCCTTTTTTCGGACAATGAAGGATCTGTCGGATATCCTAAAGACATAAGCGCAATAACCCTAATTTCCTCAGGGATACCAAATATTTCTTTAACTTTATTTTCATCAAAAAGACATGACCAACATGACCCTAGACCATACTCAATTGCAGCTAAAGTTACATGATCCAAAGCAATTGTAACATCAATTATGTAACAAGGTTGATTACAACTCATAACAGTCTCATTTGGTTTTGCACAAGCCACAATAACAACTGGGGCTTCAGAAATAAAAAATGGACTTTTTGCATAATTCACCAACTTTCTTTTATTCTCCACATCCCGAACAATCACAAACCGCCACTCTTGGCGATTGAAAATAGACGGCGCCAATCTTGCCGCCTCCAAAACATTGACCAACTTTTCACTTTCTACTGGTTTATCCAAAAAACTTCGTACACTTTTCCGAGATTTAATTGCTTGAACAACATCCATAACAAACCACTTCGAACGGACCCTTTGACTTACCAAAATAATATTTGATGTGGGCGCATAATCAATTTTTCCTTGAAAATGAAAGAGGGAATTATATGAAACGGAAATTTCAGTTTCTATTTTTGGTTAATTTGTGTAAATGTTAAAGGTATTAGGGTTAATAGAAGTTATGGATAAGTGTGTGAGTCCACTATACTGGTTTTGTCGAGTTTTGTGATTTTGATTTCAATTATGTTTTCGGGTTCATCTACTTCTTTTAAGGCCTTTAGAAATCCAATTACAATGTTTGCTAATGTTTCTTGAATAAAATGATTTAAGGATAGCTTTTCTCCATTAAGCTGAATTTCTGTTTCAAATTTTTTTTCAAATTCTCTATGTTTGGAAACCAAAATTGTTCACCACCAATATATTACCGATCGAAGGATGATAAGAGTTGTTCTGAACCTCTGATGATAAATTAGTTACAATTGAACTTCGTTTGGGCGAGCTAATATAACAAAGAGGGAAGACTCTTCGTGGAAGCTGAAAGATGCCTTATTAATTTAAGGGGCTAGACGCATCCGCCGCAGTTAACGCAGCCACCCATAATTCCTCGGCACCATATTGGAAGATTATCTTTAGTATATAGCCCAAATTTTTCTTTTGTTCGTTGAGGTTTTTGGGGGATTTGGGGTTTTGTTGTTTTTTGCATCTCACATTCCTGTTTACTGCAATGCTTATGGTTATGCTAGAACGTATCACCTAATTTTGATTACTATAATAGATATTAGTCACATTACAGGTTACTAAAATAACTATTATTTAACATTATTTTCAGCCAGAATAATCTAGTGACATACAATGTAACTAAAGGTTCAAAAAAAATAACACAAGGTAACACAAAAGGGATACATGGAGGCAACAAAACAGTTGCGCGGGCATAGCACACGTTGTAGTTTGAAGTAGATTGAGAAAAAATTGGTAGAAGGTGTTTTTAGTATTCCACCTTTCTTGGAAGCATTTTTGCTTGTTCTATCCAGTCTATTATTTGTGTTAGACTTGGAGGTCTTCTGACCAGTTTTTTTGCTTCGTTGTAGCCTACTATTGTTTCATGTAGGTTCTCTGGGTTTCTTCTGGCTAGCTCAACTACGGTGCTGACGCCTGCTTCTTTTAGTAGATCTGAGTATTCTTCGCCAATGCCTTTGATTCTGAAGAGGTCTGCCATGTTTACCCATTCTAGGATTACGGTTTCGCTTATGCCCGTTTTGTCGGCTAGTTCATTTCTTCCTTGTTTGGTGCCTCCTGTTTCTAGTAGGTCGTCTGTTGTTTTTATTCCTTGAGCGTTTAGTTTCTTTGCGTAGGTTGATCCTATTCCTTCTATTTCGATTATTCTTGCAGAGGTAGGTTCAGATAATATAGGTGTGGTTGTGGGTTCTACTTTGACTTGGATTTCTTTTGGTCCTCGGAGTTTTTCGTAGATCATCATTGCTATGCTGAATGCAATCCAGATAATAATTCCAAATATGACTCCGTTGATAATGCCTTCAGCGATGTGTGCATAGTCTGTTTGAAGCAAATCGGGAATGTATTGCTGGACTATCCAATCTCCTGGGGGTAACCCTATACCTGCAAGGCCAATTAAGACGAATAGAACAAAAACGATTAGAAAGATTACTGCTCCTATCAATTTTTTTTCCTCCTGGATGTATACTTTATGCCTGTTTGCTTTTTAAAATGAACGCAGAGGATAAAGTGTTATTTTATGCTGTCGTAGATTTCAGGATTAATTAAAACATAGGATGAGGAGTTAATCTTATTTTAGTAATTTACAGAGTCTTTGGTCCAGACTGGTGTTTGATGGGTTATTTACAAGTAGTTGTCGGGTAGTGACTAGTTGCTGGCGCGTAATAAGGTGGATTTTGGGTTCATAATTCATATAATAGGTAACAATTCAAAGACAATATTACTTATTTTATGATCGGGTGGTAGATAGGTTGCATAAATCGAAGCTTCAGGTATCTGTTGAGATTCTTTGTTCCTTGTCGTCTAAGGGTCCATTGAAGTGGACACAGATTAGTGATGAGGTTGACTTAAGCAAGTCCTTTCTGATGGAGTATCTGGGTTTTCTTTGTGATCGGGGTCTTGTTGGAGAACAGAGTTTGGGTGACGAGGAGAAGGTTTACTTTGTGACTGATAAGGGGTTGAGTGTGATTAAGGTGATGGGGCCGATGGTTAGGGAGGCTCAGAGACTTGAGGTGCGTAATTTGGAAAGGATTTCAAGTGCTCTTGCGGCAACAAAATTCAAAGTTAGAAAAATTGAAGAAAAGAAACCTAGATGGAAGCGCCTCCAAGATTTCATAAAAAATGAGATAATACAAACAGAAGAATGAAAGTAACATTCAATGGTTTTTAGTTGGCTTCTGTTTGCGCACGCCTACGTTGACTCTTCGTGGAGAATTTGAGGTATTCTTGTGACTGTTTACGAAGAGTCTAGTGGATTGAGTGTTCGTGGATTCTGGTTTCGTGGCTGGTAATTGTTAAATTTTAACCCCAAACCTAAACCCAAAACCCATTTCTGTAAAGTATCTCGTGCACGCTTTTTGTTTTATGCAGGCGTCTCTATCATGCCTTGGGTTTGTTCTTCTTTGGGTTCATTGAAGTGTTCTTCGAGGAGTTGTCCCATGCGTCTAAAAGATTCCTTGTCAATTATTTTTTCTTCTACTAGGTCTTGAAGTGCAGTAGCAAAATTTACTTTGTCTATTGCTCCTGTGCGCATCAATTCGTTTAGCATTTGCATCTCTGTGAGTTGACCTTTGTTTTCTTTTCTTGCATAATAAACTACCATAATTACTAGAATGAAAACTAGACTTGTCAATGGTAGAATTAAGTAATAGAATTGATTAGGATCCATGTTTAATATAAAAATAAATACCAATAAGGAATTTATGAATCCCAACTAATAATTATAAAATGTGTGCGAGATTTTCGTCCATTTAGTTCCACTTTTGATAGTTAAGAAATATTATTGTTTTTCAAGGGTCAGTCTAATGAATTCCATAGGCATCATAGACTTTTCTGCGATTTCTTCAAGACTAAGAGCTTGATTATTTAATCTGATGACCACGCTTTCCATTGATTCCGCAAATTCAATAATATGATTGTCGGGATCATAAACTCTGAAAGCTCTTTGACCCCACGGATGTTCTCTTATTGAATGAATGAATGTGACTTCTCCTGCTAAATGTTTATGCAAATCATCTAAATGTTCGGTTTCAAAATAGATTTCAGAGTTATTAGCTCCAACTTTAATATCATGATTTTTTTCTTGGAAAATTAAATTCAATGCATAATCTTTTTCCCAAATAGCTAAACCTCCTTCAAAACCCACATTCCGTCCAAAATCCATCACAATATTTTGGCCAAGAATAATATTGTAGAAATGCTTTGATTTCTCAATATCTTTAACTAATAAAACACAACTACGATACGCTGGCTTTTGTTCTCCCAATTCTTTCACTCTAATTCTATCTATTGAGTACATACAGATAAAAGTGAAACTTGATCTATTTACAAGCTCTCAGGTAAATTATCAAAAGGTAAATGTTTATTTTTTATAATATCTTGATGGGTATTGGGATTGAGAGGGATTGTAAGATGAGAATATTTCATTATGATAGTGTTGAGGCGAAAGATGCTGAAGGTGGAAGCTCGAAAGTGAGGGTTAGATGGTTGATTACTGAGGATATGGGTGCTGAGAATTTTGCTATGAGATTGTTTGAGTTGGAGTCAGGGGGTTATACTCCTTTTCATATTCATGATTGGGAACATGAAGTTTTCATATTAGAGGGTGAGGGGGTTGTGGTTTGTGGAGATGAAGAGAGGCTGTTTCGGGCTGGTGATGTTATTTTCATATCTCCAAACGAGAAGCATCAGTTTAGAAATATTGGAAAGAGTTTAGCGAAAATTCTTTGCTTAATACCATACAAAAAGGATTCAGAGAAAGTTAGTTCTTGTGGATGCGGGTAAGATGGGCTGAATAAGATTGAAGGGAAAATATTTGTTACTTCATTTCTTTGGATAATTTGAACCTATCAGTATTCCAACTGCCAATGCAAATGACGCAATAGCAAAAGTTTCATGATGAACATCCTTTACTTGAAACCATACCCCATAACTCAAATATTGCTCTAACAAAATGATTATTCCAACGATAAAGAAAAATGCTACCAAGACAATAGCTATCAAGTGCTTGTTCATTCTCTGTTTACCCCTTGAGTTTACTTCAGACTTTATAAAAAAGGTTTTTTGAAAATAACAATACTCACCATGTTAAGAGTAAAAGTTGGATTAGGATTAAATGTGCACGTATTGTGTTTTTGGGTCAATGTTGCTCTAGTATTAGAAGTTGACAAACAAGAGGCTACAGGTCATTTGGTTAACTTTCTTGTTTATTCCAGTTAAGGCTTTTATTTCATAGATATGATGTGTTTTTTGATGAAAACGAGTAGCTTACTTTAGAAGAAGAATGATGCATGAAAATTTTAGTTGCCCTTCTTCTTTTAGGTGTTTTTCTAACAATGAATTTGTCTTTCAGCTTGGGGGATATTTATGAAGAGTCTATGGGGGTTGAGTTTTGGCTGTTCTTGAAGTTGTGGGGTTGTGCAAAGAAAGTCACAATAAGTGCCTTGTAAATTTATTCCAATTAAGGGTTTTTAAGATACCATTTCTTCTTTGCAGCGATTCCGATGGTAGCAAGAGAAATGGCAAGCACCAACAGTACCACGCCAAAAACAATCAGTGGAATCCTGAAGGCTGGTTCAGAATGTAGAACTTCGGTTGAAGGCAAACCGCTAAGGTAAGCAGCTAAGTAAATGGCTACGAAAACGGCGCCGACACCCTCTAGAGCTGTACATTGCAATATTCAATTTATTGTTATTTAGCGGCAACTGTATCCTCTCCTAGAAAGGTTTGGTTGACTGGTTAAAGTTTTTGGCTTTATTTAATGTTAGCCGTTCTGTTGCTTAGCAGGCAGTAGAGTGTTGATGAAAGATGTTGTAAAAATGGACATTCAAATATAGATATTAGGAAGCAAGTGAGAATTCCTTGTTAAAGGTTGAGAGCTATGAGCCCTGACCAAAAATTTTATTCACCACTCAAAATAGGCTTACTTATAGTCACAGTATCCTATTTCCTGTTCACTTTTCATGCGATGTTTACACTTTCATGGATTGGAGAATGGGAACGCATTGCAGGCACCTTTTCCTTTAGAATTTTGATTGAAGACATTTCGGCTACAATCGGGCTGATTTTCAGATTTATTGGAAGCATTATGGCTATTGCAGCAGTCATCTACTACTTTGCCAAAAGGAACCTGTCCAAGCCTACGTTGTATAGAATCTTGCGGTGGATAATCGTGTTTGAAGGAATCTACTGGCTAGGGCTTATTGCCTCGGGCGCAACCGGCATTTATAGCATTGCGACCTCGTTAGGTAATTTTTCGACAGCAACTTTGTACTCGCTGTTTCTAAGCGTCATCCCTGCCGTAGTTGAATCCACAGTCCTACCAGTCGCCCTTTTCATATTAGCCCATAAGTTAAGTTCGAATAAACCAGTCAAACCAATATTAAAATGGGCGCTGATTTCAGGCACGCTATTTGTTTTAGTGTTTTGGCTTCTTAACACAGGCATTTGGGGTTCAACGCTTAGGATAAAAGGGTTAGATTATATACTTTCTTTCCCGCAAAACATGCTCAGCTTCCTGCTAACATCAATAGGCTTGCTTGCACTAACTTTATACTCAGCTCACTTCACTAAATCATTCAAAGCCGAAAATCTGCAGGAACTTAGGCTCAAGCCAGTAGGCATCATAATTCTAGGGGTAGGCTTCTTCTACCTTGCAAACTATCTAATATGGATATTCTTTGGAGGCGATTATGTTTGGAGCATTTGGTATGCTTGGCTTTTGGGTCACAATTTGGACCTGTGGATGCTGTCTCTTCCCCTGATCGGAATACCGCTTCTCTTTTCAAGAAACTCGAAAGAAAATCCGTCCTAAAAGATAAAGAAGAGAAAATTAACCAAAATCAAATTCACTCTTTTTTAAGCCATTCCTTATGCTCAAACAACAAGTCCCCACAGTAGGATATATCGCCTTGGCAACTGACCCTGAAGGCAACCAATTTGGGTTGCTTCAACCAGAGATGAAATAAAAAAGGGAACAAAGTGAGGTGGGTTGCAAATAGAGACATGATCGTTAAGTTAGAAATCAACTTCTAAGGCTCTTCATCAAAGTACAATCAAGGCTTTTCTGAGATAAAACCAATACCAGGGATCACAAAGGCTATTGCCCACAACTCGGTCAAAACAAGAAAACTCGAGTAACGCTGATTTAGCAACGAAATCACTACGTAAATCAAGAAATACAACCCTATAAGCAAGAAACCAACATCCACAACTTTTGAACTAAAATTCAATTGTTTTCGCCTAATTACTGGCAAGAAAACAATTAACAAGATTAAGCCTGCAAAAAACATAGTAAAAGCTGAGTTTAACAAACCTGCCAGCAAGACAGGATTAACTAGGTTAATCGGGAGAGCATACAAATTCAGAAGGAAATGTTTTACCCACAAAGCAAACGTAAAACCAACAACTGCCACGGCGACCCAACTATACACCTGTGCAACGTCCAAGTTTGGCTTCTTCAGTTTAGTGTAGAGAATCAAAAAGGGTGATGAAACAAATGCAATCTGGAGAAGATAAGAAAGGCCCGCTTCCATATTTATAATTGAGGTATTTGGTCTTGTAAACAAGCTTATTATGAAGGGAAAATTGAACAGGTAATAGGCGCCTTCACAAAGAACAGCTTTTCTTAGATGAGAAAAAACAATTTGCCCTTTCCTAACAAGCAGCCAAGCGAAAGCAACAGCAAAGCAAGAACCAACAAAACGCACCGCTAAGCCTACTTCGCCGACTAACTCTGAAGAGAACCAGAACGAAACCCAAAATGGATCACTTGTTTTAAGGCGATCAAGAAATCTTAGATACAGGTTATATTCTGCAGGGAAGGACTTCACAAAAAGGAACAGTTGAAAAATAAAGAATGATGCTACCAAAGCAACAATTAGCTTGGATTTAATACGTCTACTCAACCTGTGAGGTTCTCCCATTTTACTTAGCTTTCCAAATAGCTATAAAAGCTTAGTCGAATTTCAGAACCGTATTTCGTGCGCTAAAAAAATAGCTTTTCTGAATTTGAAATAGTTATCAAAAATATTCAGCAAGACGTTTTTGGCTCTCTTCAGAGATTATTTGCAGTAGAGACTCTTCGTGGGATTCTAGAGTGTTATTTTTATCAATATTTTTGAGGGTTTACGAAGAGTATAGTAGGGTTTTTTGGTGATGGTTGATTGTTGTTTTGTGTGAATTAGATTTATGCCCACGCAAGCTATAATAATTTCAGTCAATACAATATGAAATTCTAGAATGTTAGGTGAATTTATCATGAGTAAAACTAACTGGTTGATAATTTTGTGTATTCTAGTGTCTGTTTTCTCATGGTTTTTTGTAAATGATCAAGTGATGGATTACTTGGCTTTTAGTGGAGAAAACCTTCAGAAAGGTAGAATTTGGACAATAGTTTCGAGTCTTTTTCTGCATGGTGATTTCACCCACCTTTTTGGTAATATGGTCTTTTTGTATATTTTTGGAAATACTATAGAAAATGAATTGGGAGAAAAATGGTTGCTAGTACCGTTTTTTTGTGGAGGTATTGGTTCTTTTATTATAAGTGTAATGTTTTATGATCCATCAATTCTTCTAATTGGCGCATCAGCTGCCATTTTTACTTTGACAGCCATGGTGATGTTGTTAAAGCCCTTGAAGTTCTCTTTTTATTTTTTGATGCCATTAGGTTTAGTTGCGTTGATTTATTTTTCATATAATTTGTTGGCTGTCTATATGGGTACACAAGGAAATGTTGCGTTTATAGGTCATATAATCGGATTTTCAATTGGGGTGCCCTTTGGGATAGCATGTAACAAAGATTGGTTTAAGAATTTGCTAATAACATCTGGGTTATTTATTATATATCTACTAGTAATCTGGTTTTTATTACCAAGCTTGAGCATGTAATCAACGAAGGCAATTTTCCAAAGTTTTGTTAAATAAGTTTTAGTGATGAGAAAATACGAAGTGTCTATGTTTTTGGGCGTGTGTGGCCTTTTGTTTATCGAGTTTGTCTTTGGAATAGTTAACGTTTTTTGGGAAATATGTAATTTTTCGGAATATGGTTAATATTTAATCGCATGATATCATATAGAAGTTGGTGTTACGATGGCCTCTAACAAAGTCGAGAAGGAATACATAAAAACAAACCGGGTTAGATGGGATCCGATCACTGTTAGGTTAGAAGAAAATAAATTGAAAAAGTAAATCTTTTTCTTCATTGCGTATGTTTTTTGGTGGTAAGTGTTAATTTTGGTTTATGTTGATATTTTTGGTTATGAGATGGCAGTATAAGGCTAGTTTGTTTCTGATGGTGTTAAGTCAGACTGTTTTTTTGGGGTTTAGCAAGAGACATCTGGATAAACAGGCGCAGAGTCTAAGAACAGAACTTGAGGGTTAAAGTCGCGCGATTAACAGTTATTTTGGAATTCTTGAGCGGTTATCTGTACATCGGCAATCTTTCTCTAATGGGCATTTGAAGCAGCATTTTAGTTCAATATTTCTTTTTTTATAGATACTGCCCAAGTATCCAAAGTAGAAAGGGCATGCACGGGAATTATGGACCAGTATTGCTAAACCTATTAGGAGAAATGTTAAGCCTCCAAATAAATAATGAACTAATCTCATGCCTATTCCCCAGCTAATAGATTCACCAACTCGAGAACCAAAAAAGATTAGGCCTAAATCTTTGTTCCAAAAAACTATATCGTTCCAGATTACTTGGAAAACCCACACAAAAGTGGCTAATCCTAAAATCAAAAAAATTATGGCCAGTAGCTTATTGTGAGACAAGATTCTGAAGAGAAGACTATTATTGTTTTCATGAATCTTTCTAGACCAAAACCAAGAATATCCCCAATAAACAGTATAAATTAATCCTCCTATTAGGAGACTCATTATCAAAACTAGAAGGCTTTGTTTTAAGGAGAAATCGACTACAATCAGGTTAATTAACGAAAATAGAATTGACAAAACGAACATAACTAAAGCAGGTAACAGAGTGATTTTTTGAAGACGACTAGCCATATGTTAAAGTTTGATTTAGGAAACAAATATTTTCTGGTTTTAAAAAACTTATTCAAAAACAATATTCTAGCGTGGGCATGTCATAGTTTAATGGATTCTCATCATCTAACATTGGGTGAAACAACGTTTAATTATTGAAACAAAGCAGTTTGGCAGATTTTTTGCTTAACTATAAAAACATCATCAATTGGATAAAGAGGCTACGAAAAGACCATTGAAAAAAGAGGGTAGACTCTTTGTGGAAGCTTTGAAGATGCTTTATTTTTGGTTTGGTTTTAGACGCATCCGCCGCAGTTTACGCATCCGCCCATGATTCCTCTGCACCATATTGGAAGAGGATCTCTTTTGTATGGTTCAGTTGTTTGTTGTGGGTATTTTGGTTTTTTGGGGGATTGGATTTTTGACATCTTACATTCCTATTTACTACAATGTTTAGGGTTATGCTAGAACTTATCACCTACAATTATTGACTAAACAGGGAATCGGTTACATTATTTGTTACCTAAAATGTTCTTTTCTAACATCATTCTAGGCGAAGCTAATGAGTAACACATAATGTGATTAAAGTAACAAAAAAAGTAACAATAAGTTAATTAAAATAGTGTATGAATGAACAATCAGTAAAGATTCAATCAAACATTTAGCCATACCAGACAAGCTAAACTGTTTGAGAAATTCCATAAGCATGTTATTTTATGTATTTTAAGGGTTTACGAAGAGTCCAGTGGGGAGTGTTTTTTGTGTATCTAATTTTTTCGTTTAATATGATGCACTGG
>CAVOMX010000002.1:0-28759 GCA_963697165.1 Candidatus Bathyarchaeota archaeon
TCAGCAGATCGATCGACCTTATTTTCAAGTAAATTTCAGATTAAACTGAAATTAAACCGCTGATTTCCTTTGCCAATATTTTCAACAAGCTCTCGATAAAATTCAGCATATTCTGTCTGGGTTTGACTTTTCTCCCCCTCCTTTTGGGCTACTTTTTTACAGAACTAATGAAATGAGGACAAGAATATTTGTTTTATCAACAAAAAATTGGTTAATTGCTAAAGCATGTAGAGAAAACGAAGTTGACTCACTACATTCGTTAACATAATTGATAATTCTCATAAGTTCACTATTTATTTCATCAACGACAATTACTAAAACGAATCTTCCATTTTTCAAGCAATCAATAATTCCTGTTCTGAAGTTCTCTTCATCCCAATCTTCTCCGACTGCATCCTCAACTAAGTTAGCTAATGATCTACCCATTTTTGCTGTTATTCGCTGATCAAATTCATCATAACTTGGTTTGCAGAAGGTAGGAAGCATATTCGAGAATTTGTCCTATGACTTTTCGTCTAACTTCAGGATTTCTGGCTAGTTTACATTCAATTAATGCTATATCGCCTTCCGGAGTAAACCCAATCAAGTCTGTTTTTCCCGATCCAGGTAAGCCAAATTCTCTAATAGCAAAAACAAGTGGTAAAATGCCTTCTCTTATCTCAGTGATGTTAATCAACTAAGAGAGATTCAACAAGTAACTCTTGAAGTTCAGATTCAGCTTTCAAAGTGACTGATTCAGCTAACTTCCAATTACTGTTCCCATTACTTCTGATTAGTATCCTCATGCTTTTCTATTCCTTTCAAAACTCATTTAATTTTTTCCTTTGAGGGAAAAATCTACTAATGTTTTTTGCTCCTCATGCAGGTCTCTTCTCTGTTGCACATGCAATTCTGCTATTTCTTTTATTTATAAAATCAATCACCCTTTCTTGATAGATTAAGTAATCATTTACGCAATGAAATTTTGGAGCGCTCATAAAATTATCGAATGGTAGATAGAACTTAATCTGTGCGTAATTTTCTGTCACTAAATCTTGTAATAAAAAGAAGTCAACATAGCCACGAAAATCCCTAAATAAACCAAAAAAGTCTTGGTATCGCAAGAACACATCATGTAGCGGACTGGGTAACCCAAGATAAAATCGTCTGATGCACTCTAATGTTAAATCAAATCTGTCGTCAATTTTGCCGTTACACCCACGTGCACCGTTGATAGTCTGTTTGTTGTTAATTGTATTATTAGGAAAAATGATATATGCTCCAATTGTGCTTCCAGCAGAATAAAGTTGGTTAACTGCTTCGGGGATTTGTTGAGTCAACCATTGTTTGCGTTTATGGTGTTTGTAGGAGTGCGTAATTGCATCGCTCCCTAAAAAGAATTCACCAAGTTCAGATTTATGATATAGATATGCTCCAGCTTTGTCGTCTCGTAAATCAAATATTTTACCATTCGGCAATGATTTGCTCCAAAGAATTTTGTGATATTTTTTGAGAGTTGGACTATGTGCATCAGGGTCTTTCCCATTAGAGTCAGTGTAAAAATCAAAAGTTATGTCAATCATTTCCATTACTTTCCTACAATTTATTTTTAATATTTGTGAATTTGTAAGGCGTAATTTTTTCATTTATTTCTTTTCGAGTGTCTACTCGTTTTCGATCATACATACTTTCTTTTTTGTCTACTCTGTAGTACTTTCCGTATTTTTAGGTAGGTAGATGGTACCAGATCGAGTAGACACCCTCCAACCGTTCAGGTCGTTTTGTCGTTCCGTCCGTTCAGGCGGTTCACGTCGTTTCGTTCCCACCGTCTGGACGTCGGTCGTTCAGGTCGTCGTTCCGTTCGTCCGTGGTTGGTTGGTTGGTTGGGTTAAAATTTAAGCCCAAAGAAAACCTAAACCATGTAAGATGTGGATGCATATTAGCATATGGAATTAAAAACAAGGCGGCATGAACAAAATTCCTTGTTTGATACTTAATTTGAGGAAAAAACTGAAATCTACAGTAAAACCAGTCGTGACATGCAACAATATAATAATGTATAAAGCTAGTCCCATACCCAAATCTGGATGAAATTCTTTTTAGATTATTGTTGACCGAAACTTTTAAATCAATTATCAACATACTGAGTATGTTAAACATACTGAGAGGTGGAAAAATGGAAAATAATAATGAAGAATCCGAAATGAAACGTCACGAGAGAATGAAAGAGTGCCATGAGAGAAGAAGAAAGCATCACGAGGGGATGAGAAAACATTCTGAACGAGTTATCGTTAAAGGATACATGCGTCCAGATGGAACATCCTACTACGTTGTGATCCCCAAGCAAATAAGGGAGCAATTCGGGCTACAAGGCGGAGAATACTTCCTGATCAGGGCGAGACCTAAGGAAAACGAAATCAAGTTGAAACTCGCAAAATTCGTTGAAGAAGAACAAGAATAGCAGCATACTCCACGATTCTCTATTTTTCCCTGTTTTGACAAGGCTGCCTGAAAAGATCAGGGTAAGTTTTGATTTCGCCTCAGGTTGAAAAATGGGTTTGGTTTTGCGGGAGAAAATTGGAGATGTCATCATCTTTGGGGGTGAACATAGATTATTGTAAAACTATAGTGTTTCATTTGAAACCTTTTTTAGCACAAGTCTATTATAGTTCATGTTTTAAACTTAGTTCAAACTTTGAACGTGATAAATTTGCCTAAAGGAGAATCAAGTAGCGAAAAAGTGTGTTGGGAAATTCAAGAGTTTCTATTTAATAATTCATCAACTTTCACCCAAATCGTTGAAAGTTGTAATGCAGCTAAAGCAACAGTCAGCAAATATTTGAATGAGCTCGTCGATGAGGGAAAAATAATTTGGAAACCGAAAAGAAAACGAGGAGAAAGCAAATATGCACTTTCTAATAAAACAAAAGACGAGATAAAACTTTTAATGGAAAAACAAAAAATTAAGACCAAAATAGATCAGATGTCACCTCAAAAAATTCAGGAATTCAAAAAGTTACTCGATTTTCTTGTAAAAAGTAAGGATGGAGAAGAGTTTTGGTTATCGCTTCCAGATGCAGACCATCCTGAAAAAATAAAAAAGTTCAAAAATGTAGGGACAAAGATTTTGGTTCAAGATTAATATTTGTAAATTACCTTTTTATGAAAAGCAGTCCGATCAATAAAACCTACAGAAGACTCCGAACAGGCATTACAAGAAGACATTAGATGATTACTATTAAAAAAATTATGAGAACATTTTGATTTTTATCTAAGGGCAACTTTAACCCAGAACAGAATTGTTTGTTTCATGAAATATTTTTTTTATTGTTTGGGGATTTAGGAATACGGAGAGAGTATGGAGTAGATGGAGAATTGGGGGAGTAGATGTTTGGGGGTTAAAATTTAACCCCAAACCCAAACCCGTGTACTTTTCTACGTGTGTAATTTTTTTCTCTTATTCCTGTACTTGCACTTTTTCTCGTTCACTCTCTCTCACTCCCCCCTCACGTGTGAAACCCGCACGCACGTGCCTGACTATGTTTACATTTTTTATATTCTGTTATGTTAGTAGAAGATTTTACTAGAATCAATATTCTGATGGTTTAATAATGGACTTTTTTGTTTTAGTTGGTAGGTGGATGAATAATTTGAATAAATTTGTGGTGATATTATTTGTTTTGGCAATGATGGGTCTGTTGGTTACTGGTGTTTATGCAAAAGGTGGCGTTGCTAAAAATGGAAAAGGATCTGGGGACGAAGAAATTGCAGTTTCTGGCGGAGAAGTTGCTGGTGTGTATTCGGGAGGGTGTGGTGCTGAAAATGGGAAAATTACTGGTGGCGGACAAATCACAATTCCAGACGGAAAAGCTAGTTTTGGGTTTAATGTTATGGAATTTTCAAAAGATGAGGGTCCAAAGGGAGAACTAGATTACATTGATCATATGACAGGAATAAAAGTTCACGCCCACAGCATTGACATTATTCTTTATGTTGCACAACCCAATCCTGGAAATAAACCATATCCAATGCGAGTAGCTCAATTTGAAGGACCATGTATGGTAAATCATAAAGATGGATATTGGTTTAAAGTCTTTGTTGTAGACGAAGGAGAACCAGGTAAAAACGACCAATTCTATATAGATGTTGTAGGTCCCAATCCTGATGATGGTACTCCCGGTTGGCATTACGAGAATCCTCAAGGCGACGGTATTACGTTACTAGCAGGAAACATTCAGATACACAAACCTCCAAGATAATCCCTTGCCACTAAGAACCAATGATATCATTTTCTCCTTTTTTGAGGCTTAATCTGTTACTATTAGTAATTTTCGCGTGCATTGATTGGTGAAGGGGCTCTCCCTCTAAAACGCTTTAAGAGGCTATGTTGGCAAGATTAAACCAGCTTGAAATCAATCTTGAACATATTATAGTTTAACGTATCTCAACGAATCTATTCTTAAAAAAGACAGCTAGTTAATTAGTTAAAGCCCTATCATTAGTAGTATCAACTGCTTTTCTGCTAGTCATACAACTTCTCGACTATACTTTCCTTCCATAACCAAAGTCAATCTGCATTCTGTCAGGTCAGGGCATTATCCCTGCTTATTTAGAATTTATTTAGGCCTTATTTTGTAAATGAAATTAAATAATTGTTCTAAATTTGGATTATCGCGTTTGAGACCTTTTATTTTAAATTGATGTTTGTATCTTATAATTTTGAGATGCTCAAAGTTGAAGCTGATCTACATCATAATCGACGGAATGGGCGACCTTCCCATAGAAGAATTAGGCGGCAAAACTCCTCTTGAAGCCGCTGAAACTCCATATATGGATTCGCTCGCCAAAAACGGAAAAACAGGACTCATGTACACGGTCGGTAAGGGCATGGCACCCGAAAGCGACGTAGCAGTTGTTTCCGTTTTGGGTTATGATCCATTCCATTATCATGTGAGCAGGGGCGCCCTCGAAACTGTCGGTGCAGGATTATCTATGAAAAACGGTGACTTGGCTATTCGCTGCAATTTTGGGACGTTAGCGCCTGACAACAGCTCTATCTTGGACAGGCGGGCTGGAAGAAACCTGACACAAGAAGAAGCTGATGAACTAGCCGATGCATTAAACGATCAGGTACTACTGGAGTCATATCCAGCCAGCTTGGAGATTAAAAGTACTGTAACTTACAGGGCAGCATTGGTTATACGAAGCAAAGAAGGAAGGTTCTCAGGCAACATAAGCAACACTGATCCTGCCTACAAGAGGATCAATAGTGTAGGCGTGGCTGACCTAGAAGCCAAGATGATACTGAAAACCTGTAATCCTCTTGACGAAACTGAAGAAGCAAAAATTTCTGCAGAACTGGTTAACGAATTCACACAAAAGGCTACGTTTGTTCTGGATACGCATGAAGTAAACAGGAGACGTGCCAAAGAGGGAAAACTGAAGGCTAACGTCATACTCAGCAGAGACGCGGGTAGCATGGTTCCGAAGTTTCCCCCGCTCAGCGAACTTTATGGACTCAACTTTGTTTGTCTCGCTGACATGAATGTTGAAAGAGGAATAGCAAAGCTCGCGGGAATGAGTTTAGTTGATCTTCCTCTTCCATCAAAAAACCTCGAAAGTGATTGTAAACTTAGAATAAAGAAACTGTTTGAGGTTCTGGCTAATTATGACGGTTTTTACATTCACATCAAGGGTCCAGATGAGCCCGGTCACGACGGCGATTTTAATGCTCAAATCTGAACTCATCGCTACTGTTGACAAATATTTTGTGGGCGAAATGCTCCAGAAAATAAATCTGGAAGATTACATTGTTTGTATAACCGCTGATCATTCGACGCCCTGCAAACTAAAGGCTCACAGTGACGATCCTGTTCCCCTTCTAATCGCAGGAAACAAGCTGCTAGGGGATAGGGTTCAGAAATTCTCTGAAAAAGAATGCAAACTGGGAGAATTAGGTGTTCTAAGTCGAGGAACTGAGCTTATGCCCAAGCTGGTTGACTTTATGAAAGAATAGAAGGTATGTTAGTACCTTCTGTATCCTATGAATAGACCAGCAACGAAGCTAGCTACGAAAGGAACACTGGATACCAGAGCCACAATTCCTAAGGGGGTGATAATGCCTAGGACGTTTGATATGTTTGCGGATATCGAGTCAAAGTTTACGTTAAGGTTTCCGGTGTATGCCATTGCTATTATGATGAACGCTACAACTACGATTGCCATTGCCATGCTTGAAATCTTTCTAAATAGTTTTCCTGAGAAGTAGCCAGCCACCCCGCCGATAACTAGTGTAAATATAATTGGTGCCATCAAGTCTTCCATTTTCCTTTTTCACCTCTCATCTTTGTTGATATATTATGGTGCCACACTTTTGCAGTGACAGAAATTTCCTTCAAAACCGGATTGTATTGAGGTTATTTCCTCTTTGCAGTTGGGGCACTCCATATTGTCTGTCTCCGACTTCTTTGTATTGATTTGTTTTATTAATATTGATTATGAATTCAGAGTACATATTTTCCTTTCATAATTGCTTTTTATTAAAACGGTTGAATGAGGCTTTGGAGTTCAAAATGAGCCCAAAACTTCAAGAAATTCAAAAAAAACTTGCAAATCTTGAGAAAGAAGCGAATGAATTAAAACGCCTTAAATCTGACTATAATTATGCTAAACAATTCCGCAGAATGCTTGTGAAACAACAGATGGATTAGAATAGAGTCTAAATCGGCGGTTTGGTGAGTTTTCTTTTCTGCAGTGGGAGTTTCATCCAAGTTCTGAAATCAGAATCTGGAGGTTCCGTTTCAAAGAGCTGCCTTCTGTTAAACTCTAGAAAATTGTTTTCTTTACCTAAATATTCGGCTGCAGTTAGGACTTTGTGGCCTGCATCAGTGGCGACGTCAAATATGGGTTGGCAGAAACTCTTCCATTTTTCATCCCTGAGAATGTGGTGTTCTAGGATTGTTGTTGGCACCCTTTCAACAAGTTTTTTTAGGTTTTGTATTCCCGCTTCTATATTTTCATCTTTTACTCTAAATCCCGCTAAATAGGTTGGAGGTCCCCCTACAAGCACTAGCTGAGGACTTTCAGCCAATATTTTGGCTAAAGTAGGAGCGTACATTGGTCCTTGAACATCAGACGCAAAAAGAACCATTTCATCTGCAAACTCAATGGTCAACATCACTATCCATCCTAACTCCGAGTTTTCGGGTCCATGGAAAACTGGTTCAGAAAACCTCAGCTTTGTTTCTCCAAACTCAAAGGTTCTCCCGTCAGCGCTCTCCAGCCTCTTTGCATAGTTGCCTGCGGTATTCTTGAACATCCATCCTCGGCGTCTCTGGCTGGCGTTGACTCTGGAACGGTAACTCTTCGCGAGGACAATTTTGTCACTGTAGATTTGTTTTGCAGTTTCTGCTGAGGACCAGTTAGTTAACCAGTCGGTATAGGAGGGTGTATGGTGGTCGAAGTGATAGTGGCTTATGGTTATGATGTCTGCTTTTTCTGCTGTTTTGCTGATTTTTTCCCGGCATTCTGCTAGGGCTTGATATTCTCTGGGGTGTGGAGGATGCTCTAGCCTATTTGGTGCCAAGGCTGCGCCGGCGTCTAGGAGAATTTTTGTGTCCTTTGTTTCTATGTAGGTGCACATTGACCTTACTCCGAAACTCTCCTCTCTAGTGGAGTGATCTTGATTTTTTTGGCATTGTTGTTCATCGCGTTGTTTTTTGTGGGCTATATTTTTATGCTGGGGGGCATTTAATTTTGTTTGGTGGGCAATGACGATTTTGACCCCACTGAAAAGTGATTGAGATCTTGAGAAAAGTGGACGGCTAAGAATCGTCTATTGTTTGTCGCTTTCAAGAATGCGTGAGCCCACCGCCATTCCTGTTTTTGTTTGGTTACTACGTTTTTGGCTGTTGTGAGGTGGGTTTAGGTTTTGGTGACTGAAATCTTATGACTTGTAGTACATATATGCAGTATTATGTCGAAAATCGTAATATATAGTTAAATGTCAAATATGTAATTGTTATAATTCTTAACGGAATGGTGTGGAATAAGTTGACAGAAGAAAAGATAAAGAACATTCTTACTGATGAAAAACTTTCGGCTATCAAGGCGGTGTTAGAGAAGGACCATGCCATCGACTGCATTTTTCTTTTGAAATTAGAGAATGGTCGATGGAAGAATGCTAAGGCTTTCATGCATGATTTGAATCTGACTCTTAGCGATGGAACGTTCCGTTCGAGGATGATGGAGATGGAACATCTTGGATTGGCCGAGAGTGTGGCAATTGATCCTCTGAAGAAGTATTATGTGATAACCGAGTTAGGTAATAAGATAGCTGATCTTCTTTTGGGCATGTTTAGTGCCTTAGAGTAGTAGGTTGTGTTTTGTTTTTTTGCTTGTTTTTTTCGGTTTTAAAATATGTTGTATTGAGTCGTAAGATTTAAATCTCTTTATTGTATAGTCCACTTGTGAACTCACAAGGAGGGAAAAATCAAAAAATGAGAAAACTCCTGAAAAGTAAAAAAGCTCTTAGCCCAGTAGTAGCAGCCATCATACTCATCGCAGTAACAGTAGCAGTATCCATCGCAGTAGCAGCATGGATGGGCTCAATGACATTCACATTCATGGAAACAGAAGAAATAACAATCACCAACGTGATATTCACAGCTAATGACCTGGTGCCGACACTATACTTGTAACATGTTATGAACACAGGAACAACTGATGTATCAATCTACGACTACAGCTAGCAGTAACAGGAAACGGGGTAACTGGAGGATACTACCGTAGCAAGCTACAGTTTCAGCAGGTGGCACTGAATCATTCCTAGTAACATCTTACGGGTGAATTAGAAGCTGGCAGCACATACAACGTGGAACTACTATCATACAAAGGGCAACAAATTCAGTTACACTGGAACTGCATAAAACCACTGAGCAGAGCTTTAATTAGAAAAATTTGAGGGATAGGGAAATCCTCCCTCTTTCACCATCTTTGGAGGTGTAAATATGGTAGTTGAACTAAAAGAATATGAATCCGCGATAGAAATAGCAAAAGCAATGGACACAGATATATCCAAAACAAAAAGTATCCTCGGCGAATACCTACGCAGACTAGACTCCATACGGAATCTGGCTGAAAGGTCAAAGAAGATACGCGAAGTAGTCTTCAAACTCGCTGGCAAAAAAACAGCCCAAAGCAGCCTCGGAGAAATAACCGTCGGCGACCTAAACGTAATCCTAGACGCAAACCCATTCCACGAACTAACAGCAATCGAACAGGTCGTCCGCAGCCAACAAGACAGACTATTAATACTACAAAAAGCCCGCGACGCACTAAACTGGGTTGACCAAATAGGCGACACTGAAGGACTCAAATACATAGTGCTGGAAAACGACGGGGTTCCCGAACGGATTCTGCTAAAGATCTCATAGATCAGGCAGGACGTGAAGAACAATGAATCAGGGACCCCAACTCTATTGCCTTACACAATGCTCTGACCGAGATTAAGAAGGCGTACCCGGGTATCCACCACTCTTTCCTTTTTACAAAATAACGGATCCATAGTCACTGGAGATCCAGAAACTGACGACGAAACCGTAAAAAACGTGTTAGAGTCTTTCGAGGATTTAAAAGAAAAGGCGAAAGCAATCGGTAATCTCAAAAGCTTTAGTATTAACGCTAAAAACGGCAAGATAGCATTATCCAGTATTGAAGACATGTATCTTATATTGGCTACATCTGAAAAAATCGATGACACTCAAATTTATTCCATAACCCATGTTATAATTCCAACAATCCTAAAAACCATGAAAACATTTGCTCAACCAAACCTCCAATCAGAATCCGACAAAAAAGCTAGTTGTTGACACTCTCGGCTGGATTCTTTGCTGGAGATTCAGTGCAAATTGACGTAGAGACTTTAATGGACTGGACCGAAAATAGTGATCCACGTGACCGCGTAAAAGCTGCACTAACTGGAGAACAAAACCCACCAGAAAGCATCGATCAAGTTGAAATCGAAACGTTTGGCGGTAATTCTACCCTGTGCAAAGTGAAAGAGATTAACGATCAGAAACTAAAAGGAAAAAACATGATTAGAATACCCGAAAAACTCTGTAATACTCTTGAAATCAAGAAAGGTGACATGGTAAAGGTCAAACCAATGTTATAGAAGGAATAATATGCTCGCTAAAAACTCCCAAAACGAAAACGATAATGATGAAAACCTGCAAGAAAAACTGCGGGAAATCAAAGGTCAGGAAGGAATCATTGGATACATATTGCGTGGTCAAAAATCAGCAGCAATAGATCTGAAGGACCCCACAAAAATAATTGAGTATGCCGTCTTTTCATCTGCAGTCTTTGATATTAGCCAGCAACATGACCGATACTCTGCAGGTGGGAGAGGTAGACACAATAGTTGTAGAGAGCGAAAAAACCAAACTGCTGTCCATGAACGTCAACGACCAACGCCTAAGCATATTCATGGAAAAGAGTGTTGACCACAACAAGCTATACAATGAACTAAAATAAATTCCCCCCTTTTTTAAAGGATTTTTTTATCAACTTCTTCTGTATGCCTCACGTTTTTTCAATTTTCAACAATGGAAAACATTATTGTTCTCTATTTAGTTCAAACTGATGACACAATTGTTACGTTGTCTTCAGAGCGGTTCAGCAATTGCCAGTCAGAGATAAATCTAAAAGGCTAATTGCTGTAACTGGTTTCTACGTCGTAACATATTTGTTAATGTTCGATTTTGACAAGATGCTGAGTTGAAAAACATGGGAAAGCTGATGGGATTCCTTCAGATAATACGACCACCGAACTGTCATAATGATGGGTTTTGCAGTGATCGTGGGAGCTTCTCTGGTTTCCAGCCTCAGCTTCACATCAAATTTGCTCTTGGGCTTTGTAACCTCATTTGCCTTAACCGCCGCGTCCATGGTGATAAACGATTTCTACGACCGCAAAATCGACGCCATAAACGAGCCAAACCGTCCCATTCCAAGAGGTGACGTTAGCCCAAAACAAGCCCTGATTTTCGCCGTTGCTTTGAGCATACTTGGATTAACAGCAGCCTTCAGAACTAACCTCCCAAGCCTTGTGTTGGCAGTGATAGCATGGATCATATCCATAACATACATCACCAAAGGAAAGGGCACAGGGCTACCCGGAAATTTTTTGGTCAGCGCAACTGTTGTAATTCCCTTTGTTTACGGCGGATTAGCGATCGGACAACTTGAAACATCCACCTTACTGTTTGTTGCAATCGTATTTCTTTCAAACACAGGAAGAGAAATAACAAAAGGGATAGTGGACGTTGAAGGCGACCGATCCCACAACATTAAAACAATCGCAGTGACACAAGGAGAACGAACAGCGGCAATAATTGCAGCAATTTTTTCTCTTTTGGCTGTCAGCCTCAGCCCATTACCGTGGATTTGGGGGATCGTTTCAAACTGGTTTCTTCCTCCAGTAATCTTAACCGACCTAGGGCTGATAGGCTCTTCTGTTCTGCTTCTCCGAGACTATTCCAGAACTAACGCTAAAAAAATAAAGAGTCTGAGCCTAGCATGGTTTGTTACTGGACTCTTGGCTTTCATCCTAGGAACAATATAAACGCTATAAAAACGGATTATCCAATTTTGCTTCCTGCAGCAATTTCCTTTTCAGGACCAATCAGCGCTACATTTCCCATAATGTCTTCGGCGGCTAGAATCATACACTGGGATTCAATGCCCATAAGTTTTCTTCTCGGCAGATTAATTATAAAAACAAATTTTTTGCCCACCATCTCTTCAGGTTCATAATAGTTCAATAGGCCAGCCACGCATTGCCTCTTTTCAAAACCAAAATCGACAATAAGCTTAATCAGACTTCTTGATTCAGGAATCTGTTCTGCTTCTTCAACTTCGCCAATGCGTATATCAAGCTTCTTGAAGTCCTCAAACGTTATCTCCATTCAAGCCACCAACAACCATTTCATTCAGGTTCCCAAAATTTTAAACTTTTGTCATTCAAACCTGACCAGAATGGAATGAAACGAAAAAATATAATGGACGGGTCATAGGTTTTTTATTTCTGGCGTAAACACGAAAGTAGGAGTTCCTTTCTTGTAAGTGATACCTTGAGCATTAGCAGAATTGAGCTCTGGCACTACAAGAGATATGACTGAATCAATAAATCTTCCAATTAACCTCTAAACTTGGACACCGATTTTCTTGGTCAATTTGGAAACCTCAATTTTAATTTTTGAAAAATGAATGTTAAACTAAAAACTTGTTTATTCTTTGTTAGCGAAGATTCTCTAATCAACTTCAAGTAGATTCCGAGAGCATATGTCGTAACCGAGTTCTGATTAGAATTTCTGCTTCGATACTTATTTATTCCTTTGTGGCAAGGTTGTTAGAAGGAAGAACCTATGAAGGTTGGAGTGTTAAGTGGGGGGGGCGATGCTCCGGGAATCAATGCTGTCATTCGTGCAGTAGTGCGAAAGGGTATCCGGAACTACGGTTACGAAATGGTTGGAATAACGGACGGGTGGCTGGGACTAGTTGAAGGCTCCTTCACTTCCCTGAATCTGGAAACAATTTCTGGGCTGCTTCCCCGTGGAGGATCAATTTTAGGAACCTCCAGAACTAACCCGTTCAAACGTGAAGGAGACGCCCAAAAGGTTCTAGATAATGTCCGAGAGCAGGGTATAGACGCGTTAGTTGTTATCGGAGGCGACGACACTCTGGGGGTAGCCCACAAAATGGGTGAACTGGGTCTCAAGTGCGTTGGAGTGCCAAAAACAATTGATAACGACCTATGCTTAACCGACTATACTTTCGGTTTTAACACTGCCGTTCACATAGCATGCGAAGCTATAGATAGGCTTCACACAACGGCTGAGGCTCATCATAGGGTAATGATTCTTGAAGTGATGGGCAGATACACTGGATGGATTGCCCTAGAGGCGGGAATCGCTGGAGGCGCAGACATTGTTTTGATACCAGAGAAGCCCTTTGACATAGATGAGGTATGTCGGCATATTATGCAGCGGCTGGAATGCGGCAAATCCTTCAGCCTGGTTGTTGTTTCTGAGGGAGCGAAACCGAAAGGCGCCAAAACAATAGTTTATGGAACAGGTTCAGACGAGTTTGGAAACCCTAGGCTCGGTGGCGTAGGCTACTATGTTGGAAAGGAGATTGAAAAGTGCACAGGAATCGAAACGCGTGTTGTGGTTCTTGGACATCTTCAACGTGGCGGTTCTCCGACAGCTTTTGATCGGGTGTTAGCGACAAGATATGGAATAGCCGCCATTGACTTGGTTCATGATGGTCTGTTTGGAAAGATGGTTGCGCTTCAAGGAAACCAGATAGTTTCTGTTCTGCTAAAGGATGTAATTGGCAAGCGGAAAACTGTTGACTTGGAGCTCTATAAGATAACTGAAGTCTTTTCAGGTTAACCATGAGTGCCATTATATTTGTGAATTCTATCTGAAACTGTCGTTAAAAGAGAAAAATAGTAGAAAGTTGAGGAGCATCTCTCCTCTCGGCTTGTTCCTTTTTTGTTAGCTACTTACTTTTTTAACGTAAACCGTTGCTACCATGCAATCTCCTAATCGTAGGCAAAGAATGCACTCTTGAGGAATGGGCGAATCCTTTGGTCTGCTTGCCAGATATCCGAAGTGGTGAAGGCATCCTGAGAAGAACTTTTCTTCGCGAGCAGCCGGATTTTCTTCTTTTGCCACAGATTTGACTGCAGACTGTACGCTATTACTTGGTTTTTTCTCACTCATTTTTTGAGCTTGCATTACCATTGCTTGTTGTGGTTCTGTTGCGAAGATACGGTTTCTTAGGAACAGCACTAATCCAGCAGAAAAGAGTGACACACCAATTAAGAAGTAGTGGATGACTGCCATGCCTATTCCTAGGCTGATTGCTTCGCCTGTTCTGGACCCCAAGAATATGGTGCCGATGTCCTTATTCCAAACGTATATATCTTTCCATATCAGAAAGCCAACCCAGGCTAGAACAAGTGCCCCACAGGCAAATAACGCTATCATTATTAATTTTGGCATGGAACGAATAAAATCAAATTTTGACAACCGTAATTCTTGTGACATCTCGTTTCCTCAATCTAAATTTCCAGGTGTTCTACTCTTTTTAGAAAGAACTATTTAGTTTTGATGAATCCAGAATATTTTTTACCAATTCAGAATACTATTTTGGTTTTCTGAACACTTAACGAAAAGAATCTCTCTAAGGATTCGAAATAATGGTAAGTGTTTGTCTTCAAAGAATCCTGCTTTTCTTACGATTTCCCTTTTCGATTTAGGGACTTTGATAATTCCTATTTACTCTCCGTTCTTTACGATTTTCAAATCTATTTGTTCGAAAACACTTTGAAATATAGACACATTGGCAGTCTCTTATGACGATGGTTTTCCAGATTTTTTGAAGATTCGACTAACCTAAGATTTTGATAAAAAAATTAACTTATAATATAAAAGAAGTTGTTAACCATAAGCCTGCAGTGCTGTTCATCAACTTCTAATGCTAGAGATTACATGCATGCCTAGGATTTGGAAATATTTTTGTTACATCAACCTCTTCCTTTGACAAACACAAAATAGACCATACCCCAGAAACCGACATATCCACCCTCAAACTCTCACAGATCCTCGCACAAATTTGGTTGCCTTTGGAGTTAAAATGCGCACGCGTCAATTACATTGCTACTTTAACAAATAAAAGAAGAACACAATATAGAATAACCTAATCTACAGTGAAAAAGAAGAGGAGCATTCGCTTTGACAACTCAACAAGTCACATGGGATTTATCAGAACTTTTCCCCAGCATAACTGACCCCAAAATCAACCAAGCCATCGCAGAAGCCACAGCTTTGGCAAACGCGTTTGAGAAGACTTACCGGGGCAAAATAGCCAATCTAAATACTGATGACTTGCTGCGGTGCCTTAGAAGTATGGAGGGCTTTGAGGCTAAATTTAGCGATATAACCCTGTATTCAAGCCTCTCTTTTTCTGCAAACATGACTTTGCCCCTTACACAGTCGTTAAATGATAGAGTAAAAAAGTTGAATGCAGCAGTTGAAAAGCAACTCACGTTTTATCAACTGGAGCTTGGCGCCTTGTTGAAACGTAACCCTCAAATCATCGGGGAACCAGCTTTACGCAATTATAGACACATGCTGGAACGGGTTTATCGAAATGTTAAGCACCAACTATCTGAAGTTGAAGAGCAATTAATCATCGAGAAAGACCAGTTTGGCGTAGATGCTTGGAAAGAGCTGCAAAGCAAATGGCTCAACACCCGCGTGTTTGATGTAACGGTTTTAGGAGAAAAAAAGACACTCTCCTACGGAGAAGCCAATGGTTTACTACCACATCTCGACCGAGCCACAAGAGAATCCGCCAACAAATCCATCTACGAATTGCTCGGTAAAGATGGAGAAATTTTCGCTTCAGCTTTGCGCAGTATATGTAATGATTGGGTAAATGTTTCTCAACGAAGAAACTACGAATCACCAATGGAGTCCAGCCTAATCAGCAACGACACCGAGCAGGGCATAATTGATAATTTGCTCAGAACCATTGAAGAAAACGCTGGAATTTATCGGCGTTACCTAAAGCTCAAAGCTAAACTGATGGAGCTACCAGTGTTAGGTAACCATGATATTGTAGCGCCACTGCCTGGCTTGCCAGAACCAAAATTCACATTTCAACAAGCACAAGACTTGATCACCCAAGCATATAGCCGCTTGGACACTCAATACGCTACTGCAGTTGAAGAAATGTTCTCCAAACGCCACATCGACGCTGCACCACGCTTTGGCAAACGCAATGGCGCCTTCTGCGCAAGCTACTACAACGGTAAATCAGCATATATCCTAAATAGCTTCAACGGAACACTAAGCGACGTTTTCACCCTAGCCCATGAACTTGGACACGCTACCCATGACTGGTATGCCTCAAGAACCCAAACACTACTAAACATGGATGTCCCCTCGATTGTAGCTGAGGTAGCATCAATTTTTGGAGAGCTTTTGCTAACAGACCTACTTCTTGATGAGGCAAAATCTGATGCTGAACAAAAAGCAGTGCTCTGCTTGGTTTTAGATGAAGCAGGAATGACAACCTTCCAAGTTACCGCGCGTGTATGGTTTGAGCAGGCACTTTACGCTTCCATTCAGAAAGACGAATTTCTGGATTACAAGACTATTTGCAGTCACTGGACAGCGGCACGAGACCGCATTTACGGAAACACAGTAACTTGGTCTCCAGAAATGGACGCCGAATGGACGATGAAACCACACTATTACATGACAAACTACCGCTTCTACAACTACCCGTACGTTTACGCTCAAATGTTCGTATACTCCCTGTACGAACATTACCTGCAAGAGGGCAAAGAGTTTGTGCCTAAACTAAAGGAAGCGTTGTCAGCAGGCAGCAGCTTATCACCATTGGAAATCGGCAACATATTCGACTTAAACGTTGCAGCACCTAACTTTTGGAACAACGGCATAAAAGTGTTCGAACGCTTCGTCGTTAATTTACAGAAAATAATCTAGCCATTAAAGGCATGGCAAAAGCCGAAAGTTTTCACATTTGCCCTTAAAATCCAAATACAAGTCAGCCCAGCTAAACGACCACTAATCTTAATTTTGGCTGTTCATTTAAGTGAAGGCACGCGCATGACTATGATCCAAGTTCCAACTCCGCTAGTTTTCCTCGTGATCTTGAACATTATCTCAATGATATTCTTTGGAGTGGACAAGTTGAAAAGTGTGAGGGGAGGATGGAGGATTCCGGAGTGGAGGCTTCTGTTGGTTGCACTTTTCGGACCGTTCGGGGCCTACACGGGTATGCTGCTCTTCAGGCATAAGACTCGTAAGGCCAAGTTCCTTATGGTCCCGATCTTCCTGTTTATCCAATTATGTTTGATAGTGTATTTTCACCTCATTTGAAGCAACGCATACAACACCATAGTCTTTACCAAACCCAAATAAAAGTACCTTACGTAATGATTAGTGATTCGGCGCGTGCATTCAAAAAAATCATCATTTGACCACGCACACACAAAGATCACTTTTAGGCAATTTTTTCATACTGGAAGCCTCTTACATTCAGCTTCATATTCACAGATTCTGCATTTATTACGATTCACCGTTGAAATGGCTTCTCTTTCTTCTTTCCAGAATTGAATCGCCCATTGGCTAACCTTGATTTTGCCTCTTGTTCATCAAACTTGTTGAGGTAAACAACAGCATTTTCAATAGGCAAAATTCAGCCTTTTTTAGCATATGTTTGTTTTTGGACAAATCAATTTGCTGTTTCTAACATCAGAATCTTTAGATCAAACTTGATATCTTCATACAGGCAACCATCAGAAAAGATACTCCTTATTACTTACTCTAAATTTGAGTATCAAACCAAAGGAAATCGAGTTTCAAACAACCATTCGGTTCTAAATAATGTCATTATACTCTAGAGCAACCATTCCAATCAAGACTGGTTCTAAAACTGCTTTTTATTTCTGATCAACATCGCTGCCCAAAAAATTTTCATGACTCTGTGCCATGAATCTTGGTTTCAGTTTCCACTCCCATAACGATCCTCATTTTTCTTTCACAATAATACTCCCAGAAATATTTTAGCAAACGACTAAACCGAAGCTCTCCCTCGTTCTTCTCTTTCCTTTGGCAATCTGCTCCCGCAAAGAATTGTATCTCTCAAGTTGTTTTTTCCAGTCAGTCATATACCCGATTCCATCTTCCTAAAAGATACAACTGAATAAAAAATATGCTTGAATTTTTAGTTCATTATTTGTTAGATTTGAAATTCATAAACCCTATCAATAAAAAAACTTTTCACCATATGCGCGCGCATTTGAAGATTCGACTAACCTAAAATTTTGATTAAAAATCATAAACCTATAACATAAAAGTGTTAACCATCAGTCTGCAGGCTCATGTTCATCAATTTCTAATAAGCTCCTTTATGCACGCACTTTATAATACTGAAAAATGTAGAGTTTGCGAGATTCTTTTCGGGTGATAATTTTATTCTTCAATTTGGTCTAGTTGAGGATGTTTTATAGCTCCAGCTAATTAGTAAGTAATTGTATTCGATGTTCCAAATTTTAAAGGAAGAATATCGGAATGACAAATGACGGATTTGATTTACGTGGATAATAAAATTAAAAGGGCATATTTAGAGAAAAATATGTTGGTCTCTTTTGGAAAAGGAAAAAATGATTTTGTTGCTTTTTGCGATTTCTGTAATAAAAAATTAAGCGGTTCAATACGCATTTCTAAAAATAATCTTCCATATGAAATTAAAGTTGATAATGCGGAATTTCACCACTCGGATGGGAACCCAGAAAATGATGTAGTAGAAAATATGAAACTATATTGTAATTTGTGTCACAAAAATGTACATCGTTGGGGAATAATTCAAAGATGGTTAGAACGGACCGGAAAAACAAAGGAGGATTTACCTGACGCAAAAAATTTGAAACCTATGACGTTTAGAAAATATTAAAAAAGGGGGATTTTGCGGGAGATATCTCCATTTGATACCAGGGCAGCAACAACCTAACCCTCAGAAAATAGGGGAGTTTGTGGGAGAAATCAAGCTCAATCGAATCATTCGAACTCTATGGTTGCTGGTGGCTTATCTGTAACATCATACAAGCATCTAACAACAGTTGGCAGTTCATCTGTTATTCTATGGGCAATTTTAAACAATGTTTCATATGCAATTTCTTTGGCTTTTGCAGTTACAGCGTCTTCTGAAACTACAACTCTTATTGTAATAATGTTACCATACACTCTTTTCCCATTTTTAATTCCTGTTGCTTTATCATTATGAAGAACAGCAAAATTCTGGAAAGTTCCTAAACTTAATGTTTCTGCTTCAACTATTTGGGTGGCTTTCCTGACAATAGCAATTTTTTCAGGAGTTACTTCACCTAGAACCCTCAATGACAATGCAGGTCCAGGGAAAGGCATTCTTTCGGAAATTTCTTTTGGAAGACCTAGTTCTCGAGCTACTTTCCTCACACCGGGTTTGAATAGCTCTTTTAATGGTTCAATTATTAAATAACCATACGTTTGAGGATCGATTCCAATTTGTTCTAATACGTTATGTTGTGATTTAATTCCTTGTAATGTTTCCATTATATCCGCTTTTATGGTTCCTTGGACAATAAATTTTACATTTTCTTCTTTAGCTACTTTTCCAAAAGTTTTATAGAATTTATCTCTGAATGCTTTACGCTTTTCTTCAGCATCAGTTTTTCCTTTAAAAATTTGGAAGAACTCTTTTTTCGCATCAATAGATCGAGTGTTAATTCCCCATTTTCTGAGATTTTCAACCACAAATTCGGGTTCTCCCTCTCTTCTTAATCCATCATTAATGAAAACTGCAATTAGATTATCTCCTACGGCTTTATGTACTAGATAAGTTGCAGTCATGCTGTCCACTCCTCCAGAACAGGCAGAGATTACTTTATCATCTCCAACAATTTCTTTAATTTCAACCATAGTTGTTTCAATAAATTCTTTGGCATCTACCATTATGATTACCCCATGTTATTGATTAGAAAATATTGGCGCTTTTCCTTTTTTAGATTTATCATCAAAACTATGTGAGATTGCTAAAATTAAACCCTAAAAAGGGGGGAGTTGCGGGAAATAAACGGGTGTAAACTAGAAATATAGTTGGTTTTTTTATGTCTCGGGGTAATAGATTTAGGGTTAGGGGCAAAAATTTACGGCAAATTCATTGGGAGTATAGGCAGCAAATTCTGGAACTACTTATTGAAAAGGGAAAGCCAATGAGCATAACTGATGTTGCTGAAGAAACAGGCATCTCCTATCCTACAACTACTCTGATTTTGATGGAACTAGCCCTTGAAAACAAACTGAACTATACTGTAATAGGAAATTCTAAGGTCTTTACTGCTAACGTCAAGAGTGTAGTTGAAAAACTAGAAACAAGGAAATGACTATGATGTCATTATGTAAAATCGATAACTAACCCGTAAGAGAGCTACGATATATGTTGGAAATTTATAGATTTAGTTAAAAATTGATTTTTATTTTAAATTAAAAATGGCAAAAATAGCATTTCTAGGTTTAAATTGAATATTATACGCGCGCATATGACTTATTAAATGAACCTTCTGGGGTCGCTGTCAATATCAACTATAGTAGTTTTACCGGATACCAAAGCTTTGTCAACTGCTGCCTCAAGCAGAGTGGGTTCGGTGACTTTGATTCCTAATCCACCTGAGTGCTCAGCGTAGTTCGCGAAGTTAAAATCGTACAGTTCCGTCTGCGAGCTCTTGTAGCCTTCGACTTTTTGTTCTTGCAAAATCATACCCAACGACTTGTTGTTAATTATGAAGACTTTTACTGGCAACTGATACTTCAAAGCAGTCAGGAAATCGCCCATAACCTGAGTGAAACCACCATCACCCGTAATGCAAACAATCTGCCTGTCCGGATAAGCAAGTGCCGCTGCCATAGCACCTGGCAAGCCGAACCCCATCGACGCCAATAACCCACTCATGACCATTTTCTGAGTCTTTTTCATCTGGAAATTCCTCCCGAACCACCAGCAGTTTTCCCCAACGTCCAACGAGATGATCGCGTCTGCTGCGACTTTATTGTTCAGCACCTTCATTATATACGGCGGCCTTATAGGTTTCAACGAAGCATCAGCTTCCCGTAGAAGTTGTTGGTTCCAGACTTGCTTTAGATTTAAGATTTCATCTAGATAAGCGATTTTCTGATTCGGTTGAACTTTTCTAGTAAGTTTCCGAAGGAGTACAGCACTGTTACCGAGTAATCCAACTTCGACAGGATACTTCCTTGCAATGTTCTTCATGTTA
Source organism: Candidatus Bathyarchaeota archaeon (assembly GCA_963697165.1). Classification (GTDB taxonomy): domain Archaea; phylum Thermoproteota; class Bathyarchaeia; order Bathyarchaeales; family Bathyarchaeaceae; genus Bathyarchaeum. The sequence continues at coordinate 20,894 of CAVOMX010000002.1, forward strand.
ATGTCGATTTGAACCATTCGTTTCTTTGGAATCTGCGTATATTGACTGAAGGAGGAGCCGATTACTATAAGCAAATCTGATTTCTCCACTAGTTTAGCAGCAGTTGTTGAACCAATACCGCCGTGGCAACCTGCCGACAAAGGGTTGTCTTCGTCGATAACACCCTTCGATCTGAAAGTGGTCACTATGGGCGCGCTGATTGTTTGAGCCAGTTTCAAGAGTTTGTTTCCTTGTCCTCTGGTCCCGAAACCTGCGATTATTACCGGACGCTCTGCTTGGTCTATCGCTTTAGCGGCTTTCTCTATAAGCGAATCCTCTACGCCGAAGGCCAAACTAGGCATTCTGCCCTCGAATGGCTGAATGTTCTTGTCACAAGGTAGTTTTTGCACATCGTTAGGTAAACCGATGTTGCTTACCCCTTGATCCAGTAATGCATGTTTTACGGCGAGCGTGACTAGCATCGTTGTTTGTTCTTCAGTCATGAGAATTTTATTAAAGACACAGATCGGCTCGAAGAAACTATGCTGGTCGATTTCTTGGAGTGATCCCGGTCCAATAAATTGCCTCGCCACCATACCTGACAAAACAAGAACTGGCGAATGATCCAAGGAGGCATCATAAAGGCCTGTAGCTAAATTAGTTGCTCCGGGTCCGGAAACGCTTAGGCAAGCAGCAATATTTCCGGTGAGTTTGCCGTAAGCGGAGGCCATGAAAGCTGCAACTTCTTCGTGTCGCACTTGGATGTATTTTATTTTGTTACTTTTCCGTAGAGCGTCAACGACCCCAAGTGTTGATGTTCCAGGCACTCCGAAGACGTATTGTACACCCCATTCTGCGATTTGTTCAATTAGAACTTCTGATACTGTTTTACTTTTCTTTAACTGTTCCACTGTTTTCTCTGTTAAGATTACGAATACGGTTTTGGGTACTCCGCACACGGGGCACACCCATTCTGATGGCAAGTCGCTGAATTTCTTTTCTTCTTTTAATTCATCATATACATAGTTGCAAACTGTGCACCTGTACTTTGTCACGATCAATACCTCAAAAAACCTTGGCTTATCTATGTTGATTTGGTTTTATCTATTTTTGGATTGATCATTTCGAATTAATCGCTATTATTTTTTATTAAAGTGCCCTACTCTTAGTTTGTTTGATAGTTATCTTCGAGATAACTGTATTCCATTGACTTATCTAGTTTAAGCGCGCGCATTGCATTACGTTTGTCAGTTTATGCACCTTTTTTTAGCCAGGGATGCATATTGGGTTTCGAATCCTCGATTGAATATTCTCTGGTTTTATCTTCTTTTTCCTTTATTGTTTTATTACAATAAGGGCAGTCCTTTGGCAGTTCCGCGCCCAAGTCCCATTGAAATTGGGGGAGGCTAACGTTCCGCTTACAGTTCGGACATTGTTTATTTACCAAAATTCTATCACCTCTTTAATTTGAATTATGAGTCTAGTAACTGTTAAACATATTATGGGCTATTAGATATTTATTCAACTCGGTTTGCCCGTACATTAGTCGGGTGATATCACCAATATGGGCCAGAATTACCTCATTGCAGCCATAATTTGTTTGATCCCGACCATTTGTATGGTGTCCAAATTATGGGCGCGCATTCTTTGGGATGTTAATTGGGACTGAAGTCTATATTCTCTTCAGAATTATAGCTTCCCTTTCTGTCTATCCCATAGCAGCACAAGTATGATTCTTCTTTTGGAGATCAAGAGGGCATCCTCCTCCACAAATCTGCAGTTGGGGACACTCCCTACATTTTGGTTCTACATATTCTCTATTTCTAATTTTGACCGCTAGCGGATGATTCCAGATGCTTTTCCAATCATTCTTCAAGATGTTACCTAAACTCTCAAAGTAACTCTGGCAAGGATATACATCCCCGTTTGGTCCAATACACATGTTAATCATTGCAGCTGAACAAGATTTTATACCCAAACCGAGCTCGATTGGATTAAATTTACAGTATTGGGTTGGAGTATACCACAAGAATTTTAATCCCAGCTTAGTTGCTTTATCCTGAACCTTTGGCAGAAGAATCTTCAAATCTTCAAGAGGAAAAACAAAATCTTCAATTACATCTTTTGCTTTTCCAGAATAGATCAAACTATTGCATCCGAAGGCAGCAACCCCCAAGTCCTTAATAAAATCTATAGTATCAAGAAAATCCCCCGCATTATACTTACTTAATGTTGTGTTTGTAGTTGTGTAGATTTTTGTTGGAATCAGATTCTTAATTCCTGCTACCGTCTCCGTCCAGCTTCCCATAATACCCGTCATCAAATCATGAATCTCTGGCCTATGAGACTCGAGAGTTACCTGAACAAAATCAAGTCCAGACTCCCCGAGAGATCTAACATATTTTTCATCAGTTAATCTTCTTCCGTTGGTAATTAGACCCGTTACTAAACCCTTTTTTTGTCCATAACTAAGGAGTTCAAGCAAATCCTCCTTTAAGGTTGGCTCTCCACCCGTAAAAGTCAAAATAAAAACGCCAATCCGATAAAGATGATCAATAACCTGCTTCCATTGTTCAGTAGAAAGTTCATCTGTTTCGTGGGATCCACCAGCATAACAATGAATACAACTATTCTGGCATCTGAAAGTAAGTGACACATCAACCCGTATAGGAGCAGAATACTCTTGGCTAAAAGGCTCAATTTTCTTTAAGTCAAGATATGATATAGGATCCACTTCTTCAGTCTGCACCAATGTACATTAACAGTATAAACCAACTTTTCATAATCAACCCTGGCACGTCTCTCTTTAACCCGAAAAATACTTCTAATCTTAGAGACAACCTCTTCAGTTGTCAAACCCTGCATCAAAAAATACGCATAAGCTGTAGAAGTCTCGTTTAAAAATAAAACCGTGTTCGCATTAATAATCATAAGCCCATTACCGTCAGATTCAACCCGAAGTTGAAGAGCTAAACCCCTAAAATGGCCTTCCCCTCTATAGGTGTATCTTCCTTGAGGAATTTTTGATCTCTGAAAAATCTTACGTGCAAAACCCATAATCAAACTTCCTTTACTACCCAACTCCTCCACCAGCACATGCACAGGCGCATGAAACACAAGCACAGGCGCATGCACACGTAGCACAAGCACATACACACTTGGCTTTTTGTTGCACTGGTTGCTTAGATGATTTTTGCTTAGGACCCATGGGAACTATAGAATTAGCAAATTTTTCCATATTGACAACAAAATTATTAGCGCTCTTTTCTATCGCAGTAGCTATATTATTAGCAAAATCTGCACCAGGAATTGTAGGAGGTTTTTTTCCTTGAGCCGGAACCCCAATATTAGGCTTGTATGTCGGATTCGGAGAATAATACCTATAAGAATACCAATACCAAAACCAAAAAGGACTAGGCTCAAAAACCCTATTGCTAAAAACTGTTTTAGTTCGATCTGAAACCTTCGGATCCAAAAACAACCAGAGCAACTGTTCATCATAAGCTTTGGAGGTTAATTTTGTTGTTCCAGCTCCTTCAACCTGTCCCCAAGCTTTCTCAACAATCTTTCGATAATAATCTATCGTGTCACTTCTACAATATCCCTTCAACTTTTCCTCCATAGTAGATTCAAGAAACATAATCATTGAAGCAAGCTTCTCCTCACCAAGAGACCCGTCATCATTAATAGAATTAAGAAAATCGATCTCATAATATCTCAAAGGATTCTCTGGCGTTCCTGTTTTGTCAAGGAATGGTTTTAGTATCCTAAATCTAAGAGAAGGAGATGTGTTCTCAACCCAAACAGCCCTCTTCTTAAGAACACTATACAATATCTCAGTGACAATCTGAGGCGGCTTTAAATCCAAAAGATAAGAAGCTTCTACAGCAGTTAATCCCCTTACTATTCCTAGACATTCAATACCAACACTAGGTTTTGAATAGGGTCGCTTACGAGAAACAAATAATACAAAAACTAACACAATCCCAATGACTCCAAATACCAATAATGGCCAAAAACTCTCCAAAAAATTTTCTAACCCGTCAGATCCATCAGTAACTGAGGTCCATCCTTCCTGTTTTGGATAGGAAACTTCAACCGTAAATCTTTCATCTGGCAAAAGATTTTGCTTTTCCCAATAAACAGCCAACCTATCATCTTCATATTGGACATTATTCCAAAAGATTGACCCTGTTTTCACTTCACTCTCAGAGACTCCAGGAGGCAAAACAATAAGCACCCGTGCATCTTCAATAACTGCTTCTGAAAACCAAGATAAAGTAAATTGCATTCCATCATTTCCCGGATTAGTTTCGTCTTCATAAATCATGTGAGCAACATTCGTAACCAAAGTAAACCAAACAGTCTGTCCAGCTTGTAAAGGAGAATCAAGATTAACCCTAACATTATAGTCACTTCCAGAACTGATATCAGCTGTTTCTAACGTATTCCCAAACTGATCCACAGCAGAACCGATAAAAAAGTCGCCTTTAGGTTGACCAATACTTATCCAATTAATTTCCTGACCAAAATCAAGAGTTAAGCTAACATTATAAAAAAGATCAATAGAACCGTCCGAATTTATCCAAACTTGCGCCCATTCCTGCCCAAAAAAATATTGCCTCTGAGCAACAATCCCCTCAACAAATGAAAAACACACTAACCCAACAAGTAACACAACCAGAACAGCAGACAACTTCACCATTTTGGTTCCTCAACTACCTCAAAAGTATGACCACAATAATCACAAGTAGCATATGGCACTCCGGAAACAGTCTTTATACTATTTGAATTTATAGAAGCCGAACAGTTTGGACATTTCAAAGCAACAGCTTTCATCTGACCCGAAAACTCCAATCTCTGAATACTCACCTTAGGTTTTCTAGTCAAGTAATATACGATCCCAAAACCTACAACAAAAAATAAGCCAGCAACAATTAATCTTGAAACCGCAAACACCGAAGCGAAAGCAAAAATAATTCCCAAAAAGAAAAGAACAGCAACTACAATCGAGCCCAAAACCATCTTCAGATTCATAGATACATCTGAGGCACATTAAATATAAAAAAATATTCTGTAATTTGCCTCCCTATTCTTTATCCAAAAACCCCAAACCCAAAATATTTGCGCACGTTCTCGGTTAAGAATTGACAATCCGAAAAAAGGTGGAGTTGCGGGATTTAATCGGGTGATTTCGCTACGGTATTATGAATTGATGAATCCAGAATACTAGTTACAAATTTGGAATACTGTTAGGTTTTTTCTTCTTTTCTTAAGGAGTTTGTTGTAACAACTTTTTTATTTGCTTTGAGTCCAATAAGTGAATATGGTTTCTTCAAAGGTTGCTGCGTTAATGGCTTATATTGGAGGTACGCTTCTATTGCTTGCTGGAGCAACAGGTTCTGTTGGCATTGTTGGAACAATAATAGAATATATGATTGAAAATTTAGGTGGCGCCACCGCAAACTTTCTCTCGATGATTTTGCAAGTGCTAAATTTTGTCGCTGATTTAGGCAGTGTAGCTGTTATTATAGGTGGCTCATTTGTCCTAACTGAAAGAAAGAGAACAGGCAGATTCATCATGGGTCTTGGCGCTGGAATGGGATTGATCGGTTTTCTGTTAATATTAGCTTCTGCTTTATTGCACGGTTGAGCTAACGCAATAGATTTCTTGCTCATCATATCTCAATCTGTTGGCTGGATCGGCGTAATTTTTGCAATAATCGCCACATTACTAGCCAAATAATGTGCCAAAAAAAGATGAAAAAATTTGGTTTAACTAGTGAGCTATTTTTTCTTTTTGAGACAGAATAACACTGATTCTTTAGGTATAGGTTTTTGATAGGTGATGCTTTTCTGTTCCTTTGAATCGGACATAAACTTCCACAGTGTCATCCAACCAGTCATGCTGTTTCGCTTTCCAGCCTATCTTGAAGACTTCATCTTTGTTTGTAATGCCCGAGACAAGTATGTCGTCGCTCATGAATTACCTGTCTCTCGTAAATGCCGATTTCTCCGTTTCTTATCCCTTTACAAGTGTCACTTGCGGTCATTTCTTTTGAGAAAAATAATTCAAAAAAATAACATTAAGAATGTGACTAAAGTTTGATGTTGTTCCATTGGAAATATTCGGGTTTAGAGATATATGGGCTTAATATGTGCGCGACTGTCAGGAACAAAGATTAACTGCGTCATGAAGGGGAGACAAGATCTGTTTTTGCTACTCCAATTTAACATAGGATTTGGCCCCTATTGTTTGTTGGGGGCTTCCCTATTTACGGCAGTCTTTATTTTGCGTTTTTCGTTTCTACTTTTACGACTACTTCTTTTGGTCCTCGGAGTTTTTCGTATATCATCATTGCTATGCTGAATGCAATCCAGATAATAATTCCAAATATGACTCCGTTGATAATGCCTTCAGCGATGTGTGCATAGTCTGTTTGAAGCAAATCGGGAATGTATTGCTGGACTATCCAATCTCCTGGGGGTAGCCCTATGCCTGCAAGACCAATTAAGACGAATAGAACAAATGCTATGACAAAAATGACGGCTCCAATCATACCTTCACCTCCACTCCCAGTGAGGTATGTTGTAAATGCATTTAAAACCTTTGAAAAAATGGCCCCGATTTTCTAGTAATGTATTCTATGTTTATGTTGATTGAACTTCTTCGGTTTTAGGGTGTATTCACTGATTTTTATGAACAGCCTGTCGTTGCGTTTTTCTTTTGTGAATTTTGAAATTTCTATGGTTTCTTTGAATGTTGGTCCATCGATAGTCATGGTGTGGTATTCTCCGTTTTCTCCGCAGGGGTCCATTCCAGTCTTTTTTGCTAGTGCCCTCAAGTCGTTGACAGAGTTTTTGTTGAGTTCTCGTCCAAGCCATTCTTCAGTGAACCATGTCGTCTCCCCAAGCAAGTGAAGACCGATCTGAATCCCGTTGACACTTCTTCTTCTAGAACTTTGCTTGTGTTTTGCTCCCACAAGGGCATAATTACGGATATGTCTAATCCCTCGGTTACTTTATCAATCCATCGTCCATGCAAGTCGTCCACAACGTAGATGTCTCCGGTTACTATGCCTTCGATGCCTTTTTCTATCAGTTTTTTTATGGCTTCTCTGTAGCTTTGTTCGTAGGGTTCTTTTACTTTGAGCTTTAGAAGGGGTATTCCCATTGCTTTAGATTGGAGCTCCATGATGGATAGCGGGTGACAGAATGAGGGCCATGTATCGGCAACGAAAACTGCAAGATATGCTACTTCGTGTCTCTTTCTTTCATTGCCCTGTAGCACGCTAGGGCTGATTCAATTCCGCCACTCCAAGAAATTGCTATTTTCATTTCTAAAGCTCCTAATCTTTGTTCAATCCTGTGTTGAATGTTTTTGTTCAGTTAGCATCCAAATATTGATGGATTCATATATAAACATTTCCATAAATATGAATTATTAATCATGATATATAAAAAAAGCTGAATGTTTGTTCATGTTCCTTCTGGCGTTTTTGGTTGCGGCTTCTCCTACACGGGTGTTCAAAGCCCTTAAAAGAAACGCCTAATTTAGCTTTATTAACCAAAAAAAGTGTTGAAGAAAACAATACTACACTGTTTAGTTAATATCAGATATAGTTAGTTTGGATAGACCATGACAAGATGATTAGTGTCTCTGGAAAAAAGTGAGTTGACACAAAAAATATGACTGCTTGCACCATGTGTGAAAGGAACGAAGCCGTTTTTGGGCGTAGCTATTCTGGGGAGAATCTTTGTGGAAGATGCTTCTGCAGAACCGTCGAAGATAAGGTGCGAAAAACTATCTCAAAATATAAGATGCTTGGACATAAGGCCAATTTTATGGTGGCTGTCTCCGGAGGCAAAGACAGTGTTACCCTACTT
>CAVOMX010000003.1:0-56739 GCA_963697165.1 Candidatus Bathyarchaeota archaeon
AAGGTTTCTTGACTAGGCATATATTCAACGGGGGATATTTTGGTCAAGGTTTCTTGACAAAAACCCTTTTCCCCTTTGTTAACTAATGTATTAATGGTGCCTTTGATGGGGCAAAGGAGCGCTAATCTCATTCTGTTAATAGTTCTTTCTTCTGTTTTGGTCACTTTCTCAAACATTGCGACAGTTGCGGCGAATCCCATTCCATTTTATTCACTTGAAATGACTGAAGAATATATTGACTACACGATTTCTTATATTAACGGAAGTTTATGGGCAAAAGTCGATGGCACATATCCTCTATCTAAATTCGATATTGAATGTCAAAACCAATTAATTCGGATAGACAACACGTGGTTTTTGTTTACTGGTGACACCCAATCACTAGTTTATCCTACCCCTCTAGGCACAACCAGCATCGACTTATAAAAGTTGATGAAAAAGAACTGAAATGGAGCAACTACACCCAAGCTTTTCCTTACGCCTTGCATAACACTGCCATCGGAGACTGGCCAATGATTTCATGCACAATCCATCCTGTTTTAGACCAGTTTACCCTTAAAATCCATTACGAGCACCCGATCACAAAAAATAATGGAAGCTACACATTCTTATATGATTTGAACATAAGCCCATATTTGTCGCCTTGGAGCACCAAATCCACAGCCCACTTCAACATAAGATTTGAAACAAACATCAAAGACCTCAAAGCATACACCATAGCAACAAATGGATCAACTAATCCAGTAGACTATACAGTTAAAAAAGAGGATGCAGCAGAAACAGTTTCGCTTCAAGTTATTTCCGAATACTCAAAACCGCTTCCCGGAGACCTACTAATATCTTTTGGTGAAGAAAAAGAATTAGAGAATATTAGTTCAAGTTTTTTTGCTTCAAATTTATCGACAGAGCAAGGTTATGCCATTCTAGGAGTGACAGCATTGTCAACTGTTGTGGTGGCTGGTTACCTATCCCTGAAACACAAAGGAAGGAGTAACAAGGAATGAGCAAGAAACATTTGATGAATTCAGGGTTTGTTTCGTTTTTACTGTTTTTACTGACTCTTTCATTATTCAGTGGTTCACAGTTTGTTGGTTTGGTTTCTGCTAATTTTTTTCCTGCTCCAGTGCCTGAACACACTATCGAGATTACTGCGAACGGAGATGTAATAGGAACGGATAAGATTCAGCGCAACGGCAACATTTACACGTTTACAGGAGACATCGTGGGTAGCATTGTAATCTTTCGTGATGGAATAGTTGTTGATGGGGCAGGTTATACTCTTCAGGGAAATGGATATCGCACAGGTGTTTGGTTTCAAGAAATAACAGGTGTAACGGATAAAGGACCTGCACATCAGAAGCTTCATCCATGGCATCGAATTTACTTATGGAATGTCAATGGATGGTTGCAGAGATATTACACTTTCTGGAAATACTATAACCGACAACGAATATGGAATAACTGTCTGGTTGTTCTCAAGTAGCAACTACTTCCTTGATAACATCATCGCAAATAACACCTATGGGGTTTCCCTCAATCACTCCCCAAACAATACCTTCAGAAACAACCAGCTGACCAATAACAAATATAACTTCTGGATTTCATGCGAAACCGGAGTTCAAATGACATACTTCATGAACGACATCGACCATTCAAACACGATAAACGGCAAACCCGTCATCTACTGGGTTAATCAGCAAGACAAACCTGTGCCTCATGACGCTGGATATGTAGCTCTCGTAAACTGCACAGCAATCACGGTCCAAAACCTAGTTCTCACAAACAACAGCCAAGGCATACTGCTGGTTGCCACAGACAACTCGATAATAACAAAAAATTATATATTAAACAACGACTACGGCGTCATGCTCTTTGCGCCCTACGAACAATGTCGCAGCAACCGCATAACAGAAAACAATCTAACAGCAAACACCAAAGACGGCATCCACTCATGGAACTCTGAAAACACAATCGTTACTGCAAACAGCATAACAGGCAACCAAGAGAACGGAATCAATTTTTACGATTCTCGAGGAGCGGTCATCACCGAGAACACAATAACAGGAAACAATGGGAAGGGCATCACGATCTGGGGACACGATTCAAGTGATAACACAGTCTCTAACAACTACCTAGCAAACAACGATAACAGCCAAGACGCCATAATCCCAGAGTTTCCATCATCGACTCCCATACTGATTATGTTCAGTGGTCTCACGATTGCGGTCTTGGTCTACAGGACAAAATTAACAAAAATAGTAAACCAATACAGTGAGAGGACCAAGATTGACTCGAAGAGTTAGAGTAAACAAAAGACTGTTTTCCTCAACGATTTTTATTTGTCTTCTGCTTTTGTCCCTGGGAATGCAGTTCGTTAGGTTAACAGAAGCAAATTTCTTTCCAATCCCAATTCCTCAACCAGCATATATAATCAGAAGTGATGGAAGCGTTGATCCTCCAACGGTGCTGATTCACCGGGAGGGAAACGTTTACACCCTCACAGACAACATTGTTAGTTACACTATTGCCGCTGAACGGGATGACATTGTAATTGATGGAGGAGGCTATGCGCTCCGAGGAAACGGTAACTCCACTGGAATTTTCCTCAAAAATCGAAACGGGATAACAGTTAGGAATATGGAAATCAGCAGTTTTGGTACGGTATTAGGCTCTTTGCTGAGGATTTTATGAGTATGACTTCAGCCAACAATATTCTTGCGAATAATCTATTGACAGACAACAAGTATGGCATTTACATAAGCTACTCTGCTAACAACACGTTAAGAAGGAACCAGATGAACAATAATGTTAACAACTTTTGGATTTATGGCGGTTTTATATCTGAATCCCAAAGCGGTTACATTAACGATGTTGACTCCTCAAATACGGTTGATGGAAAACCAATCATTTACTGGGTAAATGAAGGTGACAAGACAGTTCCATCCGATGCTGGATATGTGGCACTTATAAAGTGTACAAATATCACGGTTCAAAACCATAATCTAGCTAACAATGGACAGGGAATACTGTTGGTCTATACAACCAACTCGCTAGTAACCAAGAACCATGTAACCAAGTGTGGCAGCGGCATCTATATCTACAACTCTAAAAAACTGATGCTTACCGAAAACAACTTGGCAGAAAATAGTAATGGCATAAAAGGTTACGTTTCTTCAGAAAACAGTATTTCCTCAAACACAATAGCCAATAACGAAATTGGCATATACTTTACGGGGACTTCAGAGAACAACATCCTTTCTGGAAACAATATTACAGCAAATACTGTAGATGGCATCCATTTATGGGGTTCTCGTAACACAACCGTTGAAAACAATAATCTTGAAAACAACATTGAGACGGGTGTAAACTTTTTTGACTGTCAGAATAACAAAATTTTGAAAAATACAATAATAGGAAACAACGGCTACGGCATCAAGTTTTGGTATGACTCGAGCGAAAACTCAATCTCGGAAAATCATATAGCAAACAACAATTGTGGAATCCTAATCGATGGCTCTTTTGATAATAAAATCATTGGAAACCTGATCACAGAAAATAACGACTGGGGTATCCGCTTAGAGGGAGACCAAAACAACAACGTCATTTACCATAACACCTTCGTGGACAACAATGCAAATGGGGAAGGATTGCAGGTGTCCATTCCAGCTTATATGGGAATGGGTGACCCAATTGAGTGGTTGCCGGGGCATGGTAATGTTTGGGATAATGGTACTTCCGGTAACTATTGGAGCGACTATTTGGTTAGGTACCCAAACGCTACCCAAATAGATGGTTTGGGAATAGGAAACACGCCTTTTTATATGAATGAAAACAACATTGACCGCTTCCCAGTAATAGAACCAACTATTATCTCAGAATTCTCTTCATTGACAGTTTTGTTAGTCATATCATTTTTTGTTACAATCATTGTCATCTATAAACAAAAACTTGATAATGGACAAGAGAGGAAGTGGAATGACTAAATCTATAAGATTTCTCTCACTATTATTTCTCGGTTTATTACTTGTTTCTCTTTCTACAGTCAAGGTTGCAAAAAGCACAGTAAACAACACATATGCTTGGAGTACTCTTCAAGGTGATGCACAACGAACGGGCTATACGGAAAGCCCGGCTCCTAATAATAATCAAACCTTTTGGAAATATCAGACTGGGGGACCTATCATTTGTTCTCCAGTAACTGAAGCAGGAATAGTCTTTGTTTCTTCTACTGACGGATATTTATACGCAATCAACTCAACAACTGGCGTAAAAATGTGGGACTTCTGGATCGGAGCAGATGTAAATTCTCCAACTGTCGCTCACAACAAAGTCTTCATTACGAGTAAATCAGGCACTGTTTCTGCTTATGATATGTATACTGGGTCCCAAGTGTGGAACAAATCGCTTGGAGAAGAAATAGGTTTTGGAGCTCCACTTATAGTTGGCTCAAGAGTTTTCGTGAATACAAACCAAACAATAGTTTGTCTTAATGAAGCAGTTGGAGTAACACTTTACACTTCCTCTGTACCTCATACAAACGGAATTGCTCCTCTGGCTCATTCTGGTGATCTGGTAATAGCTGTTGCTTTACGTGGTATCGCTATTGGAGTTAACGGCGATGAAGTCAATGATGGTAATGGGCGCTTTTGGGTTAATCTGGCTGAAAATGTTAGTGATCAAGCAAAAAGTGCTCCAACAATAAGTGGTGAAAGAATCACTGTCGCTGTTGGGGGGTTAGATGGTAATAGCATGATTTTTGGTTTAAACAATTTTGGGATGAGAGATTGGGAACAGCAATTAGGTGGGTTTACTCAAGCTTCTCCAGCAGTTGCTTACAATTCAATCTACCTTCAGACAGACAATTTCATCTATGCTTTACATGAAAACGATGGAACCATTAAATGGAGTCGCCCAATAGAAAGTGAATATTCCGTTTCTTCTCCTGCTGTAGCGGATGGAAAAGTTCATGTTGGAATAGGCAACTACGTTTTACGCGTTTGACTCTTCGAGTGGAGAACAGATTTGGAGCTACAAAACTGACGGTCAGACCCAATCATCTCCGGCAATTTCTGATGGACTATTATTCGTGGGATCTGATGACGGAATCTTGTATGCAATAGGAACTCATTTAATTCCAGAGAATAACCTAACTTTATTCGGGTTTTTGTTTTTAGGAATCATTCTCTTGACTATAAAGTTGGTTTATATTAGGAAAGAAAAAAATAAAAAAGCCGCATTACAGCTAAGATATACAACAATAATTCACAATTGGTGAAATATAATGGATATAATATCGATATTCTGTCCTTATTGTCATAAATATACTTCTCTAACTGCTGCTACTCAAAAGGTAAGTGCAGGAAGTAGAGGAGATGTCATTGTGAAAACTCAATGGATATCTGACGAAGATACATGGTGGATTGGAATAACTAATTGTTGTTATTCGCCTGTCCTGATTAATAATAAAGGCGACATTATTCATCCTTCTCCTTTACCTTCTACCACTGATAAAAGAATACCAGAACCTATACGACTAGATTTAGGAGGCAAAGATTTGTTTTAATGTTAATGCATATCGTGCATGTGCTGTTATGGCGCGTCGAGCAATACAATCGACATGTATAGAGAAAGGTGCCAAAAAAACAAACTTTGTGATCAAATACAGGAATTATTTTCCAATGGAGTAATAACAAAAGATCTCAAAGAATGGACTGATGTTGTGAGATGGGTAGGAAATGATGCGGCACATCCTACTGCTGGTGTAGTGAATAAAGAAGATGCGGAAGACAGCTTAAAACTCTCAGAACAAATCCTTCATATGATATATGTCGCTCCAGCTATTGCAAAAGAAAGAAGAATCAAAATTGGCAGATAATGAGCTTTGTGTAGAGACAAATGGAAGCAAGGTGAATAATCGCGGATTTATTAAAAAAGCTGGATTATTTTTAGTTAAACAGCTTCATCAATAAGCATATAGCAGTTCTATGGCATATGCCGGAGGTTGAAAATATAATTAATCAACTAACAATTATTAAAAAAGGAGTTGAAAAAGCAAGTAGAAACAATCCTAAGTGTTACAGTAAACAGAATCAGAAAGAAATCCAATCAGGAAAAAAAGCGTCTTTTTCTAGAAAACATTTATCTTTAGAAAGCTCATATGAATCAGTTGGTATATCAGAAAATCCAATAAACTTAGTAAAAGTTGGAGATTCGGGAGACATCTCCATTACTAGTGAAAAAACTGCAAACTCTCTTAATAAAAAATCACATTAACCCTGACCTTCAGTTTTGGTAATGTGAAAGTTATCCCGGATATGTTAGAATTTTGAATTACACTTCTTGGTTTCTTTCTAACCTTTTGGTTAAATATTCGAAGCGGCATCTTTTTTTACTTTAAAAATAGATTTTAGAGGTAGATTGTAAACTGTAGACGCTCAACCAGTTCTTTGTAGCGGTTTCTTATGGTTACTTCTGTCACTTGGGCAATCTCTGCAATCTCTCTTTGTGTTTTTCTTTCTCCAGTTAATACAGAGGCAATATAGCTAGCTGCTGCAGCAATACCTGTAGGTCCTCTTCCTGAAGTAAGTTTCAATTCTTTGGCTACAGAAAGAATCTTATGAGCAATCTCTTCAGCTTTTCCTTCCATTGTTAGCTGATTAGAGAATTTAGCTATATATTGGCTAGTTTTTACTGGTGGAATAAAATAGTTCAGTTGTTTTAATAGGAAACGGTAGCTTCGTCCAACCTCTTTTTTGTCTACTGTTGAAGCCTGAGAGATCTCTTCTAAAGTTCTTGCTAGTCCACATTGTCGGCAAGCAACATAAATAGCGGCTGCTGTTACTCCTTGTATAGACCTTCCACGTATGAGACGTTCCTTGACTGCTTTTCGATAAATAACGGAAGCTGTTTCGAGAATGTTTTTAGGTAAATTGAGATTATTTGCTATCTTTGATATTTCAGAAAGTGCAAATGCAAGGTTTCTTTCTGTTGCATCGGAAACCCTAATTCGTCTTTGCCACTTCCTTAGCCTATAAATTTGAGCCTTCTCACCATGAGGGAGACTTTGACCATGGATATCTCGATCCTGCCAGTCGATCATAGTAGAAAGACCCTTATCATGAATTGTAAATGTGGCTGGAGCTCCCGCTCGTGCACGTTTTGCACGTTGCTCGGCATCAAAGGCTCTCCATTCTGGTCCTTGATTTGTTAGTTCTGCGACAACTACATAACCACAACCCATGCACACAATTTCAGCAGATTCATTGTCGTTCATTATGCGATTGCTTCCGCATTCTGGGCACCTTCGAATGATCGGAGATGATGATATGTTTGCTGCTTTCATTTTTTTTTCCTTCTATATAATCCAAATTTAGAGTGAATTACATATAGAACATGATTGATTAGCTGTTCTGTGGGTTATTAATGTATGGTTCACAGTTACGTAAGGTGAGAACGTGGAACCGAAGACATCAAAAAATATTCCAATATGTTTGAGATTTTCATTCGCAACTTGATCACCGATTCATGGATTATTTTCCGCTCTAAAGATCATGTTTTTTGTAATGCATACATGAAGGACTTGTTCAATTATACACAAAATCTATTGTTATTAAATGCGTTTTATATTAACATTTTCTAAAAATAATTAAAAAAGGACAAGTTTGTGGGGAAATCTTTGTGATCGTGTACGGCAAATCCCCACTACCTCACCATGTGTGTCTGGGGGTCAGTTTCCTGTGTTTTTATTTCTCACTTTTTACTAAAGTTAGTTTTTCTTGGAAACTTGTTAAGAACTTATTTGTTCTTTCATCATTTTTATGCTGTTTAAGGCGGCGAACGTTGATGATTCTACGCTTGAGGCAGCAGATTCTATCGCGTTAATGTATAGTAGTCCTTTGTCAAGGCAAGTGGATGGTATCTTTTCTATTGGTTTGAAAATAGGATACGCTGCACTCCACGTATGATCTAGAATAGTTTTTCCGTTTTTGAAAATATCATCTAAAAGATCGTTGCCTATCGGTTCCGTTGAGGTAACAGTCACCAATGACTCATCTTTTGTTGATTTATTAATAGAAAATCGAGTTATTGGATCTGCTTCCTTAGAAGTGAGTATAATAGATGGCAATTTAGTGGAGGAATCTAGATTAAAATACCTTGGATTTACTGCACCCTTCATTAATCGGATGTAGATTTTCTGGTATTCACGTGCTTGCCATCTTTGTTTTACAACTCCTTCAAAGGTTATATCAGCGACTTCTAGTGGTACAGCAAGAATCACTCCATCAAAAACTGAAGTATTCTCACCAACTGAGACACGAAAAGAATCTTTAGACGTTTTCTCGATACTTTTCACTTTGCTTTCTAATTCAACCTTAGAATCGGATGCTTCGAGAAGCTTTCTTGGCAAGACATCGTTGCCATCTTTGAGACTATAAATTGCTTCCCCATAGACTCCTAGTAACGAAGAGAGCCCAGCAAATCCTCCCAGCTCAGCATTTTGAGAGTAGATTATCCTTGTGATCGGCGTGATTAGTTCATCAATAAATTTTCTGTCAATACCCATTTCAACGAGAATTTGATCAAACGACATTTTATACCACTTGTCAAGACCAGCACTCTCGAAAAGCTCCCAGAAGTCTATCGGCTTCTTTTCCTCTTTTTCGTAAAGTTTTTTTATTTTTCCATTTGCTTCTCTTAACCTGAGAAGTAGTTTTGGCATACTAAGTTTGTATTTGGTGAACAATTTTAGCATCGTATAGAACATCGGCTGACCTGATTTGAAGACAATCTCAGTTCCATTCCACACTGCAATATCCATAGGCTCATCAAGTTTCTTTACTTTGAGTCCCATTTCCTTTACAAGGTCGCAGACTGTCTTGTTAGTAGGATTGAAGAACTCTGCTCCCACCTCACTTGTTACTTCTTTTCCATTGAAAGTAAAGACTCTTCCACCGATTCTTTTTTCCATTTCATAAACAGTTACCTTTGAATACGGAAAATATTTGCGGGCAAAATATGCCGCAGAACAACCTCCTATTCCTGCACCTATAACCGCTAGATTAACCATTTTACTTCAAACAATTAAGGCAGTTCGGGTAAAATAAACGTAACCTGAAGGAAAACAACATAAACTTAGGTTACATTTAATTTACTTATATTGGGGGTTTGGGGTTAAAATTTAATCTCTCTCTTCCGCATACGCTCGTTTTACGTGCGCATCTTTTTCGATAACGCTCAATTGTCCACCGATGCCGACCTTTAACTGGAGTTCGCCCTTAAAGGTTACAACACGGGCGTTCTCAACTTGGATAGTATCTCCCACAGCAACTGTGTCTATTTGTTGGTTCCACAAAGGTAGTTGAATACTTCCAGTTTCATCTGTGACTTTTGCGTTCGCTACCATGTTTAATTGTCCTAACCGAGTGAAGACGGTTTTCGGCTTTGGAATTTCAATAACTTTTGCCTTTAAGTTAATTCGGTTCATTCCTAACTTCAAATCTCTGATCTGTGGGTGTTCAATTTTAACCCTATCCTGAATTTTTTTCATTGATGTCTTTGTGGGAGCAAAATTTTTGAGTGGATTGGTTTCTTTAAGGATGTGTTTGGGTATGGGGAATTGGGCGACCACTTTGTCACCTTTGGTTATGAGAAAAACGGCATTATCTTGTGTTTTATTCCAGCATTTAATTGAAAGGCTTTCACATGTAGATTCTTGGCGTTCCCAAGCTTCAATGAAGCTATTAAAAAAGTCGTTCGAATCGATTCCATATTTCATTGAAATAAGAGCGAGATATTCAAGAGCCTTAAAATCAGCAAGATTGTGATACCTGCCACGGGGGCGACCTTTTTCCCGTGACACTTTAATTTGCATTTGACTCGTTCCTATTCCCGAAGTTACCTATGAACCTATTTAAGGGTGTCTAGAAGAAAAAATCAAAGTATCATAACCTCTAAAATTCACGTCTTAACTTTTAATTTTTTAAAGTATTCCATGATGCTTCTGAAATTTACATTGGTAATTTGGTTCTTGGTTGTTATTTTACTTATGTACGTTTTATGTTGGGGTTAAAATTTTTACCCAATCGTTTTATCATTTTTTTATCAACGATTACATAATACATCTTGAATATTAAAATCGTAGATTAGCCTCAGATTCTACCCTTTAGAAAGAGGGCGAAGGATCATCATGCTGTAGAAACTATGATGATGTTGTGGGCTAGCTTCGTTTTAAGGTGATTTCGATTGTTGAAATATTTCTCGAGTTGCTTTCTCCTTCTCTTGGTGGCATCTCTTCGGTTCCGATGACTACTTTGTCTACTATCATTTCTTTGACGAATTTACGTCGAGCTATTTCGACGGCGTCGACAGCTGTTGTTATTGATCGTCCTCTCGCCTTCACGGTAGCCTCTTTTACGTCGGATCCGCTGAAAGCAGTTACGATAGCTAACACATAATCCATGGGTAGTTTTCTTCCTACAAATATTATTTTCGAGTCGTTAGATTTATTGCTCATTTTTAGATTCTCCGTTGCTTGTGCTGTTAGTGATGAATGGTTGCACTTTTAAAGCCTCTTGTTAAGTCAGAACAAAGGATCAAGACGAGACCACATCTATATTGCAGACATCTTGCGTGCGAGTGTACGTGAGTTCTAAGTGATTATTTCTGCTTCTGCGTTCAAGGGATCTGTTTTCGTTATCGTTACCTTTATGTGGTCTCCAGGCTTTGTGTCGGCAATTAAAATTAAGAACCCTTTGATTCTAGCTATGCCTGCCCCGTTTGGGGTTGTTTCTGTTATATCCACTTCATACTCATTTCCTATCTCAACGGGGCATTTGTTAACGAATCTATCACGTCTATTCTTGGCGTTTCTCTGACTTTTTTTCATGGACTTCTCCGACATCTTCCTCTTTCTATATATATAGTAATTATTTGTGCCTCTTAAGGTTTAAATGTTCTGAATTTTGTGCCGTCTTCTTTTAACAACTTGATTTTTTTGACTCTAGAATTCTATACTGTCATGTGCTAACATATTTTTTAACTTAGTTTTTTGTGTGGGGAGGCGAGCGGGAGAGCAGGTTTAAACGCACGGGTACACTAAACGTATGGGTACACGCACACGGACACGATTACGTGAGTTTGGGGGATAAATTTTAACCAATAATGGTCCCCGAAGACCATAGCCCCAATCTTTCGGCATAACAATTTCGACTCTGTAATTAGCCACTTTACTTGTTCTAGGATTGTTTTGGGTTTTGAGTCCCAGCAATCTGACAACAAAATTAATAATGCATTATTTAGACAAAGGCGTCAGCGTTGCGAGTTCTCAGGAATCCTCAGTATATACTAGGAAATAGCAAAGATGAAAAGGGACAATGTGGACACACTACTGAAATGGTGGGAGTTATAGTATGAGCGAAACAAATCTAGTATCAATTCAGTTGAATGGAGAAAAACAGGATTTCATTTTAAACAAAAAGGACTTCAAAACAGGAAGCAGAGGTTACCATGCACAGGGAAAGATGCAGATTGGTGACAAACGGTACCAATGCAACATCTTGTGTGTGGAGATAGGCTCAAAACCTAAAGACAAGTAAAAGCTCATCTACCATTTTTCACGTAACTTCTCAGGCGATGCTTAGACTACCTGATTTTTTTGAAATAATATTTTATACCAACAAAAAAAGGGAAAGACGCTAGAGAGGTTTTCCTGCAGACAGGTTTAATCTACAAGATTCATGTCTTGTCCGCAGCAAACCAGAGTTCCGGCGCCAGATTCTATAACTTGCACTTTATTTCCACATATCTCACAAAGGTATATTTGTCCTTCTTCAGTCAGGTTCTACACCTCCTAACATACATTATTTTGTTTCAGTAGTTTTCGCACAAAACTTCAAAGTAGCTTCTTGCGTGGTCACAGACCGGACATTTTTTAGGAGCTTGGTTCCCCTCGTACACGTGACCACAGTTTCTGCATTTCCACTTGATACTTTTGTCTTTTTTGAACACTTTACCTTGTTCAACGTTTGCCAACAATTTGCGGTATCTTTGTTCATGCTCCTTCTCTACTTGTGCTACCGTACGAAAAGTGTTCGCTATCTTTGGGAAGCCCTCTTTTTCTGCTAAATCAGCAAAATTGGGATATAATGTTCCCCATTCTAGTTTCTCTCCTTCTGCTGCTTCCTTTAGATTCTCTGCTGTGTTTGAGATTATTCCTGCTGGGTAAGAAGCTGTGATTTCTACCATTCCACCTTTGAGAAGTTTGAAAAAGAGTTCAGCGTGTTCTTTTTCGTTGCCTGCTGTTTCCGTAAATATTGCTGAAATCTGTTCGTAGCCTTCCTTCGTTGCTACACTAGCGAAAAATGTGTATCGGTTTCTTGCTTGGGACTCACCGGCAAATGCTTTGAGTAAATTTTTCTCAGTTTTGCTTCCTTTCAATTCCATGTTCAAAACCTCCTGTTCGTACTAAAAATTCGTTCTTCACAACTCTTAAACCTATCTGCAAGCCAAAAATTGTTGCTTGGAAAACGTAAATCAGCTGGCAGCCTCAGCTAACCAGTCTAAGCCTATTGGCATAATATTTTTTATCACAGATCTTATATTATAAAAGAAATCTGTAACTCATCAAAGTTCACACAGGGTTTTCGAAAAATTTCTCCTATCAGGTTTTGGTTCACATGTCATAACAAATTGGGATTCTATAACTATAATTGACAGAGTTTACAATTCCAGCAAAGCCCTGACTTTGATGAACAACGGGGACCTAACTGCCAAAAATTGGTTAGTGAAAACTTCAATTGATGCCGCCAATATTTTATGTTATTAGGATGGCAACATCACCTTTAATGTTCACTGCATCGAAAATGTCGGTAATTCAGTTCTAGCATCTATCTGGTCAGAAGGGCAGAAGTTTGTGGAATCTTCAGGTGGAAAAAATCATAGTGACAAACAATGGTTGGATAATTGGAAAAGCAGCAAAAATGACGGTTTCTATTCAAGATTAATTTACATTCTAGCCCTTATTGATGCTGTAATTGTAATAATAGTCGTATTCTTTATGAAAAAGAAAATGAAGCAAACCTAAATTTTTTCTAAACCAGATTTAAAAAAGAACCAATCAGTTTTATGCATTAAACAGCTTCTTTCAAGTCACAGGGAAGGTAAAGTGTCTGCTCTGCAAGGAAGGCACCTAGCAAATTACAGTAGAACCGCCCCTCTACCTTGTCAATGTGCTTGCACGTTTTGCATACGCTTTCTGTTCCAGAGTATTTTCCGAGCACAGTTTGGTTAGTCATGCTAACTCTTCTGTTTTTCATCTACATTAAAATCCTTTCGGAACATAAGAACAAGTTTTGTTTACTAACCCATTCTGTTTTTCGCCTGAAGACTTGGCGTTTCCATCTTGATGCCGTAGGCGGTCTTTAGTTGATTTGTGCACGTGACCTCAAAATGAAAAAACCCGATAATGCGTAACAGGAGAAACACAAAAAGAATAACGATTCAAACCCGAGGCTGCTTACTACAATTCCAGATAATAGTGCAGCTAATGCCCCTGATAGGTCGTCGAAAGAATCAAATATGCCTAGGATTAGCCCTCGAGATGGTTTGTCGCTAATGATCGCCATTAGTGTGAGAAGAGCTGGTCTCTGGAAGGCGAATGATATTCCGTAGATGAACTCGATTACATAAAGGTGCATTATGTCCAATGCAAAGATGTAGGATAGTGAACTTAATCCACACCCAAAGATTCCTATGAACAAGATTTTCCATTTTCCATACTTGTCGACTAATTTTCCGGCGGGCATCTTGAAACCTGCTGATGTTAATAAAAAGACTGCTGAAAGTATGCCTACGTGCAAAAAGGATACCGAAAAGCGTCTAATAACAAATATTGAGTATACTGGACCCAGAAAGCCTATTCCTAGAGAGGAAAATGAAATGAGAGTTACCATCATTTTGATCGATAATCGTTGCAAAGATTTTCCTCCATTTATATCACTCTGCTTGTTTTATTATGATATAAACGTTTAGATTTTTGTACAAGTGTTTACTAATCCAACATGCGTTAAATATATATACTGATTGTTAAATTATCATCATTATTATGGAGAAACTAGACGAGCTATTTGGTCCCTCAAAATATCTGGCAGTCCTCGACTTGTTCCTTCAAAATCCAGGAGAATTCATGAATCTGCGGGAGATCGCTAGAAGACTAAACAAGAACCCCGGAAGCATAATACATGTTCTTCCCGTTCTCGTCGATAGGAACTACATCTCCTTTACAAGAATCGGAACAAAAGTGGTTGCATACAAACTAAACAAAGACAACCACGTAGTAAATATTCTACAACAGCTACTCCAGAATATCAAAAAAGAAGCATAAACTTCGCGTGGGAAGTAGGCGCATTCATAGAATATACACTCTGCAATTGGTGAAGCACTCAAATAAACTGCGTTGTTGAGCCCTTCACTTTCAATCTGTTTTTGTTTCGTGTATTATTTGGTGACCAGTTTCTTATTTGGGGCGTATCGTATGGAGTAAACTGTTCCTGAGTTGACTAGGCTGCTGAATTTGCTGTGAATGAGGGTGACTGTGCTGTAGCTGCGTATGCTTTTGTTTTGTGTTTTGGTTTGTAATTATGCGTCTGTGAATTTTTTGCCTGTTTTTTTGTGTGTTTTAATTTAAATTTTTTATCTACAAGTATAATTAACCGTATTGAATATGAATCTGTCTGATTGACTTCTAAATATATGAATTCTTCATACTGTTATAATTTTGTATGTATTATATTCATATCGCCTAAACATTATTGTCCTGTTTTTGGCTGTTACATCAATTCACTTTTCTGTTTCGCTTTTTGTGGGTAAAAAACGGGTTAACTGGAGGTTGTTTTAAGTTTAGTTAAGAGTGTTAATGATTGATGTTGTGTATGTGTTGGTATCTATGCTTGTTTAAAAGTGTCTTATGTGTAATTTCGGAAAAGGAGCTGTTTTTGACAGTTAACGATATATCTACATGTTAACAACAGTTATTTCGATCTTTTATAGTATTTTTCGGTTGGGTGTTAGAATTTGATCTCATGGAAGTATTCTTTCGAGAAAATAGGCAAGGATTTGGAATTAGCTAAGAAAAAGAAGCAAGCCCTTGACAATCTTTTCAATTCAGGCAGAATTTCGGTGTCTACATATGACTCGCTTGACAACGATCTTTCTGCTGTTATCTCCGATGTAGAGATGCAACAGAAAATTCTCGCTGACAATCTGGCCGCCAAAGTAGAGGATCTAGAAAAGCAGATTGGTACCTTGGAAATATTTCTCGCCAACTCTGAAATCCAGTATGTTGCAGGAGAGATTAACGAAGAATTACACGCTAACGAAAGTAGCGCATTCTCAAATGGTCTCAACTCATTGAAAACCCAGTTGAGTTACCTCAAGGAGACAGTAACCACCATTGCACCAGAAGTTGCGGAACCCATGCCTCTATCTGCACCAGTAGAAGCTGAACCGCTGGGACTCGCTGAAGAAATCGTTGAGGAAGCTGCTGAAATGGCTGTTGATGTTCCAGTTGAGGCTCCTGTTGCGGTTCCCGTTGTATCTGCCGTCGAAGCTCCTGTTGAAGCAGTTGTTGAAGCTCCAGTTTATTCGCCCATTGAAATGCCAATTGAGGAAACCGTAGAAATTCCCGCTGAGATGCCCATTGAGGCTGTTATTGAGGTTCCCGAAGTCACAGTTGAGACTCCTATTGGAGCACCAGTTGTAGAGACCTTTGCTCCTTATGTTGAGGTTCCAGTTGAAGAAGAAACTCTAGAAGCTCCAATTGAAGCAATTGTTGAGGCTCCAGTTTATGCGCCCATTGAAATGCCAGTTGAGGTTCCAGTTGAGGAAACTATAGAAATACCTGCTGAGATAACTGTTGAAGTTCCCGAAGTTCCAGTTGCAGTCCCTATAGAAGCACCAGTTGAGGAAACTTTTGAAGAAACATATACTCCTTACGTTGAAGTTCCAGTTGAAGAAGAAAGCCTAGAAACTCAAGTTGAAGTTTCAGATGAGACGCCCGCTGAGGCGCCAGTTGAAGCTGTTTTGGAAACTCAAGTTGAGGTTCGTGAAGTTGTTGTTGAAGCCGCAGTTGAAGAGACATATGCTCCTTATGTTGAGGTTCCTGAAGCCACCGTTGAAGCTCCAATAGAGGAGATGACAGATGTTACAATTGATGCTGCTATTGAGGCTCCTGTTGAGGACGCAATCGAAGTTGAACCAATGTTTGATGAATTATCTGTCGATGAATCTCTAGAAACACTGACAACTGAAGTAACAGAAGAATATATTGACATAACCGCTGAAGAGACTGTTGAAATGCCCTCCACCGAGGAAGTAACCGATGTTGAAGTACTGTCTGAGGCACCACTAGAAGAAATTGCAACTGAAGAAGAGGCATCCACTGAAGACGTCTATGAAGAATCCGATCTTGCAGAGACTACAACCGAAACAGCTAGAGAAGACGCTATAACTGAAGAAGAAGCATCAATCGAAGAAGAAGTTGCAGACGACGAAGAACTAACCATCGAAGAAGATGACTACGGAAGCTACTAAACAGCTAAAAACCAATTTTTTTCAAATCCCTAACCCTTTCTTTATCTTTTTTCGTTACCAACGTTTTTTCTTAACTACAAATACACTTATTTTTCTGCTCGCTCCCGAGATTTGTTGAGAACTGCTTCTCTGTTGTTCTTCACTAATTGCGTTTATCAAAATAGTTGGGGTGAACCTGTAAACCTTCGTGTTGAACTTAAAAAAAGTGAAAACTTTGCGGAACTGGAGCCTCTTTTGAGGCGTGGTGGGCTCTTTCTGATGTTTGTCTTGCTGGAGTTATTGTGTGGTTGGCGTAGTGGATACGTAACATTTATGAATGGTGCTTGAGGCTAGACATCAGCAGAGAAGCCTAGTAATTAAGGAAGGATATATGTGCCAATTCAGAAAAGTGACTTTGTTCTTGTTGATTACGTTGGTAAAGTTAAGGAGACAGGAGATGTTTTTGACACAACCTCCGAGGAAACCGCAAAAGAGAACAAACTCTACCATGAGGGAGACATCTACGAGCCAAGACTCGTGGTGGTCGGAGAAGGATGGGTGCTAAAAGCCCTAGACGATGCCCTCCTTACATTAAAACTAAATAAAAAAGAAACTGTCGAGGTTCCTCCAGAGAATGCCTTCGGAGACAGAGATCCGGAAAAAGTGAAGCTTGTTCCAATCAGGCGGCTGGTAGCCCGCGGAATAAACCCTCAGCTTGGAGCACAGATCGAGTATGACAAGAGACTCGCAACTGTACGAACCATGGGGTCTGGACGAGTAACACTTGACTTCAATCCACCTTTGGCTGGCAAAACATTGGTTTACGATGTTACTGTCCAGAAGACACTTAAAACTGCTGAAGAAAAAATTTCTGCTCTTATTCATCGTCGAATACCTGCGGTTGAGGTTGAAAAATTCGACTTTAAAGTTGGAACAGCAAACGTTACATTGAACATGCCTGATGAAGCCTTCTACATTGAGGGGATACAGCTGGCAAAAAGAGGCATCGCCCTAGACATACAACGGTTTCTTCCAGAACTAACAACAATCAAATTCGTTGAATCCTTCAAGAAACCGGAAACTGCTCCAAAGCCCACAACCGAAACCAAAAAGAAAACAACAAAGAAGGCAGGAACCGAAAACTAAAACGGTAACCAAGAAGGCAACCAAAACCACACCCAAGAAGACAGCCGAAAAGAAAGCCGCTAAAGAAACCAGCTAACCATCTGTTAACTGATCAAATAAAGTAACTTTACATCATTCTTTTTTAGATTTGTATATTCTTGCAGTGTTGCCGTTTGCGCAGCACACTATACATTTGTTGCTGTCTATTGTTGGGTCAGTGAGTGCACATAGTTCACACATAACACCTTTTTCTCTGATTATTCCGCAGATGGTACAAAGTTTTGCTGCAAGTTCATATTTATCAATCTGACCATTCGCCAACGAGGAAACTGTTTCTTTTAGAATTACATTCGCTTCTTCTATTCTTTGAACTTCAATAACTGTGCCTCTGTAGAATCTTGTATATTTGCTCACAGCAGTTTGGGTTATTCCTAACAGTTCCGCTGTTTCTTTTTGTTTGAGTCCATGAGATTGTGTTAGCTCTCGGGCTATGGCTGAACGAATGGCTGGAATTACTGATTTGACTGCGACTTCGCAGGGAAGCACGTTTAGGTTCACCAGAATATACTGTTAATGTAAATTGTATATAAGAATGACGTATGTCATATCGGTTTTAAGTGTGAACATTAAGCTGCTAACAAGATGTGCTAAAAACAAAATTCAGTATCTTCTCTTTTTCACGTAAAGACTCAACAATTAAGTCTGGGTGTTCTTCTTGAAATTCCTCTTTACTGTAGACTCCCGAAGAAACAGCTATACACTTCATATTTGCTGCTTTTGCGGCTCTTACACCAAAAACCGAATCCTCAACAACTACACAATCTTTAGCGTCAACTCCCAGCCTTGCTGCAGCCATTAGAAAAACTTCTGGGTCAGGTTTCGGATTAGCAACTTCATCTGCCGAAACCACAACATCAAAGTATGTTTTGATTCTTTTTTCCGAAAGCAAGTTGTCAACGACTTTTCTGGCGCTCATAGTTGCCAATGCCATCTTTGTTTTTCCTTGTAGTACCTCTAAAAGTTCAGATGACTCCATCGAAGAGGCTCACAATTTCTGTGAGTCCTGCTTGAATCCTAATCTTTTCCGAAGCAAGCTTTTCCAGCGTCGAAACATCGAGTCTCATGTTGCATTTTCTGAAGGCTTCTATGATTGTCTTCTTTGTTCCAATGCCCATGCGTCTCTCAATAAATTCGTCACTAACACTGCATTCCTCTTCTGTCAATACCTTCTGGAAAGACTGAACTACCGCCTTCTTGGTATCAGCAAGCGTTCCATCCCAATCAAAGATAACGGCTTCAACCATCAAAATCACAAATCAAGTTGCTTATCGTTCCAGAATGAACGGTTTCTCATACGATACCCTCTTAGGTGGAATGCGGTCAACAAGCATTTTCTCGCCAAACTTTCCAGTTACCCCAATTGCGTCAAGATTCTTGGCTAACCGAACAGCAGACTCCAGCTTTTGTGTGCTCCCAGAATAAATCCTGTATATCACATCTCCCTTTGCAACCTTATCTCCAAGCTTCATATTCAACAATACGCCTGCAGCCTTAGTCTTAGGAGCCCCCGCCACTCTTGCTATCTGCGCCATAGCCATGTTGTTTATCCACTGAACCGTCCCCACTTCCTCGGAACAAATCTCCACAACTTCCTTTCCAATCTCTATGTCCTCAGGTTTCACGTTTGGGTCGCCGCCTTGAGCAGCAATAATCTCTCTGAGCTTTTTCTCGGCTTTACCCGATTTGAGCAGCGCGTTTGCTTTTTGTATGCCATCATCGACTCCCATCATCTCAAAAAGTAGCCCTGCCAAACTAGTCGCCTTGTTCACCAAGTCTATGGGGCCTTTACCCATCAGCGCCAAAAGAGCTTCTCTAGCTTCAAGAGCTGGTCCTATGGCGTATCCGATTGGCTGCTCCCCAAAAGTTACTCCACACTGAACATGTATGTTCAATCTTTTACCCAGCTCTATGAAATCTTGTGCCAATGCTTGGGCTTCTCCGATTGTTTTGATCTTTGCGCCTCTTCCTGTAGGTATATCTACCACAAGGTAGTCTGCGCCTATAGCCTTCTTTTTACTTAGAATTGAGGGTAACAGAAGAGGATCAATCGAAAGAGGATACTCAACCTGAATTAGCAAATCGTCCGCCGGAGCAAGGTCAAGCGCTCCACCCCAAGCTAGGCAAGCATTAGTTTTCTTCACCACGCTCCTCATTTCTTCGCCTGTCAAGTCAACAGGACACAAAACCTCAACCCGATCGGCTGTGCCTGCAGGAGAAGTTATCGCCCGAGAGGACGTTTTGGGAATCGTGAAGCCAGCGGCGGAAACTATGGGAACAACAAGGATTGTGGTTTTGTCTCCTGGAACTCCGCCTATGCTGTGTTTATCCAGAACTGGCCCTTTACCGAAATCTATGGTTTGTCCTGTCTCTACCATGGAGTTTGTTAGTGCTTCCACTTCATCCATGCTGGTTCCGCGAATGTAAAGGCTGGTGACAAATGCAGCTAGTTCGACGTCGCTGAGGTGTCTTTCAACAACATCCATGATTATCATTTTGATCTCTTTTGCTCCCAGTTTTCGTCCCATGATTTTTTCTCTGATGTATCCGAGGGATTCTGGTCTTTCAGCCGGTCGGACAGTTACAGTTTCTCCTTCTTTGGTTTTCAGTTTGTCTTGAACCTCTTCGTATATGCCCAAAGTTTTCTTAGGGAAGTTTGTGGCTACATTAGCGATGGCGATTATCTTCTGTTTCTTGTATGTGACCTCAACTCTGTCTGAAGAGTGAATTCCCAGCTGGCTCGCGTCTTCGTCATCTATTACTATTACCTGTTTTCCGCCCGCCCTTATTCCCAGAAGCTTAACCTTGAACTCCATAGTATTCCACAACAGTTATTCTATAACTCATCACAATTATAATATTAGTTAAATTATACTAGGTTGTTGATTAAGTTTGAAATACGTGGATTTTGTTGACCAATCTTACAAACCAAAAACAACTGATTTAATCTGCGACTTCTATGTTGAACCAGACGGAATCAGTTTAAAAGAGGCGGCTGGGGGAGTTGCAGCCGAGAGTTCTGTAGGAACTTGGACGGAGCTTACTACAATAAAGCCTTACGTGGAAAAGCTTGCTGCCCGAGTATTCAGTATCAACGGTAATAATATTCGCGTTGCTTATACGATTGATTTGTTTGAACCCGGCAACATGCCTAACATCTTGAGTAGCGTGGCTGGAAACGTCTTTGGATTACGTGCACTAAAGAATCTGCGACTCAACGACATCCATTTGCCAACGGAACTGGTTCGAAGCTTCAAGGGTCCCAAGTATGGTGTAACTGGAATACGTAAACTGCTAGGCGTTAAGGATAGACCCTTCATTGGGACAATTATCAAGCCGAAGCTGGGGTTGAAGACAAAGGACCATGCAAAGGTAGCCTATGACGCTTGGGTTGGCGGATGCGATGTAGTGAAAGACGACGAGAACCTTAGCAGTCAACGTTTCAATCCTTTTAATGACCGCTTTATGGAGACTCTTGAGATGCGGGACCGCGCTGAAAAGGAAACTGGGGAAAAGAAGGTGTACATGGTTAACATTACATCAGAAACGAAAGAGATGCTGAAGCGCGCACAGTTTGTCAAAGACCATGGCGGAAGATACTTGATGATTGACATTCTGACCTGCGGGTTCTCTGCGCTGCAGACAATTCGGGAACAAGATTTTGGTTTGGTGATTCATGCTCACAGAGCTGGACATGCAGCCTTCACAAAAAATATGAAGCATGGAGTTTCAATGCGTGTAATCGCAAAGGTTGCTAGGATTATTGGCGTTGATCAGCTTCACGTCGGCACGGTTGTGGGGAAAATGTCTGAGACAAGAGAAGAGGTTTCGGAGAATTGCGAGGCTCTCAGTGTCGAATTAGGTGGTTTGAAGAAGGTGTTGCCTGTTGCGTCAGGTGGTCTTTATCCTGGTCTGGTTCCCGCTTTGATGAACTTCTTCGGGAACGATTTTGTGATTCAGGCTGGAGGCGGAATTCATGGCCATACAGATGGAACTGTTTCTGGGGCCACAGCTATGAGGCAAGCGGTGGACGCGATCCTGCAGGGTATATCCCTAAAAGAGTATGCGAAAACTCACAAAGAATTGCGTGTTGCTCTAGAGCTATGGAAGTAGCAGCCGCACTTCCTTGTTTCCCATTTTGTTTCTCAGTTGGCGTGTACTTTTTTCATGTCTGGATTTTGAATGGTGTTCTGTAACCTTTCGCTACCAATTTTGTGTGGATGGCGCTCTTCAATTCGCCTACCCCTTTTCCAGTCTTTAAGCTCGTAGTGAATACGTTGTCTCTAACAGCGGATGGTTGACCCTTACTTATTCTGTTAGTAAACTCGTTAAGGTTATCCGCAATCTCCTCTCGGTTTGCCTTATCGATTTTGTTAGCCACAACTACTGGAAACTCGCCTAGAATATCCGTCAAATACTTCACCATCTCCACGTCCACCGACATGAATCCCTTCTTTTCTAAACGCCATGTTACCTCAAGGAACGTGGATATGTCTAAAACAGCGACGGCCAGCACTATGTTTTCGGTGTTGGATTCCAAGAACTCGATGATCTGGTCATTAACCTTATCTTCAAAACTTTTAGAAACTCCAACCATTTTTCCCAGCCCTGGAAGGTCTACAAGAACTAAGCCGTCATTCAAAGGATACTTTTTGACCTTTCGTGTAG
Organism: Candidatus Bathyarchaeota archaeon; assembly: GCA_963697165.1. Taxonomy (GTDB): domain Archaea; phylum Thermoproteota; class Bathyarchaeia; order Bathyarchaeales; family Bathyarchaeaceae; genus Bathyarchaeum. The sequence continues at coordinate 22,417 of CAVOMX010000003.1, forward strand.
TTCCAGCATGTTTACCTGTTATTATGTTCAGACCTGAGAGTTCTTTGACAAGACTACTCTTTCCACAGTTAGGTCTTCCAGTGAAAACCAGATACTTTTCCTGCATACCAGATACTAAAGTGCGCATGACACTTGAACGTATCCCAAAGTTTTGACGAGTAACTAGGCGGACAAGAAAAAATTCTTGTGGATTCGCTGAATACTTTTTTCATCGTTTTCGTTTCAATCTTCAGTTCTTTGTTCATTGGAAATAAGAAAAATCGCTATTTCCGCGAAAAAATTTGGAAAAAACCATACTCTTCTGTTTTTTCTTATGAAGATCGAATCCTTGATTGTAATCTTTCTTTGAGTGCAATATTCAATGAAATCGGAAATACCCAGAAAGTGCAAATTTGGTGTTTCATACCATTCATGGGGAAGTGAAGGTGTCACTGGGACTCTTCCTCTAAAAAATATCTGCAACCTCGCAGGATAATACACAAAATTTGGGAAACTGACAATGGTTTGTTTTCCAACCCTCAAAGCTTCTTTTAGGACAACATCTGGTCTCTTAACTTGCTGAAGCGTCTGGCTTAATATAACGTAATCAAAGGAATTGTCCACATACTCAGCCAATCCAGTATCTATGTCCTGTTGAAAAACGCTTAATCCCCGCGCTACACACTCATAAATCGCTTGACCATCAATTTCTATACCCTGTGCACGCACTTTCTTTTCCTGAATAAGTAACGAGATTAACTCCCCATCACCGCAACCAAGATCCAATACTGAGGAGGATTGCTTAATCCAGTCGAGAATAATCCGGTATTCTAACTTAGATGATGGATTTTTCATTTAGTTTCTCCCTGTCCGTTAGATACTGTTCTTAGGAAATGTTTGATCAGGTGTGTTTCTTCTTTGACTTCCAAAAGAAATGCGTCATGTCCATAAGTGGAGTTGATCTCGCAGTAAGTAGTGTCGACCCCTGCCAGTTTACATGCCTTAACAATTTCTCTGGATTGGTATGCTGGATATAGCCAATCTGATTTAAACGCTACAACAAGAACTTTTGCCTTTAATCCTTTGAAAATTTCAGAGATCTTTTTTCCAGTTAAGATGTTGAAGTAATCTATTGCTTTGGTTATGTACAGGTAAGAGTTAGCGTCAAATCTTTTCACAAAGTTGTCGCCCCTGTATCGTAGATATCCTTCTACCTCAAAGTCGGTGCCAAACTTGAACAGTCTTCCATGGTTCTTGAAGCGCCTACCAAATTTCTCAGCCATCGACACATCACTCATGTATGTAATATGCCCTACCATTCTAGCCACAGCTAATCCTTTGCTAGGAGGCGAAGCCTCATAGTAGTCACCATTATTCCAGTTGTGGTCAGCCATGATTGCTTGGCGACCCACTTCATTGAAGGCAATTTGTTGAGGAGAATGCTTCATAGTTGTCGCAATCGGAATCGCGGAACGTATCCTGTCCGGATAAGAAACCATCCATTGCAAAACCTGCATTCCTCCCATAGACCCACCAACTACGGTTAGAAGTTTATCAATTCCTAGATGGTTGATCAAGCCACATTGTGCATTAACCATGTCTTGTATGGTCAAGATTGGAAATTCTGTGGTGTATGGTTTACCTGTTTTAGGGCTGGTTGATGATGGACCTGTTGAGCCCGCGCAACCGCCAAGCACATTTGAGCATATAACATAATATTTTGTTGTATCCAAAGCCTTTCCAGGTCCAATCATTGAATCCCACCATCCCGGATGTTTGTCTCCTTCATGGAATCCTGCGGCGTGAGCGTCTCCAGAAAGAGCGTGAAGAACTAGGATTGTGTTCGACTTCTGTTGGTTGAGTTCGCCGTATGTTTCATAAGCTAGAGTGATGGGTCCAATCTTTTTTCCTGATTCAAAAGTAAACTCTTCTTTAGGATTGTTGATGGTGTAATACTTAGTTTCTACTGTTGCCACACTTCCGAAGTTTTCTGTCACGGGCTGTCACCTCCATTTACACACTAAAAAAGGGGTTTTCATATGATCGTTGCAGGATTCATTGCTTTACTGAAGCGGCTAATGCTTGATCAATATCCTCTTTAATATCTTCAACATTTTCAATGCCGATTGAAAGTCGTATGTAATCTTCCGTAACTCCTGTTTCCGTTTGTTCTTCTTTTGTTAATTGCTGATGCGTCGTTGATGCGGGATGAATAACTAGACTCTTTGCGTCTCCTATATTTGCGAGATGAGAAAGAAGTTTCACTGATTCGATGAACCTCTTTCCTGCTTCTAATCCGCCCTTTATTCCAAAACCCACAATGCCTCCATAATTGCCTTGTAAATATTTTTTTGCCAGTTTGTGATTGTGGTGCTCTTTCAATCCTGGATAGTTGACCCATGCAACTAATGGGTGTTTTTTCAGAAATTGGGCTACGGCAAGAGCATTATCTGAGTGCTTTTTCACTCTTAATGGTAAAGTTTCCAGTCCTTGAAGAAACAGAAAAGCATTGAATGGACTCAACGCTGGTCCTAAGTCTCGAAGTAGTTGTACCCTTGCCTTGGTAATGAATGCCACATTCCCTATATTCGGAACATTGCCGAATGTATCCCAATATTTTATTCCATGATAACTTGGGTCTGGTTCAGTGAATTCAGGGAATTTGCCAGTTGCTCCAATCAAATTTTCCCGAGTCAACGATTACTCCTCCAATAGACGTTCCATGTCCGCCAATGTATTTGGTTGCAGATGCTACGATTATGTCTGCTCCATATTCTATGGGTCTGACTAGTCCAACTCCAACTGTGTTGTCAACAACAAACGGGATACCTGCTTCGTGGGCAATTTCTGTAATTGCCTCAAAATCTGGCACATCCAATTTTGGGTTGCCGATCGTTTCTGCGTATATTGCCCTCGTTTTTTCTGTGATTGCTTTCTTGAATTCATTTGGTTTTTTGGAGTCAACGAAAATTACTTTTCTTCCCAGTTTAGCAAAGGTATAGTGAAGCAGTTGGTAGGTTCCGCCGTAGAGATTATTTGCCGCTACTATTTCGTCACCCAACTGGGTAATTGTCAATAGTGCTAAAGTTTCTGCAGCTTGTCCAGAGGCAACTGCCAATGCACCTGTGCCCCCTTCAAGAGCAGCGACCCTTTTTTCGAAGACATCATTTGTTGGATTCATCATTCGGGTGTAGATGTTTCCAGGCTCTTTTAATGCAAAGAGATTCGCTGCATGTTCTGTATTTCTGAAAAGGTATGATGTGGTCTGGTATATGGGAACTGCTCTTGCGCCTGTCGCTGGGTCAGGAACTTCCTGTCCAGCATGCAGCGCTAATGTATTCAACCTTTTTTTAGACATTTTGTTCGTCACCTTATGGTTTTATTTGTGTTGTATACCTATAACGTGTTATATTATTTCTTGTGAAAAATATTCCAAAAAGAATATTTTCACTAGCGAACACTTTTAGTTGAATTAGCTACGAACAGAGTTTACAATACGCCAAAAAAAGACCCAAAATAAAGCTGTTTCTATCTTTTTATCGGTCTCGTTTTCGTTTCTCAGTGAGAGGCAATCGTATTCTGATTGTGGTTTTGTTTCCGTATATGCTGTATTTCTGGAGTTTTCTGCCTTCCGGAATCCGCTCCACCAAACCACACCTTACAAGCGTCTCCAAATTTCTCCAAAGACCCTTCTTGGCTCCCTTCTTCAACTCCATCTTTTCGAATAGCTCACTCACTGTCATCGGCGAAGCATATTTCTGATGATGGGAAGCCAATTCAAGGAGAATCTGTCTGTTCCGTTTCGAGCCTAAAGCATCCAATGTTTTCTCAGTTAATTCCTCTGGAACAAACAAGCTCTCGTGAGTTCCCAGAATTGTTTCCATAGCCTCGTAATATGGTTTTACGAAGTCCCAGTAGCATTTCAAACAAAATCGTTTCATCTCACGGGACGCCGTCTCATGTTCCACATACTTTTGTGTTACAATTTTCTTCCAGTATTGCTCTTCACCTTTCTTTCTGGTTGCTGGAGCAAATGGCTGAATGATGTTTCTTACAAGATAATCAAGGAATTTTTGGGATACTTTTTCCTGTTCGTAAATTTTGCGACTAACATCACTGTATGAGTCGCTTATGAATAGTGTCTCATCTGGGTTCAGGTCTCTTGATTGTAGGTATCTCATAGGCTTTCCTGAGATTGTAACTGGGTCTGGCAAAACAATTGTTGCGGGGTATTCAATACCGTCGTCTGTGCAGATCAGTTTTTTGAGAATGGAGAGGCCTGCATTTGATTTGTCGAAAATGTTGTATGATGCGCCTAAGTAGCCGAGGGACTCTAAGCCCCAGCTGACATACGGATATGTCTTGATTTCTGTTCCAAGTTTGTTTCTGTCAAACAAGTAAATGTCAAGAAGCTCTTTTTCGTATTCTGTGAGATTATACGTCTTTTCTTTGAGCTTAACTGTCGTCGATTCACGAAGTTTCTCTCGTGTGTTTATCTGGCTGAGAATGTTCTGGAGGCTCTTTTCAAAGTCAAGAATTCTTAAGATGCTGTATACATCTCTCTGTATCTCCACTCTATCCTCAACAATCACAGCTTTTGCGCTTGGAGAAAAGACTCCTTGAAAAAATTTGTGTGCCTCTGCAACCCGCTCTCTGATGTCTCCACGGTGATAGCCTCTGCCGATATCTCGCAAAGCTCCAATATACACAACTGGATTTATGGAATATCCACTGTCTATGAGTTCCTCAACTAAAAAGAGAGGTAGAAAATGTTTTAGTTGAGCTACTTCCAAGTCCGCATGGAACGCAACCACGACAATAGAATTAAGTTTCCTTCTTTTCCATTCTTCACCTATTCCATCAACAACTCGGATTCTTTCCATCTCGGGAAAACGTTGACTGAACCATTTTTCTGTTAACAAAGGAAGCGGAATGCCTTCTTGTTCATCTTTTGTGCCCATTTTATATCATCTCCTCTTTTATTTTTGTTACATATGTTTCATTTACTGAGGATAAACGTAACATTTGCTGTAACTAACTTCTACATATCCTATTTCTTCTTTATAGTATATAAGATTAAGTAACAATTAATGTAACCAAAAATTCTGTAAACTCACTTCTTCAGACTTGAAGAATAATCCGTTCCGTCACACTAGACTAATTCGGTGAAACGAAATGCAGGAACATCTTCGCAGTAGCCAAACCTTGGTTAAAACTGAAGCACACACAGAAACTGAGAAACAAAAAAAGACCCTTGCCTATGTAGTGCAGATGTATCATGGGTGGCTGCGTCAACTGCGTCGGATGCGTCTAAACGGTAACAATCAGCGACTGCCTGAGGACCAAAAAATTTTTTGCTGCCCTCAAGAGGCAGTCTCCTTCTTGCTGACTTTTTAGTTAGCGTTTAACCCTTCAGTAAAATTTTTGGGTTGTTCTAGTTGTGCTTTAGAAGTTAGACAATTTATATAGCCTGTTTCATATACCAGAAAATTGAGAGTAGAATTCATGTCAGTTGATTTTAGTTCCCTGAAAAAGGTTGCGGAAGGCAAAACCAAGATAATCTATGAGAACCCGGAAGCCCCAAAAACCGCGTACATGGTCTTCAAGGATGATATAACCGCGGGAGACGGCGTAAAACATGATATCATCAAAGGCAAAGCCCTAGTTGACTGGAAAACAAACAGGGACATCTTTGACCTGCTAAACCATAAAGGTGTTCAGACACATTACATTTCTAGTCCAAAAGAAAAAGTTGTCATCATCAAGAAACTTGACCGTAAAATAAACCTTGAAGTTGTGTCTCGAAGAATCGCCGCAGGTTCCATACTAAAGTGGGGAAACATGGCTGAGGGAACAAGATTTGATCCTTTGATCACCCAGTTCCATTACAAGGACGATCCTTTGCATGATCCCATGCTGGATGACAAGTACATCGACTATATTGTCAAGGCGAAAAAAGGCACCGAATATGCCCAAATGCGTAAGCTTAACACAGAAATATTTCTTCATCTAGAAAGAGCCTTCGCACAATTTGACATCCAGCTGGTTGACATGAAGCTGGAGTATGGCATCATCGAGGGAACTGTTTACTTGATAGATGAAATTACAGGTGGCTCCTTTAGGTTATGGCCTTTTGCTCACAAAAATCCTAATCTTAACCAATCTAACGTGCTGAATGAACTGAATCCTGAGGGAAGACTCGACAAGGACACCTACCGTATGGGCGAAAACGTCGACAAGGTTCTAACAAAGTTTGAGGAAATAGCTAAAGTAACCGCAAAATTCAGGGACCTGTAAAAGCTATTCATCTTCGTTCTGATCTGCAGCTTTATATTCGGGTAACGTGTCGCTTCCATGGGGAATGACGTAAACTTTGGCGTTTTTGCCTGTTACTTCGAAGGCCTCTCGCAGGGCGTCGTTCATGGCGCTTGCGGTTCTCATTTTGAATGTGTTTACTGTATAGCAGTCAGGCATAACCGACACTAAAATGATGGTGACTTTCTGCAGTGCTTTGTTTAGGTAGTAGGCTTTGTGTGCTCCCAACACGAAACGTTTCTTTATTTCCTTCTCTAAACGTTTCAAGTCCGTGAACTTTTCCATCCACTCAGCAAACGCTTCGTTGCCGTGTCCTTCGGGGCACTCTGCCGCCAAGACGATGACACCTCTTCGTTTCACGGCTTCTAATGCGTTGTAGATTGCTTTAGATGCTTGATACAGGTTAATGTCGTGGGGATATCCGCCTGAACTAACAACAACAATGTTTGCCCTCTGCTCAATAGAAACCTTGTACATTTCATCTACAAGTTTTGTGCCCTCAAGAAAAGCCTGCTCTAGGTCTCCTGCGAAGGCTTTGACTAGCTCATTCCTGCTGTTTGTAACAATATTCAGGATGAAGTCGACCTTAGCAAGTTTAGCTGCCTCTATCATGTCTTCATGCACAGGATTATCTTCCAACACTCCAATTGCGGCTTTAGGATGCACGAGTAATGCGTGGTTTTGTTGAATGGTTTCGGCGCTTGAAATTGCGGGAAGTACTCCTTTTCTTCCGCCTCCGTAACCCGCGTAATAGTGCAGGTTTATGTCTCCTGCCAAAACTTTCACGTCTGCTTCGGCGAAGACTTTGTTTACATTGACTTTGGTTCCGTGGGATGTTTCTCCCAGAAAAACCTGATCTTCTGCCATGTAATCATGGTTTATGGTTATGACTCTTTCCAGTGCCTCTTTTCCTACCAATTTTTCCTTCTCTTCTGAGCGTACGGGTCGATGAGAGCCGCAACCAAAAATAACTGTTACATCTTCATCCTTTACTCCCGCTTTGTTTAGTTCATCAAGTAAGGGAATAATCATCATGTAGCTTGGAGTTGACCGCGTTGCATCGTCAATTACTATGGCTACCTTATCGCCTGTCTTTGCTATTTCATTCAACTGTTGGGTTCCAATCGGCTGACTTAATGCCCGTTCAATCTCAGCTTTGTAGTTTGTAACTCCCGTTTTCTCATTGGGCTCTATATAACCCAGAAAGTTTCGGGTGGGTATTCTTGCACAAACTTCAGTTTTCCCGTAGGGAATCCACGCATCAACCATAAAAGACACTTCTGACTGGCTAGATGCTTTTCTTTTGTGCTTCATTTAAAAGTAACGGCTAAACCTATCGCAAGTTCTTTAAAACTGCGCACACATATATCTTTAGCATGAAAGGAGGGAAGGATTTGGAAAAGGGAGAGATGAAGACTGAGCTGGGTAAGATTCTGAACAGGGTTGGCGTTTTGAAGTTTGGAACTTTCAAACTCACCAGCGGAGAGGTAAGCCCTTACTATCTGGATTTGAGGGTTGTTCCAAGCTTTCCTGATGCTTTTAGGCGAATCTGTGACCTTTACATCGAGATGATCAAAAGTGATGTTAGAGCCGACGGCTTTGACCGAATTGCAGGCATCCCAACTGCGGGCATATCCTTTGCTTCTATCGCTGGGTATCACCTCAAAAAGCCGTTCCTTTATGTTCGATCAACTGAAAGAGAACATGGACGAGGCAGACAAGTCGAAGGAATTTTGTTGCCTGGCGACCGAGTTTTGTTAATGGATGACCTAATAACCAAGGGCGGGTCAATATTGAAAGCCGCTGAAGCCGTCAGAGCCGAGGGTGGCGTGGTAACTGACGCCGTTGTTTTGATGGATCGCGAAGAGAACGGAAAACAGAATTTGGTTAAGGACGGTATCAATCTTCATTATTTGCTCACAACCAGTGAACTTGCCCGCAAACTGCATGACATGGACGCTATAACAAAAGAACAACTGGATACCATACTAAAACGAGCCAAAAAGAAATAGCGACTGAAGAGCTTCCAGTTTCTACATTTGTTCTTTTAGTTCTAACTTGTCAACTGTGACCTGCGATTTTCTGTTTTGTTGAGTAGCTGTTCTGATTTCGGATATTTATTCTGCTTTCATCATTCATAAAAAGGTCACATTATTGACATTTTGTAAGGGGTACATCAGTGAGACTGCTGAAGAGATTTAGGCATTTTTTCAAGTGTTCCAAGTTTTATCACTGCCTAAACTGAGGATACATAATACCCAAAGAAGAAGCTGTAATCTCAGGCTGGGACTCCCAGCAATCTCTATGCCATATTCATTGCCCAAGATGCGGGAAGTCAGGAATACATATTTCATGATATACAGAAACTGCTCTAATTCTACCTAAAATGACTGTACTGAAGTAATTCAGTGTAAACAAAAAATGTCGAGGATTAATTTTGATCCTTGTTTATTCGTAGTATATGAGGTCTTCGAGTTCGAGTGTTTCATGAAGTTTTGTTACTGCCTCGTAAACGTCTTCTTCTTTTTTGGCGCCTGTGCAAACCAGTTTTCCACTTGCGAAAAGAAGAATCACAACTTTTGGAACATCCATTCTGTAGATTAAACCTGGAAACTGTTCAGGCTCATACATAGTTCTGCCAAGAGAGTATGCAGACCGCTCAAGGTCTATCAAGCCAGCCAAATTAGCTGAAGCAACAATGTTCTGTATCTTCATCTCGGGCTTTCCGATAATAATTATCCCGCTCTTTTTCAGTTCCCTGACAACTTTCATGACTGCTCTCTTTGATTCTTTCTCTGACTTCGCTCCAGTGCAAACCATCTTCCCGGAATTGAAGATCAAAGTAGCGGTTTTGGGTCTCTTCAGTCTGAAAACCAATCCCGGAAACTGTTCTGGGCGATACTCGACTCCTGGATACCCTTTAACAATAGCGTTTAAGTCAAACTTTTGATTTAACGCTGCAGACGCCACAACATTCTCTATTCGGATAGAAGCTACAACCTCGGGTATTTCCAGCCCCTCCTTATAAAACAACATGAAATTGTTGCGGAGCTATTTATAAAGGCTTGCTTCATCATCGCCGCTTTTAAGTTTCTTTCTCACCGAAGGCGCCAATTCAATGGCTACAATAACTATTATCCATAAGGCAATGAATGCGACTTTAATTTCAGTGTCCGAAAAAAACAGTGCAATGTGACCCAGCCACGGCACTTTCCCCAGATACCTGCCAATGATTTCGCTCTCTTCCACTGACCTTGCGTCGGGCCAATCGTTGTTATCACCCCATGTTTTAAAGCTGTACGTTCCATCGTCATTTAGGACCTTTTCCACTGCTCTGTGCACAATCCGTTCATTTCCTCTGTAAAATACGATTATGTCACCGGGCGGATCAACATCTTTAGTTGCTGCATAAATGTCAGCGGTGTTCTTTACTCCTTCAATAAGTATAAGATCGCCCTTATATAATACAGGCTCCATGCTTTGTGAAGCAACAGCTAAAATAGGGTTTTCAGTTCTGAAGACAATAGTTAAACTATACCAGAAAATCAAGACAGCAAGTATCGCAACAATTACCATCAAAGTAGTCTGTACGTAGTCTCTCTTTAGTACCTCACGCAAATTCATGGCAAGTCTTAGCTCCGGTAAGCTTAGAAGTTTTTAGTTTCCCCTTTCATTCCAGAACATAAAAACCTAGCGCCTAAAAAAATAAAAAAAAGGATAATGTGGACCTTAGAGTTCGTATATGTTCTGATTTTTCTTCCTTCAGGTACCGCCAGCTATCAACTGACGTTTCGCTGCACTCGTTGACCCACAGACCTCAAGGTCGGGGCATTAGATCTTTTGTTTGTTTAAGACAACCTTGAAGGATTTGTTGCAGCTGGGGCAATCGAAAAGTCCTATTGTTAGTTGTGTTCTCTTTCCTGCCTTATCTGGGCGACCAGCCATCTTCCAGCTTTTTCTGGGGTTGGCAACTTCAGCTCCACAGTTTTTACATTTAGCCATTTATATTCCTCCCTAATGTCGTATTCATGTTTTGAATATGATGAATAAAAGATTTGCCTTCCATTCATACCCGTGAAGAACCTGATAACCTGCTGAAGAGCCAATTTTTTAATCTGAAACACCTGATTATGGTTCCAAAATACTTTTTACAACGGGGTTGCTTTACTTGTTCGGCTTTGGTGCATATTGACTTTGCCAGAGATGTCCAGAAACGTTTTCGAGGGCTTCGTTAAGCCTATCCGCAGGCTGGTTGATGAGAAAGGCTTCAAAATTCCCACTGAAACCCAAGAAAAAGCTATTCCCAAGATTCTTGAGGGAAAACATGTTCTCCTTATCTCTCCTACAGCCACTGGAAAGACTGAATCGGCTGTTCTTCCTGTTCTTGACATGCTTCTCAGAACGCCTGAAAGAGTGCGGGGAATAAAAATTCTGTATGTTACTCCCCTCAAGGCATTGAACAGAGACATGCTTGAGCGGTTGGAGTGGTGGTGCAACAACCTTGATGTTAAGTTGGCTGTTAGGCACGGTGATACCGACGCCAAGGAGAGAACTGGGCAGTCTAGAAGCCCTCCTGATATGCTGATTACTACACCTGAAACGTTGCAGGCTATTTTGCCGGGGAGACTGATGCGTCAGCATCTTAGTTCAGTGCGTTGGGTAATAGTGGATGAGGTTCATGAGCTGGCGGACAGCAAACGGGGAAGCCAACTGTCTTTGGCTCTTGAACGGCTACGTTGGGTAACAGGAAGAGACTTTCAGCGTATCGGCTTATCTGCCACGATTGGCAGCCCAATGAAGGTTGCCCAGTTTCTGGTCGGATCTGAGCGTGAAGTCGAAATATTGCAGGTTACTCTTGAGCGTCAAATTGACTTGAAGATACTCTTTCCGGAGCCCACACAGGAAGATTATGAGTTGGCTTCCTCCTTGTTTACTCATCCTGAGGTTGCCGCTCGCCTCCGTGTTATTCGTCGATACTTCGAAGCGCACAGGTCAGTTCTGCTTTTCACGAACACTCGTTCCATCTCAGAGGTTTTGGCGAGCCGATTCAAGGTTTGGGATGTGGATTTTCCGATTTCTATTCATCATGGCTCCTTGGCTAAGCCTTCAAGATTAGCAGCGGAGCGGGGGCTGAAAAATGGCGCGTTGAAGGGACTCGTCGCAACTTCCTCTTTGGAGCTAGGTATAGACATTGGTCGCATCGACATGGTGATCCAGTACATGAGTCCAAGGCAGGTTACACGGCTAGTTCAGCGTATTGGCAGAAGTGGTCACAGGGTCGGACGTACACCAAAAGGCGTCATCATCACAATGGATTCCGATGACACCCTTGAGGCTATGGTTATAGCCCGCAAAACCATAAACGAGGAACTGGAGCCTCTGGAGGTTCCCCCAAAGCCTTTCGATGTTCTTTCGCATCAGATTGCTGGTTTGCTGATGAAGCAGAAACAGTGGAGTTTCAAAAAGATTCATGACCTCTGCACGAAAGCTTTTCCGTATGCTGATCTTACAGTGAAAGAGATCGGGAATGTTCTAGATTATATGAATAGACGTTTTCCGCGGTTTGCATGGGTTTCAGAAGAAGACAAGCTGGTCATCAAACCCCGCAACACAAAGCCGTTGTATGAATATTATTTTGATAACTTGTCTATGATTCCTGCGGAAAAGAAGTTTCTGGTTATTGATGAGGGGGAAGATTCTGCCGTGGGCGTGCTTGATGAAGCTTTTGTCGCCGAGTACGGCAAACCTGGCGTGAAATTTATTATTCAGGGTAGACCTTGGAAGATCGTAAGTGTTTCTGGCGACCAAATCCATGTGAAGCAGACTGAAGACCCAACAGGAGCAATTCCAAGCTGGATAGGTGAAGAGATTCCTGTTCCCTTCAATATTGCCCAAGAGGTCGGACAAGTCAGAGGTTTCGTGGAAAAGCAGAACAGAAACGGAAAAACAGCAGACAGAATCGCCGAGAAATTGGCTAAGAAATATCCTGCTGACCCAGAGACTGTATTGCGGGCGATTCGTGAAACTGTTGAGCATATCAAGAAAGGATATCCTGTTCCGACGGATAGACGGGTTCTGGTCGAGGATTGGCAAGACTTTGTGATACTGCAAGCCAATTTTGGGTCGTTGACGAATAGGGCTTTGGCTCAGTTGATGGGTCACATTTTGTCTGATCAGACCGGATACAGCGTTGTGGTTCAACATGACCCCTACCGTATTTTCGTTAACACAATGGGCGCCGTCGATGCCGATCGCATTATAGCTTTGTTTGATTCAATGAAAATGATGAGCGATCGGGAAATCCGAGACATTATGGTTCGTTCCACTGTAAAAACTGGCCTCTTCAAGAGGCGAATGTTTCATGTTGCCCGAAGGTTTGGTGCGTATACAGAAGTGGGTTGACTTGAGCAGAGTGAGTCTCAATAAACTGATGGAGAGTTTCCAGGACACAGCCATCTATGATGAGGCTCTAAAAGAGGTTTTTAGGAAGGACTTGGATTTGGAGCAGGCGATTAGTGTGTTGACTGCTGTTCGGGACGAAGAGATTGAGGTGCGTAAGATAGAGACTTTTGGGGATGCTTCTCCTGTTGCGCGAGTTGGAATAGAGAAAGTTAGCATGAAAACTGATTTGATTCCGCCTGAGCGGATGAAGCTTATTTTGGTGGAGTCAGCTAGGGCGCGTCTGCTTACCGAGGTCCGAACTTTCGTTTGCCCTAAATGCTGGGATTATCTGGAGATGATACAGTTGAGTGATTTGCCTGACCATCCTGTCTGCCCCAAGTGTGGCTCCCCAGCTTTGGGAGTGCTTAGAATTGAAGAATCTGGAGTCCAGTCTTTGGTGGACAAGAGAGGAGAAAAGTTGACCAAAAGCGAACAGCAAATCAACAGTTGGACATTGAGAACGGCTAGGCTAGTTTCCAAATATGGCAAAGCCGCTGCGTTGTCCCTTTCCGGCAAAAACCTGCAAATCAGTGATGCAGAAGAAGTCTTGGAGAAAGAGAATACCCTTTCAAACCACTTTTTCGAATTAATAACAGAAGCTGAAAAGAAATCTCTAAAACGCAAATTCTGGTAACAGTTTTCTAATTCGCTGCGTTTCTGTTGTTTTGTATATCATTATTTGTTTTGGCGTAAATACCTGTAGATGAAGCGTATGGGCGCGGGTCCGACATTTGTTTTTCCGTTTCTCTCGTCTCGTATCACGTCTACCTATCCTAATTGTATTCCTAATATTTTCGCGAAAACCATAAAAGCAAGCGCCTATGTATAACACAAAATTGAAGAGGAGACTGTACTTTGTTTCTTGCACCTTTTGTCGCCACGCCCACGCTCGTAGTGCGTCAGATGCTTATTTTAGCTGAAGTTAAGTCAGGAGATGTCCTGTATGATCTTGGTTCAGGAGACGGTCGAGCAGTTATGATGGCTGCCAAAGACTTCGGAGCAACATCTGTGGGAGTTGAATTAAGAGACGATCTGGCAAAAAGAGCGCTAGAAAGCATTCAGAAATTCAATTTAACTGAGAAAACTCAGATTATCCAGAAGGACATATTTAATGTTGATCTGTCTTCTGCTGATGTTGTTTTCCTGTATCTGACAACGAGTGCAAACGAAAAAATCAAGCCAAAACTAGAAGCAGAACTCAAATCGGGAACCAGAGTTGTTTCTCATGACTACGAGATTCTCGGGTGGAAAGCCAAGAAAGTTGACAATTTCTGCGAAAACCCTAAGCTAGGTTACCCATCTCATACCCTCTATGTCTACGAAGTGTAGCCTTTCTGCAGCGCTAAAACGGTTCTAGGCTGTGCCTGAGCAGAGATCCTTAAATGTGTTGCTTATTGACTAATGCTGAAGTTTACAGAGTAGGTTTCTAATGGCTTTGGCGGATAGAGAATGATTCCTGTACCTTGGAGAAACGTGAAGTCTTGGAACTGCGTCGAGTGTGGCATGTGCTGCAGAGACTATCATGTAGTTCTAAATTTTAACGAATGGATGAACATAGTAAGAAACTTTGGTGTAGAATCTACAATACCAAGTGTAAACAAGTTGTTTCTTGGAAAGAACGGTGATGGAACTTGCTGTTTCCTAAATCAGCTTGGGAACGCTTGTGTCTGTGGGCTGCAATACACTAAACCTGTTGCTTGTAAGATCTGGCCATTCAAAATCTTTCTTGATCCCAAGTTTGGCAGCCAGAATGAGGCGCTCTACAAGTATCGGGACAGTAACTTCTTCGTTTATGTGGATCCTGCATGCACTGGATTACGTTGGGGTAAACCAGCTCAGGATTTCTTGTATAGGACATTGCCCGAGTTCATAGATGTTGCAGTAGGTCTTCGTAAACAACAATTCTATTCTACATCAAAGATTCAAGGTCAACCCCGCCACCCAACGTTCAGAGGAAGAACCCTGATCTAGCTTTTTTTGCCCGTGTTTTACGGAATGTTAATCTCAAAAGAGTTGGTGGAATCCCCTTCAGCTTTTCGTTTCGTTTGTAATCTGCAAACAGCAATGTTTCTTATTTTTTTCACGTTTACTTTATAAGCAATAACGCCGTTATACCCGTGTGATTGCAATTGCGACCGCCATGTGAAGTTGTTGTACGCTCGGTTCTACCCGCGTTTCGCTCTCTGGTAGCAAGGAGTCTAATAGAGAACTTCAATTTTTCTCAAGTGGCTGCGGCTAAAAAACTTGGAACAACCCAAGCCTCCGTAAGTCATTACATCTCCTCGAAACGGGGAGAAAAGATGGTGAAACAGCTTGAAGACTCTCCCTCTGTCAGAGCCATAGTGGATGAGATCGCCGAAGGCATCGCCGCCAATAAAATTTCTCCCTTCGATGCTATGCTACAGTTCTGCAAATTATGTGAAGTTCTGCGATCCGGAGACCTCATATGTGATTGGCACAAAAATTGCTTAGCGATTCCAGAAGTCTGCAATGTTTGTCCACAACCATCCAAAAAAGGTTGACAACAATTTTTATTCGATAGTAACGTCTGATTTGCCCAAACTTTTGACCTGAAATTAGAACGGGAAAGCCACAAGAGTTATGCTCTTCTGAACATTATTGTATTTACTTGGTATCGAATATGTCAAAGAAGCGCCGCAGACATCCTCTGAAAGATAAAGAGACAAAGAGGTTTCTACTAGAGGTTTCTACAAAGCTAGGAGCAGAAATTGAGCAACTGCTTGAATCAAAAGCTCGCATCGAGGTGGCTCAAACTGAAACCGTTGAAATCTTCCTCTTCAACGGAAGGCCCCTATTGGCAAAGTCAGATGGAACACTTTTTTTCACGCTGTCCTTTGAGGAAATTTTTTCATTGGTTCCAAAAATAGTGGTTGACATGGGAGCTGTGCCTTATGTTTGTAACGGAGCAGACTTGATGGCTCCCGGGATTCTTTCCATCAACGGCGAATTTGAACAGAATGGACTTCTTATTGTTGTTGATGAGCGCCACGGTAAGCCACTAGCTGTAGGTGTAGCCATATTCAGTTCGGAAGAAATGAAAACTGTCAAGCGAGGAAAAACCGTAAAAATCCTCCATTACGTAGGCGATAAACTCTGGAACCACATTAGAGGCTATTAACTGCAGTTTTTTGTTGTTTGTTCCGTGGATTTTCAGCAAAATTCATTAAAAAAAGTGCGGTTGTCTCACAAATAAAATGTTGTATTTTTTATGGACTTGAGCGCAAAATTTTCTTTTTGAATACTATGACAAATAAAGTGGCACAGAAGAATAATGGTCGAATAATCCATGAGGATAACTCTATTCTATTTGGCGTTTTTAATGGTTTTTTGATCTTTACGACGTAGACCAGAAAGGCTGCTCCAACTAACGTTACTATCCCTATTGCAGCTGCAGCAATTTTAGTTATTGCTGTTGTCACTATGTTTTTATTGTATTTCAAAAAACACAAAAAGAAGAACATGATTAAACGAACCTAATTGCGTGTGCAATGCTTTAGTCGCGTGTATCTTTCAACAAATACATGAAATTGATTGTTAATTAAACACGCCGCAAATCTTTTTTTATATACTGTTTCAAACCTATTTACTGGGAAGATAAATAATGGATAGCTGGAAGTCTGTTTTAAAATCTGACTCAATCGATTGGTTGTTGGAAGAGGATAACTCTTCCGTTCGGTATTTGGCCTTAACAGAACTCTTGGATAAGCCCTTTTCGGATGAGGAAGTAAAGGCAGCAAAGGATATGATTATGAAGATTGGAACTGTTCCTAAGATATTATCCAAACAAAATGACAAAGGATACTGGATGGGTCCTGATAGATTCTATTCTTCTAAATACAAAGGAGCTGTTTGGCAATTAATCATTCTGGCTGAGCTTGGAGCAGATGGGAAGAATGAGCGGGTAAGAAAGGCTTGCGAGTTTATCTTGGAATACTCTCAAGATCATGAGAGTGGTGGCTTTTCAATCTGGCATAGTATAAAGAAAGGCGGAGGGAGACATAGTGGGGTTATTCCATGTTTGACAGGAAACATGGTTTGGAGTTTAATTAGACTTGGATACCTGCGTGATCCTAGACTTGAGCGTGGAATAAACTGGATTACTAATTATCAGAGGTTCGATGATGGGGATTCTACTCGCCCTAAGGGCTGGCCTTATGATAAGGCTACTAGCTGTTTTGGGAAGCATTCATGTCATATGGGTGTTGTTAAGGCTCTGAGGGCTTTGGCTGAGATTCCTGTTGAAAAGAGATCAAAGAATGTTAAAGTCACTATTGAAAAAGCTGTAGATTATCTGTTGAAGCATCATGTTTACAAGAGAAGTCACAATTTGAGTCAGGTTTCAAAGCCTGGTTGGCTTCGATTTGGTTTTCCATTAATGTATCAAGATGATGTATTGGAGATTTTAGGAATCCTAACTAAGCTTGGATGTAAAGATGATAGAATGAAAGAAGCTGTAGATTTGGTTATTTCTAAACAGGATGATGATGGTCGTTGGATATTGGAAAATACTTTCAATGGGCGTTTTCATACTGATATTGAAACGAAAAGAGAACCTAGCAAATGGATTACATTGAATGCTTTGAGAATGTTAAAACGTTACTACACATAAAAACCATGAAAAAACAAGCTCGGAAAAATAGATGAGCCCCTAACGTTCAGAACAAGAAAAATTGAGACAACTATTACCTTGGACATTTAGTGGCCGCCCAGAGGTTATTTTCCATATGAATTCTAGCTTCAAAAATTCTTTTTTTAGGAGTGAAAATATGAATAGATCTGAGCCAAGTTATTACTGTGTTAAATCCTGCACTCGTAACTTTATATTTTTCACTGTTCAATTTTTTTAATAATTAAGTTGGAAATCGTGTTTAAAGGCCACTCAACATACGGTTTATCTATCATTAGTTGAATTTCATAAACACCTAAAATACTAGCAATTTTTTTGTTAACATTCTCTAGATCTTCAAAATTTCTAAAAGGCGTTATCACTAAAATATCATAATTCCCAAAAAGCTGGATACTCACTATTATATTTGGAATAAGCAATATTTGGTCAAGGATTTCTTTCGTATCATATTCATTTCTTACCTTGATCATCATAACGCCAGACCCAATATACCCCAATTTTGTTAAGTCTAAAGTAATTGAAGAAAAAGTGAGAACATTATTCCTTAATTTCTTGTATCTTTTTATTACATTGTTAGTGGAAATGCCAAGTTTTTCTGAGATTCTTCTAAAAGAAACACGAGCGTCATTTATTACAATCTTGATCAGAGATAAATCTATATTATCCAATTGGTGGACTACATCGTTTTTGTTCCAATTTTTCTCTTGGTTATTTGGGTTCTCTGTAGATTGTAAAGCGTTCTTCTTTTCTGTGTCCATTTTAGTTAGACTAGAGGGATCGTCGATTTTTTTGATAATCAGATTTTCAGGATGATCAGTGTCTCTAGTATTAACCCATTGTTCGGTAAATACAGATCTAACTATAGTGTTTTTTTTAATTTCTTTTATTGTTTGGGATAGTTCATCCGTATTTCTAGCAACCAAGAAACCTAAGATGTTGCTCCTGCCGGATAAGTGGGGACCATAAATAGCGATGTCTATTTGTTCCAAGAAATCTAGAATTGCCTCCTTCTTTGTTGGATCTGCCTCAATATTTATCAATGCAACACAATAATATCCCAGACTTTTTGGGTCTATTTGCATAATTGAACCGTTGATAATCCCTGATTTGTTCATCAAAGTAAACCTGTTGTGTATTGAAGGAATTGACAGTTCACATTCTTTCGCAATTTTAGCAAAACTGGTTCGCGGTTCTTTAAGAAGTGTTTGTAAAATTCTTACATCAACATCGTCAATTTTTGGTTCAGGACTCATTTTGTTTTCTTCCAATTTTTATATATTTTTTATGGATAATAACTTTATTGCACAATATTAAACAATTAATTGGTAATGTATTTACTTTGTGCATAAAATTCAGTCAAATTATGAAAAATGTTAAATATAGAAAAGATAAACCTATGTCTGTAATTATCAAAAAAGAGGAAAAAAAATGTCAATATCGATAAACAAAACCAAAATAACCGCAATAATCATTATGGTTCTATTAACAACTTCTACCTTTCTGTTTATGACCAATATTCCAGTACAAGCTCAGCCTGCATTAGAACAGCCAGTTAACGGACCAATACCATCTGGTGTTACACCAAGTGAAATAATTGATGTCGTTGCTTACCTTAGCTTCAGACCCAATCCCGTAGGAGTCAATCAAATCATTCTCATTAACATTTGGGTTACACCACCAACTAACGTGGAAAGAAAGCATCAAGGATACAGCGTTACAATCAAAGATCCTTCTGGCGCTGAAGTTGTAGTTGGTCCCATGGACTCATATGAAGCTGATGCAACCATGTGGTTTGAATACTGGATCGACCAAATTGGCACCTGGACACTAAAGTTTGATTTCCCTGGAGAATATTTCCCAGCTGGAACTTACCTTAATGGAGTCCGTGTAGCAGACGGAACACCAGGAGGATACCATCTTGAATCAGCATACTATAAACCAGCTTCAACAGGTGAACAACAACTCGTAGTAACAGCAAGAACCAGTTCTTTCCTGGCCATTTGGAGAACCACCGACTGATTACTGGACAAGACCCGTCCATCTAGAAAACAGAGGATGGTGGCCAATTCTAGGAAACTTCCCAGCATGGGGTGTCGTTGGAGATGGACAATATTGGCCAGATGACACAAGCAAATACATAGCAAACTATGACTTCATACCATACGTCGAAGCACCAGAAACAAGTCACATTGTGTGGAAGCAACAACGCGGCATAGCAGGTATCATCGGAGGATCATTAGGGCAAATGGGTAATCTTGACAATCCTGGATCTCCTAGTGTAATCTATGCTGGAAGATGTTACCAAACCTACAGCAAACCTGGTGTAGGAAGTGTTGCTGCCTGCTACGATTTACGTACCGGAGAGATATACTACGAAATACCAACAGCTGAAGGAGGTGTGACTCCTAACCTCATCTCATATTCCAGAGCAACTGGTGAAGCAGTCACAGGCGCTACTCAAGATGATACCTATTCAGTAACTCTTATGTCAATAGCAGGAAACAGATTGCGAAAAATTGATTCATACACTGGAGCAGTGACTCTAGATGTACCAGCCATGAACCCAACAACTATAGGTGGTGGATTTGATTCTAATCGTGGAGCTTTCCATAATGACCCATACGTCTTAAGCTCACAAAACAAAGGCAGCTTATTCAACGCGAACTATTATTTGATCAACTGGACAACAGCCGGAAATACTGCAAATTTCACTGAAAGAATAGTTAGCAACGTATCAGTGGGCTGGAGTACACCAAGATGGCCCGGTGGCGTATTAGGATATACAGGCAACTGCTATGATTTCGCAGCAAATGTGAACGTCTGGATGGTTGGAATTGCTACTCCCGCAACAGGCCACTATTATGGAACATGGATGAAAGGCTTTGATCTGAGCACAGGCGAAATGCTCTGGAACAAAACATTCCCCGAAACCAGATACAGTACAAGCGCTTTAATTGCTGATCACGGAAAAGTTGCTCTTGTAGTAGAAAACGGATGGTTAATGTGTTTCAATGCTAGAACTGGCCAATTCTTATGGAAGAGCGATCGAATGGAGTATCCTTGGGCACAACCTAGCTTCGGAGCATATGCTATACAATCAGCTTATGGCATGATTTTCTGGGAAACCTACGCAGGAGTATATGCATTTAATTGGGACGACGGAAGCATAGAATGGCTCTACAAAGCACCAAGCGTACCATACGAAACTCCATACGCTGGCTATATGTCCTTCAACTCTGGTGGCTGGGTTGCAGACGGAAAGCTTTACACCGTCAATAGTGAACATACGACCACTTGGCCTTACCCCCGAGGGTGGAAGATTCATTGCATCGATGCCTTTACTGGCGAGGGTATATGGAATTTAACCGGAGCAGCAAGTCCAGGTGCAATAGCTGACGGATATCTTGTGGCTGCCAACTCTGGTGATGGTTACATGTACGTCTTTGGCAAAGGTAAAACTGATACGACAGTCTCGGCCCCAGAAATTAGTGTACCAAAGGGAACGGCTGTATTGATCCAAGGCAGTGTTCTTGATCAGTCTCCTGCTCAGCCAGGTACGCCATGTGTATCCAAAGAATCGATGGCTACACAAATGGAATACTTGCACATGCAACTTCCAATTGATGGCATTTGGCACAATGAAACAATAAACGGAGTTACAGTCACGTTAACCGCTATTGATGAAGACAGCAACTACATTGACATTGGCACAGCTATAACTGAAGGATATTACGGCACATTCACCAAGGCATGGACTCCACCAGAAGAAGGTGTATACAAAATTATTGCATCATTCCCTGGTGATGATTCTTATGGCAGTTCGGGAGCAACATGTGGGCTTCTAATCGGTCCGGCACCATCACCTGCAGGTCCAATAGAGCCTGAGCCATCGCCTTCGCCGTCACCGTCTCCTTCACCTTCGCCATCGCCTGAGCCATCGCCTTCACCTTCGCCATCGCCTGAGCCATCGCCTGAGCCATCGCCTGAGCCATCGCCTGAGCCATCGCCTTCACCAGAGCCAACCCCTGAAACACCATTGATAACCACTGAAGTAGCAATCATCGCAGCAGTCGCAATCGCCAGTATAATTGGCGCAGTCAGCTTCTGGGCACTAAAGAAACGAAAATAAATCAAAATTTTCCCTCCCCTTTTTTTGGGGGAGTAAACGATTAAGGAATGAAGGGGCTGAAAAGGCTCGACCACAGGAAGTGTGAAACATGATTCTCCTCCATT
This sequence comes from Candidatus Bathyarchaeota archaeon, assembly GCA_963697165.1. Taxonomy (GTDB): domain Archaea; phylum Thermoproteota; class Bathyarchaeia; order Bathyarchaeales; family Bathyarchaeaceae; genus Bathyarchaeum. Next base: position 44,033 of record CAVOMX010000003.1, read on the forward strand.
GTGGTTGGAATCGTTTCATGCACTCATCAACAAACGCCTGTGTGAGACCCTCAGATACCCCTTCTTCATTTAGATTATCCATAACTGCCCCTTTTTTGTGGAGTAATAAGTTACGATTTTGTAGATTTGAAGGAGGATTGGATTGGCTAAAATGAAAAAGAGAATAGATGGCATTATTTGGTTTCTTGGGAGGTTTGTCGATGGGGGGTCGGAAGCGAAAGAGCGGAGTTTGGCATCATCGGGTTCCCGATTTTAAACTTGTCTATTGCGGACCAAAAGAGAGCTTTCCAGAGAAAGAAACAAATTTTACTCTTAAAAAAGACGTCTCCGAAATAACAAAACATCACGATTTAGCGGAATGCAGAAAGCAACAACAGAAGACAATTGATTAACATTTTGGAACGTTGTTCATTAATTTGAAAAATGTGAAGCATTAGAAAATATTCTCTTTTTGTGGGATTACAAAGTTTGATGAATAAAGTGGGTTGAAAAGGCTCAAACACAGGAAAAATGAAACATCATTCCCCTTTTAGCAATTGTCTGGAAATGTTTCATATACTCATCAACAACTGTGCTAAAGCCTCTGCAAACCCTTCTCTTTTTGTTTTTCCAAAATTAATCATTTATTAAATAAACGTTTTAAGAACGAGAATTTTGAACCGTAACCAGGGATAGATTAAATTAGCTTTTAGGTGAATTAACAACTGTAAGTTGGTTTTTTAACTATCTGATTACTCAAACCTACGAAATTCCATTTTCTGCCGCAGCCCTCATAAGTTACCTTCTTTTCGCACATCAATTACCACCAGCTAACCACAAGGACAAAAAAAGGTGGGAGCGTTTGATGTAAGCACGCTATTTTATAATGACCACTGAAATTTTTATTCCTCCGGGTGCCAAATTCTGTTCTCTAAACCAAAAAAGGGGGGAATGGGGAACTTCGGGGGATTTCCGCAATAGAAAGCATTTAAAATAAAACTTCTGTAACTAGTTACGGAAGTGACATCATTTGTCAACATCAGAACGGGAAAACGAAAAAAATCAAAAGAAAGCCTACCTGAAAGCTATGCCCCTGCGAAACCTTGCTGACGTAGAAGTTATCAAACACGAACTTAACTTGGGAAATATAATAATCCTCAAAATCACTCCTCTTGCCCAAAAAAGCATTGAAGATGTCAAGAATGCTGTGAACGAACTTGCCGTTTTCACTCAATCCATCGGAGGCGACATGGCCAGTCTCGGAGAAGAACGGGTGGTTATTGTTCCAAACTCGATCAGAATCTGGCGTCAAGCAATCTGATGTCTCTAAAAATGTACCTACCGCAGCTTAATTGTTTCTAGAACTCTGGAACAAGAGACTCCACATTATATTTTCTCTTGAAAAGGTTAGCCATACTCATGCTCTTCGTTTTTTCTCCGTGAAGAACAATGATTCTTTCAGGCTTTGGCTTCAACCGTTGAATGTAGTTGACAAGTTGTCTCCTGTCAGAGTGACCAGAAAATCCTCTAACAGATCTCAACCTGCATCTCAACCTTCATGACTTCCATCTTTCCGTTGCTGTTTATGAGTGGAACATCAGACTAGGCCCTTCTGAACCGTCGATCCCATAGTTCCATCAATCTGGTAGCTGACAAAAATTATTGTGTTACGTTTATCGCCTGCTAAACGTTTGAAGTAATCGATTACTGGTCCGCCTTCCAGCATGCCTGAGGTTGCCAAGATTATGCATTGGTCACCGTTCACGATTTCTTCTCTTGCGCTGGGGTGCTCAACAATGGTGAAGTAGTCCGACTGGAACGGATTAATTCCCTCATAAAGGATGTTGTTTCTTACGTCTTTAGCCAAATACTCAGGATATGCAGTGTGAATCGCGGTAGCTTCAGAAATCATGCCTTCCACAAAAACTGGCGCCTCTTTTAGTAGTCCCCGCCGCATGTAATCGTCGATAATCAGCATAATCTCTTGTGCTCTTCCCACTGCAGGAACTGGAATCAAAACTTTTCCTTGCCTGTCTAACGTTTGGTTAATTATGTCTGTGATTCGCTGTTCGGATTCTGCTCTTGTCGGCATGATGTCTTCAGGAGCACCGTACGTGCTTTCCGTTATTATTGTCTCTACCCGCGGAAATGTGGCAACTGCGGGTTCAAGAAGCATCGACTTACCATACTTGTAGTCTCCAGTATAAACCAGATTGTGGAGTCCCTCGCCTATGTGAAGATGAACCACAGTGATGAGCCAAGGATGTGACCAGAATTGTGTAGAGTCAAACGAATGTCCGGAGCGATATCAGTTACAGATCCATAACGCTTAGAGGAATCGTATGCATAACTGTGTCTCTTACGTCCTTTTGACTATACGGCGGCATGGATCCCTTGTTTGTTCGCAACATCCAAGTAATCCAACTGAAGCAGGGTCATGAGACTCGAAGTAGGAGCCGAACAGTAGACTGGTCCATCATAACCATATTTGAAAAGAAACGGGAGAAATCCACAATGATCCAGATGAGCATGGCTTATAACCACAGCGTCTAGAGCATCCAAATCAAACTGGGGCGTATCCAATCTTGGAAATGCTACCATGGGTCTTGTAGACCCCGGGTTGATGCCACAATCCAGCAACACATTGCTTTCGTTTGTTTGAACAAGAATCGCTGATCTTCCCACTTGCCGGAAACCGCCCAAGGCAGTCATACGGACATCACCAGTCTCATTGACTGCGGGTCTAAAAATTCGTTCACCAATAGAACGCAGTATCCTTTCTCTTTCTTTGCTTTCTGAGTAAAGAAAATGTCGCATGTGAGCTATAATTTTGGAGGGTATGGGTGGGCTTCTTAGAATTCGGGGTCGCCAGCGTGTCTGTCTTATTATGTTCTGCAGGACCTCTCCATTTTTTCCAATAACTATTCCTGGCTTTTTTGCCTCGATAATTACTTCTCCGAGGCTTGGGTCAAAATTTATGTTTGTAATTTCTGCCTCTTCTGAGACAATCTCTTTTATGATTCGTTCCGTTTCCCTTTCTTTAGCTCTGATAGAAGGATCAGAACGCACAACTATCCTTTTTCTGATAAGCTTGACAATCTCTGCGATTACGAAACTTTGTTCAACTAGAACCTCAGGCTTTTTGGTATAAACAGCAAGGGCTGGTCCCTCATATTCTATGCGCGTGACTTCAGCCTCTGGAGGTATCTTCTCCAGTATATGTTGGCTTATGTCAACTTGGTCTTTTCCAGATGATTTCAAACCTTATTTTTCGCTCCTCAGGAGCCTGCTAGAATCCCCTTCTTTTCTTCAGTGCTCAGCGCACGATAGCCATCTTTTGTTATGACTGCTATGTCAAAGTTGTTTCCACTTGCTATGTCTCTCTTCATTGCTGCGTCAACAGCCCGCACAACAACCGGCAACACTTCTTCTATTGTAGAGTCTTCCTTGAATTTGTCTTCCAAAACTCCGTAGGCTATTGGAGAACCTGATCCTGTGGCGACACATTTCTCTTCTGTGAGACTACCAAAAGGATCCAACGAGAAAACATGAGGTCCTGTAGAGTCAACTCCTCCAACGAGAATCTGAGCCATTAGTCCTCCACGTGCAGAAAAGAGGACATTTGCGACTAGACGAGATGCAGATTGTATTGGCATGGGTCTGCCAATGTTTAGTTTGTAAAGTTTCGCGTTAACCTTGAGCACTTCAACGACATACTGTGCGTCTGCGACGCCACCTGAAATTGTCATGGCAATATGGTCATCTATCTGGTAGATCTTCTTTCCTTGCTTGTGAGCTACGAAATATCCCATTGTAACACGCGTATCTGAAGATAAGATAACGCCGTCGGTGCAAACTACGCCGACTGTTGTTGTTCCTTTTAATGCTAATTTCTCAATGTTTTCATGCATTTTTGTGTCCCCCGAAAATGTATATACAGCAGAATGACTCGGGAGAAGTCAGAGGTGTATATACATATTTGTCGTATTTAAAAACATTTCGAAACAACATTGTATATTGTTGGTACTGTTCGTTTTGGCTGTGTGAACCCTGAAACTTAATAGGGAACCCTTTATCATATCCGTGATTGCATTGAAAATGCAGTTACATCGAATGCAGCTTCCCCGTGAAGTTGTTGTTGGAAATGAAACTTTACCTCTGTTAAGCGAGATTTGCAAGAAGTTGGGCTTTTGCGAATCCACTCTTGTAGTGACGGGTCCAGATACCAAAAATATAGCTGGTCAAATGGTTATCGATTTGCTCAGCGACAAGGGAATGGACGTTGACGCTTTTGTTGTAAACTCTCCGACCCTATGGGAAGTAAATGCTGTTGAAGAAAGAATTAAGGAATTGAAGCCTCATGTTGTTCTCGGTGTTGGCGGTGGAACTAAGATTGATGTTGCAAAACTGAGTTCTACTCGTCAGGGAATTGCTTTCATTAGTGTTCCGACAACTGCCTCTCATGATGGTATTGCGAGTCCTGTTGCTGCAGTCAAGGGCTTGAATAAGCCTTACTCGGTGATGGCTCAGTCTCCCATGGCGATAGTGGCGGACACGGACATTATTATTCGTTCAGATTACCGTTTTACAGCGAGCGGGTGCGGAGACCTTGTGTCCAAGTTTACGTCTGTTCGAGACTGGGAACTATCCCACAAAGTAAAGAATGAGTATTATGGCGAGTACGCAGCGAGTTTGGCTTTGATGAGTGCACGGCTTATTACAAAAAACGCTGATATAATAAATCCTGGATCAGAGGAGGGTCTTCGTCTTGTTTTGGAGGCTCTGATAAGCTGTGGGGTTGCTATGAGCATCGCGGGAAGCAGTAAACCCTGTAGCGGTTCTGAGCATCTGTTTGGCCATTCTCTTGATTTGATTGAACCGAACGGATCTCTTCATGGAGAACGTTGTGGTGTTGGAACAATAATGATGGCTTACTTGTATGACATAGACTGGAATGGCATCAAGGATACGCTTCAAAAGGCTGGTGCTCCAACAACAGCTGAAGAGCTTGGCGTTGAACCTGAGTCCATCATTAATGCTTTGGTGCAAGCCTGCACTATCCGTCCAGAAAGATACACGATTTTGAATACAAAACAGCTGGATTACGATTCTGCCAAGAACCTAGCCAAAGTCACCGGTGTAATCCCCTAGATTGCACCCAAAAGTAAGTTACTTGCCTTTTGTTATGCTACCCTTTTTTGTTGCGAGAAAATTTGTTTAGGTCTCCTCGTTCTTCGGCTTGCTCAATTATGTATATGGTGATTATTCTTTGATGCTTCACTTGGGTTAACATATTCCACTTTCGCGTAGATGTTCGCTATCAATGTGCTGAATGCTCCTTCTGGGTTGTTCAGTTAGATGAGTGGTGTGTTTTCAACAAAATCTAAAATTGACTTCGACAATGTGAACTCATTCCCTGAACGCTGACGATTTGTTATTCTATTAAAAATTTCTATTTTTGGTTCTAATAATTGTTCATTTCCAATTTTGATGTATTCTTTCACCGAAACTTACAGATTCAAGTAAAACCTAATGCTTGTACATCAGCATAAAATGGGTAGAGTGAAAAGTTTGGTTAAATCTGACAAATTATTAGCTCTAGAAAGAATGCATAAGCAGAAAACATGTTTCGCGGGTTTTCCCACTCCTCTGCAGAGAATGCCCCGCCTCTCAAAGGCTCTAGGGGGTCCAAGACTCTTCGTTAAACGGGACGATATGACTGACCTGGCCTTTGGAGGCAACAAGGCACGGAAACTGGAGTTTCTTTTTGCCGACGCCCAAAATAAAGGCGCTGATGTAGTAGTCTCTACGGGTGCGGTTCAGTCAAACTGTGCCTGCATGGTTGCCTCTGCTGCTAGACGGTTTGGCATGAAGCCTGTGCTGGTTCTTGTTGGAAAAGAGCCTGATGTGTATGATGGGAATCTGCTTTTGGATAAACTGTTGTCTGCAGAGATTCATTTTATAGACAGTTATGGTCAACATGTTGAAGATTTGATGAACCGTTTAGCTGAAGAATTTAGGGCCAAGGGGCACAATCCATACATCATTCCTGTTGGTGCCTCAACCCCATCTACTGTACCCGGATACGCCCTTGCCATGGAAGAACTGGTCAACCAATTCAATGGAATCAGAGAAAAGATTGACTATGTTGTCTGCGCTTGTGGAACGGGAGGAACCCAAGCCGGTCTAATTTTTGGAAATAAACTACTAGATGTCAAAGCCAAAATTTTGGGCGCAAGCGTTTTTGCAAGCAAGATAGATGCATCCAGAACTGTTGCTCAACTGGTTAATAGCTCAGCAAAGCTTCTTGACGTTGACTTATCCATAGTTCCTGAAAAGGTTTCTGTCTTTGATGACTACATCAAGGAAGGCTACGGTATATTGAATAGCGAGGTTACTGATGCACTCAAAATTGTGGCTGAGACTGAAGGAATCTTATTAGATCCAATCTACACTGGCAAAGCAATGGCAATGCTGATTGACTTGATCCAGAAGGACTACTTCAAAAAAGGCGACAACGTAGTATTCTTTCACACAGGCGGACTCCCAGCACTATTCCTATACAGAAACAAACTTAGTAGAGCTTAAAAAAAATTATCATATAATGATTGAATAACCGATTGATATTATCTGCTTCTTTTCTTCCTCTACCTTGTTCTGCTTCTCCTAAATGTGAATAAAAGGTTTAATATTCCCTTTTTGTTGTTTTACTTTTTAGGTGTTAATGTTGAAGTTGTTTACTGTTGGTCCTGTTGCCTGCTATCCTGAGGTTCTGGAAGCGATGGGACAGCAGATGATTAGTCATCGTAGCGAAGAATACAAGACCCTGCATGTTGAAACTGTGGAGATGCTGCAGAGGTTCCTAACGACAGAAAGTGAGGTTTTCCTGTTTTCTAGCACAGGCTCAGGATTCATGGAGGCGTCGGTAAGGAACTGCGTAAACAAGAAGATGCTCTGCTGTGTATGTGGAAGCTTCGGCAAACGATACGCAGAAGTAGCAGTCGCAAACGGAAAACAGGTTGAAACACTCGAGGTTCCCCTAGGTGAACCCATTACCGCCGCTTTGCTGGATCAAAAATTATCTGAAGTTCCAACTGTTGAGGCTGTTTCTATAACTCACAACGAAACAAGCGTCGGGCTTCTTAACCCGTTAGAGAAGCTTGCTGAGGTCGTAAAAAATCATGGCAAATTACTGTTTGTTGATGCCGTAAGCTCTATGGGCGGAACTGACATAGAAGTTGACAAGTGGGGCTTGGATGTCTGTTTTTCGAGCTCCCAGAAATGTTTTGGTGTTCCTCCAGGTCTTGGCATTGGAAGCGTAAGCGTTGATGCTCTGAAAAAATCTGAGACTGCACAGAATAAGGGCTGGTACTTTGATTTCAAGGTATGGGAGAAGCATCAAAAAAAGCAGGGTACACCCATGACATCTGTTATTCCCCAGATTGCTGGCTTGAACAGAATCCTTAAGATAATAGATGGGACTGGCGGAAAAACTGCGTTCTTTGATTTGTATTCTGAGCGTAACAGTCGGATTCGAGATGGAATAAAGAAGTTGGGGCTATCCATGTTTCCTAGGAGCGGTTATGAGAGCCCGACAGTAAATTGTGTAAAATCTCCGGTTGGCATTGATGGGCTTGAGGTTTATGAGCGTATGCGCATGGAAGGGTTTGAGCTTGCCGAGGGCTATGGAACCATAAAGAACAGCACCTTCAGGATAGGCAACATGGGCTACATCGAGTCTGAGGACATCAACTCTATGCTGGAATCCCTAGCTATAATCTTGGCTGGTCTTGGATGGGAACGTTAGCTAAGGAATTATATCAATCCATAAATGCTTAAATAATCCGTTGAGCTCTCTCCCTGAGCTAAAGAGCTGTTTGGCATGAGGGACAATTTCATCCATGTTCAGTGGATTTCCCAAATTGCTTGCCTAAACAACAGTAAAAGTTAGTGTGAGTAAAAAATGAGCAACCATACAATTCTCGTGTGCGACAACTTCGGTCAAGAGTTTCTTGATCGTCTATCCAATTTTGGGAATGTATTCCAATCCAGTGACATCGATTACAGTTTGCCTCTAGACAAAGTAACAATTCTTGTTGTCAGAAGCAAAACAAAGGTAAACAAAGAACTAGTTGACATAATGAAAAGCCTCGAGTGCGTGATAACTGCCACTCATGGCATCGACCACATCGACCTAGACTGTCTAAATGAGCATGGAATCACGTTCCATAATGTTCCCGCGCAATCCTATGATGTTGCTCAGGGTGTTATAGCCTATATTCTGGCACATTGCACAAACCTTGTCGAAGGCGATAGGTCCATGAAGCGCGGAGAATGGAAGAAAACTTCGCTGATTGGTTGCCGAGTTGCTGGAAAAACTTTGGGTATCATTGGATGCGGCAAAATTGGACGGGAGGTTGCTAGGTTGGGTTCTGCTCTTGACATGAATGTTGTTGTCTCGGACCCATGCCTTCAAGACGACAATATTACTGTTGTTTCTTTGGACGATCTCCTGAGGACATCCGATTTTATAACCGTTAACTGTCCCTTGACCGGTGGAACTCGAGACCTGATAGGAAAAGAAGAGATCGCCAAAATGAAGGAAGGTGCATTTATCGTGAACACAGCAAGAGGTGGCATCATAAACGAGGACGCATTGTTGGATGCTGTTAGGTCCGGAAAGGTTGGGGCAGCTTTGGATGTTCTTGTTTCTAAGACGCCATTCGAAGATGAACTAGCCAACAGTTTGATTCAGTGTGAACGTGTGATTTCTACGCCGCACAGTATCGGTCAAACTCATGAAGCTATCGAAGAGAAGGGTGAAGGCGTAATAAAAGCCATCAAAGATCATGTGAACGCCAAAAAGCGTGCCCAGAAAGCATAGACGTCGTTTCTAAACGGCTAGTTTATCCTGTTTTCTTCTTTGTTACACGCTGTTTATCATTCCTTGCAGAATTCATACTTTTAAGCCACTGATCGTTTACTATATTTTAGTTGTTATGTTGGAGAGGGGGTTACCTGTTTGCATGAATCAATTTTAGCTACAGCAAAGAGAATAAAGCTGCTTGAGATTCAGGGAGCCCGAAATGTGGCGATAGCCGCCATAAAGGCAGTTGAGGAAACTGCAAAAGAATCCAAGGCAAAACATAAAGATGCATTTCTGAATGAGCTGTTAGAAACTAAGACTATTCTTTTCTCTTCTAGAGAAACAGAGCCGCTAATGAGAAACGCAATACTTCACGTCATCCACGCAGTTCAGTCCAGTGACAAAGAGTCAGTTAAGGAGCTGGCGGTTGAGGTTTCGCGGGTTTCGGACATGTTCTTGGAGACTCTTGAATTGTCGAAGGAAAAGATAGCGGCGATTGGCTCCAAAAGAATCTCTCATCACTCAAGAGTTCTCACTCACTGCCACTCTTCAACCGTCACTAACATGCTGCGGAAGGCTAAGCTGGACGGAAAAACGTTTGAGGTAGTCTGCACCGAATCAAGACCTGTTTTTCAGGGCAGACTCACTGCAAAAGAGATGCTGGACTCTGGAATCAAGACGACCATGATTGTTGATTCTGCAGTGCGACATTTTATGAATGAAATCGACTTGGTCGTGGTGGGAGCCGACGCCATAACCTCTGAAGGCAACATCATAAACAAGATAGGAACAAGTATGGTTGCCCTCGCCGCCAAGGAGGCACGTACGCCCTTCTATGTGGTTTCGGAACTGCTAAAGTTTGATCCTGTAACGGTTCGTGGCGATTATGAAAGAATCGAAGAACGAAGCCCCAAAGAGGTTTGGGCTGACCCGCCGTCAGGATTAATCATAAGAAATCCCGCTTTCGACGTGACAAGACGAGAATTTATTCACGGAATCATATGTGAAGAAGGAATAATTTCTCCTCACTCAATAAGCGAGTTGATGCACAGAAAACACCCGTGGATATTCGAAACAACCTAACACGTTTTTTACCGTTTTATTGACTGCGCGGCTTTATCAGCTTGATTTTCTTTTCAAGATCAATTAGCTTCTTTTCTAAGCTTCTTATTCTTTCGGCGTAACGTTCTAGCCGTTTCCCATCGATGCCAATCCAGAATGCGATAGTGGCGCCAGAGAATCCCAGTATCACATAGTAACTGTAAAGAGCTAAACGCCAATCTTGTAGTTCCCCCCAAAAACTGCTCAGAACGTAGACTGTAACAAAAATCATTACCAAAAAATTTGCCAAATTAAAATAAGCCAAAAAGGTCCGCATCCTCAATAATGTTCACTCCCCAAAATAGAATATTTTAATTACCACTTAAAGCTTTACGGAGACAACCGCCAAAAACCTGTTTTGCTTTTAACAAAAAGGTTTTAGTTCATTTTCTACCAGTTTCTTAAATATGAATTCTAGCCCTAAACAGCTTCAAGGAAACTGATGGAGAGATAAATGTATGAATACTTTGTTTGGTCTTCGAGAGAAGATTTCGAGTATGGAGCTTTAGAAGGCTGAGCTTCTGGCAGAACTGGAGGTGCTCAGAGAAAAGGCAGGAGCAAAAGCAGAATCTCTAGAAGAAGAAATATAACAACTACGTGAAGAAGCAGAATCCCTCAAAGTGCTACTAGATGCAATCTAACAAAACTACAAACAGCCTGACCACCAATCATATTTGAAGACTAATATGCTTCATTGTTGAAGACAGCCTTTTTATGAAAAACTAAACCTCAAAAGTTTTGAAGTGGACCGAGCGGGATTTGAACCCAGAACTTTTTGTAAAAAGTTCATTAAAACCTCTATTTTTCATTATTGATTCAGCATCCAACCAATAAATATATACAAAGATGTTTTTACGCTTTGCTAAATCACTATTTTTAAATTCTACAGTAGAGGAATAAATGTATACAAAGCAGGAAAAACAACTTTTTGCTCTTTTGTTTGAAATAAGCGCAAATTATTTAGGGAGACAAAAACAATCGTTACTTTGTAGAGAGATGATTTTATGACTTCAGCTTTTTTGTTGATAAACGCTGAGACGGGATCTGAAAGCGAAGTTTTAGACGAATTAAGGAAGATCGACGAAGTGAAGGAATCTTACATGGTTTATGGAGTATACGACGTTGTAGCTACAGTCAGCGCAGATACTATGGAGAAGCTTAAAGAGATTGTCACATGGAAAGTGAGGAGACTGAACAAGGTTCGGTCAACACTAACCATGATAGTGATTGAGGGGCAAAAGTAGCCTCCGCCTCCCCTCCTTTTTCTATTTGTTCTCCTTTTTGATTTTTGTCCATAGCGCTCCAAGCTCTATAAAACCTTCCTTTTTGAAAGTGACGCTCAAGCCAAATCTGCGAACATGTAGAGTGACTTATCGAATCCTTAAAGTCAAAGCAACACTTACGCAATTTATGGGATTTCAAACAAATTCCTCCAGCATATGAAAAGGCCTGACTCATTCCCATCCGTGACCGTGCATTTTAAACGTCATGTGGTCTGTTTCATGCATCATATTTTCTATACGTTTAAGTTCCGCAGCTGAAGGACACCAAACAAACGCCCCAAAATCACTATCAATAGGCGATTGTTCAAAGAATACCATAATACCATAACCTTCACCATGTTTGTATGCTCGAATTTTTGGTTTATTTTCTGGGTGAAAGAAACCATCTTCACGCTTTATAATGTCAATGCGTTTGACTTTCAACGTGAAGCCTCCGCTTCTTGTGCTCCCAACTCCAACACCATCTTGGCGTTTTTCAGCGTCCTATTTTCAGGATCAGCAGCCTTCCGCAAATAATACTGCTTAGACTTCGGCTTCATAGAAGCCCACTGTTTCAAGGCTTCCCCGAAATAGTCGTTTTGTGTTCTACAATAATTAGCGCGGGTCTGAGCCTTCACAATATCCAAAGGACTCGGTTATAGTCAGTGTAATGTCTCGCAAGAACCGATTCCAACCAGATGATCTGAAGGACAAGTTTCTTTTACACATTAGACTCTAATAATATACGGGGAGAAGAAATGGAAAAAAACCGATCATTTATCCAGAACCATTTAATGAGGAATAAAAAATGAAATGTTTTGAATGTGATGGATGTGTCCATCACGAGTTAGTCGGAATGGATACTAATGGAAAAAATAAAGCATACTCTTGTTCAAACACAGACAGACGTTGTTATGAAAGATTACAATTTTTTAATGGTATGCTTACTAAATTACGAGAAATTAAGGATGATGTAAATGCAGACATTGTTGAGTTAAAACGTAATCCGATAATGATTTCTGAATGTGTTGGAAGATTATCAACTCTGACATTTATTTTAGAATTGTTTGGAGATGAAATAGTAGTCTTATCAAATTATCAGAGCATGTAAAATCCATCCTGTAGTGCAAAAGTTGCATTCAGCAGTAATACAATTTTTTATTTAATAAAAGAGGGAGTAAGATAGAGTTATTTTCTTTTGCGGAATAGCTTAGCACCATCCATTCGGTAACATACTCAAAACACAAGTCGAAAAGTTTAGTTTCGGTTTGATCTCTGATCCCTTTCTTTCCAATCAGAACTAAGTTCCATATACTATCGTTTGAAATCTAATATCATGAGAAGGATTGAAGAAACTATTCTGGTTGAATGTGACCTTTGTTATCATATTAATCCTGACACTTGCACCAAAACTTGCAGAAAATGTGGTCACACAGTTTGTTTAGTATGTTACATTAATGAACATTGGAAGTGTGCAGTTTGTGGAGGAGAGTTTGGAA
>CAVOMX010000004.1:0-23890 GCA_963697165.1 Candidatus Bathyarchaeota archaeon
CTGGTTACCTACCTTACTCTAAGCGCATAGTGACCTTTCTTCTTCACCTTCATGGCACGGGCAATCGCCGAGTCCTCAGGATCAATGATTACAACTACACCCGAGAAGTCGTCGCTCAGATTAGACGCATTACAATTAGGACAAATAGACCCATGAGATATGAAGTGGCAATCTCGACACGCTTTATCCGTCATTTCGCAGATTCTCCTGCTGATGCCTTAGCATCGCCTGAAGCTTCACTCTCTGTATCCATCTTCTTCACATCCTTCTGTATCCACTCAAGCTTCCCAAGGAACGGCTGCCGAGCAGTTACACCTATCTTGCCAGAACTGCCGCTGCGACCCAAAGAGACAGCTGTTATTCGAACCCGCACACGGTCTCCAGTGTTAAGTTTCCTTTTTGTTTCTTTGCCCATTAGAACTCCTTGTCTTTCGTCATAGGAGATGTAATCATCCATTAGTTGAGATACGTGCAGGAGCGCGTCAACAGGTCCGATACGGATAAAGGCTCCGAATTCTGCTATTTCTACAACTTCTCCCTCTATGACTTCCTGAATCTTTGGGAAGAACGTAATTAGCGAAAACTGGACTTTGTGGAATGTGGCACCGTCTCCGGGGATAATTTTTCCGAAGGGATTAACCTTGATTTGTGTAACGCCTATGACATAGCCAAGATCTTCGTCTACCATGCCGTCATACTTCATTTTTAGTTGTTCATAACCTACAGTATCGATGTCTTCTCCAAACCTTTCTGGTGGTATCCGAATTGCATCCTCTAAAGTTACAAGTTTGAACATTCATCTCACCTATCTTAAACTGACAATATTTACATGAAAGCACCACGTGGGGGCTTTCGTTTCCAAATAAAAGACAGCCCCATTTATAAGCCTATACTGCGCCCTCCATCTCTAAAAGCCGTTTTTGCCTCAAGAAAATGACTGGTGCTCCAATTTTCCGTAACCTTTTTCTAAGTTCTCTGTCGTTTGTGCCAACAGGAGACTTCCAATCTGACGCAACCCTCACAATCACGTCATCATACGATTCATTCAAACTTTTTTCAACACTAACAAAATGACATTTCTCAGCCAACCTAATAGCCAACAATGCCTGTTTACGGATCTTTAGAGAAGTCGATTCGGCGAGTCCCTGAAGCTCCTTCATTGTTGAAGAAAGAAGAATAGGTTCAAACCGTCGATTTAGCAGGTTGGACAGTTCTTCAAAAATGTCGACACTAAACTGTGAAGGAACAAAAAGAAAGTTTGCGTCTAAAATAATTTTTACTTTCTCTTTTTTTGAAGCTGCCAATTTTGTGTTCTCCCTAAACTGTTCTTTTATTCTGAATTTAATATTTGGCAGTCGCGGACTTCTCCTGTGTCAGCCCAATATTCAATTTTCAAACCAATTCGAGTTTCCAGCGTTTCTCACTGAGATATTGTTCCTAATTAACACTATTTACTCGTTTCATATGAAGAAACTAATTACGTCTACACGCCTAATAAGACGGCTAGCTTTGGATTATTCCGTATCCTATAAGACGCCATCGGCTCGCAATTTTTCTGCTTATAGCCGCTCTTGCTCCATCCTCAGCACAGATGGGCCTAACCACCTTGAAGGTAGCAGTATCCTTAGTTGAGGATAGAACCGTTCCAAGAGTTATAGTCGTTCCAACATCAAGAAGCAGTCGTTCACCCTTTATTATGTTGTCAACCTGCACAAGCTCCTTAGTTCCGATAGCACGCTTCAGAAGCTTAGTTCCCAAAACGATTTCAGAGCGGGTTGGAGGAAGCAAGTCTGGTTTTCCCACCTGATTCCCTGTAAGACCATCCGCTTTGGTTAACGACGGATCCAAATATGTTCCAATGCCAACCAAGCCTCCACTCTGGGCTTCTTCAACATCCTTTCCCCCAGCACTCAAACTTGTAATCTCGGTAAAGATAGCTTCGTAAAATGTTTTTCCATGTTTTTCAACTTTGATTCCGGGACGAATCTCGATTTCGTCTCCCACCTTGAATTTTCCTTGGGAGATGCTTCCGCCGATGACTCCTCCTGTTAGTTCATCAATCGAAGCGCCGGGCTTGTTCACGTCAAAAGAGCGTACAACAAACATTCTAGGAGGCTTGTTTGGGTCACGTTCTGGAGTGGGAATGTTCTGTTCTATGGCTTGAATGACTGCATCAATGTTTGCCATGTGCTGCGCTGAGACCGGAATAACGGGTTTTCCCTCTGCCACAGTTCCTTTCACAAAAGTCTCAATTTCCCTGTAGCTTTCTAATGCCCGTTTTTCGTCAACGATATCGATTTTGTTCTGGACAATAATGATGTTCGTTATTCCAGCAAGCTCAATGGCTGCGAGATGTTCCCGAGTTTGGGGCTGCGGGCACGGCTCGTTTGCGGCAATTATCAGGATGGCTCCATCCATAACTGTTGCTCCAGAGAGCATTGTAGCCATGAGGGCTTCGTGACCAGGAGCGTCAACGAAACTGACTGCTCTGACAAACTCTTCCTCAGAACCGCAAATTGGGCATGTATTGCTTGAAGAGTAGCATTGTGGGGCTTCACAGTTTGGACACTTGAATATTGGGGCATCAGCATAACCAAGTTTTATGGTGATGCCTCGTCTTAGTTCTTCACTGTGTTTTGCTGCCCAAACTCCTGTTATGGCTTCAACTAATGTTGTTTTTCCGTGATCTACATGCCCTATGGTTCCTATGTTGACTTCTGGCTGTTTAGGAAGAGGTACAGGATTCTTCAGTTTTCGTGACATTATAATCTCCTAGATTTAGTGTAATGCTATGCAACTAGATTCTAAACAGTTTATATTAAGCATTCTCCTAAAAGACATCAGCTAGTTTCGGGAATGGAAAAAATTGCCTATAAAATATCTAGAAGCTCCAGACGTCAAAATTTTGGTCGACCAGATTATACAGAGGCTGTGCCTATCTTATGTTGTTCCAAAGTCTGTTCATTGTTATCGAAGTAAAGGCTCAAAATCTAAACGGATAATTGCTCGGATTCACGGATTTGGAAAGATATGGCAACTGGCGCTTGAGATTCCGCCAGCATACGTCATCGAAGTGCTCTCTGAACAGTACGATAAACTAAGCCAAGAAGACAAAGAGAAAACGTTGATTCACGAACTGCTGCATGTTCCTAAAGGCTTCAAAGGAGGATTTCTTCCCCATAAAGGAAACATCAGCAGACAAAAAGTGGACCATCTACATAAAGAATACACAAAAAAGAGACCAACATCTTCATGGTCAACCTGAGTCCTAAATAACAACTTTAACACGAATTGCTAAGCAAATATTAATTTGCTGCTTTATTCTCTACAATGCCCCACATTCACGGACTGTTGGCTGTAGAGCGCCCAAACCAGCACTTAACCAAAAACTGTGTTTACTTCAGGTTTATTGTGAAGCTTTCACGGGCGCAACGCCAACTACTTGCGCTTCTTCTATAGGCTTTTCTTCCTTTTTGCTCTTCTTTGGCTTCTCGACCATCTTCATGTTTAGTTGAACAATTGAGTCTGTTATGACGTTACCGCGGAGGGTTTTCCGTTTTCTCTCTCCCTTATTTGATGAATGAAAGCCCACGCCCTCACTTAAGATGGCACCCACACGAACTCCTCCATGAATGTTTGGTCTCATAGGGAAGCCATCCTTGTCCGATCCGCCAGTTATCTTCAGTTTATAACCAGACAACTTAACGACGGCTCCATCAATAACCTCTCCAAGTTTCCTACCAATCAGAGGACTAGCTTGAGTTTCCTCCAATTCTATAGACTGTGATTTTCCTGTTTCAGGGTCTGAAACTATTATCTTGAATTTAGCCATGAGCGATTTTTACTCTCCTGACGATTTCTCGTGACGTTAACTGAATTAGGAACAGCTATTTATATGTCTAGTGGCGATGTCACCACATCTCCCTTCCTTCCCCTTTTTTCAAGGGTTAATTAGCAATAACATTTTTTTGTTCCATGTAAAAGTTGAACCGCAATTTGGACACGCAACTTTGTTATTAATAATAGATGCAGTTTTGAATGATTTAAAATCCATCGATATACATGTTCCTATTATGTGATTACAGTTTTGCCATTTGACTTTTAACTGTCCCATTTTAACACCCCCTGATTTGATTTCTTCGCTCTGTTTAGTTGAAAATGTTTTCGCACAATTCATATTTAAGCTGTTTTTTTCAAAATAAGGAAAAATAGTGGAGTCCTAGTGAAACTAAACGAACAAGAATACTCTTAGAAAACCCCCTTTTTTAAATGCCTAAGCGTTATATTGAGTAATAGAAAGGTAATCTGTTATGACCTACTAATTTTTTTGAGTAGCTTTTGTTCAATTGTTGTATTTACCGCCTTCAAGATGCCCCCGCATAAATGCCCAACTTAACCAAGTTACCCAAAGTCTGAAGCGAAAGAACCACATATTCGTTAATACAGCCCACTTTTTTGGTGAAACTGAACCTCACGAACAAGCATGTTTTGCCCGTTTTTACGGCTCTAACGACTTTTTCGGTCTCATAAAATGCCACATTCTTTAAACTCTTTTCTTTGGGTTTAAAAAAACGGAAATTGGAAAACCTCAAATACCGCCAAAAAAGGAGAGTACGTACTCCTTTAAGGAGGTTCAAGCAAATATCCAGCGCCAAACTTCGAACCTCAAGTACTCCGATGATTATGTCTTGTTTAGCTAGGGAGCTGGAAGAAGAAATTCCTGACTTAGACATTCACGGCTCAGAGAGGAGACTTTTAGACTTCGCTTATAAAGACCTAGAAACCTGCTTGATCGAGAAACTAAGCGACACAGACTTCATTGACCTCGAAGAAGCATTAGCCGATGAAAGCAACCAAGAAGAAATCAAGGCATTTTTGAAAATCTGGACAAAAAAGTGGCTAGAAAAATGGAGAGAACGAGTTACACTCTGCCAGAAGCTACCCCAGTTTTCGCTAGAGCACATTAAAACTAAAAAGAAAGCCGCAAAGATTTTCAAACGCATGAAAAACGGGCAGGAATTAAAGAATATGGTTGTGCAGCGGCTGATTAACAAAGGCGAGCTCTGCATGGCTGATTTGATAGCGGAGAACCTGATAATCGAGGAGATAGCGTTTCGGCTGAAAATGAACGGCGGAATGACGCCAACCGACAAGACTCTTTTGGATCCATGGACCATTCTCCAGGAAGTGTCGCCGCGAGTAAAGAGTCTGGCAGAAAGAAAGACTCCGCTCATTCACCTGAAGATCATGACTGACATGTAATCTTTTAATAATATTCGCCTCTGAAAGAAAACAGAAGAACAGCCCGTCACATCATTTCTTTCATTGCGGCTGTTATGTCAATGTTTTCTTTTGGCACGTTTGTAAGTTGTGTATCCTTTAATTGTGGAAGGTTATCGTGGTATGTGGGTCTCTCTTTCTTGTAGAATATTCCTATGGGGATTCTATCGTCCCATTCAAACGCCTTCTCTAAAGCTTTTTTGTGGTCTGTTATGTCGTGTTCTTCGGCTTCTAGCTTGTATATTCTTTGGCGGAACCAATCGTAGGTGTTCAGGTAGTTGAAGCTGACGCAGGGCTGGAAAACGTCTATGAATGCGAAACCCCTATGCTTGATTGCCTCAACCATCAACCCCTTTAGATGTATCATATCTCCAGCGAAGCCTCTTGCAACAAAGCTTCCGTTACTAACCAATGCATGAGCCAAAGGATTCAGCATGGGAGGTATAACGCCGAAGGGGGTCGATTTGGATTTGAATCCGGGCTGGCTCGTGGATGTTGCCTGACCTGTGGTTAAGCCGAGAACCATGTTGTCATGCACTATCAATGTCATGTCTATGTTCTGTCTTATGGCTTGGACGAAGTGCCCCCAGCCTTCACTGTATTGGTCTGAGTCTCCCGCAAAACCGACCACTGTTAAGTTGGGATTAGCTAGTTTGATGCCCTGTGCCGTTGGTAGTACTCTGCCGTGGATGCCGTGGAATCCGTTTATGTTTACGCTGTTGATTATTTTGCCGTGGCAGCCTATGCCAGACACAAGAACGGTTTCTTCTCTCTCAAGTTCCAATTCGGTAAGGGCTTTTTTGAATGCCATTAAGATTCCGAAGTTTCCACATCCGGGGCACCAAGTATTCTTTTCTGTGGTCTTCAGGTCGTCGAGGGTCACCATTTTTAGAGCACCTCCTTTATGCTTCGGGCGAGAGCTTCTGGGTTGAAGGGTCTCCCATTATACTTCAAAATTTTGTGGTCAACATCTATGAGGAGATGTTCCCGTATCAGGCTGGACAGCTGAGATGTCATGTTGTTCTCTACAATGATTGTATTCTTGGCTGACTGCAGTATTTCCTGAACTTTGGCTACTGGAAAAGGATGAAGATACACTATCTGCAGATAATTTAGTTTGACGCCTTCGTTGCTAAGAAGTTTAATTGCTTCTCTTATAGGTCCCTTCGTGGAGCCCCACCCAATAATCGTCGTATCCGCCTCTTTTGAGCCATAAACCTTGACCGTTTCATATTTTTGCAGTTCCTTGGTGAGAGCATCCAGCTTCTTGAAGCGTTTGTCAGCCATTTTTATGGCCAATACGGGATCTTCACTGGTGTATCCAAGTTCGTTATGTTCATCTGCATTGGTTCGTACTATGGCGCCTTTTGTTCCGGGCATGGCTCTGGGCGAGATTCCGTTTTCAGTGAACCTGTGCCGTATATACTCTTCTTCTGTGTATTCTTTTGTGATTATGAGTTGTCCCCGGTCGATTCTGATTCTGTTCTGGTCGAAGGGCTCTGTGGTTCCGTTGCTTTCTGCCAGATACTTGTCTGAGATGATTATTGCTGGTATCTGAAATTTTTCTGCCAAATTGAAGGCTTCCAATGTACTGTAGAAGCATTCCTCCACATCTCCCGGCGCGATTATGACTCTGGGGAATTCTCCTTGGGATGCGTGGATGGCAAATCTGAGGTCTCCCTGCGCCGTGTATGTGGGAAGACCTGTGCTTGGTCCCGGTCTCTGCACTAGGACTATAACTGGTGAGGTTTCGGTCATGCCAATCATCCCTAACCCCTCCGTCATTAGGCAGAAGCCTCCTCCAGATGTGGCTGTCATGGACCTTACTCCAGCAAATGATGCACCTGCGACCATGTTGACTGCAGCTATTTCGCTTTCCACCTGTATGACAACCATTTTGTATTCTCGGTCTAGGGGTGCTAGAAAATGAAGTATTGATGTGGCTGGCGTCATTGGATATGCTGCGTAGAATTTGCAGCCTGCGTTGAGGGCTCCTAGTCCTATTGCCTCGTTTCCTGCGAGGAAAATCTTGTTTTTTCCTGTGGAATCTGTTTTCTTTAGTTGATATCCAAAATCGTTCCCGTAGTTTTCTTTGGCGTAGCTGTATCCCTGTTTTGCGGCTTCTGTGTTCTGTTCAGCAGTTTTTGGATTGAAGGTGTCTCTGAGTACGCTGTTTAGGAATTCTGGGTCGTAATCTAGGAGGGCGCATGCTGCGCCTAAAGCCACGGTATTCTCCATTATTTCTGGTCCTTCAAGCTCCTTGACTATCTTTCGCATGGGCACATGGTAGAGTTTTATGTCGTCTCTTCCCAACTCCTCCTTGGTTACGTTGAATTGGTCTTGGTCGTAGATTACTCCAGCGCTTGAAACAAGCTCATCCTTGTGGAATAGAATTGTTTCCTTGTTTAGAGCTATAAGAATGTCAACTGTGTCTGCTTGGGAGTAAACCTCTTCGTCGCATACTCTGACAGTGTAGAAGTTGTGTCCTCCCCGTATGAGAGATTGGTAATCGTTGGCGCCGAAGGCGTAGAGTCCTCCTCTCAGGCAGGCTTTGGCAAAAAGAAAGCCAGAACGGCTTATTCCTGCTCCTGCTTCTCCTCCAACCAGCAAAGAAAGCTTGTTAACAATCAAGACGATTCACCAGTGGTTAGATGAGTTTCTCGTTTGTTTCCAAGTTAATGATGTGAATAGCATTGAAGGGACAAGCTTCGGCTGCTTGTTTGTGACAACTTAATTCGTCTAGTTCTACGGCTTCTCCGTGAGAGACATTTTTTGCACCTTCAACATGAGATTTTCCGTCTTCATCGGAAAGTTCGAATTTGGAGCATAATTCAACACATGCACCGAAACCCTGACAGACAGCATAATCTATTTCTATTCTATATTTAGCCATAAAATCACCCTAACACCATACACTTGGCCGTTCTCAAGCTATATCATTTGCTACTTCAACCTGTTAGCTCTTAGTCTTTGAAAGTTTAAGTGTGCTGTTTTCCTTTTGTATTATTTGAGGAGGGCTTCTGTGTTGAGGGAAGCAATGTTTTACGAAAAACTTGACGATAAATTGGTAAACTGTAATTTGTGTAGTCACCGCTGCTCCCGAATCGCTGATTCTAAGCCGGGAATATGTAGGGTCAGGGAGAACAGGGACGGCAAACTTTACAGTCTCGTGTACGGCAAAATCGTATCATGCGCCATCGATCCCATCGAGAAGAAGCCATTATTCAATTTTCTTCCAGGCTCCAAATCATATAGCATAGCAACTGTGGGATGCAACTTCAGATGTGATAACTGCCAAAACTATGACATTTCTCAGCTACCAAAAGAGCGCAACATAATAGTTGGGCAGGAAACGTCGCCTGAAGAAATTGTTTCTGCAGCTAAACGAAGCAACTGCGCGAGCATAGCCTACACCTACAGTGAACCCACAATCTTCTTCGAGTATGCCTACGACATAGCCAAGCTCGCAAAAAAAGAGGGACTCAAGAATGTATTCGTGACGAACGGCTACATCACCCCTGAAGCATTAAAGGAGATTAGCCCGTACTTGGATGCCGCCAACGTTGACCTGAAGAGCTTCAGCGACGACTTTTACAGGAAGAGATGCGGAGCCCGCCTACAACCCGTGCTGGACTCCATCCGACTATACAAGAGTCTAGGAATCTGGACCGAAATAACAACCCTGATAATTCCCTCATTAAACGACTCAGAAGAGGAACTGCGGAAGATTGCAGAGTTCATCAAGAAGATGGGTGAGGATACGCCTTGGCACATCACCCAGTTCCATCCAACATACAAACTCATGGACCTGCCCAGAACTCCCGTTATCACTCTGCGAAAAGCAAGAGATATCGGATTAGAGGCGGGACTAAGATACGTCTACGAAGGAAACGTGCTCGGCGAAACAGGAGAAAACACCTACTGCCACAACTGCAAAAAAACATTGATTCGCAGATTCGGCTACCAAATCCAAGAAAACAAAATCAAAAACTCAACATGTTCATACTGCGGAGCAAAAATTGATGGTGTATACACGTAACTAGTTGTTATACGTACCAGAATAAGACACATAACAACATAAACCCTACATAAACTGTATTTTTTGTGGGAATAGTGCACACAAAAGAATAAAGGGTAAAACGCCTGTCTTGGAGAAATGCCCTTACTTCTTGTTAGCGGGTTGGAACAGTGTGCGCTCTTCAAGTTTACGTTTATGTGCCGCAAATTTAATGGTTCAGAAGCTACAATCTGAATTAAACCATTCTTTGTGTGAGCCAATTTTAGCGTGTGGAACAAAGATTTTGTTTCTAGAATCCTAGAGCATTACTTAAAAATGTTAATCCAAAGTAGATCAGGACTCCCCCAAAAGCTGCCATCAATACGCGGTACCATTTGAGTTGTAGAATCTTGGCGCCCTTCTTCGCGAAGCCAGCAACTAATATTAGCCATGCGTAGTCCACCCAAACGTGGCAGACATACATGAAAATGACGCCGCCCAAGCCTGCAAACTCGAGGGAAAGAAGAATCAGGTTCGCGCCGATGGTGAGCCACCATATAATAAAGTAGGGATTCAATCCCGTTAACGCCAAGCCAATCAAAAACAGGTTTCTGGTAGCTGCACTGCCAGAGCCCTTTTCTTTAGATTCATGCATGGAACCACGTATCTGCAAGGCGCCGAAAACTATGAGTGCTGCTCCTCCTGTAATTCCCACTGCGAGCTTGACTCCGGGTTCATTTGTGACGCTTAGGAGTCCTAAGGCTAATAGCATGACAAGGGTGAACTCGATTATGCTGTGGGCTATTGAGAATGTTATTCCGCTTTTGGTTCCCGTTTTGATGCCGTGAAAGATTGTTACAACGAATAGTGGTCCGGGAGCTAGGGCGCCCGAGGCAGTTAGAATGATGACTGTGGCTGCGAAATTGAGTGGGTCCATGAATGTAGAGGCTGGTGTAGTGTATAATGAATTTTCTGTATAATTTTGGTTTGTTTGGTGTATTTGTGTTGAACAGAAATACGAAAATGTTTATCGCATATTAAGATTTAATATATTAAGTGGGAGTTACAAAACAAAAAACAAAACCCGAGGCAAAAATGTGAGAGCAAAACCAATCTTCTTTGTATTCTTCATACTATTCACCGCAGCATCAGTAGCAGTCCCAATTCCCCTGTTCCCCGGAAACATGATCACTGCGCTCTTTAGACTACCCTTCTCTAGCTACATGCCATATATTGAAGCCATAACAAACGGGTTAACTTACGGCTTCTTCACTTGGCTAGTACTTTTCATAGTTGACAAAAAACTAGAAAAATCAATGTCAATAACTCCAAAAAGATAACCCGTTAACAAACCCACAAAAACAGGCAACACTGTTTTCTCATTTTTGCATAAAGGGGTCTGCCAGCCTTATAGTCTTCATTCCGGTTAAGGTCGGTCTGGGACGGCTACATCATCCCCTAGTTTCTCGGGGGCATCTCCACTTTTAAGCTTTTCATACCTACACAATAGAAATGCGTGCTGCGTAGCCTGCACGTAAATCTTGATTTAAATCCAAGAAATTTTGATTATGTTGCGCTTCTCAAGCCGCCTAATTGCCTCAAGAAACTCGCTCTTTTGTTTCCCACTCAACTCAAAATGTTGCATAATATCCTCCACGGGTGTTTGAGCAGCTCCGGACCTTTGATGTCGACGCTGCAAATAATTCACGACAAGCCGCTCAATTTTTCCACACTTCCAAGTCGTGTTTCGAAGGAGCGTAGCAATAGACCTGAAAGTTTTCTGGGCTTCTAGCCCTCTACCTTTAACCAGAATCCTTCCCCCTAAGCTCTTGACATAATTCGATAATCTTGTCTTAATTAATTGTTTTGTTCTTTTGCCTAAACCTTTATATGCACGGCTGGACCCATGCAGAAAATTCTCTCCAAACAAGGTGTTTAGCAGAAAATGGATGAAGCCTTAGCAGTAATCACGTTGGATTCACAAAACAGGACAATCATAGACTTGACACTTGCACAGAAACAGTTTCGATTCAAATGCAAAAGATGCGCCTCCTTATGCTGTAAACTTGGAGGACCCGTAATTACACAAAAGGATGCTGAGCTGATAGAGTCTGCCAGTTATTGTGTGACTAACTTTCTTGAACCCATAAACAGAAACGCAGACTATTCGCCTCTTGTGTATGGGAGTCTAAAAACTAGAAAAGACGGATCATGCATCTTTCTCAAATTTGACGCTGAACAGAAATGTCATAACTGCAGTATCTACGATTTCAGACCCACACTCTGTAGGCTCTATCCTTTTAGCTTCGAACGTATAGGTTATAACAAAATCGCCTTGAAAATTATTCCCTGCTGCATGGGATTAAACAGCCCCGAGGACAAAGTAATGGATGAAAAGTATGTTTCTAGTCGTCTTCTTGAGCCATTACTTGAAGCTATGGAGCTGCTCCAAAAAGACACGCTACATTAAGCTGTTAACTCTGGAAAGCGCATTAACTGGGCTATTCCAGTTTTCCGTGTTTTGCATCAAAGCTGGCGTTACATGTCATTTTGCCTTTTTCATTGGTTACACATTTGATTCCTTCATTGAAATTGACTCCAGTTAATCGCCTGAATGCCTTGGCAAAATCATCTTCTCTGTCATCAAACCAGCACAGGACATAGCTGTCAGCTCTTCCCTCTTTAGTGGACACACATTCAATATCGCCAATTATTGGAAAGAAGTCCTCGAGGACACACTTGAATCCGGTGCCATCTTTTTTTGAGACAACAAGTTTCCGAGCTTTAACAGCAACAAACGCTTCTTTTTCCTGCTTCCCAAACCGTTCCCTATATCCTGTTATCACAGGTTTCTCCCAAACATACTGCAAAACTCTCACCTCTTAAACAAAAACCGTCACTAAAATGATGTTACCACCGATAATTTAAGAGTTGCCCGTTTATTTTTCCTTGTATGGTATAAAGCAGAGAAACCTACAAGCTTTTTTACTACTGCTTTTTAGTTGATGCTTCTCGTTTGGATGAATGAAAATGGCATCTCCGGCTTTTAACTTCTTTTCTTCTTGTCCACCAATCACAAGCCCCTTACCTTCCAATATGAAAATTTTATGCTCCCCGTTGTGACTGTGAATAGGGTTCTGTACCTCCAGAATCCATTTCGAAAAGTCTCATGGCAAAGTTTTCGGCTCCAGTCTCTTTGGTTATGAGTCATCTGACTTTCATTTTCGTGCTTCTTTCTCCAGAATCTTTTGCTTCAACATCTGGGTAATGAAAAATGTTCATTAATTTCGTCTCTTCAAAAATACTGGTGCATCAAAGATATTGTTAGTGTTTGTTGTAGGCTAAACGTAAACGTTTTTAGTAAACGTTTTTATATACGCGATGCTTGTTGATTGGTATCGTCACATAGATTCATGCTTACTCGAGAAGCTTTAGAAGGCTTTTGAAACTTTTGAAGACTTTTGATTACCGCGTGTAAAATTTTGTGACAGGAGGAATAAAACAGATGCAAATAAGAAACTTTGAAGACTTACCATTATGTCCAGAAGTCATGAAAGGGATAGAGGAGCTTGGATTTACTGAACTTTTTCCAATACAAGCTCAAGCGATAATGCCCCTACTTGAAGGAAAAGACGTTATTGGGCAAGCACAAACAGGAACGGGAAAAACAGCAGCCTTCGGAATACCGATGGTTGAACGCGTAGACCCGAAAAACAAAAGAGTACAAGGCCTAGTTCTAGCGCCAACACGCGAACTTGCAATACAGGTTGCGGAGCGCATAAGCCGATTCAGCCGATATACACAGCTGAAAGTTCTGCCAGTTTACGGCGGAGAATCAATCAACAAACAAATCCGTGCACTAGACAGAGGCGTACACATTGTTGTTGGTACGCCTGGTCGAGTAATTGACCATCTGAAACGAGGAACACTAAATCTTTCATCAACGAAAGTTGTTGTTCTTGATGAAGCTGACAGAATGCTTGACATGGGATTCATAGACGACATAAAGTTTATACTCTCAAAAGTGCCCCAAGACAGACAACTGAGCCTATTCTCTGCAACAATAGACAAATCAGTAATGAATGTGTGCCACCGCTACATGAAGAACCCCGAAAAAATACTGGTAAGCAAAGACGAGATAGCTCTTGAACAACTAAACCAGTACTACGTGGTAGTGAATCCAAGAAACAAACTTGAGTACCTTCTTACAATGATGAACAAAAACAAGATAGACAAGGCAATCATATTCTGCAACACCCGAAGAGGAACAGACTGGCTAGCACGCAAACTAAGAGCAAGCAGATACTCCGCGGAGCCGATGCATGCTGGTTTCACTCAGGCACAAAGAGAACGTGTTACTAACGCTTTCAGAAACGGACAATTCGACTTTCTTATCGCAACCGACGTTGCCGCAAGAGGCTTAGACATACAAGGAATAACCCACATCATAAACTATGACGTCCCAATGGAAGCGCCAGTGTATTTCCACCGAGTCGGAAGAACCGCCAGAATGGGAGGCGAAGGAACCGCCATAACACTTGTCGGCTACGGAGAAATCGGAGAACTGAGCAAAATAAAAACTCTAACAAAAACCAACATCGAAGAACTAGAAGCAGTGAATCCACAATACTGCTAAAACATACGATGCCAGATACGCCTAGAAGGCGTATCCACATTTTTTCTCAGCTACAAATGACAACGGCGGATTGGGATTCTTGATGAGAACCCTGTAAGCGCCTGTCTACTTGTTTTTTGAAAACACCCACATGCACGAGCGTTTAATTCTAACAACACATAAAAAAACAGGAGACAACAGAATACTACATCCAGACTATGCGAGGAACTCTTGATGGATTTTTTAGCATTATTACCTGATCTGGTGAAGATGACCGTTGCAATGTTTATTGTAGTTAATCCCCTCGGGAGTGTCCCAATTTTTGTAGGTCTGACCAAGGATATGGATGAATCACAAAGAAAAAAAACTTACCAGCTGGCCACCATCACAGGATTAATGCTTTTAGCATTCTTCTCATTAGTTGGACAAAACGTTCTTGTTTTGTTTGGAATATCATGGGGCAGTTTCATGATTGCCGGCGGAATACTGCTACTGATAGTAGCTATCAGGCTTCTAATCATAGGAGGTTGGAGCGAACATCAATTAGCATCTGAATCTGTGGGAGCAGTTCCTATAGGCTGTCCCCTTCTTGTTGGTCCCGGAGCAATAACAACGTCAATTTTGAATATTCAATCCTTCGGAATATTTGCTACGTTACTGTCGGTGTTTCTGACGTTCGTTATTGTGTGGCTGATTCTGAGGTTCATCGATCCAATATACCGAGTTTTAGGTAAGAACGGCTCGTTAGTGATTACTCGGGTTATGGCTTTACTGATAGCCGCAATTTCTGTCCAGTATATTCTCGATGGAATAAAAAGTGGTCTGCTGTAAAAAAAGATAAGACTGTCGATCCTGAATCAGTTATTGAACCCTGAAGATTGACAAATCTGAGCAACAAACAAGTCCATTATTTTCCAGATTTGTTTCACATGTTTTCTGGTAAGCTGTGAAAGAGGGGTTTGAGTCTATTCTGTCTAGACTGCTTTCACAAATGCTTGTTTCTTTGATGCCCACTGAGTCACAGGTTTCCTGAAGGTTTCAATGAGTCCCACGTTTTTGAGGTTAGGAATTGCACCTTTCATGTTCTTTGGAACTTCTGAAATAATTAGTTCGCCGCGTTCTTTGATGTAGTCGTAGACTTCCTGTTCTAGGATACTTATTTTTTTAGCCAAACTTTTCCCTCCTGTTTAGTTCGTGGAAATGCACGCGAGACTATGACCCCTGTTTAAATGCATAATTCAATTTTTGAATAATGTTTAGGGACGGCAAGGTTATACGGGTTTGCGTGCTTCTACACCGTAAAGCAGCTTTCTGGTTCGGTGTTGAAAGGGTAACACGCTCGCTTTCTGTTTCAGTCAGCACGCCGCTAGCAAATGTTTCTGTGGCAGCTGGCCCAAGCCAACCGTTTCTGTTTCAAGCTTAGCCGCCAACTCTACTTCCGTGACCAGCAGCTCTCGTTCCTTGCCGCAATAACATTGTTGTGTTGCTTGCTTATAGCGATTCTGGACAAATAATTTAGCGGGTAAACTAAAAAATTTAGATTCTTTAATTATTTTAAAGTCAAAACTTTATTTGTTCATAACTGCAATACAATAAATGACATGAAATTTCGGAGATTATCTTTAGAAGTCTCAACTCAAAATTGGTAATTTCACGATTGATATATAAGCTATCTTTAAACACGTTGCTTTTAACATGTATTCTGCATCACTGTTTCTTGGAGGATTAAATTTTAATTCCCAAACCCATTATGTAGAAATCAACTTATCCTAATCTTATGCATTATAGTAAGAGTTCTCAAATCTTCTCAAAGCTCGTTAACCTAACGGATAAAGCACGGTGTACTCTACAAGTCCAACTGCAATTGGGATTAGTGTTCCTACGAGAGTTTGTCTGAACGTGTGCTTTTTCAATTTTATTCTAGACCAACTTACTAGCACTATAACCAAGGATAAAGGTATGACTATAATGCCAAATACAAAAATAAGCGCAAAAATGGGTCCTGTTACACCAGCAGAATGAACACTGACCTTCCAGTACCTATTAACAACCAAAAGGATTATTGTGACAAACGTGTAACCTAAAGCCAGCAGAAACATTATTTTGGTGTTTGTAACAAAGAAAATTATTGCTGCAAAAGAATAAAGGGTTAAGGCTATTAAGAAAAATGGTGTTCGGGTTTCTTTTTGTGAAACGTATAAATCAACAACATTCTTTCTATAAAAATAGAGTACTGGTAAGAAGGGCAAGAAAGCAAACAACGAAAAACAGAGCAGAATGCTCAAAGGAGGATAAAGTGAACCTAGACCAATAGGTGACCAAAGAGAAAAAGAAACCGTTGCCACTATAGCAATGGTTGGAGGAGAAACAAATTTTGAGATAAAATCTGCTAAACCATGGCCAGTTTCTGCTTGTAAATTATTTTCATTGTTAAATGCCATGGGTAGCTAAACAACATTACGGGGTTAATAAGGTTATACATTTTAAAATAACGAGTCTGGTATCAATGTCAAATGTATCTATGTGTGTTTTTTTGTGTTTGTGCGTGTGTTTTTGTTGAGAGAGAATTTAGTGGGAGAGATGTAGAGAGTAGGAGTTGGAGAGTTTGGGTTTGGGGTTAATTTTTAACCCAACCAACCAACGGGACGACGACGAATGACGGTTAACCGTTTCCTATACCCTGTTTATGGTAGGTACCTGATAGTATAGGAGTAAGAAAAGATGGAATAAATAGAATAATGGATTGAGAGGGGCATTACGATTTGGAGACAACAGAGTACAAAAGTTCCAAAAGTTCCAAGATTTCATCTCGTAGTTTTTCTTGAGAAACCGTCCACTTGTCTAGTTCATCCCAGCTTTCGTCTGTCGCCTCTGTATAATCTTCTGTGGAAAGTCTGCGTTTTTCTTTGTGCTCGGAATTCCATCCAGTAGCATAATTCTTAGTTTGGTGAAATAATTCAGCAATTCGTTTACTATATGCACCTATCGTCTCAGTTGCGGAAGGATCATGTTTTTTTGCATAGTCTGCAACCATGAAAAGGCGTTCCAGATTAGTCCAGTACGCTTCTGCGGTTCCAAACCAATCTTGAATGGAAGCAAAACAGTCTTTGTCCCCATAAAGCATCTCTAACTCTTCGAGAATCTTTGCGTCTATCGCTCTCATGGAATACTTTTTTGGGCTCACCAGAGTAAAAACCTTTTGCGTACACTAGATTCGCGTATACAATCTTTTGGTCTCTGCACACTTTCATTGTCTATCTTTTTCAAGAATTAATTAAGAATTTTCCCTTTTGTTCTCAATTCTTGTTCTGAAATTGTCTGTCCCATTGGGGATAATTCATCAACTATGGTGCCTTCGTTTGCCAGACACACAAAAGGATAGATGAAATAATATGTGTTGATCTATTTTGCAGTCCCCACTTTTGGTCTGCTAATTTTATCCGCCGCTAACGCTAGTGACCAAAAATAGGCAGTATATAAATAGGAGAATCGCCCCTTCTTGCCACCCGATTTTCTCGTTTGATAAGAAATACGACAAGAAAAGGTTAGCAATTAACGAAAAAATGATTAATTTAGAAAAAATCTCTATGTTAACACTGAAAGGCGCGGCTACTAATGTTACGCCTAAAATTAAGGTTATATTCATAAAACAGCTCCCCACAATATTTCCTAGCGCAAGGTCTGCGTGGCCTTTTTTGATGGCATCAAGGCTAGTGACTAATTCCGGTAAGCTTGTTCCAATAGCAACGATAGTTGCACCGATA
Source organism: Candidatus Bathyarchaeota archaeon (assembly GCA_963697165.1). Classification (GTDB taxonomy): domain Archaea; phylum Thermoproteota; class Bathyarchaeia; order Bathyarchaeales; family Bathyarchaeaceae; genus Bathyarchaeum. The sequence continues at coordinate 17,657 of CAVOMX010000004.1, forward strand.
ACAACTTTGGGAATACCCACACTTATTGCTAGATATGGAGCAGTCTCAACAATAAAATAGGAACTTGCAACAACCCCTGCTGCACCTAAAACCGCCATTATTATGTATTTTTTTAGTTTGTGTTTATCCCCTTCAAGAGCTGGTCCCTTTATACCGTTTCTTGTCTTAGATAGTCGATATATGTTGTAGATGAAAACCAGTAATAGACTAACGCCGATCACTTGTCTTGCAGACCCTACATAGAGCAAAGCCAAGGGAATAACTGAAGCAACCAGTAATGCGAAATGTAATCCTCTTGTTTCCTCTTTTACCATCGCTGGGAGAAATTTGGCGTTGTCTGAGTATTTCACTGCTATAAGTACAAAGATTATTCCAAGCACTAGACATATGTTTGCTATGTTTGAGCCTAGAACGTTTCCTATGGATATGCCTACATTTTCTGGTTCCATTATTGCGAATATAGCGACAAATAGTTCAGGTAATGAGGTTGAAAAAGCAACAAGAATAAACCCCACAGTTGCTTTTCCCAAGCCTGTAGCTCCGGCTATTTTTACGGAGTGTTTAATCGTCAAGTTGCTAGCTTGGTTTAGGGCAAATAAGGCAGCTATAAGAATTAGCAGATTGCCTATTAACCCTATTTCCTCAAACATAGTCTGCTCCTCACTTTACACAATGCCTCAGTTTAGTTGTCCTTGCTTAATGTAAAGGGCTACTAATATTGTTGATTTTTTTGACTGGACGTCTACCGTTTTTTTGGCAATTTTTTCCAGATCACATCTTTAACGCTTAAACGCTTAAACCAATAAAATTATAAGAGCGTAAGCACCATATATCTTATGGTAATAAGCAAAGTAAGGTGAATAAAAAATGATGACAAAAACAAAAGCAACACTTGACATGAGACAATTTGCTTATTGGAAAATAATGCCCGCGTCGCTTATGTCTCCAGATTATATCTTTAGAGATTAAAAGCTTAATACAATAACATTATAAGCAAGTAAGCACATAATAGTATATGGGAATGAGCAAATTAAGGTGAATAAACAATGATGATAAAAATAAAACTAACAGTCAGCATAAGACGATTTGCTTATTGGAAAAACATCTAGCCTTTGGGGCTTGCAAAAATTAAAAAATAACAAAAATTGGTGTGGTTGGTAATTTAAATGGGTAGAATAAGCGTAGCGATCTCTGATGAACTGGAAAAGTCGCTCAGGTTCAAGACAATCGAGATATTTGGCGGAAAAAAGGGGGACCTATCAAAAGCTGTCGAAGAAGCCATAAAAACATGGGTAGACAAAGAAAAATAGATGCTTACTCAAAAGAGGCACAAATAACATATTCCCCCTTTCTCAACGAGATGCGCGCGCACCACACTACAACTTAGCGTTAGGTTTAGTTTATTCGGGGGTTATATTCCTTGTATGTCAGAAACAAGTATAGAATGAGTATGTCAAATCAATTTAGCGGGGTTGAATGCGGATGCTGTATTTACAAGTCTACCAATTACTGTTGGCGGCAATGTTCACTTAATCGATGGAAAACAAATGTTTACTAAAAGCAGACAGCAAATTATATTGCAGTGTTTAAATGCTCTTTCGGTAAACCGAAAATGTAGATGCACTGAAGATTAGGGAGGTGAGAAGTTGCCTTTGAAACATAACAATTTACAAATAGAGAAATTACCAGAAACTAGTGACGCAGAAACATGGGCAAAGTTCAATGAAAGATTAAACGATTTAGCAGATCAAGGATACCGAGTATCATTTACAACAGACACCTACATTATAATGAGCAGAAAGACCGACGCAATTAGACGTGAAGAGTAATCTCAAAGATTGATATTGAAAGCGTAATGCATGCGCGTTTTTTGTTGTTTGCAGCCTCGAAGCTAGCTCAGGATGATGTTCTGCGGAGACCGCTCCGCCTACTGAACCTGACCACACGTGAAGGGTTGGGTACGCTCTTTTTCGCTTGCTCGAGTGCAAGTTTTTTTGGTTTATATAATGGAGTCTGTATGTCTCCGTCTCTCAGTCAGTAGTAAGACAGACAATGAATTGCGAGCTAGGAAGAATAGTGAGGAAGAAGAAGAGAGAAGATTATTTTATTATCTTAAACTCAACTTTGAAAATCTATGAGTTGAAGCTACTGCACTTTTTTTATTAAAAAGTGGAACTGATTATCTTTTTTCCATGTTTGAACCAGTTCATAAGATTTTAGGCGAGTAAAAATTTGGATATCCTCTTCAGTGGATGGACATGTTGATATAACCTCTAAGGTTTGCCCAACTTCCATATTGTCTAGTTTCACCCTTGCTTCAACAAGAGGCATTGAACAGCAAAGTCTGGAGCAATCCAAAATTTTCTCAGGTTTATTATTATCTGCCATCTTTGAATCTCAACAAACTTGATGCATTTACATCTTTTAATAATTTTGATGTTGTTGCATTAATCAGACAAAAAAGGAAATTTGTGGGGGGGAATGTCACCATTTTTTGGTATTAGACTTTAGATCATGAATTCCCAGGTTATTTTAAACTTATAAACTAATTTTTTTAGCTAATCCAGAAACTATCCATAGAATGATCAAAATTCCACCTATAGCAAAAAGAAGTATTGCATTATTTTTCAGGTCACCAAACAAAAAGAAATTTGGTGCTTCAGTAGATACGAACAATAAATATCCACCATAGGCAAGAGCCACAAAGGCTGAAAACAAAATTATTTTTCTGATAAATCCCATGCGCACAAATCAACTCAATATATGTATGATTTTTTACTCTTAAATAATAAAATTATGAATTTCAACTAAAAATTAATGTTCAAAAATGGGATTTATGGATAGTCATCATATGAAAAAATAAATTAGTCTTCAGGTAAACCATCATGCGTTTAGTTGATATTTCATATTATACATTGATTATTACAATGTTGAAATATTCAATTCTAGACTAGTTATTTAAAAAGATAGTTAAGGGATAAAAACGACATTTTTACCTTAATCATTAATCATTTTCTTAGAATCATGATTACTTTTAAATGCATTATTACTGATATTTTTAGGTTAGTTCTAATACGTATCTTACTTTCATATATTTTATATGACAACTTAACCATTTAGGTCTCAAGGATTGTGGTATAATGACCACTGATGTTTCTGTAGAAAGCTTACTTGAGAAATTTAATGATTCAATTTCTAATCAATCATCAATAGAATCAGAGAATGAAGAAGACAGTCACAAAAAATGTCCTCACCATTTTGGGTATTTGGCTAACTTGACCAAGAATGCTTCAATTCCGGAAGAATGTCTTCTTTGCTCAAGAGTGGTGGAATGTGTCGTGGGTTCCTAAGTCGCCTTTTTATATCTAAAGTATTGATCATGGATTCTGAAATATTTTATTAAACCTGTTATTAGACCTAATACACAGAGGGAAATTAATTGTCATCTGATACTCCTAATAGAACTTTCACTAGTTTGAATCATTCCATTAAAGAAAGAGAAGGAAAATTACTCAAGTTTGCTAAATGCACAAATTGTGGACGTGTGACGCCATATAGACTTCAGTCCTTGAAAGGAAAGAGGCTGGAATGTAAAGTTTGTAAAAAACCCATTTCATTAACCCTCATGTAAAATTGTTTGAGCATTTGTTTAGACCTTGGTATTCTCATAAATAGCAAAACAACTAATACACGGAATCCATCAATTCTATATTTTGCAATAATAATTGCAAACTAATGATGATTTATTGCTTTTAAGAGATTTTCTTTTTTTTGAGCTATGAATTCAAAATGCAACTATTAGTAGCGCGGACAATCTAGAAAAATACTCTAAACCAAATCAACATGATTTTTAAATCTAAACGCGTATATATTTGGAATGCCCAAATCGCAATGTGAGTGTTATTCAAGTGTCGGATGAAAGTCGGTGCGTTAGGTCCAATGGTTCTTTGGAAAATAAAACTGTCAAAGCAAGGTGTTCTGCTAAAATTGTAATTGTTATTCCTACCTTAAACGAGTGTAAAGCTGTTGGAAAAGTGTTGAGCGGCATAAAAGATGTCATGGTTAGCTATGATTATCGAATGTTGGTTGTGGATGGTCATTCCATCGATGGCACAGATAAGATTGCTAAGGATATGGGCGCCGAAGTAATTTATCAGAGGGGCAGAGGTTATGGGGATGCTTTGAAAACTGGTTTTTTTAATGCCAGAACAAAGCTAGATGCTGAAGTGATTGTAATGATGGATGCCGATCTAACTTATGACCCTAAGTATATACCAAAATTGGTAGCGCCTATTTTGGAGGATAAGGCTGACATGGTTGTGGGTAATAGGTTTGCGGGAATGCAGAAGGGAGCAATGCCTTTAGTTAACAGGATTGGAAATAGTATACTTTCTCTAGTAGCAAAGTTAGCTATTGGACTAAAGGTATATGACACTCAAAGCGGCATGAGAGCCTTCAAATCTGAACTCCTAGACAATATGCATTTAATGGCTGTGGGTATGCCCCTTGCTATGGAAATGCTGGCAGAAGCTCATTCCAATGATGCTAGAATACTTGAAGTACCCATAAGTTATAGGTCAAGGGTGGGGAAGACTAAACTTAATCCCATAAAAGACGGTGGTAAAATCCTTGGTGTCTCCCTGAGGTTAATGTTTGATATTCGACCTCTACTTTTTTTCGGGAGCATCGGAACAGTTTTGGGGATAGTGGGTTTAATTCTTCATTACCTAATGCTTCCCATCGAACTAGGGCATATTGTATTTCCGTTTATTTTCATAATTGGCGGCATTTTGTTGTTTTGGTTTGGTTTTGTGGTAGTCTTAATCAGAAAGCTTAGAAAACGAAATGAAAAAGTGCGATATAGTCATTAGTAATTATTACTCGAATCAATTCACCTCATTTCTCCAAAAATTTCATTTATGGGAGAAGCTTTTTTTGGGTTTGGGGTTAAAATTTTTACCTCATAGAAAAATTTCTTAATTCTCGTCTATGGTTGCATTCCAAAGATAAATTTCGTTATAATTTTCATAGTTGAATCTTTGATCATCATAAACGATATCCAATTCTAAATCGTATTTTTCTATTAACTTGTTCATGTTACTCCATATCAACGGAGAACGCTCATCTGGACCCCAGTCAGGAAGCCATATATTATCATCGGGTCGTCGCATGCCCCAACCATAATCTTTAGGAAGAACGAAAGCTACGTTTCCATTTGTTTTTCCGTAATCTTCTGGATGTTTGGAGGTGTATTCCCAGAATTGTTCCATTGCCGAAAAATGTTCTTCAGTTAAAATACCAAATGGGTTATCTTCTGGAAATCGGGGGAAATTAAAGACAACAACATATTTTGCACCTGCCTCAAAAGATATGAACATATCTTCTAGCATCTCGGGGCCAGTCTTAATTGAGGTGGGATCTTCCCTTTGACTTTTCCATGTTATTATTGTGCCCCAGTCTTTGTTTTGTGCTTTGGCAGCTCCTCTGCATAGACCAATTTGTTGGGTTGTGCTGTGGTTCCATCCAAGTTCCGCAAAAACTGTGTCGTATCCCGCTAGGTAGTCAAACCAGTAAAGGGCATAGTCGGAAACAAACTTTGTAGAATTGATGCTTTGAAGAAAGCTGAAACTAAGACCCATTGGCAGTTGGTTCACATATATTTGTGCTGCCTCTGTGTATGTTGTAACGTTTTCGTACATCTTTGCTCGTTCATCATGAAATTCATCAAATAGACCTGTGTCGATTTGTTTTCCTCCGGGTTCCTCGTAGATGTATATTCCTGCAAATTTGTCTCTCCACCAGTCTTTGCCTGAAAATACCCATTGGTGATGCCAGGGATATCCATGTGAAGATACGTCGATATAATCGAAGAATATTATGAAAGTTAAGCCAGCTTGTACCTGCGTAATCACAAATTTCAGTTAGTGCAGTTTCATTGGTGCTTATGTCCCAGTTGTTTACAATGAAAAAGTTTGTGTAATCTTTTACTTTGTCTATCAAAAGTTTTGCTTCGTCAACTGTGCTTAAACCGTAGGAAACTCCGAAAAAGAATCCTTCGGGGGGTTTTTCTTCAATGTTAAGAACATAAAGTATTGGAATGGAAATGAGTGAAAGTAGTAGTATTGTTACTAATATGATCCAAATTCTATTTGGCATTTATACTATTTAGCTCCTCGTTATGTTTAAATACTTTTTTTATAATTGTAAAATTATCCACTTTTTATCTAGATTCGC
>CAVOMX010000005.1:0-20002 GCA_963697165.1 Candidatus Bathyarchaeota archaeon
TTAATCAAAAGAGCATTTCGTTGACAAAACAGATAAAATTCCCATCTACTTCTGGGAACACATATTTCTCTCTTTTTCTTTCTCACCAGAAAACAGTAACATTAGATTAATACCTTCAAGTTAGCATCTTCGTAGATTCTTCGTAACTTCTAAGTATATCCACATAATGTGCGCACAGAAATTCTTAACCTGCTGAGTGTCGGCGACGACGTATGTAATGCATAATCAACGTTAAACCAACTATCAATAATAATAGACCAATTAAAAGGAGTTGACCGCGAATGAACCCTTTATACTCTTTAATTAACCATGTTTCTATTTTAGGATCCCAAGTCCATGGTCCGTCTATAGAAAAAAAGTATGGTATTACTGTTAAAAAGCTTCCGAGGATTGTAAAAGCTATCGCAATAGGTAAGGTATAATTCTTGATTTGAAGGGTATAATTCTTGATTTTTTTCATTTTCATTATTGGAGCGAATCGCCTTTCTAGAAACGCGATAAATCGGTCAAAACTCTCTTCCGCTTCTTCCATGAGGTAACCTTCCTCCTCTAAATTATGGACTTGTTCATCAGGAGAATCATCCAAAAATCCTGTTTCGGCAATAACAAAAGGAAGAACAAAAATACCGAATACAAACAGAGTTGCAAAGAACAGGCTATTACTCCAAATACTGAACCCATAATAAAAAGCATATGATGGATTAATTGAGTCAATAATTAACGGTTGGACTATCCATTCATGATCGATTGACATCAAGTATCCAATTAAAATCAGGGAAAGGATAGTCACAGCGGTTAACACTACTATTATTTTGGAAGTTTTATCCTGTTTAATCTCTGATTCTTCGTATCGGTCTAAACAGATTATAGTTAATATAAAACCGAAAAACAATAAAATAAAGCCCATAATGAGAAAGCCCACTGCGTAAAGGGTTAGAAGCTAAAGAAATAAAATCCTTCATTGCTCAACATAAACAAGCCGAGAAGGGAACCGCCAAGGATGATTATTAGCACGCCGATTTTCCACAGATTTTCTTTTATAGAATTTTTATTCACGTTTATTTTCCCTAGCCGTTTGGTTTTAAGGCAAAATTGATGTTTGAATCTGAGGATTTATAACGTTTTGGTGGAGTTTTTTGTTCTACATTGAAATAACGACACATACTCACGGTGATTTTGCTTTTCAGACAAGCTATTAAAAAAGGCAACCCAGTCTATTCATCCTCTGCTCGTCTCAACCAACGATTTAGCAGAATTATTTCCTGTTCACCCATATGTCCTGCTCCACTGCATATTTCCATTTGCATCAGTTTTAGTCAACCAAAAATCGGGGTATTCATAACCCGAAGAACTTGAATATCCTGCAATAATGAAACCTCCATCAGATGTCACAAACCAAAGAATAAGCCACTTCAGACATTTCTCCTCCGTATGTCTGACTCCATTCCACATTTCCATTTTCGTCAGTCTTAATCAACACAACATCATAACCTTCAGGAGCAAGATAGTCTGTAACCCCGGCTAACGTGTATCCTCCATCAGACGTCTCAACCAACCGAATAACTACTCCTTCTCCTCCATAAGTCTGGTTCCACTCCATATTCCCAGATCCATCAGTCTTAACCAACCAAAAAGCACCAGTCTCCGTAAATCGAGTTTGCGCCAGCTAAGGCGTAGCCACCATCAGACGTCTCAACCAACGATTAGCATAATCATTTCCTCTCCTCCGTATGTCTGGTTCCACTCCATATTCCCAGACGCGTCAGTCTTAATTAACCAAAAATCAGTCACCACCACCAAGACTTGTGTAACCCGCTAATGCATATCCTCCATCAGACGTCTCAACCAACGAGTAAGCATCTCTAACCTGTTCCTCCATATGTTTTGTTCCATTCCATATTCCCATTTTCATCAGTCTTAACCAGCCAAGCTTCCGACCATCCATAATCAAGATTAACACTGGAATAACTTATATCGCCGGCTAATACGTATCCTCCATCAGACGTCTCAAGCAACGAACGAGCTCTCTCTATCGGCTCCGTTATCGTATGTTTGGGTCCATTCTACAGTTCCATTTTCATCAGTCTTGACTAACCAATAATCACCATCTCCAGCACCAAAGGATTGGGTATGGCCAGCTAAGGCGTATCCTCCATCAGATGTCACAACCAACGAATAGGCTGTTTCAAACTTTTCTCCTCCGTATGTCTGATTCCATTCTTCAGTTCCCATCTTCGTCAGTCTTAACCAACCAAAAATCACAATCTTCAGTATCAAAGGTTTGGGTATGGCCAGCTAAGGCGTATCCTCCATCAGACGTCTCAATCACCGCAAAAGCTGCATCCATACTTGTGTCTCTATTTGTTTGGATCCCATTTTCTGAGAATACTCCAGCCAAATAAAGTAAAGAAAAACTAAGTAAAACAGAAATTAATATGCTTAGAAGAAAATGCCTTTTATAACGCATTAATTTCCCCAAAAACATGTTTTATGATGCTTCCTTAAACGTGTTTTTCTCAAGAAACCTTGACCTTGGGTTTGAGGTTAAAATTTACCCTTAATTGTCTGAAAAAAGAGGGTTTAGGTTAATATTATTAGGTTAGCCTCTTCGTAGATTTTCCGCAACCCTTCAGGATTACATACTCAAAACCCGACTCTCAAATTACATGCTTCCTCAAAAGACTCAACAGTTCTCAAGTTAACCTCTTCGTCTCTGAAGAGGAATTTTATTTTCAATTTTCTATGTTAAACTAAAAAGTCTTATTCCTTTCTGAATTAATAGACGCTTATTGGTCAATACCAACCCTTTCTAAAATCAAAGGGCTTGAAAAAATTTGAAGAATGGCTTAAATTTTCCGAGCATAATTGTATGTGGTAAGACAGTGTGTTCAAATGAGCATTTATACAAACAAATGTCTGGAATGCGCGGAAGCATACATAAAAAATCTGTTAAACTTAATTCTTTTAAGAGGTCAAGAATGTTGTGTATGCAAAGATGAACAAGTGTGCATATGGATTGTTGATGAAGCAAATCTAGCATGGGGTCTTGCAGTATATGTCAGGTTATTTTGTCGAGAGCATGAAAAAAGGTGGAAAGAGGCAGAAAGATTAGAGTATAACAAGTTGAATGGAGTTATGCTTGTTGAGATGCCTTACCAGAAACCAGTTGGATTATGGACTAGCCTTTCTTGGAGCGATTTTTTGATCCTATTAACAAACTATTTTGGTGACAAGAAAGCTATTGAAGAGAAGCTTCTCCCACAAATTGTGAATCCATGCGAAGAGTTCCTACAGAAGAACCCTAAATTTGTTTTAAAAGGCAGTATTGAAGATTACATAAAAGTGTAAAAGTTTGGCTTTTGACCTAAAATAATCATATTTTTTTTGTGCGCGCGTATACAAAAAGTAATTACTAATCAAATGTGGCACAAATCATAAAATGCTCCCAATAAAAAACCCTTCTATGATGAAACATAGAATTGCTCTTACTTTGGTACAGCATGTTGATTGAGACTCTATTCTTTATGTTTTTGCTTAATGCTTATATGCCGTAGTGCTGGTTTTTTGTGTGCAGGGGAATTGGGGTAATGGACGAGGAAAAGGCTGAGGAGAAAGCTTTTCGGAAAAGGGTTAAGAACAGACGCTACGGTGGCAAATATAAAGGAAGAGGAAAATACAAACCGAAAGACCCCGTATAACCTTCTGTTTTCATGTTTGCTGGAGAATGATCTAACTGAAAGGAAACCTGAAAACCGTTCTCTCCGACAAACTTGAACCCGAACAACTAAAGCTACTCTACAAAACCTACGACATAGTAGGCGACATCGCTATCATTCGAGATCTTGCCAGAGCCGCTAGAGCATCACAGCAGTCTAATCGCAAAAGCTATCATTAATACCCATAGGGAAATCAAGTCCGTATGGCGGCAAGCCAGTTCAGTTTCAGGTGATTACAGATTACGAAGTTTAAAGTTTCTTTTTAGGCACAGAAACAACCGAGACCCGCTACAAGGAGTATGGCTGCGTCTACAAAACTGACTTACGGAAAGCCTATTTTTCTCCCAGACTCTCCTATGAGCGGCTGCGGATCGCGGGGCTGGTTCAGAAGGGGGAAACTGTTTTGAACATGTTCGCGGGAGTAGGCTGCTACTCTATAGCAATCGCGAAACATTCAGAGGCCACTGAAAGTCATTTCGATAGATGTTAACCCATTTGCGTTTCCAGTATCTGATAGAGAACATCAGACTAAACAGGGCTGAAAAAATAGTTGTTCCATTTCAGGGAGACGCAAAAACTATAACAGAAAAAAAACTGCAGAATTTTGCTGACCGAGTTCTTATGCCGCTACCCGAAAGAGCTTACGAGTATCTTGATTATGCCCCTGTTGGCACTAAAACCTGAGGGCGGATGGATACATTATTACGACTTTGAATATGCAAAAAAGAATGAAAATCCGGTAAAAAAAGTTGAACAAAAATGTCAGAAAAACTACAATTGCATTGCACTGACTTTCGGGTAACCTTTGGGCGAATCGTGAGACCAATAGGACCCCGATGGTACCAAGTGGTTCTGGACATACACGTGAAAAATAGTTAGGCAAATTGTTTATAATCCTCTGCCAAATAATAAGCATTACATAACAACAGAGGGATCAACAATAAAAAAGAAATTAATGGCCATCCTTGCTTGTCCCATCGACAAACATTATCCCTTGGAACTTCACGTTTTTGAAGAAAGCGAAGAAATCACAGAGGGAGTGATAGTCTGCCCCAAATGTTTACGGTGGTATCCAATCCGAGATGAAATACCTGAAATGTTACCCGACGAATTGCGAAATGAAAAAGACGAACTGCCCTTCATGCGAAAATGGAAACAAAAATTCCCAGAACAAATACTAACTGAAGGCAAACCCTTCAATATTGAAAAATAGACGTGTAAGAAGGGGCTAGAAGTTCTTTCTGCCAAAAATTTTGTGCTCTTATTTTCAGCGTTCGGGAAGCTCTGAATACTTTCCATCTGATGATCTGTAAACTGCAAGCTTTGTAATTGTTTTCCAGTTTTCTCCAGAATTTCGCCTAAGCTGGAGAGTAATGACTTCTGCTGCTGGATCTGCTTTTCCAGGCCAGACAGTTATATTCAAAAAATCTTGTTCATTGATGCGCTTGTGGAATCTTGCTTTCGGTTGAGATGAAGACATTTTTTTCACTAATATTTCCTTTGGTGCTCCACATTTTTATTTTTATAGGAAACAAACCAAAAATAGCGCCTGAACAGTAATCAATGAACCTGAATCATTAACAACAAGACTTTTAGTAAAGTGCGAAAATCATTAATAGTTAATGAGTAATCACTAGAATCTGAGGTCAAATGAGCCCCAAATCTGCTGTTACTACCCTCAAAATAATTCTCGCGATCGACTTGTTAATTGTCGCCCTTGCTGTTCCTAGTTTCTTGTATGTTGATTCTCTGGTTCCAAAATCAGCCAGTTTTGAAGTATCAGATTTGATTATTTACCCTAATTGGTTGCAGATTGGGGAACCTGTTCAGGCATCTGTTAAGATAACTAATGTTGGGGAAAAGAGCGGCGACTATATGGTAACAATGACAATTGATGATGAGCCAATAGCAACTGAAACAGTTCGACTTTCAGGACAAGACAGTAAAACATTGGTTTTCACTGTTACTGAAGTAGCTCTAGGCGAGCACACTGTTAAAGTGGAAGATTTAACGGGCACATTGAAAGTCACCGTGGAAGCGCCAACTGGACCCGCACAACTCAAAATAACAGACCTGGGAGTTAGCCGCATCGAGGCTGGAGTCGGAGATGTGATAACAGTTTCTGCAACAGCAACCAACATAGGCGACGAAGATGGCGAATTCACAGTTGTATCTTTTAGTAAACAATAACGAGAGAGAAACAAGAAACATTCAGCTTGAAGCTAAAGACTCTGAATTTTTAGCGTTTGAGGTTGCTGAAAACACGGAAGGAATTTATGAAATAAAATTGGGCGATTCAACAACCTCATTTAAGATTACGTCTGAGGCTCAGCCAGCGAAACCTGCAGAGTTTCATGTAACCGAATTAACAGTTGACCCTAACTCAGTTGTAGGCGGTGAAAGTGTTGATGTTTCAGTCAAGGTAACTAATGTTGGCGAAGAAACTGGAAGTTATTCAGTTGAATTAAACGTTGATGGACTAAACTAGAAACAACAGAGGTTACATTATCAGGTGGAGCTACTCAAGTTGTAACCTTTGAGGTTACTGAAACTGGATCAGGTACACACACAGTGGAGATAGGTGATCTTTCAGGCTCATTTACTGTTGAAAACTTGAGTCCGCCATCGGAAAACATCGAGATAACCAATGTAAAGGTAAAGCCTTACGAAGTTTGGGCTGGTGATGCAGTTGCTGTAATCATCAAAGCCACCAATCTGGTAAACGAGCCTGGTACCCTTCAGGTAAGAATTCTGATTAAAGATGAAGTTAAAGCAACAAAAGGATTTGATTTGGAAGCAGGCGCAACAGATGTGGAGCTTGAAGTAGCACTTACAGCAGGAGCAGTAGGCAATTATCCGGTTACGGTAGTGAACCTAGGCAATGAAAAGAACACAAAGTCTGGATACTTCAAAGTTGTAGAGAATGGACTTCACACCCTCAGCGTAGGTTCCTATCCGGTTGTAGGCATCCCATTCAAACTAGATGGTGTAGAATATACAACACCATACACGCAACTTTTGCCTGAAGGTGACTATGGGTTTGAGGTAGAACCAACATACGATAGTGGAAAATACATCTTCATTGGCTGGGAAGACAATTCTACAAGCCTTAAACGGACCGTAACCCTAAATGAACGAAAGTCAATCACTACTGATTTTAGTGGAGGAATATGTTGCCCTTCTGTTTACAGCTGGAATGGAACCGACTACTACTATAATGCAGAATTATCAAACCCTGGATGGCTAGGATACATCGGCTACATCACCGAGGATGGAACAATCATATTTGTGGGGGGTAATCCCTGGGATGGAGTAAAATTGGATTCAAACCAGTTGGCAATAAAGGAAATTGGAAACCGCAGCTACTATGACGTTACGCTAACTCAAAAATGGGATGAAATCTTTTATCTAGATGCGGCTTACCTGATGGTTGTTGACCACCCAACGGACGTGGACGTTTACTCGACCATTGTGCGTTACATCAATCCATCTTTTACTGATACCATTTATACTGTTAGCCAAACACCCATGACTCCGACTTTCTGCTGTTAACGAAAAAGGCGATGATGTTCTGTCTCTCATCTCTGAAATGGATGGAGTTTTCACTCCAGGAATCAATGGACTTGCAAGCGAATTATGGGACAATGGTACATGGAATCAGTTAACAGTAAACTTGGGCGATTTGTCTGATGCAGAGCAGATTAAACTTTTAATCAAAGGAATGGTTGATTGGGGTCCAGCTGATGTCTATTATGCATTGGATCGACCAGTTTAAGGCAGCAGCTGCAGAAGGTCTGATGCCAAATGGTACACAAATTACTCCACCACCATTTATTGAGGTTCTAGATGAAAACGGAGATTGGGTTCGTGTTCCAGAGGACAGGCAGATTCCTATACCCGCAGATTATGTTGCCCGACCGTTTGTCGTTGACTTGACAGGTATTTTCCTCTACAAACAACTACTCGATTAGATTAAACAACTTCTGGAATGTAACATTCGATTACATTGGAGTAGATACGACACCACAGGAAAGCCTAACAATACAGAGAATTGACGCTATCGCTGAGCTTCGCCAAATATTTGAAACTCCCTCTGAAGCTTCAGGAGACTTCACAAGGTATGGTGACGTAACCGAATTAGTCCAGCGAATGCGATGACATATTTGTAATTGGAATGCAAGGAGACGAAGTGGCTCTCCTGTTTCCTGTTGACGATATTGCCCCAGCCTAAAGAGGGCACAGAAAGAACGGCTATTCCTGTTTGGAGCTTGCTGGTTCAAAGACACGCCAACCAACTGGGGATTTGGATTTGACTTCACCGTGGATCCAATTCCCTTCAGGAACATGACTGGTTTCCCATACACCGATGCAGAAAGTTACCCATACGACGCCGAACACATGCTTACATCAAGCGAATATAACACCCGGACAATAATTGATCCAAGCAGCTTGAACCACAAGCCTGCTTCCTTGTCAACTTGGGTAAGTGCTGTCCTGCTTGTAATGGGTGTTGTCGACTTGGGTGTTATTGTCTATTACAGGAAACGAAGGCAGTAACGTCACTGCACCCTTTTTTGTGATCAAGAACCGTCTGAAAACATTAGTTTGACTCTCTTAGACTCAGTTTTTGTTACAGAACGTTTGCTTTGCTTGTTTTTCTGTGTTATTGGATGTATTGTGGTATAGCTATTGATTTAATTGTATCTAACATTCGTTATGTAAACTTTAAATTCTATGTCCTCTATTTTTTGGTAATCTAAAAATTCCTGAAAACTTGGACATTTAGTTGATGTCTGAGCTTCCAAATTAACTGCATCATGTCTGTAAAGGGGAAAAATGATGTTAGAAATAATATCAGAACTACTCAAGTTAACTGTTTTTGGGGGATTAGCGTTAGCAGGAATGTTGGTTATTGTAATATGGAAACAGGACCTTAAGACAAAAGTAAGCTACCTGCGAATGTTTGTTCAACTCGTAGCCCTGATATCCATTTACTATCTATACACATTCTCTCTTTGGCTGCTTCTCATGTTAGCCATAATTCTCATATTGCCTCTATTCTTAGGCAGATCCTTCTGCGGCTGGCTCTGCCCATTTGGGTTATACTCCGACCTGATTACAATACTCCGAAGGACATTGAAGGTACGCTACCGTATACTTCCTGAAAGACTCAACAGAATCCTGAATCAACTTAGGTACATTATTTTGGTGTTCTTTTTAGTTCTGCCCTTTCTTCTGGGTCCAATAGAAAGCTGGCAATGGTTTCTGGGTCTGTATCTGTCGGGTCCTTTTAGAGCCATGAGCATTCTCTTGGGTCCATTAGAGCCGTTGATTATACCATGGGAGACTGGAGTAAAACTTTTCACAATAGATGTCAGTTTCCCCTACGTCACGGACATGATATTCTATAGCGGTGACTTTTTCATATTCACTGTACCCCTTATTGTTTCATTAATGATTGTGGCTTCATTTTTTGTGAGACGTTTCTGGTGCCGATTTTGCCCCACAGGAGCATCAATCGCCATCATAAACAGGTTTAAAGGCTTCAAGTGGGCGCCTCTGCTTCATCTGAACAAGGATGAAGAAAAATGCACCAAATGCGGAATATGCAAAAGAGTTTGCCCGCTGCAGGTCACTGACGTGTATGAGCAGAAAGGCGGAGACATAAAGACTTCGATGTGCATGCTGTGCCTCCGATGCGTAGAAATGTGCCCATACGAAGACTGCCTAAAACTGAAAGCAGACGGAAAAACACTCTTCAAGTCACGAAACTGGCTATAGCCAACAGTTTTTAGAAATACCTAAGTCGCAATGATACGTTGTTTTTATGTTTCACAACGGTTTAGAGCAGTAACACTATTCCAGAGATTGCAATCAATGTTTGGACTGCCTATAATGAAGAGCACAACATCTCTTTCGTACACTTTGTCTTTTACTCGTTTCAGGACCCAGATGGCTATGTGGGTTGTGTCGTAGAGGTGCTTGTATGGTAGTTCTAGCGAGCCGTCCTTGTTGGGTTTTGCGAAGGCTTGAACATCCCCCTTTTTGTCGATGGCTCTGGCTCTGAAGTACAACAGGATTTCTATGAAGTAGGGGATAAAAAGCCATAATGCGATTCTTTCCATGTTTCCCAGAATAGCTAAAGTGGCAATCAAAGCGCCAATAGCGTAGCTGAAGGAGTTGCCGGGAAACACTTTTGCAGGGTACCAATTAAACGTCAGAAACGCAAGCAGACAGGTACAAACAATGAATGATATCAACGAAATCCATAGTCTTCCAATAAGTAGACCTGTGAAGCCGAAGGTAGCAAAAAACACTAAACCCATACCTGCTTCCAGTCCGTTATAGCCTGCGAGAAGGTTGAATCCGTTTGTGGCACCGATTACACCCAATGGAACAACCATCAAAGGATAGAGCAGCCACAGGTCCACGTTACCCAGAAACGGAAGCAGTATAACTGATTGGTTAACATTCATGACGGTTAATGGAAGAGCTATTGGAATTGTAAGTAAGACCTTCTGGAGTTGGCTTAGTCCTTCTTTCCATCCTAGAATGTCGTCAATGAATCCTATGAATCCAGCAAGCAAGATTGTGGCTGAAATCGCGAATACCTCAACCACGTTTGTTGATGTGGTTCCAAGAAGAGAAAAAGTTTTCAGGAAAATGTAAATCAGCAAAGAGAAACAGATCACTATCGTGACAACTAATCCTCCCGACCGTGGAACTAGTGGGTAGTCAGGTTTGTTCATGTCTTTTCCCACGAGTTTTGCTACGTTAGCTGATCTGATCCATCTTTTTGTGAGAAACAAAGTCAAACCGAAACTCAACAGCATGATTATCCCAGACAGAACAAGTTCGTTGATGTTGATGAACATAAAATCAAAGAAACCGGCAAGACGGTCGGTAAGAATTGAAACTATCGTCATCAAAGTAAAGAACGTTAAGACAGCCATTTTGTTTTGCCTCTGTTCCTGATTCCTATAATCCAGATTTTTTGTTCGCCTGTTTTAAACAGAATCTGTAGCCTTAAAAACTTAAGCGTTGCCCTGAAACGACGGCTACTCGGAATCTGCTTTCTGTTGTGTCCAAACGCCTCTTCCAAATCCGCGATACACAAAGCCCGCCTTTTCTGCCTTTGCGGGATCAACAACTTGCCCCATGTCCACAATGGCTGCTGGTTGCCTCATCAGCATCTGGAGTCTCTTCAGATTCAATCGACTAAAACGATCATGCGCAACTGCTATTACCAGACAGTCTGCACCCTCAACAGTCTTAGATAAGCTTGTCTCAGCATCATAACCCATACTTACGAGTTCGTTGTGAGAAAAGAACGGGTCATAAACTTGAACGGACATGCCTCTCTTTTTTAGAAGTTTCACAAGTTTTTTTGTTGCAGAATTGTTTGCTCGTTTCCTGTTTGGGAGAGACGATATTCCAAAAACTGTAATCTTGGCTCTCCTTAACGTTTTTTGGCTTGACCGCAGGGAATCTCGTATCAGTCGTATTGCATGCTCCAGTGTCTCATCGTTTATTTTTGTCGACAGCGACAACATGCGCAGTTTAACGTCTACGGCTTCCGCCTCTTCAACCAGAAAATATGAATCTCTTGAGGTGTGAAGCCCAGCCATCTTCGAAAAATTTAGCGGATTAATGATGTTCCTTATTTTAACAAAGTCTATTCCCGCCTTCTCGCAAAACTGTGCAAACTCGTTTGCGAATGCAATGTTAACGTCCTTGTATGCTTCCTCTAGCAGCTTCACTGCCTCCGCCGTTTTTATGTCTCTTACTCTGACGATTTCTCCCTTCATGATTGTTCTCAAGAAGGAGGCACGTAACTTTCAGGCTTCGTTTGGTTATGCCGCCAACAACCGTTTTGCAGCTAGAAACATCCTTTGAAAGATGCGTTGAATTATTCAGCATCGAAAAATATGCTAAACCAAAAGCTACTCCAGCTTCTAAACCAGAGGCGGTTTCAATTGTTTCCTTTGCCACGGTTTCGGTAATGCCCGGACCCAGGGTGTTCTGAAAAATAATCAAAGAACCTGCAGTTAAGCTCATGCCAATTTCTTTGCATGCTTTTTCGAGCCGCGAATAGTCTGGTTTCCTTTTTTTGTCAAGAGATGCTGGAACGTCAATTAGTATGATGTCGCTTTCTGAGACTGCCTTTCTGAGGTTGGTTGTTGCCCTAAACGGGGTGGTCTTTAGGCGTGGCTCTATGAACTTGCGAATATCAGTTTCAGTGAAGGGTGACTTACTTCTCTTTAATTCATGAACAATATTACTGCTAGAGTCAACAACAATAACTTTGAATCCTGATTCTGCAAAAAGGCAAGCCATAACTAGGCTTGTTCTTCCGCAACCTACAACACATACAGTGAGTTCTCGCTTCTTCTCCGGAGATTCCAAGTCTTTGCCTGTAAGCGTCATGACCCTTGACATTTTTCTCTTCCACCAATTGTCTGCCTGTGTTATTAATATATGGCGAACATTTTTGTTTCAAGCAGATTAACTGTTCAGGAAATCTATAGGTTGAAATTAACAAGAACCTGTAAAACTTTAAGGCTTAAATTATGCGCTTGTGTTCTGGAACGTTCTCGGTGACTTCTTTGGAGTGACAAACTGTAACACCTCTTGAAACTGTGACGTTGTCATGAATTGTCGCATAATCGCCAATTACACATCCTTCGCTAATTTTTGCGCCTGCACCTATTGTGGCTCCTTCTCCGATAACCGCCCCCCTAACTGTGGCGTCATCCTCAATTGTTGCTGATGGAAAAACAACCGAATCTTCCAAGCTCACATTTTTGCCCAAAACCGCATCTCTGCCGATTACTGCGTAGGGACCTACCTTCGAGTTCTGCCCAACTGTAACGTTCGCGTCGAACCTGACAGGATCAATAAACTCTATTCTCTCATCTAATTTGACATCATTTCCGAGAAGCCGCTTTTCTGTTTCTGCATCAAGCAAGAGCCTGTTTGCCCTCAGGTAATCTGATGGTTTTCCGATGTCAATCCATATTTCCTTGAATTCATGACCAAAAAGTTTGCCCTCTTCTGCCAGCTTTGGGAACACTTCATGCTCAATCGAGACTGGTCTCCCAGCGGGAATATAATCGAAGATTTTGGGGTCTAGCACGTAGACTCCAGCGTTGATGAGGTTGCTGGGAGCTTTTCCAAGAGGAGCCTTCTCTATGAAATGTGTCACCATGTTCTTTTCTGCTAGTTTCACTGTTCCGTATCTGCTCGGGTCTTCGACTCTGTAGAGTGCTATCGTTGCAATCGCGTCTGATTCTTCATGCTTCTTTATGAGTGCACTGTAATCGATGGTTGTGAATATGTCGCCGTTTAGGACCAAGAAATGTTTTTCATGTCCGATTTGTTTCTCAGCGTATTTTATGGCTCCGCCTGTGCCCATGGGCTTCTTTTCTATTGAATATGAGATTTTGATTCCATGCTTTGATTCGCCGTAGCGTTGCATGAACGCTTCAGCCATGTATTTAACGGCCAAGGTGACTCCGTTAACTCTTGTTTCTGCTAGCCGTTCAAGGGTTCCGTCGAGTAGTGGCTTGTTTAGTATGGGAAACAGAAGCTTTGGTCGGGTACAGCTGAGAGGTCTTAGTCTAGTTCCGATACCTCCCGCCAAAATTATTGCCTTCAATCTAAATCAGTCCTGAAACAGTAACTGTGCGATATGAAAGTAAAAGGTTTATGAACGATTCTTTTGCTTCATATCCTCAACACGAGAGCCTATGTTTGGGTTTGGCTGGATAAGATTTAATTTCAGGCTTACAAGTATGGTTACTCTTGTTGCCTTCGAATGCGGGGGTTGCCAAGCCAGGTCAAAGGCGCAGCCCTGAGGCGGCTGTCCCGTAGGGGTTCGTGGGTTCGAATCCCACCCTCCGCACCAACATTAATTTTGTCATTTTCAATATTTGGGAATTAACTGAACGAGGAAAGTAAAATCGGGTAGGTTGATTGTCGAAGAGAGTGCCGTCGTAAACCCTTCTAAACATAAGGTATGGTAAATCTTTAAAAAATTAGAAACATGGCAGCACTGGAGCGCGGGTATCGTTGAGCCAAAATGGCTTTCGGGAATGCCTTGGACAAAACGTTCGGTTTTCTAATTCTCTGCAGTTACATGAAACAAAAAGAAAACACTGGGGCCTACAATGAGAATGGTTAATACTGAACGCATTTTAGCTGCATAATTCATCCATATTTCAAAATTGCTAAGGGATAAAATTTATCCCAAAAACCAACTTTGCGGACATTGTTCTTAATAGTATGCGATCTAAGTTTTCCTATGTTTTGCAGGAAGTGCAACGCTCTTTTTTTCTTTCTTTTTCATCTTCTTTGCCCTTACCGCTTGCCTGTGCTGATCCAGACCTGCAGTTTTAGCTTTTTTGCTATTCTTAGTCAAGTTATGACCTCCGCCTTTAAGGCACAACTCGGTGATTCTTCTTTAAAAATGTTTATCTAAAGCACGTACGAATCTATCTAAAAATGCTCATGCATAAAACCAAAAATCATCCTATTCTTAAATCCGAGTATAATATTGTTATTCTCAAGAGGTTAAAATTTATCCCCAAACCCCTTTCCTGCATATTAGGAGATTACTAACAGTTGATTGTTGAAAACAGTCTTTTGTTTACTCTAACTCTTCGAGTCAATTCTTGGTCCTCTCACTGTATTGGTTTACTTTTTTTGTTAATTTTGTCCTGTAGACTAATACCGCAATCGTGAGACCACTGAACATAATCACTATGGGAGTCCATGATGGAAACTCTGGGATTATGGCGTCTTGGCTGTTATCGTTGTTTGCTAGGTAGTTGTTAGAGACTGTGTTATCACTTGAATCGTGTCCCCAGATCGTGATGCCCTTCCCATTGTTTCCTGTTATTGTGTTCTCGGTGATGACCGCTCCTCGAGAATCGTAAAAATTGATTCCGTTCTCTTGGTTGTCTGTTATGCTGTTTGCAGTAACGATTGTGTTTTCAGAGTTCCATGAGTGGATGCCGTCTTTGGTGTTTGCTGTTAGATTGTTTTCTGTTATGCGGTTGCTGCGACATTGTTCGTAGGGCGCAAAGAGCATGACGCCGTAGTCGTTGTTTGATATATAATTTTTTGTTATTATCGAGTTGTCTGTGGCAACCAGCAGTATGCCTTGGCTGTTGTTTGTGAGAACTAGGTTTTGGACCGTGATTGCTGTGCAGTTTACGAGAGCTACATATCCAGCGTCATGAGGCACAGTTTTGTCTTGCTGATTAACCCAGTAGATGACGGGTTTGCCGTTTATCGTGTTTGAATGGTCGATGTCGTTCATGAAGTATGTCATTTGAACTCCGGTTTCGCATGAAATCCAGAAGTTATATTTGTTATTGGTCAGCTGGTTGTTTCTGAAGGTATTGTTTGGGGAGTGATTGAGGGAAACCCCATAGATGTTATTTGCGATGATGTTATCAAGGAAGTAGTTGCTACTTGAGAACAACCAGACAGTTATTCCATATTCGTTGTCGGTTATAGTATTTCCAGAAAGTGTAATATCTCTGCAACCATCCATTGACATTCCATAAGTAAATTCGATGCCATGGATGAAGCTTCTGATGTGCAGGTCCTTTACCGTTACACCTGTTATTTCTTGAAACCAAACACCTGTGCGATATCCATTTCCCTGAAGAGTATAACCTGCCCCATCAACAACTATTCCATCACGAAAGATTACAATGCTACCCACGATGTCTCCTGTAAACGTGTAAATGTTGCCGTTGCGCTGAATCTTATCCGTTCCTATTACATCTCCGTTCGCAGTAATCTCGATAGTGTGTTCAGGCACTGGAGCAGGAAAAAAATTAGCAGAAACCAAACCAACAAACTGTGAACCACTGAATAATGAAAGAGTTAGTAAAAACAGTAAAAGCGAAACAAACCCTGAATTCATCAAATGTTTCTTGCTCATTCCTTGTTACTCCTTCCTTTGTGTTTAAGGGACAGGTAACCAGCCACCACAACAGTTGACAATGCTGTCACTCCTAGAATGGCATAACCTTGCTCTGTCGATAAATTTGAAGCAAAAAAACTTGAACTAATATTCTCTATCTCTTTTTCTTCACCAAAAGATATTAGTAGGTCTCCGGGAAGCGGTTTTGAGTATTCGGAAATAACTTGAAGCGAAACTGTTTCTGCTGCATCCTCTTTTTTAACTGTATAGTTTACTGGATTAGTTGATCCATTTGTTGCTATGGTGTATGCTTTGAGGTTTTTGATGTTTGTTTCAAATCTTATGTTGAAGTGGGCTGTGGATTTGGTGCTCCAAGGCGACAAATATGGGCTTATGTTCAAATCATATAAGAATGTGTAGCTTCCATTATTTTTTGTGATCGGGTGCTCGTAATGGATTTTAAGGGTAAACTGGTCTAAAACAGGATGGATTGTGCATGAAATCATTGGCCAGTCTCCGATGGCAGTGTTATGCAAGGCGTAAGGAAAAGCTTGGGTGTAGTTGCTCCATTTCAGTTCTGTTTCATCAACTTTTATAGTGATGCTGGTTGTGCCTAGAGGGGTAGGATAAACTAGTGATTGGGTGTCGCCAGTAAACAAAAACCACGTGTTGTCTATCCCGATTAATTGGTTTTGATATTCAATATCCAATTTAGATAGAGGATATGTGCCGTCCACTTTTGCCCATAAACTTCCGTTAATATAAGAAATCGTGTAGTCAATATATTCTTCAGTCATTTCAAGTGTAAAAAATGGAATGGGGTTCGCCGCAACTGTCGCAATATTTGGAAAAGTGACCAAAACAGAAGAAAGAACTATTAACAGAATGAGATTAGCGCTCCTTTGCCCCATCAAAGGCACCATTAATACATTAGTTAACAAAGGGGAAAAGGGTTTTTGTCAAGAAACCTTGACCAAAATATCCCCCGTTGAATATATGCCTAGTCAAGAAACCTTGACTAATTCATTATATTAAATATTAATAATAGGATTTGAATTTTGGTTGGTTGCTCAAATTTGATCATTCTGAGTTAATTTGGTTTTTTAGGTTTGATCTCTTGATTGTTTTAATAAAAATTATAGTTGCTATGGATGCTGCTATAATGGCAACCAACCATGCATAAGGTGTCAAAATATGTTCATATTCTGGTTGATACATGCCAGAAGCCTCCTAAAACTTGCCAATTACCTCCTTCGCTACAGAACAGGCAGCCCAGCGACATTATACCTTTACGTCGACTGCTTATGGCGCTATACCAACAGAGCAAGTTTAAGCCCCGACCAGCTAATCTCAGACGTCAAAGACGAAAACGGACTTCCAAAGCCTCATAGAATCCCATACCACATCAAAGCCCTAGAAGACTACGTCTGCGAACTACAAGACAATGGATTAGCGTCATCCAGAATAGGCATTTACGTAAAAGCCGTCAGAGCCCTATACCGAGTAAACGGAATAGACATCAAGCTTCCACAATCACTAAGCCGCAGAGTCGTTCGACACGACAGAGCACCCAAGCCAGACGAGCTCCGACGCGTTATAGACATAGCAGAACTAGAGAGAGAGTTATAGATAGCATACTAGCACTAGGAGGCTTTCGCGAAGGAACACTAGTGAAGCTCAAATATAGGCACGTACTTAGAAGACCTCGAAAAGGGCATCATACCTCTGCATATACACGTGGAATCCGCAATCACTAAAGGAAAATACCATGACTACGACACATTCATCGGAAAAGAAGCTGTAGACTACCTCGTTGAATATCTAGAAACTCGCCGACTAGGAAGCCCAGGTGGAAAAATACCGCCTGAAAACATCCATGACGAATCGCCACTTATCTGCAACAGTATCTCTAGAACACCCAAAACAGTCAGAACGAAGCAAATCTACAATCTGGTGCACAACTTATACTTCAAGGCAGGGCTACTGAAACGAAACTCTGGTGGCTCTACACCCTAAAAGTGCATAGTATAAGAAAATTCTTCAAAACACAGCTCTTAGCTTTAGGGGTTCAGGCAGATTACGTTGACTACATGATGGGTCACACCATCGACGTTTACCACGACATCCAAATGAACGGCATAGAGTATCTACGCAACGTCTATAGAGCGTCCGGATTGGCGATAACGCCTAAAACCCAGAATTCAAAAATCGAAGCACTAAAGGAGATCATAAGGGCGTGGGGTCTAAACCCTGAAGAAATCCTCACCAGAAAAGCTATGTCCAAACCTCACCGAACAATCTTAGTCCCACAAGACCTGGAGAACAACCAAATAAAGATCTTATGCGATGCTTTAAAGACAGAAATCAAAAAGGAATTAATATCGAGATGACATCTATTCCTTTCCAGAGAAATAAAAACCCGCGGACCCGCCATAAACAGGAAGAAAACATGAAATGGTTTCCGTAAACCCCTTCTCCGAATTCTATTCCGGATGCGAGATTGTTTTAAAGGATTCTCTAAACAGGCTGTATCCAACTTTTCCGGTGCCATCTATACTGCTTGAGGTTCCGTCTAACTTTGAGTTCGGCGAACTTGCAGCCTCTGTATGTTTTGAGCTTGCCAAGCACGCAAGAAAGAAGCCCCGAAGTATTGCAGAAGAGATTGTGCAAGCAATAGATGTTAGCGGTTTTCCGTTGATAGAGTCTGTTCAGGCGGCTGGGGCAGGATACGTCAATTTTCGTGTTAACTCCGAAACGTTTTCCCGTTTAACCCTCGAGTCCGCAAGAGAGTTAGATGCAGAGTATGGTTACATTAAGACTTCTGATCCAAAGAAGATTCTGCTTGAGCACACAAGCGTCAATCCTGTTCATCCCATTCACATTGGGCAGGCAAGAAA
Source organism: Candidatus Bathyarchaeota archaeon (assembly GCA_963697165.1). Lineage (GTDB taxonomy): Archaea > Thermoproteota > Bathyarchaeia > Bathyarchaeales > Bathyarchaeaceae > Bathyarchaeum. The sequence goes on from CAVOMX010000005.1 coordinate 18,552, forward strand.
TCCGATGCTAGGCGACGCCTTAGCTCGCATCTTAACAAAGCATGGGCACAATGTTTCGAGACACTATTACGTTGACGATGTTGGTCGCCAGAGCGCAGTCATAGCTTATGGATACAGTAAGCTTGGGAAACCAAAACCCAAAGGAAAGCCTGACCGTTTCATAGGTGGAATCTACGCCGTTACAAGTTGTATTATGGAAATTAAACGCCTCAAAAAGGTGGTTGAGTCAACAAAAAATCTTGACAACCAAGATGTTACAAAGCTGCGTCGCGATTTGGATGAGTGGACTTCAATTTCTTTAGAGATGGAACAGAGGTTTCCGAAACTGTTCACTAAACTTTTAGCTGAAATCAGCAAAGACAGTGACCCAGAAGAGCAAGTCGGCAAACTGATACGAGGATACGAATCTGGTGAAAAAGAGGCAAAAAATTTGATAAGAGAGGTTTGCGAACTGTGCCTCAAAGGGTTTAGGGAAACGCTTGCCAGCGTAGAAATAACGATCGATTCTTGGGACTGGGAGAGCGACCTAATCTGGAACGGCAACGTCAACCGAGCTCTTGAAGAACTAAAGGCTACGCCCTACGTTTTTGAGTCAGATGGGGTTCTGGAGTTTGACGCTGAAAAAGTTGCTCATGACCTTGACCTCAAAAAGACTTTAGGAATCAGTGATGACCATGAGCTTTCTTCATTAACTCTTGTTAGGGCAGACGGAACCTCCCTTTATACTACCAGAGATATTGCGTATCATCTGTGGAAGTTTCAAAGAGCAGAACGAGTAGTCAACGTGATTGGCATGGAACAGACTTTACCCCAGCTGCAGCTAAAACTTGCCCTGAGTGCACTTGGTCACACAGATTACATAAAGAGACTAATCCATTTTGCTTACAGTCTAGTTAGGCTTCCCGGGCACAGGATGTCAAGCCGCAGAGGGCGATACATAACCCTCGACGAGGTTATGGATGGAGCAGCAAAGAGAGCCTACGCAGAAGTTTCGAAACGTTCTCCCCACCTTTCTGATGAAGAGAAACAAAAGATTTCAGTTTTTGTGGGAAAAGGCGCAGTCAAGTATGCATTGATAGCGGTAGATCCAACTAAACCTGTGGTTTTCACTTGGGACAGGGTGCTGGATTTCGAGAAGAATAGTGCTCCTTACATTCAGGTACTCACATGCCAGAGCCTGCAGTATTCTAAGGAAGGCATCTAGATTACCTGAGGATGCTGACTATTCGCTTCTGGTTGATCAGATAGAACGGGACTTGATGTTGACTTTGGCTCGTTTTCCTGAAGTGTTCTTGGATACTGCAGAGAATCTTCGACCTACCGCGATAGCAGATTATGTGAATAGTTTAGCAGACAAGTTCAACAAGTCTACACGAAACTGCCTGTCATAAAAGCTGATTCGTCGGGGCTCAGCGATGCTCGTCTTGCTCTTGTGGATGCTACCCGGATAG
>CAVOMX010000006.1:0-69714 GCA_963697165.1 Candidatus Bathyarchaeota archaeon
AAAGCCCGCGATATTTGCTTTTTTTGTTATTGGGTGATTTACCGTTATTCTTAAATATCTGATATTAACTATATCTAACATAGAGTTAGAAATAACTAATAAAATGTGATAAATAAACAATGGGGAAAAATAATGAATAATTGGAAAAACATAATCCGAGCATTAGGAATAACAACATGCCTGATTGGTGCCTTTTTGATGGCTTTTGGAGAACCAATTTTGGGAACAACTCACACAGGCGTTGCAACAGTTGTGGGCATAACTGGAATCGGCATAATAACAACTGCTAAGAAAACATCGTTTTTAGGAAAGAAAAAGTAGGGAAAGTAAGATGAATGTTTTCTTATGGCCAATAATAATGGTTCTAATAGCTTCCTTGGCAATAGTCATCGGTGTAATCGCTTTTTGGAGAGTTCGTCGGGAATGGAAGTCGGGTTTTCCACGATCAGATGAGAGAACTTCGAGAATCAATGGAAAAGCAGCATTTTATTCTCTATATGTCGGTTTATACTTCATGATAGCAGTTCTCCTGACCCTTATGGTAGGCAAGGAATTCTTTGGATTTCCTGATCTTGATGCGTACCCCGCTTTGAATGCGTCAATTCTCGTATTCAGTATATCCTTTCTTGTATTGCGATGGTACTTCAACAGAAAAGGCGAATCCTGATGCGAACAAGAATCAAAGAGCTACGCGCAAGATACAATCTTACGCAAGATGACTTGGCAAAGAAAGTTGGAGTAAGAAGAGAAACAATACTTTACATGGAGAAGGGAAAATACAATCCTTCATTAAAGCTTGCATATGACGTCGCTAAGGCTCTACAAACAACAATTGACAACCTATTCCTCTTTGATGACGAAGATACCGAATAAAACAGCTAATGCGAGCACTTCTTTCTTCGTATACAGGCGCTCGTAACAAGAACTTTTAAGTTAATAGAATAAAATGAGTGAGGTAAGAGGGCAACTCACTTGGACCTGCAAAAAAGAATCGACCTAGTTATGAGAAACACGGCGGAAGTCGTGACTCCCCCTGAAATCAGCACATTACTCGAAACAAACCTTAACCCCAGAGCTTACTGGGGTTTCGAATGCTCTGGACTATTGCACATTGGAATAGGTCTAGTCTGTTCAGCAAAAATCAAAGACATGGTAAACGCTGGATTTAAGTTCACAATATTTCTAGCCGACTGGCATTCATGGATAAACAACAAGCTAGGCGGAGACATGGAGAACATCCGCATCTGTGGAGAATACCTGAAACAAATCTTTACAGCTCTTGGATTAACGCCAGACAAAGTGGAGTTTCTCTGGGCATCAGACATAACCGGCAAAGTTGAATATTGGGAAAAAGTTATTCGAATAGCAAAGAGCGTCTCAGTTAAGCGAACGTGGCGTGCTCTGCCCGTCATGGGACGTGAAACAAGTATGACCGACATCGAAACCGCATGGGTTTTCTATCCTTGTATGCAAGCGGCAGACATCTTTGAGATGAATATGGATGTAGCTTGTTCAGGCATCGACCAAAGGAAAGCCCACATGCTTGCTAGAGACTCAGCGGAGAAGCTCAAGTGGAGAAAACCTTCATGTATTCACACTCCTCTTCTTATTGGACTTCAAGGACCACAGATAACAGAAAAAATGTTTGACGAAAACGAAGAATTGAACGTTGAAATCAGCTCCAAAATGTCCAAAAGCATTCCACAGAGCAGCATTCTAGTTCACGATTCTCCCGAAGACATCGCCTTAAAAATAAAGAATGCTTATTGCCCCCCCAAACTGGTGAAAAATAATCCTATACTCGAATTGGCTAGACTTATAATCTATCCAGAAAAGGACCAGTTGGAAATACCTCGACCAGCCAAATATGGTGGTCCTGAAACATTCGAAAACTTCAAGCAGCTTGAAAGCACCTACAGCGAAGGCAAAATTCACCCACTTGACCTAAAGAATGGCGTCACCGAAGCACTTATTGAAATCCTAAGGCCAGTCCGAGAACATTTCAGTAAACATCCAGATACGCTGGAAAAAATGTTGAAAATAGAGATAACTAGGTAAATGAGTTGTCAACAAAAACAGAGAAAAGGTTAGAACTAATCCGTAACCTCTTAGAAAGGCTAGAAACCAAATCAGCCAAAGGCACTCCGATAGTTGTAGAAGGAAGGAACGATCTCAAAGCTCTTAACAAACTTGGAATAACTGGAGACATAATCTTGGCAAAAACTTCAGGAAAATCATTTCTTGATGTTCTCGGTGAAATAGAAAGAAGGGAAAGCCGCGAAATTATTCTTCTTTTTGATTTTGACCGACGTGGCAAAGAATGGACTCGTCGTTTGGCTAGTTGCTTAGAAGGGATGAGAATAACGCCTATTCTTCTTTTTTGGAGAATGCTCTTAGGTCTGGTTGGTCATGATGTCAAGGATATAGAGGGGTTGGCGACATATCTTGATACTTTGATAACTAAGCGTTCAACTTCACAAAGTATAATAGATACTGAAGACTTAAAACAGAAATGTCTCAGTTTTCACGGGGACAAATTATGATTGAGGTGAATAGAAACGAAATCAGAACAAACTGTTACGATAAAGTATGTTATTCGCGCCCGATTCGACGTGGAGGGAGTCGTTGAAAAACCGGACGTGATTGGAGCACTTTTTGGGCAAACCGAAGGATTGTTTGGACCCGAGCTTGATCTCCGCGAACTCCAAAAATTGGGTAGAATCGGAAGAATAGAAATTAGCCTAGAATCAAAACAAGACAAAACTAATGGAAAAATAAACATACCCACAAGTCTTGATAGAGTTTCAACAGCCATTATCGCAGCAAGCATTGAAAGCATAAATCGTGTAGGACCTTGCAAAGCAACGGTTACTCTAATCAAAATAGAGGACACGCGCGACGCTAGACGAAGACTCATTATAGACCGAGCCAAAGAGGTTCTCCGTAAATGGACCGTCGAAACTATGCCTGGTACTGACGAGATTTTCAGAGAAGTCTCAGAAATGTTGAGGCTAGCAAGAGTAGAAAAATACGGACCCGAAGGACTAACTGCAGGACCAGAAATCACCACTTCAAAGCAGATACTTGTTGTCGAAGGAAGAGCAGACGTAATAAATCTACTACGAGCTGGAATACAGAACACAATCGCTGTCGAAGGCGCCAAAATCCCACAGACAATAATCAAGATATGCCGAGAACGAGAAGCTACAGCATTTCTCGATGGCGACCGAGGAGGAGACCTTATTCTAAAAGAACTTCAACAAGTAACTACCATAAAGTACGTTGCTAGAGCACCCCGAGGTAAAGAAGTAGAGGATCTGACTTTCAGAGAGATCGAACAAGCCCTGAAAGAAAAAGTTCTCCTAGCACCAAAAGAAAAAGTTCTCCTCGAAAAACCCAAAGTAAAGAAAGAGCGACGAAAAAAATTGGTTCCAAAACCGATTGTTGAGGCCGCAACAGTTTTGAGTGGAACGTTGGAAGCTGTGCTCCTTGACAAAGAGCTGAAACAAGTGGATCGATTGCCCGTAAGAGAACTTGCAGAGAAACTTCAACATATAAAGGATATTGATACTGTTGTCTTTGATGGCATTATAACTCAGAGAATCGTTGATATCGCTGCAGAAAAGGATATCAGCTACCTTGTAGCAGCCCGAATTTCAACTGCTATGAAACAGCCATTAAAAGTAAAACTGCTGACGTTCGAAGAAATCTTAGCTTAATCCTCTAAAATCGAGAAAAACAAATAGCTATTATGGAGGCAAACAGTGCCTCCTCAACCAAATTATAATATAATTAAACTTCCAGAAGCAGTTGACATCGTCTCACTCAAGAACACCTACTTGCTATTTATCTGCTGAAACGTATAGTTTTCCTTTCACAAAAAACTATAATCATCGACACGAAAGTTGAGGGAACAATATTCCAATACGCTTTTAACGGTTTTAGCTAGCACTTATTACACTGCTCAACATGGAAAGGATAGAATTCTTTTGAAAATTTTTCGAATAGACCTAAAAAAGGGTTTTGCTAAGGTCATGCCAGAGAGTCTAGACGACCTGTGGCACCTATATAACCTAATTCTCGAAAAGGATGAGGTCTACGCCCGCACAACAAGACAAACAAAACCTGATGATCAGTATGCACGACCTACAAAGGCAAAAAGAGTTTCCGTAAATCTGGGTCTACAAGTTGAAAAACTGTATTGGGATCGGGTTCTCAATCGCTTGAGGATAACCGGCATTGTATGTGAAGCACCAGAAAAATTGAGCATTGCTGGATCACGGCACACAATTAATGTGACTGTGAACAAGCCTGTCACTATCGTAAAAAAGCGATGGCAGAACCACCAACTTGACCGATTGAAGCGAGCAAGCAGAATCACCGCTGCGCCTCTCACAATAATTTCGATGGATGACGAAGAATATTGTGTGGCTGTTCTGCGTCAATATGGTGTTGACGTGAAGGTAGGTGAGCGAATTAAGATTCCGGGAAAGTTTGAGGCAGAAAAAAGAGGGAAAGCAAAACAGGTGTTTTTTAAGAGAGCACTTTCATCTCTGCGGGAAGCGTGGGCTCCTCTTAATAGTCCGATAGTTGTTATTGGACCCGGATTTATCAAGGATGATTTCGTTGATTATGTGAAAGAAGAGGCTAAAGATGTTGCTGCCTCAGTTATTGGAGTAAAAGGAGTAAATAGTGCTGGTTTGTCTGGTATACAAGAATCGCTTCGTTCAGGAATTCTCACTAATGTGCTACAACATGTGAGAGTGGCTGACGAAATGAAGGCTATGGAAGAGTTCTTGGCGAGGCTTGGAAAAGATAAACAGGACGTAACATATGGATTCGATGAAGTTGAAAAGGCAACTAATTATGGCGCGGTTAAAAAGCTTCTAGTTGCAGACTCGACCCTGAGGGAAACCACAGAAGAAAAGCGGATAGCCTTGGAGAACCTTATGAAAAACGTTGAAGCTGCACGTGGAGAAATCATGGTCCTTAGTACTGAGCATGAGGCAGGAACAAAACTTCTTTCACTCGGTGGAGTAGCCGCTCTTCTTCGATTTCCGTTGCCCTAACAGCTCATTTTGGTTAGTTTTTGTAAAATTTTATTCGTCTACGAACCGCAGGATTCTGATCCGCAAGTTTTTTCATAGCTTGCTCATAAGTTTCGTCAGGAGCCAGTTCTTTCTCGATAAAGACTCCTGTTCTTCCCACTTTATCACGACGTATGAGAGCACGAACACGGTCTAACACTGTATTAAGTGAGACACCTAATAGATTCGCAACCATTTCTTGATGACCTATTACTGCAGTCTCTATATGGCCTTCTTCTGTAGGTTCTATTAGCATAAGCCTCTTGTCTACTCCTGAATTACGTTTTTCTTTTCTGAGTTCCGAAAGGGACGCTTCGCCTCCAAACTTGTAGAACTCCTTTTCTACTGGACGTAGCTTCACCAAAGGAAATGATAGACTAGTTTGGTGATCCAATTCGATGTATCCTTTCAGGGCATAAAGGGGAGTAGCTTGTATAATTTTTCGTTGATAAGGCTGAAAACCTGACCGTTCAAGCGCCGTTTCTATGCTAAAAGAGGAGGGAGGCTCTGGCAAATAGATGTCAATATCGCTCATTTCTGAAACGTCGCCGCGGACGATACTTCCGTGAACAATAGAACGCAGATGTAAGTTGTCTAGCTTCTCCATTGTTTGAATTGTTTCTAACCTTAATTTCTGGAAAAGCTTCCAGTGTTTACTGTCGTAAATAATCTCTTCTTGTTCGGCTCTTTGCATCGGCTTTTTAGCCATTTTTATTTCACCGGTTCAAGGCAAGCCTTCATCCAGTCTAGGTACGATTGAGACCCCTCCACTATTGGAAGTGCCAGAATCTCAGGAATCTCATAGCTGTGTAGTTCCTTTATTTTATTTGAGAGATTTTTGAAGAATTTTTGATGTGACTTCATTATAACTAGTACCTCTTTTTCTTCTTCTATCTTTTCTTTCCAACAGAAAAATGAAGAAACAGGATCTATTATGTTGGCGCAGGCGATTAACCGTTTTTCTAGTAGAGTATGAACTATCTTCACGGCTTCTTCTTTGTTGCTGGTTGTCATTAACACAATCAGGTATGACATATATTCTCCTACAATGATTATATCTGAACACTATTTTAAGTGAATCAATGTGATGATGTAAATCCTGTAAAATATCTCTGTAATTATGTAAAATTTGGCCCTTTAAAAGGAAAATCTTAAATTAGATCCCTTAAGTACATAGTAGTCGTTAAAAATCGAGAGATGAAAAAATGGAAATTCTAAAAAATAAAACAAAATTGACCGCAATATTCGTAATAGTTCTTTTGACAGCATCTACTTTTATGCTAATGGCAAATCCACTACAAGCTCAGGATGATCATGGAGGAACTCCAGCGCAGACAGGAATGGCAGGTAGTGTGGTCGGATCCGCACCAGCAAACGCAAACATCACATGGTACTTTGACCCCCAAGCACGTCTTGCTTTCACTCCTAACCCTGTAGGTGTAAACCAGATATTCACAATTAACTTATGGATTACACCACCACCAAGTGCAGAACGCTACATGAAAGACTACCAAGTAGAAATCACAAAACCTGATGGCACATCAAACACAGTAACAATCGATTCATATGTAGCCGACGGAACAGCATGGTTCCCTTACCTAGCCGACCAAGTAGGAGAATGGAATTTACAATTCTTCTTCCAGGGACAATACAACCCAGCAGGATTTTACAGTGACGGAGAATGGCGAACAGAAGAATTCCAAGGCTCAATGTGGTACGACGGAGACTACTACAGACCCACCCAAACTGCAGTACAAACACTTACCGTACAAGAAGAATTCGTGTACTCTTGGCCACTTATTGACCTACCAACCGACTATTGGACCCGTCCAATATCGCTGGAACACAGAGAATGGGCAGCAATCGCAGGCAACTATCCATGGAATGAACAGGAAACAAACTCTGAATGGAGCGGTGATCCCGACTGGTATGGTCCCTACGTCACGGCACCAAACACTTCACACGTTGTCTGGAAACGACAACAAGACATAGCAGGTATTATAGGTGGAGAAGCTGGTGTATACGGTGATCTTGCTAGTGTAGATACTCCTAATGTAATCTATTTGGGACGATGCTACGATCAGGTCTACCGTCCTATAGTAGGCGAAACAGCCAGATGCTATAATCTACGCACAGGAGAAATCTACTACGATATACCCGTCTCAGAAGGTGGAATCACACCGATGTGGATTGCCTACGATAAGCCAGCAGACACTGCAGTTCCTGGCGCAGGCGCGGCCCGCGCAGTCACAGCCACACTTATTGCAGTAGATAGCACTGCTAACCCAACTGAACTGTATAAGATCAATCCATTCTCTGGGATAGTAAGCAGCTATGACCTAACAGCCGCTGGCGGACCTGGACGAATACTGGCCTTCAGAAACGATTACTTCCTAAGCGTACGAGATTCAAGTGACAGCGTTGTTGATCCTTACATGATGTCTCATTTCTGGAACCGCACAAGCATCCAAGATAATGGATATCCAACTTACCTCTATAACTGGACAGTTATCCCTAACACCAACAACTTCGTCAGCAGACTAAATAGCAACATAACCTTCAGACTATGTCCAAGCTTCAGAGGCTCAGCATATCCAGAAAGCTCTAAATGGAACTGGTATGGACGAATGGGTACTGCCGACTTGGATTCAGGTTACACTGTAATCACAAGACGATTCTTTGATAACGCAGTTTGGGGCGGAAATGCATAGGTGTAAGCCTATATACTGGTGAGGTACTATGGGAAAGATACTTCGATAAATGCACCATACAGCCCATCGAACAACAGTCGCTGAAGATGGAGTCGCAGTTATCTGCTTTAACCAAGGAGAAGTCGTGGGACTTGACATGGCAACAGGCGCAATAAAATGGACAAACAATGGAAACTCTTATCCATTCGGTGGATTCTGGGGATACGACGAAGCCGCAGCTTACGGCATGGCATACTTCTGGTCATACGATGGAGTTCAAGCCTTTAACTTACAGGACGGAACTCTAACATGGCACTACAATGATCCAGCAATACCCTTCGAAACAACATACTATGGCACAACAGGCGTAGAAGCTTACTCCTTTAACGGAAATGGTGTTGTTGCTGATGGAAAAGTTTTCACACGAAACAGCGAGCACACAGCTACTGCACCATATACAAGAGGTTGGAGTCTTCACTGTCTAGATGCCTATACTGGTGAAAAGATATGGAAGATTGCAGCACCAATGAATCCTGGTGCAGCAGCAGACGGTTACCTAACAGCAGGCAACAGTTATGATGGATACCTATATGTCTTCGGCAAGGGCAAGAGTGAGACCACTGTTTCAGCTCCTAATGTTGCAGTACCAAAAGGAACTGCAATGATGATAACTGGATCAGTTTTGGACATATCTCCTGCTCAGAAAGGCACTCCATGTGTATCTGATGCATCTATGGACACTCAGATGAACTTCTTACACATGGTAAGACCAGTAGATGGAATCTATCACAACGAAACGATCACCGGCGTTCCAGTAATGCTAACAGCTATCGGAACAGACGGCACTTATGTCGAAATTGGCACAACCACAACAGACGGATACTATGGCGACTTTGCATCATGCGTGGACACCAGAAAAGGAAGGAACATACAGAATTCTCGCCCAATTTGTTGGATCCGAATCTTATGGTAGCTCAGGAGCAGCAGTTGGAGTTGTAGTCGGTCCAGCAGCATCACCAGGAGGCACCAATAGAACCAGAACCCACTCCATTGATCAGCACCGAAGTAGCTATCGCAATAGGTGTGATTGCAGTCGCAATCATAGCCGCAGTCGGATACTTAGTACTACGAAAACGAAAATAAATCCCAAAATAATCTTCCATCCCCTTTTTTTTGGGGGGGAGATCCCTTTTTTATGTATACATAAACATGTTTGAAGAACAAATATGAAATTAGTTTTTTATATCGGAATCGGAACAGATAGAGTAAACAATAGTATATTCTGTTTTGTTTGAAGATTAATTAATGCTTTAAAGAAAAGGTAAAAGTGGTTTAGTATTATATCGTCCTGATTTCTGTTTGGTCTATTGCATACTAGAAGATCAAGTTTCAAGATAAGGAAAAAACTCGCTATTAAAAGGAGTGCGCGGTTTTCAAACATATGCATATTCTGTTTAAAATTTTTTTCTATATTTTTCTCTAAATTTTGGCAGCATTAATCTCTTCCTAACTGAGACTTCTTTTTAGAACCGAAGAATATTTAGTGAAACAACCACACACAAGAGAAAGCAAGAACAATATGGATGCATCTATTCATTGGCGAAGGTTTTCAAAATGATGATATCTGGAGTTGACGAAGCCGGTCGCGGATCTGTTATTGGGCCTTTAGTTATAGCAGGTATTTCGATTAATGAGAAAGATTTACCTAAGTTGATAGACATTGGCGTGAAGGATTCAAAGCTCCTTTCGCCTTGTAGACGAGAAGAACTTGCTATACAAGTAAAAGATTTGGCTCTGATCTATCATGTCGTGTTTTTGTCTCCTGGTGAGATTGACATAGTTGTTGAAAGTAAAAGAAGACTGCATAAGTTGAATCGTCTTGAAGCTAAAGCAATGGCTAAAGTGATAACAATTCTTAAACCCGACGTGATCTATGTAGACGCATCAGACGTTCTAGCAGATAGATTTGGAGAGCACATCGCAGAAAACCTCAACTTCAAACCCAAAATAATCTCTGAACATAAGGCAGACCTAACATATCCTATCGTATCAGCTGCATCTATCATAGCCAAAGTAGAACGAGACCAGGTGATTTCACAGTTGCAAAATAAACATGGTAACATAGGCTGCGGCTACCCCAGCGACCCGAATACAATAAAATTTCTAGAAAACTGGATAATAAAGTTTGGTTCCTACCCCGATTTCGTAAGAAAATCTTGGAAAACCGCAAAAAGACTTAAGGACAAAGCAGATTCAAAACAAAAAAAACTACAGTAAAGTTGCAATTGGTTGTGTGAGAATCAGGTTTAATTAAGATTTGCGAAGGGTTCTTCCTTTTGCTTCATTGTGGATATTACTCCATGTGACGTCTAATGTAACTATTGTCTATCATTTCAGAACCATAAATGTGTTAGATGTCCAACTTTCGGCTATTATCGAGGTCCACTTAAAGGGTGAATGAACTCTACAACGGCACTAGCATCAGTCGTTGTTTTTGGAACGCTATCTTTTTTGATTGCAGAGAATTAACGTAGCTAAGCGGCCCACATCCTTGATCTGAACTGTGTTTATCTTATGGCTTTACACATTTTCGTGTCTTTACAAAGAACCCTATGAATTGCCGTTTCAGCTATTTCTGATCCTATTTCAGCTATTCTTCGAGCCCCCCACAATAGGAAGCTTATTTGAGCGACGGCACAAGCTTCTATCGGTCTTTTACCCTTGAAATATTTGCTCACCGAGAAATTTTTTCCATGCAAATAAGCAGAACTACATATCCTTTCCTGCAACATCTCTTCCGTTTGCTGAATCTCAAGGTATGTCTCTATTGCTTTATTTGCCAGTTGGATATCGCTGGAGAAGAAACTGTTTATTGCTTCATGGCATATTCCATAAGTTCGTTCGTTAATCTCAATTATTTTTTGAATTAATTCTTCTCCAATGATTTCCTTGGATTTGTTTAAAGCAATAATTTTTTCTGCGGTTTTATTTGCCCAATCAGCGATAAGCCGCAAATATTGGGCTATCAAGCGATACCAGATAATTAGAGATGGGTTGTCTATTTCCATCTGGCTGGCTATGCCTTTGTCTCGTTGGCAGCTATTTAATAAGCGAACTATTACCCAGAACATTGTGTATGCTTCTTTATCTCTGCGTATTGCTTCGCCTGCAAGTTCCACATCTAAATTCGGTAGAGAATCTATCATTTCTCTGTGCATAGTAGAGCTGATTATGAACAGTCTTCTAAGCAGAGTGTTTATGGGAAATTTTGTTGTATCAATAGAGCATTGGATCAGGAGCGAATTGGGTGTTTCCTCCATTATGCCCATACCCATCAGTTCACGTGTGATGGTCCTGATTTTGTTTACCTGCTCGCTGCTCAGCCTGTTTGTTGAAACTATTTTTATGCTATCGTATCCAAGGGAATAGACACCCATTAGAGCCCTACCCAACATTTTGGGGTCTTTACAAAAATCTCCGTTCAATTCAACTGTTGAGTCTGGCTGTTTTTCTATTTGTCCTGGGGTCATTATTTTAAGTATGTTGCCTTCATCTTCTTTAAAGAAGACAAGTTGTCCCTTTTTTAAACCAACTTCTTTTACCCATTCATTAGGAAGTGAAACAGCTAAACTAGAAGATCCTACGCGTTGAACTTTTCTGGATTCCATAGTATCTCTCTCTTATCTGTATTTACGGTAATGGTTAGTATATATACATTATTACTTTAATCACGTAATGTATATACTAACCCTTCTATGTTATTATAATCAAGGCGATAAAAATGTTCAAGAATATATCAATGTTAAAAACGGATCAAAATGATGCAGCCCAAAAAGAATACCTTTTCCAGTGCGAGGGGAAAACGGTTTGCGTTAAGACTAACAGAGACTACACAAAAACTCACATGTGGACAAAGAATACTCTTGAAGGAAATCAAAAAATTGGAATAACTGATTATGCTCAGCAGCATCTAAGGGAAAAAGTAGGTCTAGTAGAGATCTCCAAGAACACCACAGTTGGTGAAGATGTTGAGGTCGGAGAAGTCTTTGGCACTGTTTATGGAAGACCCTGTGCAGACCTTGACGAGATGCGATGTGAGTACGTTGCCTTTGATCTTATAGCCCCAATTAGCGGCAAAATAGTTGACATCAACTGGCGAATAATGGAAACTCCTGATATCATAAACAATAGCCCTTACGATGAAGGGTGGATTGTAACTATTGCCCCTAAAAATAAGACTGACTTAAGCGAGCTCATCACCGCGAAGGCCTACAAAAAATTGCTTGAAAAACAGGAGAAATCTCCCTTCAGAGTCTTGTAATATAGAACGATCTAGTAGGTTCCCCAAATGCAGAAATCTATAGTTCTTCCATCTACGGCAGAGAATGAACTGCGGCAGTTCATCTTTAAGACAACAACAGATGCTGCTCGGAAGGATTTGATTCAAGTGCTTCAAGCAGTTCAAGAAAGATACGGATATTTACCAAAAGAAAGCTTGCGAATGATTGCAATCAATCTGAGAGTCTCTTTTAGTGAAGTCTATGGTGTTGCCACTTTCTATCACCAATTCAGGCTTCAACCCCCTGGAATGTATGTGATCCAAGTGTGCATGGGAACTGGTTGCCATGCAAAAGGGAACGCCGACAACTTTGAGCACCTCAAATTGCTTCTTGATCTCAAGCCTGATCAATACATTACCAAAGACAAAGTTTTCAGTCTTGAATCAGCAAGATGCTTCGGATGTTGTAGTTTAGCACCTGTACTTGCGGTTACTGATAGCACTGGCAATTACCGGCGACTATACGGGAATGTTGACCAGAAGGTATTGAAGAAAATTTTAGCTGAATACAGAGAGAAAGCCAAACAAGAGGAGAGTGAACCAAAACGCGAAATAATAGTTTGCCCGAAGAGTTAATCTATGGCAAGACAGGGTTTAAAATCAGAGTTCCCCTAGGTAGTTGCACAATTGCTGCGGGCGCTAACGAAGTTTTACAAAGTATAAATACAATTGTCAATTCAATGGGTTTGGATGTTGAGATAACTCCAGTAGGCTGTATGGGACTAGATTTCATTGATCCTTGGATTGAAATAACAAAGAAGGGCTATCCTTCCGCAATTTATGCTAATGTAACGCCAGACATTGTTGAACAAATTATTCGTGAATATTTAGATGAAAACTTCTCAAGCGCTTACGCATTCAGGTTCGGAAAAACCGTAGAAGAAAACGTTCCTTTACTAGATGAACTTGATGTGTGGAAGAATCAGGTCAGATGGATTTCTGGAAAATGCGGAATAATTAATCCCGAATCAATAGACGACTACACAACAGTTGGGGGCTATGAGGGCCTTAAAAAATGTTTGAGCATGAAACAGGAAGAAACAATAGAAGATCTAAAGAAAGCCAACCTCAGAGGTAGAGGCGGAGCAGGTTTTCCAACATGGATCAAATGGAACATATGCAAAGAACAGACAAACGACATAAAATACATAATTGCCAACTGTGATGAAGGTGACCCAGGCGCATTCATGAATAGACTTCTGGCAGAATCAGACCCGCACAGAATCTTGGAAGGACTAATTATAGCAGGGTACACAATTGGGGCTCACAAGGGATTCATCTTTGTACGCGCAGAGAAACCTTTGGCTGCCAAACGGCTACTAAAAGCTGCTGAAGACGCAAGAGAGAAAGGTTTCCTAGGCGGAAACATTCTGGGCAGCGGTTACTGTTTTGACATAGAAGTTTTTCTGAGTGCTGGCGCTTTCGTTTGTGGCGAAGAAACCGCTATGATCGCTGCAATACAGGGCGAAAGAGCTACTCCTATCCAAAGACCACCCTTTCCTGCCGTTAAAGGTCTATGGGGCATGCCTACAATAATCAACAATGTTGAAACACTCGCTCACGTGGCAACAATCATGACTGAAGGATGGGAAAAATTTGCCGCATTAGGAACTGAGAAAAGCAAAGGAACTAAGATGTACTGTGTCACTGGCTCTGTGAAAAGAACTGGAGCTTATGAAGTTCCAATTGGAACCCCAATAAAGAAGCTATTATATAATATAGCTGGAGGACCTCCCGAAGCTAGAAAAATCAAAGCTGTTCAGTTGGGTGGACCCAGCGGTGGCTGTATTCCCGTAGACATGTTTGACTTACCCATGGATTATGACAGCCTCCAAAGTGCAGGAGCCATTATGGGCTCGGGCGGTATGGTGGTCCTGGATAACACAAACTGTATGGTGGACATGGCTCGTTTCTTTCTTTCATTCACTACTGCTGAGTCCTGTGGTAAATGTTCTGTTGGACGTATAGGAACACGGCTAATGTATGAGACATTGAAGCGGATCACTAATGGTGAAGGTACTGCTGATGACGTCGAATTATTGAAGGAAACCAGCGATGTCATTCAAAAAGCGAGTTTATGTGCACTAGGCAGAACAGCATCCAACCCAGTACCTGACAACACTTAGATACTTCGAGAAAGAATACGCTGATCACATCGAAGCTAAGAAATGCGAAGCAATGGTCTGTAAACCACTTCTAACTTATCACATTAATTCTGAGAAATGCAAAGGCTGTCTAGTATGTGCCAAAAGCTGTCCTGTGCAGGCGATTTCAGGCGAGAAAGGCTCTACACCCACAATAGATCAAACTAAATGTATCAAATGTGGAACTTGCGCAGTTAGCTGCCCCTTTGGTGTAATTGAAAATGTGCCTGGTAGACTTGTTGACCAGTCAGTAATACTTGAGGAGGGTTGCCGTAAATGATCTTTTCGAAAATTGAGCCCTATGAAGAAATAATTAAGAAACTGAATAAAAAAGAAGACAAGATAGCTATAATAAGCTGCAATACTTGTGCCCGAACCTGTGGAAATGGTGGACTAAACAAACTCAACGAGCTAGGTCTAAGATTGATACGTGATGGGTACTATGTGACCGATGAAGCTGTCGTATTATATGCTTGTTCAGAACCTATGCTCAGGGAAGCCAAGCTCGATCTGGAGGCTAACACAATTATTGTTCTTTCGTGTTCTGCAGGTTGGTCATGCTTTACGCGGAACTTTCCTGAAAAGAAAGTGTTGAAAGTCACAGAGGACATTGGCTTGGTTATGACTGACACGGACAATGAAATCTTCAAAGTTGTGATGCCCTACAAGAATCATGAATCCGAGATGGGAAAAGAGTACAGGATAAACACTGGAGAGCCCCTTGTTGGCGAAAAAATCAAAGTGAGGTGTGTCTAGTTGATAATATCTGTTCGTTCATTATCATATGATCAACTTAAACGAAACTTAAATCCCGATGAAAAAATTATAATCTGGAGCTGCGATACGTGTGTGAAGCACTGTGGCATCGCTGGAATGGAAAAGATGACTGCCCTAGAGGACTTGCTCAAGGAGGATGGCTACAATGTCCTTAAAAAGGAGCTTATCAGCGAATCTTGCCAGATCAACCTCGCTAAGAAACACAAGGCAACAGAAGAAGAAGTATTCAACGAAGCCACTGCAATAATTGTCCTCACATGCGAAATTGGCTATCAGTGCGTAAAAACTGTGTTTCCATACAAGAAGATTATTGGAACTGCGAAAACCTTCGGATCAGGAAACTTCAGCAACAAAAAAGGGCCAATCTTAACTTCACCTCTACCAACTACAGGTTTAGCCCTGGAACCAGAAGGTTACACTCTAAACAAGTTAGTGGAAGATTTCAATCTGTATCCCAAGTTCTTCGATGCTGACAAAGTGCCTAACCCAGAAAAGATCACCATAACCGTAGATGGCAAACCTCTCGAAGTAAAGAAAGGCGGTAATTTGCTGGATGAGCTGGAGGCTAATCGGATAAGAATCCCCCATCTGTGCTACGACTCCAGTTTAGGATCTATTGGAGCCTGCCGAATGTGTCTTGTAAAAATTGAAGGCAAAAGAGGCTTAATCCCATCATGCTGCACTCAGATCGAAGAAGGTATGAACGTCACAACCGAAGATGAAGAGCTTGAGCGTCTTCGAAGGTCAGTACTGCAGATAATTATCGCTGAATGTGGAAATGAGATACAGCAAAGCAGAGACATCCGTTTCTGGATGCGTAGATACAAAATAACCGAAAACAGGTTCAGGCTCTCCAAAAAGGATCAAATCGTCGACGACTCCAACGAGGTTCTTATCATGGACCCCAACCGCTGTATTCTTTGTGGAAGATGTGTTCGTGCCTGCGCTAATTTATCAGGTCAAAAAGTTATCAACTTCGCTTACAGAGGAAGCAACACTGTTGCAATCACTGGATTAAACGACGCTTTCGGTAACACCGATTGTGCACACTGTTTAGCATGTTCTCACTACTGTCCAACAAATGCGATAACGCCTAAATCAGTCTCCAAGAAGATCTCAGGCTATCCATTCTGGACTCAAATTTCATATCCAAAGAAGATGGTACGCACAAGCCAATAGATCAATACACGTAAAAGACTGCTGCTAGACGCCATCTATAAAGAGAATGCGCGTTTAGCCCCTTTTTTCCTGCTCATTTTTTTTTTTTTAGATTGTAAGTAGCCTGAAGGCTATTCCTCCAAGTAGAAGGGCTAGCGCGATTTCAAAAACAGTGATAAGTAATGCCTTC
The DNA here is from genome assembly GCA_963697165.1 of Candidatus Bathyarchaeota archaeon. GTDB lineage: Archaea > Thermoproteota > Bathyarchaeia > Bathyarchaeales > Bathyarchaeaceae > Bathyarchaeum. The sequence continues at coordinate 16,386 of CAVOMX010000006.1, forward strand.
TTCCAGCCGAATTCTTTGACCAATGCACCTATAGTCGCTACGCAGGGTATGTATAGCATTACCACTAGAGTGAAGACAATCATTTGAGCTTCAGTCATGACCAGAGCAAAGTTTGTGGTTCCCAACAGCGTAGCAAGCATTACCAACGTCAGTTCCTTTCTTAACACACCAAATATGAGAGCTATTCCCGTAACTGCTGGCAATCCAAGCCAAGTAACCGTTACGGGGCTAAATATGCTTGCGATTGGTTCTAACACGTTTGCAATCTCTGCAATTTTGATTACGAAGCTGCCCGCAATTATTAGCGGAAACGCCATTACTATGAATTCTTGTAGTCTGAACCAAGTTTGCTTTGCAACCGTTTTCATGTGTGGTATTCTGTAGTCGTTCATCTCCATTATCAGTTCAGTTGGTTCGCCTGGAAGGGCTTTGAATGCTATCCTTCCGAGAACGAAGATTATGATTAGGTTTATGATGTAAAGCGCGAGCGCCCATTGGATCCCTACAAATGCCCCTACTAGTCCAAGGATGACGACTGATGTTGCAGCGCATGGTACGAGTGTAACAACAAATGCGGTTAAGAGTCTTTCACGGGTGGTCTCCATTATTCTGCATCCTAGACACCCTGGAACATTGCAGCCGAAGCTGAGCATAACCGGAATGAATGCTTTTCCATGCAAACCCATTTTGTGCATTAAATTATCCATCAGAAAGGCAATTCGGCTCAGATACCCTGAATCTTCAAAGAGATACAACATGAAATAGAACGGAAGAATGTAAGGCAATGCAACTGTGACTCCGCCAATGATGCCTTCTATTGCTCCTCCCCAGACTAGTTCTCCAACGATTCCTGTTCCAAGAACACTGTCAAAAGCTTGGTTTCAAACCAAAAAAGAAGTCGCCTAAAAGAGCAGATGTGAAGTCCCCGAAACTGAATATTGCAACAAAAACGGATAGGATCGTCGTTAACATTATCGGATAACCGAAAACTCTGTGTGTTGTCGCAGTGTGCAGTTTTTCTCTCATGGGCATCTTCAGCGGCTTTGTTATCTCCTGAATTTCTTTCGAAATTCTGCTTGCCACTTCGTATATCTCAGACGTAACAACAGTTGGGCAGGAGTGACCATGAATCTGTTCAAGTTCTGCCCTAAGCTTTTCGGCAACTGCCACAATTTTTGGATTTGCTTCAAGAACCTCTTTTTCAACTTCTTTGTCTTCGTCTAGAAGTTTTATTGCAACCCATCTGGCGGGGTACCTCAACTGAGTTTTGTTAAGAAGTTTAACAAGTTTTTCAATTCTTTCTTCGATTTCTTTTCCGTATCGTGGCTTCAGAGGGTCTATTTTTCTTTTTTTCTCGATAACTTCGATTGCTGTTTCCAGCATCTCATAGACGCCCTTTCCGCTGACTGCAACTGTTGGAACAACTGGTACCCCTAGAATCTTCTCTGCCTTAGCATAATCAATAATAATGCCCTTTTTCTTTGCCATGTCAATCTGGTTTAAGGCTACTATAAGGGGGGTTTCCAGTTCCAGAAGCTGCAAAGTGAAGAACAGGTTTCTTTCAAGAAGCGAAGCGTCTACAACATTTATCACTAAATCGGGCTTTTCGGTTGCGATGTACTCCCGTGAAATTAGCTCCTCCATGGAAAATGTTGACAACGAGTAGATTCCAGGCAAATCAACAAAGTCTATTGTGTAGCCTTTGAAATGTAGAGTTCCCTCAGCTTTTTCAACTGTTTTTCCGGGCCAGTTTCCGATATGCTGATGAAGGCCTGTTAATTGATTGAATATGACTGATTTTCCTACGTTTGCGTTTCCTGCCAAGGCAATTGTAAAATGGTTGTCGCTCATCTTTCTGCATCCACAAGTATTCTGCTAGCCATTCCTCTGCCTATGGCTAACCTTGAACCCCTAACGCAAACTTCTAGTGGTCCATTGAAAGGCGCTGACTTTACAACAGTTACTTCTGTGCCAGGGGTTAGACCCAAATCTGTAAGTCTTTTGACGCAGCGAGAGGTCGTAAAATGCTTTTTCCAACCTTTTCCTGCTCTATGTCCACACATCGGTTGTCCTTCTGAATTGAGGTCTGTGGATGTTATGACTCCAGTTTCGCCGTTCCTCAACGCTGTTAGTGGCAGCTCCATTAGTTTCTCACTTCTCCTTCACTTTTCTTAACATAGATGATCGATGCTACATCATGGTCGATTGTGCAGATTTTGTTCCTAACTCCGAATTGTAACAGAACCTCTAGGAACTATGTTTTCGATTTGCACTCTTTCTCCGGGTTTGAGTTTTAATTTGGTAAGTTGTTGTAGGGTCTCAGTTTTTTCTTCAGTTATCTTAACAATAACTCCACTAGTTTTGGCGTCAAGTTCAGTGAGAGCTACTGTTTCGTCTTCAAGGATTCCTCCACAACCTGTCGGTATCGGGTTTCCATGAGGGCATCTTTTTGGGTGCCCTAACGCTTTCTCTAGTGGCTTGAGTATTTCTGGTGAAATGGCATGTTCTAGTTTGCAGGCTGGGTCGTGGACCTCGCTCCAGTCTAGATGTAAAAAATCTGTTAATAGTCGTTCTGCGAGTCGGTGTCTCCTTAGAATGCTTGAAGCAATTTTTTGTCCATTATCAGTTAACTTTACTCCTTTGTATGGTTCATGAATGACCAGTCCTTTTCTTTCCAAGTTTTCGATTGTGTTTGTAATCGAACCAGGAACTACTCCCAATTCTCTGGAAAGATCCATTGTTCTGGCGAATCCTACTTTGCTTTGTAAGCGGTAGATTGCCTCTAGATATTCTTCGGCTTGGTTGGTGACTTGTTTCTCTTCGGTGTTCATGACTTTCACCACCTAGAAATTACGACCTCTCGTAATTTTATTTGCTGCATAATTATAGATAAACCTTACCATATACATCTACTAAAACACCAAAAACTATCTCATACGCTCTGATAAATGCACATGAAGACCTGCCGAAATAAGTAAAGAATAGTTTTTGTTACTTTTCTTTGCTTCTACTTTGAAATGTTTTTGGAAAACTTGATAGATTTCTTCTGGATTTTCCAGTATAAAGATGCCGTCCATGGCAGCCAGCTTTTTGACATGTTCAACATCTTCTTTTCTTACACGTATTTTCATTTCGCTCCCGTCGGGAAGCTGCGTAACGGTTACTCCTTCTTTGTAGTCACAGGGCATTATATAGACTGGAACAAAGGCTTTCAGAGCCATTATCGCAGAGTTACAGTTAGTAAAGTGTCCGATATTCCATTTGCGAGTTTTGCAACTGTATTAGATGTAGCCGGAGCAATCAACAAAAATTCGATTTTTCCACTCTGAAGCTGAACCGCAAGGGTTGGTATATTAGAGTTAATTTCAACCCGACTTTTGTCAAATTCTTCCTGCAGCTCTTTAAAAAGATGATAATATTTTATAACCAAGTCTCCTGCCTTGGAAAGGTAAACTGTAATTCTGAAGTCATCTTGGTGTTGGTTTTTTATTTGCTTCATGACATCAAATACTTCAAGAAGACGGTCTCCACTTCCTGTGATTCCCCAAGCAACTCTCTTCTTCTTTTGTTGCTTTTTTTCTCTTTCCACGTTTCCAGCAGCCATTTTTCTATCACTTTAACTCTTGCTTTTTTATCTCAATTCTATTCATCGCATCAGCGAATCTTTTGAGGGTTTTTTTTAAACTTCTAAAACCTTCCATGTCCTCTTTTACGCCTTCTAGTGAATCTTTTGACCAGAAGTTTGCTCCCAAGTTTGCTCCAAAAGCACCACCACTTATAGGTATCATCCCATTTAGGACGTAAAATGTATGGATTTGCTGGATTGCCAGTTCCTGTCCTCCAATTCTGTCTCCTCCAACAGTTATTGCTGCACCTATTTTGTATTTCAAGACATTGATGTCCGTAGCTAAAAGTGCTCTACATCTATCTAAAATTGCTTTTGTTTGGGCGCTCATTCCCCCATTGTAGACAGGAGTGGCAAAAATTATCCCATCGGCGTCTTTTAATAGACTGTAAACGGTGTTCATATCATCCTGTATTATGCATTCTTTATGTTTCAAGCAATGGTCACAGTGTGTGCAGAATCCGATTTTTTTGTTTCTAACTGTGAAAAACTCAGTTTTGAAGCCCATCGTTTCCAGTGTGTTCAGGGCTTCTTTTAGAACATGTTCTGTTGCACCTTTTCTAGGGCTTCCGCATATGCCAACAATCATTGAGGTTCATCAGTTTAATATTCACTAAACTCAATAAATGTTACTAAGAAGTGGTAAATTGCATTTTAAACATAATGTAGATTTTTCCCTCTTTCTATCTTCCCTTGTGTAGGCTTCCTTTTGTAGTGCAAAGAATATATAAGAATGCAAAATAAGCCTTTACTATTTTTATAATGCATTCTGAATCGTTGAATTTAGACCACATAGACAGACGTGAATTTTTTTGGTAAAATTTTAATCCCAATCCCAAACCCAAACTCGAGGGTCCCAAAGTATCTGATGAGCTCGTGTTTCCCATGAATTTGTTACTTTTGGTCATCTGTTATGTGAAATAGGTTACATTTTTAGTCACTAGTTATTATTTTGCAAAGATTATGGTTTTTTCATAATGAATAGTATCATTTTGTGTAACCAAATACGCGTAATTAGGCGAGATTAGAAAAATTTATTTAAAGCGATCAAAATATATATTATATCTGAATTTATTGGAGGTTTTGAAAATAAATAAAATCAAAGCAACAACTTTCTGTATGATGATGGTGTGTAGTCTATTTTTGGCATCAATAACTGGAATAGTATTGGCTCAGAAAGCAGGATACACATTAGAACATTATAGGATGGAAACCATACCAACTATCGATGGAACCTGGACTACCTCTTTTGAATGGGCAGATGCAAATGAAAAACAGCTAGACGGCGAGATTGAAGCTATTTTCAGATCTAAATATGATTTTGAACTTATTACCAGTGCCATAATAAATCATTATTTCCTTATCGAGGTTTTCGGTGATACAACCGACGATTCAGGCGATTATTTACAAATATGTATTGCTGCAGCGAATCAGGTTGGTGGCGTTCCAACTGGAGGCACTACTCCTCAGTCAGATTGTACAAGATTTGATTATGTAGGACACAGTAATAGTGGTTTTGCGTTTTACAGAGGTGATGGCTCAGCATGGGTCGAAAGTTCAGCTTACAGTTGGGGACCTGACGTGCAAATAGTTGATTCCTTTGGCACGTCTCCTCTATCTAATACTCCTCACTTGATTATCGAGGTTAAGATAGCACGGGAGGCCTTTAGTATAAATCCTGAATTTTGGATTAGAGTAGCAACATACGATCAAAGCAATTCTGCTGAGGGAGTCCAAGCCTGGCCAGAAGGTTCTAGAGATAATCCGAACGATTGGGGATTAGTAGATACGGTCAATGAGACTATTCCAGAATTTCCAGCATGGATTATATTACCAATGTTCGTAATGGCAACTTTAGTAATCATAATCGGTAGAAAAAGACTGACAAAAAGTGGAACACTGACTTAGATTTATGGCAACGGCTATTCATTCCCTGATTGTGATATCACCCGCGGTTCTTCCGCAAAACTTCCCCTTTTTTTAAGGGCTAAAATTGAACCCCAAACCCAAACCCAATTACGGTTCCATACATTAACTTAGGGTCGTTAACAGAAATAAGTTTTAGTTATCCTTGAAATAGAAACTCATAAGATTCAGTGACTGGAAGTTTAGGTAGTGTTGAATGTAAGAAGGCTCTACTTAGTCGTCATCATGTTGCTGATTATATTTCCATCTTGTGTGGTTCTTGCTTCTTTCAAGACAGGAGCACAGAACAGAATACTCCATAGATTTTAGAGGATACACGTGGAACCATTCAACAATAAGCGTCAGCATACTTCCACAAGAGAATGAGACATGGTGGGAACCGTCCTATCTCAATGCTACGCTTCACGCAATAGCCCAGTGGAACGATGCAATCCAAGAATTCACATCTAATCACGCCAACTTTTCGTACCTTTCAAATCTCCATCTTGTTCCAACAATATCTTCTGAAGAAGTTTCTGACTTCGACATTTACGTCCAGTGGAACTGCGAGTGCGAAAGCGACGCATTGATAGGACAATCTCACGCGACAGTTCAATCGTCATGTATCATCACCAATAGCAGGGTTAGCCTAACGGCAAAAGCCCCAAGCGGTCACGTTATGACAGAAGTCGATATGCAAAACATTGTTGTCCACGAAATAGGGCACACACTTGGGTTATCTCACTCCAACCATTTTAACGATGTCATGTACGCCTCTGTTGACTATCGAGAAACTGTTAAACCGGTTTCCTCGCTTGATATCTATGCTCTCTCCCAAATTTTCGAGTGGATGACCAATTCTACACAGTTCAGTTCTACAATTAAGTGCCCTCAAGAATCGGTATTAACTTTGCCGCCAAGCATCAGTTACGTTCACTTCAAGATAAATGCTGAAAATCTTCCAGTCTCTTCTCCTCAGAACCTAATTGAAGATGTCCTCGGATTATTTTCACGTCCAGAAAGCTTTGCATTTATCATATTTATAGTGACCCTGATTGCCGCTACGGCGATAATCCTAAAGAAACGAAAGAAGCCAGAATAATTTTCGGGATCACTTAACACGCGGTTTTTGGGGTTAAATTTTAACCCCCCCAAACCCAAGGCTAACGCTTGATAATGAAAAATGAAATAGCGTCAGCATATGATAGAAAGCAGTGATCTGTTCAGGAATATTACACTAACCTGATTTAATGCAGATTCCCACTAACGAATTGTTGCGCGCGCCGCGCGTGTACAGCAACAGAAATGTTTATTATGTATTACGACGTAATATTTAGATTGGGGAAGTTTAAGTTAAGGTGTTACTTAAAGCCCTGATCTGATGTATAAATGAACTGGTTAATAATTACGTTGGACATCATGTTTGCTTTGGTTGCCGCGGTTTTAGGCATTCTAGGTCATGGAACTTTCAAATCTATTAAACATCTTGACGTAGGAAAGTCTTTTTGGATCCCCATTTTTGTATCAGGTATTCTTTTCGTATTTGGGTCAGTTGTAAGAATTTTTCACGAATTTGCAGTTGAGTACAGTTGGGTAGCAATGACTTATACCGACGAGTTAATCAGAATAAGTTGGCTTCTTGCGATCACAATTCTCTTCGGTTCCATCTATAACTACTCCAAAAAGGTAAAAATAATTATTAAAGCAACAACACCACAGGCACAAAACGAGGCGGAATTGACAGGATTAAAAAAGCAGACACACGATCTCCTAAAACAAATCGAAAAACTAAAAGCCGAACAAAAATAGACATTTTGACTGGATATTTTTTTCTGTCTTTTTCCGAATAGGGTTACAACCGAAGCACTTAGAAGAATAATGCCTATTGTATTCTAAAATGCTCGTTCACAGGCAGAAAATATACTGCTTATTTCAGTCAAAGACACATCCCAAAAAGAATGCGTAGCTAATGTATTCACGTACATTCCCCACCCGAGGTAGGTAAAAGATCAGGAAAAAAATGTGAGAAAGATGCGAACATAACATTACATCTAGTTTGTTAGAAGTCTATGTGTTTTCTTATTGTTTTTCGTTTACACTTTTCTTGAGATCTGGCTTATTGATTTACCAATATTCGGTTTTCCATTTTTCGAGGCTCTCATCTAAAGTGGATGACCATCTTTTTGTCGTTTTAATGCTGGATGGAGGATTTTGCTTAAGCCATTCCCAAAAAACATTCCATTCTTGAGTAGTCATATCTATTGTTCCAGTCTGAGTTTTCCACAGCTGCAATTGACCTTCTAAAGGTTCATTCCAATCTTCCTTTTGCCATCCTGGAGGATTTTGCTTTAGCCACATCCAGAACACGATCCAATCTTCGGCAGTCATTTCATTAGATGGAGGAGGTGGAGGTGGCAAGGATTCTAAGTTTAACTCAAAGAATGCTGGTTTAGGAATTCCACGTCTTTTACATATGTTATATTTTTCATCTTGACTATTATGAACCCACACCCAACTAAAGCACCTGTTCACTCCCAGATTTTGAAATATGTGAATAGTTGACTCGTAATAAATCCTTTGCACTTCAGTCTTCCTGTTGTTGTTCCCAAATTCACTCACCCAAAATGGGTACCCAGCATTTTTTGTATCTTCTACTGCCTGAACAAAATCATCCCAAGTTGTACCTTGCCAAGTTACACTAGATCCAAAATCTTGTGGATCCGCAAATGTGTTTATGCTCATAAAATCCAGCGATTGCATGACACGATCAAAATCAACAAAGGTGCTATAGTCACTACCAGTACGAGTGTGCCATGGACTATAGGGCAATGTAAATTTGATGGTGATAGGTCGATTATCACGGAGGCGAATAACATCACTTCCTTGCTCTATGAGAACATGAAACTCTTCTCTTTCGATCGCGAGCTGACTAGAACTATAGCTCCCAGAATGCATCGGTTCATTAAGCAAGGACCAACTATTAATGGCTGAACTGTACCTGAATTCATCAACCAAATATCCAATCATCTCCAAAAAGTATCCTTTAGTCGTTTCATCGCGCACAATAGCTATGTAACGTTGATTACCCGTCTGAGGATCTATACTCCAACTGGGAACTCCCGTAATGGTGTCCATCCAATATTGAAAGAAGCTCATACAGACACCAATCTCATATTGTTCTGCCTTTGCAAGTACACGTTTAACATTGTTTATGTTTAACTCGTTGTATATAGGCGGATTAACACCAGTCTGAAATGCTGACCAAATAAGATTTATAATAATAGAATCCACATTGTTTTCTTTGAACAATTGAAAATCTTGCTCTATTTCACCATCTGAAATTGAATAAGACCAATCATATGGCCCCTCATAGTTTACACCAGTTGACATATCAGGCGTTTCTTGAGAGTACACAGAAGGAAAAGAAAACATTCCAATCATCAGTGCAAACAGAATCAAGGTTTTAATCCAGTTATGCACATCAATACGCTTTACTGATCTTACTTTTTCAAGGAAATAAATATTGGAAGATACATTCTTCAAATGACCATTTCCTTTTCATTTTATTCTAGTTAGTGTACATATTCGGTTTTGCATATTAGAGTTACTCAGTTCCAATGTTTGGGATAAGGTTTGGGAGTGTTTGGGGTTTGGGGTGTTAAAATTTAACCCTCAAAATCAAACGTATTGATGTGTACGTCTACAAATTTTCTCAAGTTCTTGCATCTGTTTCGTGTTTGTATAACTTCTTTTTTAAGGTCACTGTTTTAGTTTCTTTCTGTAGGTAATAACTCCCAAAGTTGCTGTCACAAATAATGGAAGAATTATCCATGAGGGAAACTCTGGAATAATTGGTGCTTCTGTTTGAATCAGCAATGCATAGTCTGTAATTTCATATGCGAGGGAGCGCATTTCATTTTCTAATTCGGGTATGGCATCAACTGTGTTTAATGTGAATGAAGTGGTCTGACCAGCCTGTAAAGAATCTGGAGTCAAATAATCAGAGAAGCCTGTTGCGATTACTGATCCTGTAGAATTGTAGAACGTGCCTACAACCCAGAGTTTGCCTGCGGCTTGATTTCCTGTGTTCTGTACGCGTCCCGTGATTGTATATATTCCATTTGAATCGATGTGTGGAGAATCGTTTATGATTTCTAAGTCGGGATACTGATAATTATCAGTCTCATTACTGATGATAACTTCGAACTCAACATTGTTCAGGTTACCTGAAATCCAATTGAAATCTTCTGAAATGCTAGTGTCAGTGAAAAAATACATGACAAAAGGCACTTTCTGTTGTGGAAGAATTTCACTAGAATATGGTACCGAGGTGCTCCATGCCTGATCTTCACCATCAGTTGAATTCAAAAATCCACGCAGAGCTATATATTCAATATTATTGGGACCTACGTTTTTGTACTTCACCGACAACAATAAAACTGTTGATTGAGGAAATGTACCAACTATAGTCTAGAACTTCAACGTTTTCTGATTGACTGATTACACTTGGAACTAAATTTACAAACAAAGAAATCATAACAACAAACATAAGAGAAATAACTACAGTTCTTTTCAACAGTTTTAACTCCATTCTTTAAACTCTCCAACATTTTGTGACTTAAAAATTTTGTTCAGAATTTTGTTAAAATATTAATTTGTTAAAAAAACTAATTTTATCCCCCAAATATCGTGGCTACTTATGCAACGATTCGCTACTTACCATATTCGACTATGAACATATGGGAGATATGTTATTCTATACGAGATGTTTTATGAGCGGAATTAATTTGTATCCCATTTTTATAGAAACAAGTTACATTTCAGGTGACTAATTATTATAATAAACTAAACATGTTGCTAAAGCATGTTGAAGGTAACATATAAAGTGACTAACGTCCCAAAACATCCTAATATCTAACCCATATTTTTTACCTAACAATGTGCTACTGTTATCTATAGAGCAAATGAACTGATCCTGTAGATGTTATGACCGCATGGAAAAGCAGTCTTTGTTATATATGTAACAAAAAAATTGAAATTATCAAAAATAGGTGATGTGTAGATTTGATGGAGTGCCCCATTAGGTGCAGTCACCATATGTTCCCTAATCACTTCAACTTTTGTCCATATTGTGGATCTAAATTGGATAATGTTTACGACAAGAAAGAGTATAAAAGTCAATAATAATGAAAACTAACGAATAACTGAATGAATATACGGGTCCACAAAAGACTAAATGTATTATTCCCTGATTTTTAGGGACCCTTTAGGTCAGTTATCGCGAAAATGGTTGTTGCTAGGTTTTTGTTTCCCTAACTACTAGGGACAACACCTAAAAGCAAGAGATAACCGACTTAGCCTTTATGGAAAAGAAACAAGTTGCACTTTTAGCCGTAATTTTCGGCATCGCTATTTTTGGAATAAAACTAGTAGCCTATTCTATTTCCAATTCTGTAGCTCTGCTTTCTGATGCTCTAGAATCCATTGTTAACATAGCCGCTTCAGGACTAATGCTGTTCTCCGTTTGTGTTTCAGGAAGAGCCCCAGACAGTAGCCACAAGTATGGTCACGAAAAAGTCGAAGACCTGTCCAGCCTTGTGGAGGGCATCTTCATAATCCTTGCTGCTATTCTCATTATAAATGCCGCCGCGGGACGCTTATTTGAATCCGTTGAATTGTTCAAACTCGATCTGGCCATTGGAATCTCAATGTTCGCTACGGCCCTGAATGCTGGGCTTTCTTGGTTATTAATCAAAACTGCTAAGAGCTGCGACTCAGCGGCTCTTGAGGGCGACGCGAAACACCTATTCTCTGACGTAATCTCAACTGTGGGTGTATGGATAGGTCTATTTGTTGCCCAATTAACGGGTTGGGCCTTCTTGGATTCCTTCTTGGCATTTGTGGTTGCAGCCTTGGTTATGAGAGTGGGTGTGGGGCTTATTTTGAAGTCTTCAAATCGTTTAATGGATCAATCATGCATAGATGAAGAGAAGAAGATATTGGAAGTAATTGGTAGGCATTCATTCCATTTTATTGACTGTCATAATTTGAGAACCCGCCGACATGGGAATCAAGTTTTTGCTGAGTTACATCTTTCAGTTGATGGATCATTGAGTGTTAAAGATGCTCATGATCTTACGGATCATTTAGAGGATGAACTAAATGAAGAGCAGCCAAACGTGCACATGACAATTCATGTTGAGCCACCCAAAAAGTAGCATGTGGAAAAAACCCTTTCAGTTGTTGAAATACTTTTTTCATAATGTCTCTTATCTTTTAGCGCGTATTGTATATTAATATAAGCAATATTAGGTGAACAAGAAGCTGCAAAAGCATTGTGGAACAAAAAGAAGGCCAATCAGAACCCCCAGTGATCTGTTGGAGTCATCTCCAACAAACCTCCTTTTCTCTTTTCAATCTGGACTTATATTACCATCGTAAAATATTTGCCATCGTCTTCTTGCTAACAGCCTCAGTGACCTGTTTTCCTGCCAATTTCTCTGCCAGTTTAAGAGCAAACGGAAGAGCTGTTGCAGGTCCTCTACTTGTTATGATATTGCCATCAACTACAACCATTTCCTGTTTTGGTTTGCCTCCACCATTCTCCAGTTCGTTCTCCATTCCCGGATAAATCGTGCAAGCTTTGCCTTCCAAAACACCAGCGTCTGAAAGAACCGCAGGAGCAGCACAGATTGCAGCCACTATCTTGTTGGACTTGAACGCCTCTTTGACTATATCTATTACTCGTGGGTCATTTCTAAGATTCTTATAGCCCGGATTCCCTCCAGGAACTATTACTGCATCAAAACAGTCTACTTTCACCTCGTCGATTGGTTTGTCTGGAACAATCTTTATTGCATGTGCCCCTTCAATCACATTGGATGTCAAACCAGCAACTGTGACATCTACGCCAGCTCTTCTAAGCACGTCTACAATTGTTACTGTTTCGATTTCTTCAAATCCTGTTGCAAGAAAAACTAATGCTTTAGCCAAATAGAATCCATCCATTATTTTTTTGATTAATGTTTTAATTCTTCAACCAGTTTCACGATCTGATCGATAACATACTCGTTTATTTTCTGTCCCTTCTCAGCCGACGCTATTGTCGGGTCGCCCATGACCCCGCTTGGGAAGTAACGTTCAGGGTCTGGAACAACCTCAAAGCGGGGCAGATTCGGAAAACTTGGCTCTCCTTTTCCTTTCAGCAAGTCTGATCGAATAGCTATTACTCTTGAAGTCTCTATTGTACCTGCGTGGGAATCTCTGTCATCAAAGTCTTTACCTCTAAGATCGAAAGCGAAGTCATAATCTGAGCAAACCATAATTCTTGGTTTATTCTCTTCGTTAATGTGATTCATTACAACTGTTTTGGCTGCAAGCTTAATTGCAGTCATATGTGACCCGCCTGCGTGACCCGTTATAACCAGCAATCTCTTGAAACCATTACGGACGAAATCCTCAAGAATATCAGCCATTATGCTCCGTAGCGAATCGAAACTTATCGTGATGGTGCCCGGAAAGTTTCTTGTAGAATTACAAAGACCATACCTCAACGGGGGCGCAACCAAGCAGTCGGCTTTTCTGGCGACCCCCAAAGCTACATACTCTGCTTGAAGGCTGTCTGTACATAGAGGCAGATGTGTTCCATGCTCTTCAATACTTCCACATGGGATAATCACAACTTTTCCTTCTTTAGCAGCTTTTTCTGCTTCAGGCATACTTAATTCATCAAACCAAACTGTTCTGTTTTTGCTCAAATCTGCACACATGCTTTATCTTTCTCCTTTTGGTTACAGAAACTGCGTACACTATTTCATTCTTTGAAGTTTTTTATTTTCAGTAAACTAATTCGTTATTTTTAAGTTTATAATTAACTTTAACTGCTCTTTTTCAGAGCTATTTAGAGTAATATAAATAAGTTTACTTATAAAGAAAATTGTGAAAATTAAGATTTACAAAGAATCTTTTCAATATCCACGGCATTTCACCAATTTTTTGATGTTAACCTTTTCTATGGAAACGTCTCCGCGTATAGATCATGAAATTTTATCAGTATCTGGTTCAAATAGTTGTATATTGTTGTATTCTTCTTTAAGAGGATAAGACGTGTCATCAGTTAATGAAATTTCAATTTTTTCCTCGTAAGGCATTAATCTAATTTTATCAATCACTCCCTTGATTTCTTTTATATCTCTAAATGCTACCATAGCTAACATATCAAATGCTCCAATAATTTCTGATATCAAGAACACGTTTGGGATCTGATTAAGCGCTTCTGCAATCTTTTTTTTATCGTATTCTTTGGAAGCCTTCAAAAACAAAAATGCTTTCCCAGTATACCCAATTTTCGAAAGATCAATTAATGTAGTCATTCCAAAAATAATGCCATCTTTTTTCATTTTTTCATATCTTTTTTGGACGGTTATTGATGATATTCCAATTTCTTTTCCAATTTTTAGAAATGATTTGCTCCCATTCTTTTTTAGTTTGTTTATAATGTCCAGATCAATTCTGTCCAAAAAATTCAGGCTCCTATTTTTAAGTCGACATTACTATAATTCATATACAGTTCATTCCAGATATTCACATCAATATTCTTCACGCTTCTCTGATTCCTTATTAAAGATTTTAATCTGTCCAAATCACTGATGTTTTTTGCAAAGACAAATAGGCAAAGATCATATTTACCGATTGTTCGATCAATTCCAGCTACTTGTGCATGTTTTTTGAATATTTTGATGATTTTTTGCTCTTGTTTAGGATCTAAATTAACCCCAATTAAAACAATCAAAGGGTATTTAAAAAAAGCCATGTTTAAGTTTAAAACTGGTTTAACTATTAAACCACTTTTCTTCATTAGCACAATTCTATTTTTTATTGCTGTTGACGATAATTTGCAGTCTTTTGCTATATCAACCAGTTTTGAGCGTCCGTCTTTTAATAATGTCCGAAGGATTTTGGCATCAGTTTCATCGATTTTCATTGTCAATACTTCCGTTAGGTTTTTTATTTGTAGGCATATAACCCTTTGCTTTAGACTAGCGTTAAAAAAATCAATTATAATCAACATTATAATTGTTTTTTTACATTTTTTTAATCTATTTTGCACAAACATTAAATACCGTTTGAATCCATCTGGTTAAATATAAAAATTAAGAGATGAAAAAATGGAAATTCTAAAAAGTAAAACAAAATTGACAGCAATATTCATTATGGTTCTTTTAACAACTTCTGCAATTGCTTTAATGGCTACTCCCATCAACGCACAAGATGATCATGGAGAAACCGTCTTCGAAAATCAGGGCTCAATACCCCTACCCAGTGGAGTCACTCCTGATCTGACCCTTACATCGATAAGCCACCTTAGCTTTAGTCCTACAACCGTAGGTGTTAACCAAGAATTCATCATAAACATTTGGCAACAACCACCAATCCATAACAGTCGAAAACTTACAGATTACAAAGTAACAATAACAAAACCTAGTGGAACCGAAAATGAAGTTGTCCTAGATTCCTATCTAGCAGACGGAACAGCATGGTTCCCATACATAGCCGACGAAGTAGGCACATGGACAATCAAATTCGACTTCCCAGGCGGCTACTTCCCAGCAGGAACCTACTCACGAGTACGCGAAGGACAAGCTACCGTATTCACAGAATTTGAAGAATCAGTCTATTACACACCTAGCAGTGACGGACCCTACGAACTCACCGTTATAGACGACATAGTTTATTCTTGGCCAGACGCTCCGCTTCCAACCGACTACTGGACAAGACCCGTATCAGCTTACAACCGAGAATGGTGGTCTATTCTAGGAAACTGGCCTTGGACTGGTGTCGGAGGAGGAGAATATTGGCCAGAAATGTATCCGAAACGAACATCTACGCCAGCAACTACCGGTTTACCCCCTATGTTCAAGGACCCGAAAGCGCACACGTAGTATGGAAACAATATCAGTACGCAGGTGGTCTCATCGGAGGCGACTTGGGAACAATAAGCTATTGGCCAGCCGGTGGATTCACCCGATCTCCAGAGCTACCAGACTTAATCTTTGCAGGAAGGGTCTACCAAGGAGATCTTAACAAAGTCATCGATGGTGTACCAAGAAGTGACGTATGGCAATGCTATGATCTGCGAACCGGCGAAATCATCTGGGAACAGTACCCCGTCACACAGGAACCAACTTACATTACTTACACTGAACGCTCAAATGTCGCTACACCTGGCGAAACGGCTCGTAAATCCGGTTTGAGCGTAGATCTTCTCTACGTAGGCCAAGGTCGATTACATAAAATATGACCCATGGACAGGAGCATGTGATACTTGAACGTTTCAATTGCACCCTTAAGCTACAGGTGCTCTATACGCTGATCCATGGCTATTAAGCACACAGAACATGGGCGGCGGAGACTATCGTTTAATCAACTGGACCGTAGGAAGAGATGACAATGGAGTGACCCGAATGATAGTGCAAAACAACATTACATGGCCTTTCAGTAACTTAGGCGATGTACAAGATTTCGAAGCCATGGAATAGCTCTTGACGCATCAGGAATATCTTCCGAATCTACAGGTGTAAGTGACAATTATCGACTGGTAGCTGCTAGCCTGACAACAGGACAGGTGCTATGGAATAAGACAACAGACCTTGGATTTGGCTTTTTCAGTGGAAGCACGGATGTTGCTGACCACGGAAAATAGGCTGTTCGTTTCAATGACGGAAAATGGCATTGTTGGGATTTACGTACAGGAGATTACCTATGGGAAAGTGAGGAGTCAAGTTGGCCATGGTCAACCTTCGGTTGCTATAACGTCGAATCAGCATACGGCTTACTATACTCTAACCAATACGACGGTGTCGTTGCCCTTGATTGGGACACTGGAGAAGTAGCTTGGTGGTACCAATCACCCAACTGAATTCGCGTATGAAACACCATACCAGAGCAGATACCCATTCTTCAGCGATTCATATGTTGCTGACGGAAAGTACTACACATTTAGTAACGAGCATTCAATCAGCCAACCTCTATTCAGAGGACTAAAGAGCATCTGCCTTGACGCTAGAACAGGCGAAGAAATATGGAAATGGACGAATTTTGCCCAGCCAGTTGCTATCGCTGACGGCTATTTAATCCAACACGGCATGTATGACGGGTATCAATATGTTATCGGCAAGGGTGAAAGTGAAACAACAGTCACAGCACCAAAGACTAGTATACCTAGAGGAACCGCCCTGACGATTGAAGGCACAGTTCTTGACCTGTCTCCTGCTCAACCAGGTACTCCATGTGTATCCCAAGAATCAATGGGAACCCAAATGGACTACTTACACATGCAGATGCCAATCGACAGCGTTTGGCACAATACAACGATAACTGGTGTTCCAGTGACCTTAACAGCAATGGGTCCAACAGGCAATTACATTGACATTGGCACAGTTACAACTGAGGGCTATTATGGCACCTTTGGTCTTTCATGGACTCCAACAGCGGAAGGAACTTACAAGATACTCGCAACTTTTGCAGGAGACGAATCTTATGGCAGCTCAGGCGCAGCAACATATGTAACAGTCGGACCAGCACGCTTCAAGCTGGTGGACCAATAGAACCTGAGCCATCACCTTCACCAGAGCCTTCACCATCGCCATCACCTTCACCAGAGCCTTCACCATCGCCATCACCTTCACCAGAACCTTCACCATCGAACCATCACCTTCACCAGAACCAACACCTGAAACACCATTGATCACCACTGAAGTAGCAATCATCGCAGCAGTCGCAATCGCCAGCATAATTGGCGTAGTCAGCTTCTGGGCACTCCGAAAACGAAAATAAACCCAAATTTTCCCTCCCCTTTTTTTGGGAGTAAAAAATTACAGAAATGAAGGGACTGAAAAGGCTCGACCACCGGAAGTGTGAAACATGATTCTCCTCTATTGTTGTTGGAATCGTTTCATGCACTCATCAACAAACGCCTGTGTGAGAGCCTCAGATATCCCTTCTTCCTTTAGTTTACCCATAATTGTCTCTTTTTTTTAAAATTATTGAATTACTTTTAAGGTTTGTTCGTAGTAGCGGGGACCATAACTTAAGGTAATTTGATGGAACACGTTTGTTCCATTTACAACCTTCTCAATGTTTCCTTCAACCAGCACCTGTTCCCCCTGTTTTGCCTGCATCCTAAACTCTTCCATATACGAGAAAATTCGCTGGATATCATCAACTTTTGGTCCATCTAAGACATCCTTTACTTCAATCTGGTAAATCGATGGAATAAACGGTGCATCTTTGTCGTCAGTTATCTCGACAATCGCCTTTATCCATCCAACATGGAATATCCTAGTGAATGGGCTGTATTCGTTGCAGATTTCTTTCCAGTTCTTCACCGGCTCAAACTCTGCCTTAACAACTCTACCCGCATCCTTTGAATCAAAGTAAGCATAAATCATTTTTCTTCGCTGATGCCAAAGATACTCCTTTAAGCTGTAATTCACGAACTTCCAATCTTTTGTTGCAACAGCCTTCATGCTGTCAAACTCGTTTCGTAGACAATTATCTTCACGGTAAAGCTCCTCTAGTGCCTCAGAGAGCCGATTCAGGTTATCTTTGCCATAGACTGTGAGGTCTAAGTCTGAAAAGTTGGGATGATAGAAGCCATGAAGAAGCGAACCAAAAACCCCAAAATCGTCTTCTGATAATCCTGACTTGGACGAAACCAACGTAAATAGGTCCTGCAGCGCCTTATGCAAAATGTCATCTGGTTTCTTGGCAAGCAACTCTTGTAATCCATCTGTCCGGTTTACGGACTTCCATTATGTCGTTTTCGTTTACGCCCACCAGACATTTCTGTAATGGCCAAAAGAAAATTGTGTACTTCGGGTAGTTATTTTGAATAAGTTTCATTCCTTCATCTGCGAAGAACTTGCAGTAACAAAGCTTATTTTTTCCTCTACATGCCCTAGGATTAGATGACTTGAAGATTGTTGGCGTTGCATATTCTGGGTCACAAACGTATGCACCTTCAGGGTGAATGTAACCGTAAACCCTGAAAATGATGCCGTCCTCTGTGATTATTGAATCTCTGTCTCTAAGCCTAAACATTTTCATCTTACCTATCAAATGTTAAATGGGTTCAATGTATTCATTTCCATGTATGCCCGTGCCCACCACAACATGATAATACGTGTCGCCTGTTTCAACGTTTTCCACCAGTTCCAACGCTCCAGAAACCCTTATTCTGTCTCCCTTGCGTGCCACGTTTCGGTAATATCCTATCATAGAGACAACGCTTGTTGGAATTTGGTCTTCTGGAAGCTCTGACTCTGAATCAAGCGACTGATAATCTTTGATTGGGTAAATTGCTGGCCTGAACATGTTCTCGTTATCATCAATAACTTCGCAACAGAATGCAACATTTTTGATTGGAATATAACGTAGTCGTCCATGCTGGGTACTTATTTCTTCAGGCTTTCGCACCGCGTTATAGACAAATCGTCTCTCGTTATAGCGTCCCCTGTGCTTTCTTGCGTGGTCAATCTTTTTAGTGAAAACATGCGTGAACACGCCCTCTTCTGCAAGACTATTAACTGCACTTTCTAGCCTTTTGAAGTTCTGGGCGCCGTAAACAACTAGGTCAATGTCAGAATGCTCATTATGCATGTTTAAGCCGACAGAACCATGGATGCCAAAATCTTGGATTGGCACCTTCGACTCGCCTGAAAGAAGCTGAACCAGCTCCACAGCTTCTGTCTGTAACGTATCTTTGTTTTCATTTTCAAAAATCCTCTGCAGACACGTGTTTGACGCATACACTTTCTTTATGTTGTTTAGTGGTACGCTCAAAACCTCTTTTCCCCTGTAGGGACAGAAATAGAGGTATTCCGGAAAGTTGTTTCGAAGAGTAACCAAGAATTTTTGGTAGTTCTGGGCTGTGTATAGTTTTTCTGGTCTAGAAAGTTCTATGTTTTCAAGATTCCATTTGTGACTTAGAAAACGTACAGGAAATTTGGGTGCAAACCGCGAAGGAATGTATTTCAGGAAAGCTAGAACCCTGTTGTCTGGGTGCTCATATCCGAAAACGTAGAATATGAAGCCCTCCTTCATAAGAAGGGTGTCTCCGTCCCTAAGAAGCATCTCAATTATCTCCATGACTTTCATCCTCAGCTAAAAGCGTAATATATTGCATATTGTTTCTCTGCATCTTTTCCCGTTTTTTCGCCCTTAAACATTCCTGAATAAATCTGCTGACATTTAAGAGCAAACAAAGCGAAAAGGAGCGCGAACATTACCTCACGTCTGGTCAGGTTTGGTAGGCGGAGTGGTCTCCACCGAAAAACATACTGAAAGAGCTTGAAGACTGTTGTCTACAAAAGTTAACTGATCTAATAGAACCGCCCAGAACTGTTGGGTGCGCCTCAAGATCGCACAAAGTACCTCTCTGCCATCTCACCACCGCGTTATGCCCGTGCAGAAACATTGATTTTTTCTTAAAACTCCTTACTGGATTCTTCCCTGAAACAGTCTCAGAAGTGCATTTCAAAGCATAAGTATTTGAGAAACGATTTGCCTCCTATTTTTCGACTTACGATTTTAATAAATTCTGGAAGTAGTTTTGGAATGAATGAAATGAACGCTAAAGTCTGTATTGTCACTGGTGGCAACTCGGGAATCGGAAAAGAAACAGCTTTAGCCTTGGCAAAAATGGGTGCAACGGTTGTTCTAGTCGTACGTGACCAAGAACGCGGCGAAAAGGCTAAAGCGGAAATAGTAAGCCAGAGTGGAAACAAGTCTGTCAATGTCATGATATGTGACCTTTCGTTAATGAATTCAATAAGGCGTTTCGCAGGGGAATTTAAATTGAAATATGGTCGACTGGACGTGTTGATAAACAATGCAGGAGCGGTTTTCAACAAGCGAGAGGTCACATCTGAAGGTTTTGAACGAACCCTTGCCGTAAACTATCTGGGGTCATTTCTTCTAACGCACGAGTTGTTGGGTTTGTTGAAAGCCAGCGTTCCTTCTAGAGTAATCAACTTGAGTTCTGGACTTGCTAAGAATGGTAAGATAGACCTTGACGATCTGCAGAGCGAGAGGAATTATGGCGGAATGAAGGTTTACTCCAAGGCAAAGTTGATGGTGATGATGTTTACTTACCAACTGGCAAGGCGGCTTGAAGGTACTGGCGTGACGGTGAACGTGCTAATGCCGGGTTTTGTCGCTACAAATTTGGGGAAAAACAGCGGTAGCCTCCGTTCATCGATACTGTTCAAAATGGTTCGTCCAATGCAAATAAGCCCGAAGAAGGGAGCAGAAACGTCCGTATACCTAGCTTCATCAGATGAGATCAAGATTACAACGGGAATGTGCTTTGCCAAGAAAAAGGAAACCACGACCTGCCCGATATCATACGACGAGGAACTCCAGGAACGGTTATGGGATAAAACCGCGAGGATGCTTGGTTTAGCTTCAGAATAACCACGAAAGCTCTAAGAACAGCAGCAGCCAGATTCATGACTTAGAAAATTCAAACCACCCATAAAACGGGTGCAAATACAAACAAAATATCAAATACTAATAATACCAAATAGAACTGAATCTAGCAGGTGTCTCGTTTGCCTAAGAAAATGTTATGGCCTGAATTATTGTTCAGCTTTTTCCAATCGATAAGAAAAAATTTTGGCAACAGTTGCTATCAAGATTCCTCTTTCTTTTCCTGCTTTGGTTCTCAGGTTTAGTGGCATATGCAGTAAATGGATTAACAACCACTTATTTGTTTGCGGTAAACATTTATGTTCGTATTTTCGGAATGCTTTTTCTCATATTAATTGGATCATATTATGTGCAATACACTCTAAGGAAAATTATTCAGAATTTTAGACCAATGCTAAAACTGGATGCTTCACAATATCAGAAGTTTTCTGCAAAACTGGAACGATACACATACAGTTTTCTCCCTTGCTTTATTATCGCTATCATTTTTTCCCTCTTTAGAGGTGCCTTTTCCAATTCCAAACAGTATTAGCTGAAGGTTTAGAGTTATATGTCATATGGAACTCTTTTTTGACTCTTTTGCATCACTTTTGGTGGGAACTGTAATCTGGATGTTTGCGTCAATTTGGCTAACAATCTTTCTTATTTCAAGACAACAATTGATTGTGCCGTTATCAAAGGAAACAATAACCCGATTCCGTGAGCTAAGCATGTTTGCGTTATTGTTTGGGTTATTCTATTTTATTGGTATTTCAATAGGGAATATTTCCTTTCTTACTAATGTTCAAACATTGACTCTATATGACATTGTTATATCTCAACATCTTATTTTTGTCATAATAGGTATAGTGGGAATTCTATTTCCCTTTTTTAATCTTCACAATACTCTACTCAATATGAAAAATGAAGAACTAACAAGGATCTCTAAAGAATCTGAACATCTGCTTCAGACTTTAGATGAAGCATTAGAAAAAAAAGATAACAACCAAACACTTTCAGTTTCAGCTCGTCTTTTCAGCCTGCAACTCAAAGAAAAACAGGTAAAGGGAGCACAAGAATGTCCTATCGATGTAAGTTTTCTCTCAAAACTGATTGTTATAGGTCTTATACCCATATTAAGCAGGATTATGGCAATGTTACTTATCTCCTAAGAAATCTAAGACTATATGTGTATGAGGGTTAAATTTTAACCCTTAACAAATGTTAAGTAATCTGTTATCCCCAAATTTTTAACGGTGATACTAACCTTGAAGTCTAGCGCGCGCAAATTTTATAACTTTAAGCCATCCAAAAGGGTTTGAGGAAAAGGTAGGTCTACAAATAATGTGCCCAATAAACCAAAATTTACCATCTGAAATTAGCCAACGCGTTCGTGAAATTATAAATGAGTTAAATAAATATGGAATATCTGCCGAAAACGTCGAACCAGATGCCCAATTGAAAGATTTTTGGAATGTTATAGTTGGAGGTTTCGACCTTGAAAATATATCACAAGAATATAAAAAATCTATTAAAGGTCCCACGTCGAGTGGTTCAGAATCCATAAAAGGAAAAAACCTTCAGGTTAAATATACATTGTTTCAAAACGAGCAAGTTTTACTATTGAAAGGGTCCGACCTCAGAAATATGGGAATCACACTAATCAACCCTCAGATTATTCATGGACTGATGAGACCTATGCCAGTTTTCGACTTCTCCAAACCGAAATTGGGCTCTGGTTCATATCTGACAGATGAGCCCCTGTCTGAGCCGCAACATACGTATGGTTTCGGCGATGGGAGCCCCTACGAACGAAATTCTGAGTAACCAAATTAGCAAATCATTTTTAAAAAAATGGACTATAATCCACTGACGACTAAAAAATGATAATTGATTGATAAAGCTACCTAGGGAAGAACGAACTTAAATCCTTAAATGAAATGCGCGCACGAGGCATACCTCGTTTATTTTTTACCGAAGTTTGTTGAACAAAGAAATTACATTTTTGATATGATTATTTCTAACAATCGCTTCATGATATCAAGGGATAATCCCCTATCACTGGTTGTAACCGCTTGTAGAACATCTTGTCCTTTCCGAACAAAAAATACTGCATTGCTATCTGACCAGTAAGCTTCATCACCAAAACCTTTGACTGCCTTTAAATTTGGAGTTACTTCTTTAAAATAACTCAAAACACCTTCAGGATTATAGCCATCCACGTCTTTTCGAGTAAACCAAACCTGAAAATAAGTGTGGATTTTGGGATTACTACTTGTATAGACACCGCCTTCCCAGTCTTCATCCTCATATTGGCTATAATCATCAATAGGTAATTTAGTGATTTGGGCAACCTCATCAATGCTGAGGTATTTTCTTAAATCAAGGCCTTCCACGGGTGTTGTTTTTTGCTCTTTTGGTTTATCTTTTGGAGTTTTCTCAGTCTTTTTCTTTGGTTCCCATTCTTTAGCAATTTTATCCAAATGTTTAGTTGCTTTCTCTAATTCTTTAAAAAAATCTACCATAAACCATACTACTAATATGAATTCTTTTTAAGTATTTCCAACACCTTTCAGTTCTACAGCCTTTTTTAAATCTATAAAATAGCAGTTAATACAGTCAGGTGAAGGACCCGGACAAGTTTTATGACACATGGTCTAACCACCCTTTTTAATAATATTAAAAACTTGCTACTCCTTTTTTTCTGAATTATCATACCATTTCCACATTTTTTCAATAGCTTTTGTGGAATATCCTCTTTCCTTTAGCATTTGATTAAAAGTCTTAGAGGATTTCATTTTAGTAACGTATATATTTGTGCCTTAAGAAAATTGCTAATTATAAAACTATATCTGTATTTTTGTATAACGCAAATACCCAATCAACAAAAATTATTCAATCACAGTGAAATAGAAAAAAATTAATCAAAATATAGAACATTATTATAGAAAAATATTAAGGTGGAGCATAGAGGAGGGCGCAATCAACTTCCCAGCTATCTTGAGTTGTATCATTTATTTCTGAAGTTCCCAAAAACCTTAAGGTAACAGTTTCTTCAGTTATTGACCGAGTGACATTATTCCATTGATTAGATGCAAGATCAGTTATGAGACTGTCCCATGATGCTCCATTCCAAATATAAACATCAAGAATTTCTCCACTTGCAGATCCAGTAAATATTGATATTTCATTGTAGTTGTTACTAACATCGACTTCAGTGAATTGAATTTCAAGGTCCAATTCATAGTTTGCGTCAGCTAAACCTGAAAGATTAATTACCCCAAACCTGTAAGTTCCTGTGTTTCCTGTTCTATGTGACCATTCGGCAACATTTGTTGTGGATGTTAAATATCCTCCTGATGATCCTCTAGCATATGCTGTTCCTGTTCCATCAGTATACACATACCATTCCAGAGCACTTTCATCTAAACTTGTAAGTCCTGAAACAGTATGATTGTCAGATGTTGGAATAGATTGTGAATCGGTGTATCTGTTAACATTAATATTGTCATTTTGGATTACATGAACAAAAACTTCTGTGCCTCCTAATCCTGCTGTGCTGTCAAAAGTTATAGTTACCCCAGTAGTGCTTCCTGATTGTGGCTCTATAACAAATCCTGTATCCTCTAAAGCATGATCTCCAGAAACATCTCCAGACATTGATGCTTCTATAAAAGCTGTATCCCAATCTCCAACATCAAAACTGCTTCCTGTTCCATCTGAACCATCAACCAAAGCTACATTATTAGCTCCTGTGGATAATGAAGAACCTAAAGCGTGTCCAACATCCCAGTTTGATCCAGTAAATTCTACAACAACAACATAAACTTTTACTTCTGTTCCTGTTTCTCCACGTTCAACTATTAGGTTATCGCTTGAATCAATATGTGCATGAGAAATAACTCTGTTTCCATCATTTCTACTGTTTATATTTCCGATTACTCCTTGAACGAAGGGAACACATTTATCTTTATCAGATATTCCAGAAACAGCTTGAGAGTTTGTTTTAGATCCAGAAGCAATAGTAACTGCTCCTCTCCATCTAACAACAAACTCGTTTGGTCCTCCAACTGATCCATTGTATCTCCATACTTCACCTCTAATTCTAACTGTTGCGGTTTGTCCTGTTGCTCGGTATACTGTTAATTCATCTGTGTCTGTTAATTGAGCTCCAGCAGAAAAAACATTCCAGTTAGTATTTGAGCTAGATCCTGTTGGTCCAGCTGAAGTTCTTCTTGCAACATTATTTCTAAAGAAGGCATTTTCCAAATCTCCAACATCATTTACAGAAGTTGTTGAACCTCCAGCCCCAAAATCAAATTGTATGTGTTCAACTTTTATTACTGCTTCAGCTCCTCCATTTGTTTCTGTTAAAGTATCAAATATGCTGTCAGGACCAACTCTTTGATCAGCAAAGTTCCTGTGAGTTCCCTTGTCTGAAGAACTGTCAATATTCGAAGTTGTGTTTACATAATGAGTTGAAGCAAAGCTTTGAACAACTGAAGAGGACGGTGAACTTGAAATGTATGCAACATTTGTGCCAATTGCAGTTGTAATCACAAACTCATATTTTGTGGACTGGCTGAAACTTTGAGTCACTCGTAGAACTGTAGTTGCTCCTGCATCCAAAGATGAGCTACCTGAGATTATGGTTACATTATTTGCTGAGTTGCCATTTACTTTTACTTCGTTTATTGTAGCAGATTCTGTTCCAAAATTGTTGACTTTTAAATCAGCATATGAAACATCTGAGGTCCATTGACAATTAGTTATTTCAAGTTCTTCTACAGACATAAACGAGATTGTCATAGAACCCAACCACGTTGTTGCTGCTATAGCCACAGCTACCGTTACTGCAATTAGAATAATGCCTGAAATAACTGGACTCAAGGCTCTCTTATCTCTAAGAATCATCTTTTTACACGATTATCATTAAGTTCTAGTTTATTTTTGAAATAGATTATGAATTAGAGGAACATATTTGAGAAATGAATTCTAAAATAACGGAGGCTTTCTTTTTCTCTCTTACTTACTCACCCTCACGTGTGAAACGCGCGCGCAATTATCAATATGCACGCTCAAAAGGGGTAACCCTTATTTATTCGTAAAGACCAGTTTCCCGTTCTTCTCATCGACGACAATTACCGAGTTTTTATTAACTTTTTCTTCAAGAATCATTTTTGACAATTCATTCTCTAGGTTTTTTTGAATCACCCGCTTGATCGGTCGTGCGCCGAACTGTGGATCAAACCCGATCTTGGCGATATAATCCACGGCTTTTTTCGTGACCGTCAATTTAATATTGCTATTTTCCAGCATCTTTTGGACAAGTTTGAGTTGAAGTCCCACTATTTTCCGCACTTCCTCCTGTGTCAGTGGTTGAAACATGATAATCTCGTCGACGCGGTTCAGGAATTCAGGTCGAATGCTTTGTTTCAGCAGATCGAAGACCTGTTCTCGTGTCTGATTCACGATCTCTTCGCGGTTTTGTTCATTTACTCGCTGGAGGTTGTCCTGAATTATGTGGGAACCAAGGTTGGATGTCATGATGATGATGGTGTTTTTGAAATCCACGGTCCGTCCCTTGTTATCCGTCAATCGGCCATCGTCCAGCACCTGAAGCAGGATATTGAAGACATCCGGATGAGCTTTTTCGATCTCATCAAGAAGGACCACAGAATAGGGTTTTCTTCTTATCGCTTCGGTGAGCTGCCCGCTTTCCTCATACCCAATGTAACCGGGGGGAGCACCGATAAGCCGTGAAACTGTGTGCCGTTCCTGATACTCTGACATGTCAATCCGCACTATGCTGTTTTCGTTATTAAAGAGGAATTCTGCCAAAGCTTTGGCTAATTCGGTTTTTCCAATCCCTGTGCTGCCTAGGAAGATGAAAGATCCGATCGGTCGTTTGGGATCCTGCAGACCAGCCCGGCTTCTCCGAATGGCATCAGCGACGGCCTTGATAGCTTCATCCTGGCCGACAACCCGCATATGAATTTCCGTTTCTAGATTAAGCAATTTCTGCTTTTCGCTTTGGAGCATTCGGCTCACAGGGATACCTGTCCAGCGAGAAACGACTTCAGCGATCTCTTCCGCATCGACTTCCTCATTCACCATGGCGGATTCTTTCTGTAGCTTAGACAGTTTGTTCTTTAGAGTTTCAATGGTCTTCTCTGCTTCTGGAATTCTAGCATACTCAATTTCAGCAACCTTTCCTAGGTCCCCAATGCGGTTCGCACTCTCCGCCTCAAATTTCAGTTGTTCAATCCTATTCCGTTTAATCTGAATCTTATCCACAAGATCTTTTTCAGACAGCCACTTCGCCCGCAGCTGATCCCGTTCCTCACTAAGGTTCGCGATCTCCTCATTCAGCGATTCCAGTTTTGTCTCATCTTTCTCCCGTTTAATGGCTTCCCGTTCAATCTCTAACTGGCGAATCTTCCGGTCTATAGTCTCCAGTTCTTCAGGAACCGAATTAATTTCGAGTTTAAGTTTCGAGGCTGCCTCATCAATCAAGTCGATGGCCTTATCCGGGAGGAACCGGTTGGAAATATATCGCTGCGAAAGTTCAACTGCGGCAATGATCGCCTCATCTTTTATCCGCACATGATGATATGTTTCATACCGCTCCTTCAACCCTCGAAGGATGGAAATCGCGTCCAGCGTATCAGGCTCATTAACCATCACTGGCTGGAACCGCCTTTCCAGCGCTTTGTCTTTTTCAAAATATTTCTGGTACTCATTGAGCGTCGTGGCGCCGATTGCCCGTAATTCGCCCTTAGCTAGTGCGGGTTTTAGAATGTTCGCGGCATCCATTGCTCCTTCACTGGCACCGGCTCCGACGAGGGTGTGAATCTCGTCGATGAAGAGTACGATTTCGCCCTCAGCCGAAACCACTTCCTTGATCACGCTTTTCAATCGTTCTTCGAATTCACCTTTATATTTTGCACCGGCGATAAGCGCTCCCATGTCGAGTGAATAAATTTGCTTTGATTTCAGATTCTCCGGGACATCGCCATCAATTATCCGGTGAGCAAGTCCCTCTACGATGGCGGTTTTGCCAACTCCTGCCTCGCCGATGAGGATTGGATTGTTTTTTGTTCGTCGCGATAGGATCTGAAGGACTCTTCGGATCTCCTCATCGCGACCGATGACTGGGTCAAGTTTTCCCATTCGAGCCAGATCATTTAGGTTCAACGCATATTTATTCAATGAATTGTAGGTCTCTTCGGCAGTTTGTGAATTCACAGTCGATCCTTTCCGCAATTGCTTAATTGCCGTCCTCAAATCCCCTTCGGTGATCCCGCTACTCTCGAGCAGTCTTGAAGCGATATCATTTAAAGGTATGATTCCTAAAAATAAATGTTCGATAGAAATGAAATCATCCTTGAATTCAGAAGCAAATTCTGATGCCTTCTGAAGGGCTTGGTTAGCACTAGATGAAAAATATTGTTGTCCACCAACAACCTTAGGAAAGGAATCAATTAGCTTATCAAGCCCCTTTGATAATCTATCGGGGTTTATATTTAATTTTCTCAATAAATAGGGAACTATATTTTCATCAACCAGCAACATACCTTTCAACAAATGCGTGGGCTCAATTGATTGGTTTTGTTTAGCCATGGCGATTTCCATGGCTTTTTGGATGGCTTCCTGCGCCTTAATAGTAAAATTATTCAAATTCATTTTCTTTTATCCTCATCCGACTATTTTCGAATTTCATTAATCGGAATTGAAAAGCTCAAACTGTAACCTCATTCATTTTAATTATAAACTTAATCTAAATATTTTTTTGTGTGTAGAGTTAGAATTTAACCCCAAACCCAAATTTTAATCCATTAATCCTCTCCATATTCGTCTTCTGCTAATTCGACTGACACTGAATCTTCATGGCTAGATTTTTTAAGGCGTTTTGCAGTTTTGGGTGTCATTTCTCTTCCTCTCATAAAACCGTCTTCTGCAGCAGTGATTTCATCGTCTTGCAGCATTTCTTCTCTTTGTTCATCATTATAGATGTCTTCTGTTTCAAGTTCATTGGACACTTTAGAATCGTCAGTTAAAACGAACCGTTTCTTCTTTTTTGCTGTCATTAAATCACATCTTATATAACTGTTGAACTTCTATAAAGGGTTAAATTTTAACCAAAAAAAAATTACGCTGCTTATGTAACTTGAATTTCAACGGATGAAAAGTAGCATTACAACGAAATTAAAGTGGAATGAAAAAGAAAAAAAGAGTGTTGTTAGTTTTGTTTTTCTTATGATGTTTCTTTTGTCATTTTCTTTGCGAGGTTGTAGATTACGGGAACAAGCATTATACCCATAGCAATTGCGAAAGCCCATGAAATGTTAGCAATTATATTTGTTACTCCCGAGAATGTAGCGAAGATAGCACCTGCACCAATAATTAGGAAAATGCTGTATAGAACAAATTTTGCGTATCCTGCAACTGGCACAAATTCTTTATGATCATCAGTTATAGATTTTATTAGTCCGTCAGTTAAAGCAATTCCAGCGCCAATAATTACGAAACCAAGAATCAACGAATAAACAAGGTCTCCTCCTAGTAGCATAATGTCAAGAGCCATCATCAAGATTACAGCGAGTAAGCCAATCTGTAACAGATTTTTTAGCATATCAGCAATTTCTTCTTTAGCTTCGGTAAAAACAGGTTTTAGCGTATTACCTACTAGAGTCGCCAAGAATCCAACAAGGACTGTTCCCAAGACGATTATTACGACTCCACCCAATAGCCTAGGTAAGTATGCTGCGATATCCACCAAGAAATTGCCTACTGTTCCGCCAATGTTGAGGATTTGTATAGCTAGAACTATAGAAATTACTATTATGAAAGCTGTTGTTATGCCGCCAATAAATGATGACAAGTCCATTCCGCTTTTTTTGAAAGATTTTCCAGTGTCTGTTTCGTCAAAACTCTTCTCAAGACCCATCTTTTCGACAACTTTGTTTACTGTTCTTCCAAGAAATTTTCCAACAACATACCCAATGATAACCACTATGATAGCTGCGATTATTGCAGGTAAAGCACTAGTAACATCAGAAAGAAAATCATTTAACATTACTCCAAGATCCACATAAACCACCAGTTATTATATCAAAGGATTTGCTTAAGATACTTGTTATAGCCGACACATGAAATTTAATCCAAATAGCTCGTGCGTTGATTCTCGATGAAAAAGTCAACTCTTTTTTCCATAAACTGCATCATAAGTTACTTCTGCCCCCAAAGTCACTAGTAACGCAGCAATTACTGTAGCGAGTTCTGGACTAATTATTATCGATATCCCAACCAGTATTTCCGAGAAAAGAATATTATTCAAATAGTTTTGAATGAAACTCTGGAAAAAAAAGCTATTTTCAATCGATTTTTTTCTACAATGGGTGATGTTGTGATGTTTTGTGATTTTGTGTTGTGCGTATAAAGAAAGAAAAAAGGATTAGAAAGTAGACAAAAACTAGAGAAAACAGAAAAACGAATGTATACAGACAGGAAACAAGACAGAAAACAGAGAGATAAAGGCTAAAATTTAACCCCAAACATTTTAGAAGCTGCAAACCATTGGTCTTACAATTAACAATCACTCAAGTCTCTAAACAAAGTGCCTTTGTTATTGTCTTACTACAGCCACATATATTTAAGAGAGCTTGAACCTGTTCAGAGATTGTTTAGGTGTAATATACGAAAGAAAAAGTGATCTTAAGGATGGCGCGGTTTTCAAACTATTTCGTTGAAGAAAAAAAAACTGATTGCTATCAAGAAAAGTTATGGCTGGGGCTGAGGATCTATCGTGGACTATTATTAAACTTGTTTGGAAGAAGGATTCCGCTGTTTTGTGGGCACAAATTAACCTATAAATGTAATCTTCAATGCAAGATGTGTCCTTTCTGGCAAAGACCCAGCGGAGATTCTAGTATAGAGCAGGAAAAAGCGATTCTAAGGCAAATCTATGCTTCAGGTGCTTGTGGGATCGCGTTTGAAGGCGGAGAGCCTCTTCTGAGAAAGGATTTGGCGGAAATTCTTGCTTTTTCTCGGTCGTTGCCTTTGCACACAAGCCTTGTCACTAATGGAACTCTCCTCGAATCCAGAATAGACGAGATAGCCCCATTCATAAACGGCGCTGTCTACGTTTCGTTAGACGGTCTAGAAAAAACGCATGACACGATTAGAGGCGTTAGTGGTTGTTTTAGAAAAGCGGTAAGAGGCATAATGGCGTCCAGAGAGAAGGTCTCAGTGACAATCAACACGACGATAATGGCTGAGAATATCCACGAGATTGAAGATTTGGTGAAGTTGGCAAATGAATTGGATACAGTAATATCGGTGGCTGTAGCGCATGAGTACGGTCAAGCCAAGGCTTCCGCAGCTGCCAGTCGCGAAATCAGAGAAATAGCTGGAAAACTTGCCAAGATGAAAAAGAGTGGGTATCCCATTATTAATTCACCCAGTTATTTTAAAGTCATTGCTAAAGAGAAAAACTGGACCTGTAAACCTTGGGTATCAGTTAATGTTAGTCCAGAGGGCAATTTGGTCCTGCCCTGTTATGTTCGGAATGAATACGCGAGTAGCGTTTCGGTTTTTGAAACCGATATCAAAACTGCAATCTCTGGATTTGACTGGAAGGAAACACAGAA
The DNA here is from genome assembly GCA_963697165.1 of Candidatus Bathyarchaeota archaeon. Taxonomy (GTDB): domain Archaea; phylum Thermoproteota; class Bathyarchaeia; order Bathyarchaeales; family Bathyarchaeaceae; genus Bathyarchaeum. The sequence goes on from CAVOMX010000006.1 coordinate 48,036, forward strand.
CTGCCAAAACTGCAGTCTCCATTGTTATGTAGAGCCTTCTCTGGTACTTTCAGGGGATTTTCGAACTTTCCTGAATTGGGTGGCTCAAATTAGCGGGCTCAACTCTAAAAAAGTAAGAGCTAAAAAAGTCGTTTAACTTGAATCAAATATATTTTACTGGTAAATTAGGCTGCGAATCCCACTCCCCACACCATTATTTGATGCAGTTTTTAGTAATCTTTAAATCGTGTCGTCTTTTTTTTCGACCTTGATTAGCGATGGATGTTGTTACGGCTGTTCTTGTTTGGGTTTGGGGTTAAAATTTAACCCCCCCTTGACGGAACGACGGACGATCTGAACGACGGCGTCCAACGTGGGCGACGAACGACGGACCAAACGACGACGGACGGGATGTAACTGTATACACGGTTTAGGTACTACCTGTTACCTATTTCCTTTGGACTGGGACTAATTCTGGTTCGCATATTATGAAACAAATAATGAAAAAATAACTATACTAAAAAGCTTTAAATCGGCCTATAAAATATTAGAAGTAGAAAATGTGGAGACAAAAATTGTTTAAAAAAGTTTGTTTTCTAATTTTGCTGATGCTAGTCTTCTCTCTCTTTATTTCTTCTGCTTTTAGCCAAACCGATAATCAGGTTCCTGTTGCTGATGCAGGTGGTCCATATTCTGAGATCGAAGGAGCGGTTGTTAGTTTTGATGGTACTGGATCTTACGATCCTGACGGAAATGTGACTTCTTATTATTGGATTTTTGGTGATGGAGAAAACGGTTCAGGAGAAACAGTTGCTCATACATACAGCCAAGAAGGAAATTATAATGTTACTTTGACTGTCTACGATGATAATTTCGATTACAGTACAGATACAACATTTAGTAAATATCGAGGACGTCGATCCTATAGCCAATTTTTCTGCTTTTCCCACTTCTGGAAATGCACCATTAAATGTAACATTTTATGACCAAAGTAGTTCATATGACGGATTAATTTCTTGGGAATGGAAACTTGATAACGGTCAAATTTCTTACGATCAAAATCCTGTCTTCACTTATGATAGAAAAGGAAAATATACTATAGAATTAAAAATAACGGAATCTGATGGTGATGAGGACACTTTTAGTATAAATGATTATATTGAAGTTTTTGTTCCAAATCAGGTTCCTGTTGCTGATGCAGGTGGTCCATATTCTGAGATCGAAGGAGCGGTTGTTAGTTTTGATGGTACTGGATCTTACGATCCTGACGGAAATGTGACTTCTTATTATTGGATTTTTGGTGATGGAGAAAACGGTTCAGGAGAAACAGTTGCTCATACATACAGCCAAGAAGGAAATTATAATGTTACTTTGACTGTCTACGATGATAATTTCGATTACAGTACAGATACAACATTAGTAAATATCGAGGACGTCGATCCTATAGCCAATTTTTCTGCTTTTCCCACTTCTGGAAATGCACCATTAAATGTAACATTTTATGACGAATCTTTATCTTATGATGGCGTGGTCTATTGGTTCTGGGACTTTGGGGATGGGACAACTAGCGAAGAGCCAAACCCTAGTCATGTTTACACGGAAGGAGTTTACACAGTAAATTTGACTGTAGAAGAAATTGATGGAGATTTCTATAATTATTCAATGCCGGACTTAATTAACGTAGGGCCTCGTCCTAATGCTTCTCCAGTAGCCAATTTTATTATCGAATCAGTTAATCCAAAAATAAATGAACAAATAGTCTTTACAGACACTTCAACTGACTCAGATGGTTCAATCACATTCTGGTATTGGAACTTTGGAGATCAAACAACTTTAACTATAAGAAATCCTATGCACCAATACCAAAACCCCGGTGTTTATAATGTAACGCTTACAGTAACAGATGATGATGGAGCAAATCAAAACACAACACAGCAAATATCAATATCTGAAAACACTCCACCAATAACTTCTCATGATTATGATGGATTGTGGCATAACACTACTTTTACAATAAATTTGAAAGCAACTGACATCCACAACAGTATACTTGAAACATTTTATAGAATAAATGACGGTCAATTGAAAAAAGTAAGTGTTGATGGTCAACCCCAGATAACCCTAGATGGTTCAAACAATAAACTTGAGTTCTGGAGTGTTGATATCTTGGGAAACGATGAAATACATAAAACAATTTCAAACATAAAACTTGATAAAACACCTCCAGTTGCCGATGCAGGGCAAGATGTTTCAGTTAATGAGGATGCTATCATAACCTTAGATGGAAGTAATTCTCATGACAACTTGGGAATTAACAACTACACTTGGATTCTTAATGATGAAACTCTTCAACAACTAAATTCAGTTACTCCTCAATACATTTTTCATACACCAGGAGTTTATATTGTGGAATTAATTATCGCTGATTTTGCTAACAATTTAGCACTTGATGCCATTAAAATAAACGTCATGGATACCACTGACCCAATCGCTAATGCAGGTAATTATTCAGTAGTCAACCAAGGAGAAACATTGACATTTGATGGATCAAAATCAACAGACAATGTTAAAATAACTAATTTTGTCTGGAGTATTAATGATGAGACACCCCAAATAGTAGAAGAAGTAAATGCAACACACACATTTAGATTTCCAGGGGTTTATGAAATCAATTTAACAGTTTTTGATGAACAAGGCAATTTTGGTACAGACAATATTTTTGTTACAGTAATAGACAATACTTGGCCAGTGGCAAATGCGGGTCTTGACCAAAATGTTGAGGAAGATACATTGGTATATTTAGATGGTTCAGCCTCTTTTGATAATGTTGGAGTTGTAAGTTATCTTTGGTCTTTCATCGATGGTGAAGTTCAATCCTTGAATGGAATTACTTCCAGTTATTCTTTTGAAACCCCAGGAACATTCGAGATCACTCTAACTGTTTCAGATACAGAAGGTCATTCTGCTAACGATACTGTTATTGTAGTTGTTAGAGATATTACTGCTCCAAAAATTGAATTTACGGAATTTAATAAAATAATCGAAGGAATTCCCACAACTTTTGATGCTAGCAAATCATATGATACATCTGGCATCGATAGTTTTTATTGGATTTTTGGGGATGGAAATGTAGAAAACGGTTCTGATTCTTCAGTTTCCCATGTTTATAATGAATCTGGCACATACAGTTTGAAGTTGTTTGTAACTGATAAAGCTGGAAATGTTAACTCTGGCGCGATTTCCGTTAACGTTTACTCGGATCCTAACAATTATCCTTCATCCGAAACAAGACGAAGTAAATCCTGAACCGGAAAATCCAAAACCCTTAGATGCTGACATCAATCCAGATGATGGAGGGCTGAATGAACCAGAAGAATACGAGAATAAATATAAATTCTGAAGATAATGATTCCTCTAGGTTTTATTTTAGCAGATATTTTGACAATAATAATAATTGTATTACTAGTGGGGTATGTACTGTACACAAAACGGCAAGTGCTTATTGATAAAATTAATGAGTATTAAGCTACCTTTTTATAAATTTTAAAGATGGAAAAAACATCTATAAGAAAAAAGACCGAAAAACACAGAATTTAACATTAGTTTTCATCGTTTATATAAGAAAATGGACAACCAAAAAAACAAAAAAGAAACGAATGTAGAGAAGTTTTCTAGACTATTCTACTGTTTTGTTTCTCACGTTATGTTTTCGTTGAAAGAAACTAAATTATTTCACCGCAAGGCATTATTAAAAAATGTTAAAATTTAACCCTTAAAAAAGAAGGATGTTGCGGGAATTTTTTCGGAATCCTTTCTTGACTCAAGTTCAAATGTAAGACATTGTATTCCGCTGCAAACGTCTAACTTATTTACAATAGTGTGTCTTCAAATCTGGGCGATGCGGGCGCTAATCTATTCTTAAATTTTTGGAGGGGGGAAGTAAAAAATGGGGGGATGTTACGGGACTGAAGTTGTGATGGAATATAGACTTATTCGAAAATTTGAGAAAGCCGGAGCAACTTCGAAAGAAAGAGCTGTAACCTTTGATGAAGCAAAGTTAGACATTATGGAACAGTATTGGCTAGATTATTTTGCAGGAGTTTTTCTTGGCAAAATAAAAAAGACAAAAAATCATCTATACTACATTTAATATTGGTTCATCAATTTCTTCATTCAGCGGCTCTGGGCGTATAATTTCTTTTAGGGGGTGAGAGAGCAGGCGCGCGAGCGGGCGGGCGTAACCACACACGTACACGCGTACACATTCGTAAATACGAACACGAATGTGTGTGTTGGGGCTAAATTTTAACCTCAAATCAAAGCGCACCCCTGTACACGAATCTACGTATCTTTTTCCCTCTTTCTAACTTTCTAGAAAACATTAACATTGGCTTAATTTTTTTGTTTCTTTACTTCCGATTTCTCTTTGAAGTCTATTTGATAAGAAAAGAGTTGTAAGCGTATGCATGCGGTTTCCAACACGCTTAGTCATATGATATCAATTCTTTTTCCTCAACTTGTTTATGAAGTTTAGCGATAGCTTTGTAAACGTTTTCCTCTTTTGTGGCTCCTGTGCAAACAATTTTCCCGCTTGCGAAGATAAGAATCACAACTTTTGGTTCATCCATTCTGTAAATGAGACCCGGAAACTGTTCGGGTTCATACATGGTTCTTTCGAGACTATAAGTAGCTTCTTCAAGCTCTATTCTCCCTAAAAGGTCCGCTGAGGCAACCATGTTCACTATTTTGATTTCGGGTTTTCCAGGTATGATTATTCCGCTTTTTTTCAGTTCTTTTACAACTTTCAGAACAGCTTTTTTTGATTCATTTTCAGACTTGGCTCCGGTGCAAACCATCTTCCCCGTACTGAAGATTAGGATGGCGGTCTTAGGCTTTTTTAGTCTGAAAACTAGACCTGGAAACCTTTCTGGACGATACTCAACTCCAGGATTCCCCTTAACAATCGCATTCAAGTCAAACCTTTGATTTAACGTTACAGATGCCACAACATTTTCGATCCTGATAGAATCTTCAACAGTAGTCATTCATATCCCCATCATAGACATCATATTTTTTGCTTCTGTTAAGCCTTTTGACCCAAAGTTCTGTCTCATATACTGAGAGAACCGGAAAAAATTCCTATGAGATGTTAAATTTTAACCCCAAATCCAGAGTAATTTAACTTTGTGGCAACAACAGTCCCTTTATGCTAAATTAAATTTTAGTCAGTTACACTCGAAGGCGGTTTATATCTTCATCACTAGCGGCAGTAGATCTAATGATTGTTACATTTCCAGCTAGTACCCGTTGTACATTCACTTCCTCACAATTTTCAACATCCGAATACCTTATTGTTATCTCAGCTGCTTTCTTTGTAACCTTACCAGAACAATTTTCTTCCAGTAATGTAATTGGACCCATGTAATCAACAACTTCAAGGTGTGGTAGTTGTTTTCGATTGCTAATCATTAAAAGAGACTGGTTTTCTTTCTCATTTCTCCCTACAATAATTTTTTTTCCATCAAATCGAAAATGTCTCCCTATTTTCAAAAGATTAACATCATCTATTTTTAGGTCTTTTTTGTATTTTAATAAATCCTTTAGTCTTTCAGCAAACTTAGGGTCGGTTAGTAAACATCCACCTGATGGACATGGGTAGTCTTTTACGCCCCATTTGTTAGCTAAATCCATTTGTGGCAATCGTCTTCGCCCTTGAATTGAATGCAGCTTCTCCCTATTCACTTGCCCGCTTTTTTCTATCTCTGTTTCAGGTAGAAGTTTTGCAGATAAAGGTCTCAGAATCATTCCTTCCATTTCGGCCTTCCTTTCAATAAGATCCATTGCCCTTTTGGTTTGAGAGAATGGTCTTTGATCCAAAACCTCCCCGGTTACAACGCATTTAGCTCCCAGTTTTTGGGCTAATTCTTTAGCTTTTCTCATCATCATAATTCTACAATCTATACACGGATTCATTTGACTGCCATATCCACGAGGAGGATTAGCAATTAAATCCAAATATTCTTGACCCAATATGACTGTATGCGCCTTAATTCCAAAAGTCTTGACTACCGATCCTGCAGAACATTTATCACAAAGACAAAAAGGGGTAGTAAAAATTGCTGCTTCTACATCTAGGTCTTGATCAATCATTGCTTTAACGGCCAATGTACTGTCTAAACCTCCAGAAAGTAGAACTAACACTTTGGATTTTTCATTCATTATATTATCACCAATTAAATATTAACTGATAATTTGGTCAGAATTTGTTCAGTAAAATCTTATTTATAGAATTCATGAAGACACCAATTCAATATTCGTCAGTTATAACGAAACAGAATGATGATATAACACCGTTATATATTTTTTCTTTTAAAGGCATAGATGTTTCAACAGAGATGTTAAATTTTAGCCACCAAATTCAAATCCAAAACCAAACACACACTATAGACAGCTATTACAATTAGCCATTGCTAATTGTGGAAAAACAATAATTTAAAATAATAATACTTCATTGCTAAAAACAGTCTTTTTTCCAGAAAAACAGCGAACCTTAAAGGTTAATAGAAAACTTGACCACCTAACTAGTATTCACTTTGGGAGCGGACATTAATGAAGACTCAGTCTGGCTGGAGAGCATCAATAGCGATCGTTTGTTATGTCTCTTTGATTGTTGGAATTTTTTTTGGAAGCATAATAGTTGCACTAATAGTTTTTTGCTTGGGCATTGACTTTCAAGAATTATCTTTTCCAGCATCCCTAATATCCCTACCCATCACTGAAGGATTAATCTTAGGAATCACGTTTTTTTTTGCTAAACATAAAGGTGCAAATTTACAAAAATTGGGATTAAAAAAGCCCCGCCTTAAAACAATATTGATTGTTTCAGTTGTTGCTCTGCTTCTTATTCTGCTTGCTGGAACCATCTCTGTCTTTGAAGAGGTTGTTCTGGGTCCAGACCCTATGGCTGAAGACCTCTTGACTGTTCTGTTGCCTCGAGATTCATTTCAACTGGTTGCTCTGGTCGGAATTTCAATATTTCTGGTTGGTCCCGCTGAAGAGTTAGCATTTAGGGGCTTCATCCAGCGGGGGTTTGAGAACTCGTTTGGCAAGATGAGTGGTCTGCTGATTGCCTCCCTACTGTTTGGGCTCTTGCATGGTCTCAATTCTCTGCGTGCCATCATTCCCGTTACTGTGATCAGCCTGATTTTGGGTTATGTCTGGCAAAAAACTGATGGCAACACCACAGCTTGTGCTTGGATGCATGGACTATACGACGCAGTAACCATAACCTTGGCATATCTTGCTTCCGTTTACGTCTAAATCACGTGACATCTAGCCTTCTTCGATCAATATAATAACCCGTTATCAAGAATAATGAGGTTATGCGAGGTTTCAGGGATCGCGATTTTATTCAAACCAGCGAAGGACTCTTTTTTTGTGTAGTTGGGCCACTACATCCGCCGAAGCGGGTCATCTCCTACATTAAGTACGTTCCATCAGAGTCCGGAGTTTGGGGAAGCGGAGAAAACAAATTCAGCAGAATATTACAGAAATACACGATTCCTAATCTGTTGGAAACATTCAATTTTCTTGAGCAAAACTATCCGTATTACCTGTTCCATTCTCCTGTATACAACATAACTATAACCGCTGTTCCTTACGAATGCATAAAGGAGACATTTCAAGCCAGAACAAAAGTTGGCTCAACTGAGGCAGGCTCAGCAACTGGATTCGTTACAAGAGAAGCTGATCCGTTTCACAATGTTTTTAGAGGAAATAAGTGGTGTTCCCGCAGCGTCTTTTGGTGTGACAGGTTCTCTTCTTCTTGATATTCATCAACCAGTATTTTCGGACCTTGACATAACGGTGTATGGCGTAGATGACAGTTGGACTCTGCATAAAGCATTGACTGAAAATCGAGGTTCTGACTTGCCCATGAAACGTCTCAAAGGAAAATCTCTGGAAGACTGGTGCCTCAAGAAGGCTGAGCAGTATCCGTTGTCTCCCGCGGAAGCATCAAAAATTTACCATCGGAAGTGGAACCTAGGAGTTTTTGAAGACCGCTGGGTTTCTATACATCCTGTTTATCTTGAAAGCAATGTTACAGAAGAATACGACCAAAATTCTTACATTCCGTGTGATCAAGTAACAATACAAGCTGTTATAGGCGACAATACAGGTTCCCTTTTTCTTCCCGCGACATATAAGATTGAAGACGTGAAGTTTCTGGTTGGTCAGCATTTAGATAATGTTACTGAGGTGGTTTCTTACGAGAGCCTCTATGATAGTCTAGCTGAAAACGGCGAAACCATCCAAGCTAAAGGCAAACTTGAGAACGTGTCATTGAAAAAGGAACCAAACTAGAGCATTACCGTGTTCTGATAGGTTCAGCCTGAAGGCAAAGGCAAGGAATACATAAAATTGGTGGATTAACCAAAAAAGGGTGGTTACTCCAGATTCAACACTTCTTTTAGATTTGCTTTAAACGGACCAAGCTTGCCTCCGTAGTTACCAGCAGTAATCTTTATGACTCCAGGAACTTTGATTGCAGCCTGTATTCCTTCACCCATAGCAGCTTTCACAACTTTCTGGTTCAAACCATTTATTACAATCTCGTAGACGCTATTAACACCGTCTGGAACCATAGAGTCAGACACCAATTTCTTGATGGTTGGACAATATTGATGGCTTGTAGATGCAGGAAGCTTATAGTTAAGAGATCCAATTTTCGATCCTGCCCTGCATAGACCGCCGGGGAAGGGCATAATTACTCCCCGAACATTCTTACTGATGGCTTCTTTAGCGTCTTCCGATGCCTTTAGAGCAACCTCCCAGTCTTTTGCTAATATAAGCATGTTTCCACTGGCAACTGCTTTCATGATTCCGAAGGTATCTTCAACTATGAATTCGCCTTCCATAACTGGTATTCGCCAAACTTTCCTTCCAGCAACCTCGTCACTTTTCTGGAAGCCGTCTCCGAATAGGCGTAGGCTTCTGCCAATTTTGACTCTTCTTTTTGCTTTGGGTAACGCGTCGAAGGCTGCTGTTGTTGGGCAGGTCATGATGCATTGTCCGATTCTTAAACTCATTTGGTGCTTGAGATCGCCTCTTGAGCTGTGGTAGATTTGAATGATGGCTCCTGGACGTCCGTCTGGAGTTTCTTTTGGAGATACAAGTCCTTCTACTGATGCCTCTGCTGGTGACATGATGATGGATGAAGCGAAGCCTGATGCGGTTCTTGCTGCGATTAATGCCCATTTTTCATTGGCAGCAGTTATCAGTATTCGACCTGCCCACATTGGAAACATTTCGGCGAATGTATCCTCTATGGTGCAGAATGTTTCCATTCTCGGTTTTAACTATGAAGTCTCCGTTATCTTCTCTTTTGATAACTTCGAGTTTACTTTCTTTTTCTGAAGATTTTGATTCCGTCTCTTTCTGTGACATACTCGAAACCTGCCATTAACAACTCTTCGTCTTGTTTTAAACTTTTAGATGTTGCGGTGTGATACTCGTCACTCTCAAAGTTCACAAAATGGGTGTAAATAAGTGTAGATGTTATGTTCCTGTGTCCAAGTCTCTCTTTAACATGAAGAATGTTTTTTGTTTTGAAGTATTCCAATGAACCATAGAGATGTCGAAGAGTGTGAAAGGTGATTTTGTCTATTCGGGGATTCTGTAGTTTATTGGCTACATGTTTTCGTTGTTGCCTGAAGTTTTTTCTGAAATGTTTTAGTTGAGTATTTCCGAATATTTTCTCTCCTGTTTTCGGTAGCATATTAAGCATTGAAATTAGTTTGCCTGATATCTTGAATTGACGTGGTAAACCATTTTTTTCAGGTTTGTTGATTGTTAGGATTCCTTTCTCCTGGTCAAAATCTATCCATGTTAATTGCCATGCTTCTCCATACCTGCAACCTGTCTCGTTCAATAATTGAATGAATGTCGCAACTTTCCGACTACAACCGCCAATTAATGCCTCGATTTCTTTTGTTTGTGGTAGCCACGGTAATTTTTCTTGTTTTTTCCCCATGTTTCAAAGTTGATTTGTTCAGAAATCTGTATGTTACATATTTGGCAAAATGATTTGTAAGCAATTGCAGAGTTTTTTTTAGCTCCATCAGTCCAGTTCTTTTCTGTTACTGTTCTGGTTTTATGGCTGAATTTTTTGGCCTTGTTAATAATGTGAAAGACACTTTCAGGGTTTGTTAAGGTTGCTCCACGTTTTTGCAGTAACTTCAACACGTTTACTCGGTTTATGATTGTTTTAGGTTTCAGTCCTTTAAGAATCAGTTTTGCTTCATAGTTTACTAAATGTCCTTTTGTGGTCGATTCTCCCGCAGTCTGTTTTTCGTTTTGTTTTGACTGCGTCCAAGTTTTTCACTCTCTCTGTTTCGAGAGCGCATATTTGGCGACCACGTGTTATCTGGTAGTCTTTATAATATTTTTCATTGAAACGATAACCACAGCTTCGACAAAGATATCTTTGAAACACCTTGCCCTGAACGTAACGTAGACCATCTTTCCAAATCATAGAGTTGGTACATTCAGGACAAACCAGCATTATTGCTGGGTCTCCTTGCCTTTTTTTCGTTCAGATTTATATTTCTCTACGCATGGTTGGCACGCTAGCTTGCCATCTATTATTGAAAGATTCTTCAATAAAATTGGTTTATTACAGATAAAACAAACTTGGATATGCCCTGTTTCGTTTCCCGTTTGTTCAGGGAGAAGTTTATTTGGCTTATTTTTCGATTCTGATGACGTTTCTTTGCTCTGTTTGAGGATTCTCACGTTCTCATAAGGGTATAGAAATGCTTTCTTTTTTACAACTACTCTCGGTTTTCCTTCATGGATAATAATGTCAATTTCGTTACCGGTAATTGGGTCAATAAAAGAGCCCTCTATAGGGTAGCGAGAAAGTGAGAAGTTAGTAATAACGCCTAATACTTGCTCTATTTGCTTTTCCGCATCTTCTACATTTCCCCCTTCAGAAACAAGAAGTGTTTTAGGCGTATTTTCCGTTGTATAAAAAACATAAGACAAAAATTAACAATAATGTTTTCGATTTAATTGAGAACAAGGATGTTGTGTTACACCATCGGGGAAAAGATTTGAACAAAGCAAAACGAAGTATGACTTCTTATTCTTAGAAGCTACACAACTATATTCTGTCTTTTTTCTGAATTCGGGTATTGTATTCTTTATGTTTTCTGTCATTGTCTCGTTTTTGTATTTGTGTATTCTTCTGTTTTCTAACTGCCTGTATACAAGAATTACCTAGGTAAAACTCTCTGTCTTTTGTATGTGTTCTGTTATGTCAAATTGTCTTGTCTGTTTTCGTGAGTGTCTACTTTTTGTCTGTTTCTATTCTGTAGGTTTGTCCATTTTCTTGTTTTTCTAAAATAAATGTAATATAGTGTCGGATGTGTTAGATAAATAGCCTCAGGATCGGAGACCATGTAACTTGAGTAATCTTAGATGTTTTATTAGTTATTCTTGGGATCACCAAAAACACAAAGATTGGGTTAGATTATTAGCAGAAGAATTAAGAAAAAACGGCGTAGATGCAAAATTAGATCAATGGGATTGCCAGCTCGGAATGGATTTGGCAAATTACATGGAAACTGGCATACGGGAATCCGATTTTGTTCTTTTGATATGTATCCCCATTTTTTGTGAGAAAGCTAATTCTGGAACGGGTGGGGTTGGATATGAGAAATGTATTGTTACAGGTGAAATATTTCAGGGAACTGACCCTAGGAAGTTTATCCCAATTCTCCGTGAAGGTACTCCAAAAGAATCCATGCCATCATACCTTAAATCAAAAGTTTACATAGATTTTCGAAACGATGGAGAATTTGATTCAAATTTGGAAGATTTATTGAGACCGATTTATAAAAGTCCCAAATATGTTAGACCTCCACTTGGATTTAAACCACCTTTTAGTAATGATTCCCAACAATCTGGAATCAGTGGGAAAAAAGTTAAGATTTGGGATTTTAGAACATACCGACTAGTTTATGATTATGCTATTAGTTATTTTGGAATGAAGTTACTTCCAGAACAAGCAAGAGAGTTTGCCGACGAATGGATGTTCAAACACTCGGATAGAAATTTTGAGGACTACAAACAGGTCTACGAGTATGCTGTCAGTTTTATTGGAATGAAATTACTTCCTTCAGCTGCGAGATTGTTTGCTGATAAATGGATGACTGAATACGCGGATAGAAATTTTGATGGCTACAAACAGGTCTACGAGTATGCTGTTGGCTATTTTGGAATGAAGTTACTTCCAGAACAAGCAAGAGAGTTTGCTGACGAATGGATGTTCAAATATTCCAAGACAGATTTTGGTAATTTAAAACAGATCTACGAGTATGCTGTCAGTTCTATTGGAATGAAATTACTACCTTCAGATGCAAAAGAATTTGCTTTGGAAAAAATTAAAGAACAGATTTAAGCAGTCCAAGATACTTTTTTTCTTCCTCATTTTGTTCCACCCAAAATTACCTAGGTAAAAAGCTAGTCAACAACAAAATTACCTATGTAAAGTTCCAAACGATTAGGGAATACTATAAAAAGTTAAAATTTAACCCGTAATTAAAAAAATTAAATGGTTTAGTTATTAAATTACGATTAATTGTATATCCGTACATTCATTCTTGATTAGAGAAATGAAAAAAACTGTATACAGGGACTATACTATGTAAAGAAACTTGAAAGGCTAACATGGAGGTTTAAAGAATTGGGTTTATGGCAAAAAATAATTCAACGAATTAGACGTAGATTATTGCTCCCAGGAGAAAATTGGGGAAATAAAAAACATGGAGAATGCTTCAACTTTGATAATGGAACATGTCTAATCATACCAAGGGCATTTAAAAGAAGAAATTTGGACCCAAAATGGCCAGCATGCCCCCATTTCAAAGCAAAAAATAATCAAAGGAACAATATCTGAAATGTTGTAGAATAAAATTTCAACTTAGGACTTATCGGTTTGGGTTAAAATTTTAACCTTTAGAAAAAAAGTGGACTTGTGGGAGATATCACCACTGGGGTGAGAATCCATGCTAGACCATGACCCAATATGTTCTGTCTTTCTTATTTGAATAGCTTTCAAAATTTAAAAAAAGGAGGAGTTGCGGGATTTAGTGGCGATGTCTCCAACCATTAAGGGAATGGCTGTTACCTAAACGGTGGACACATGACCACTTGGTTTTTTGCAAAACCCCCCCTTTTTTTGGAATAGGCAATTTACTAACATAAGAATGCTAAATGTATATTTAACTAACTAAACTGACTGACAACCAGCTTAGTCAAAGTAGATAAATATTCTTTTTATTACATGTTTATAGTTGAAAGGTGGGGAAGAAAGAATGACGTTTCTTATTTGGTTTTTTAACAAAAATCATAAACATCATCATTCTGCAATGATCATCTATTGTTTTTTGTTTGGATTAAGTATGATATTTATTGGTATTGTTGGAATTAGTATTTCTGAAATTCTTGCACTTACTTGTTTTATTCTAAGCGGTGTGTCTTTTGTTTCTGGATTTTATTATATCATAGATAAGAAAAGGAAAAAAACAGTTAAGAAAATGTCCAGTAATAGCTCATAAGAATGGTAAATGTATATTTAACTAACCAGTCTCTTCATGGAATGGCTGTTCTCTTAAGGAGGGTGATATCACCCCGTCCATTTCGCAAAACTCCCCTTTTTTCAAGGGTTAATATTTATCTTTCTAGATATACATTCCATAATTGCCAAGGATTGAAGATCTATGTTTAATAAGATACTTGTTCCTTTAGATTGTTCCAAATATGCAGAAACTTCTTTGAAAGTAGCGATTGAGATAGCTAAGAAATTTAAGAAAGTAGCGATTGAGATAGCTAAGAAATTTAATAGTAGTCTTTCTTTAGTGCATGTTGTTTCATCTCGTAAAGAGTATTGTAGATCTGGGATTACTGGAAAACTTAGAGTCAAATGTAACTTAGACGAAGTTACTGACAAAGACATCCCAAAGATTTGTAATGCACTTTTAGATACAAGTAAAAATACAGTTATTGCTGAAGGAGTTTCAGTAAATACAATACTGAAAGAAGGTAAAGTTGTAGAAGAGATACTGAATACGATTAAGGAAGGAAAATTCGATTTAGTTGTAATGGGTTCTAGAGGTCAGGGTTTGATAAAAAAAATATTCTTAGGGAGTGTTAGTGAAGGAGTTAGTAAAGAAGCTATATGTCCGGTTTTATTGACAAGAAATTAAGGTTTACAAGAATATTCACAGCAAAGATTGTGACGTCGCCCCGGGCTTTCCTGCAAAACTTCTTTTTTCAAAGATTAAAATGTAATCCCAAAAATATTTAAGAATTTAAAATTAAAGATAGCAAATATGAAAACAGTATATTTGAAGGTCTTAGGTTATGTTGGCGAAATTCTGGGTAATTTTATAATAATAGCAGGATTTTTTCTAATGTTCAATGATCCAAGCCAAGAATATAGATCGCTTGAAATTGTTTTGTTTTCGGTTGGTGCAATTCTATTGGGAATAGGACTAATTAGTTATATATTATTCCGCAACAAAACTACGGGAATTATGTTCCAGAAGGCATGTTGAAACCTACATATTTTATGCTAGTATGCCCTACCTAAACCGATTAAAATTCAAATACGAAAATTAGGTGAAAAGCAAGACTTCTCTTTTTTAAACCATTTGCCTAAAATTATCTCATTTCAAGCAAGGAAAAATTATTGCTGGATTTGAAGGAATGTTTGGCGGAGAAGTTACTGCCTATAGTTCTGAGGTAGAAAAAGCTAGAAACGAGTCAATGGAAAGATTGATCGAGAACGCCAAAAGTGTAGGTGCAAATGCAGTTGTTCGCACAGATTTTGAAACAAGCGATATACTAAACGGAACAGTCACAATATTTTCTGCCTACGGGACAGCGGTGATTATTAATCCTCTTAAAAAGTAGGCTTAATCAGAGATAATAAAATTCAGCAAATTAAAAAAAGGGAATTTTTGCGGGAGATGTCTCCACTATGGGGAACATTTCAGCGAATGTATCCTCTATTCTTACTGGGTCTTGTTTTCCGGGTACTTTTACAATGAAATCGTTATCTTCTTTTTTAATAACTTCAAGAGATGCCATTATCTTTTACTCCATTAACTCTATCTTCTTCCACTCTGGGAATTATCTGAGCGTGATTTGAGAAGTTCTCATCTTTATTTATACTTTTAGTTGTTGCGGTGTTGGTTTAATTGTACTGTTATGTTAACTAATCTGTAATGTGTCAATAGGTGTTTTGAGGCGCTTTGGTTTGTCGGAGATTTTATTGATAAAACGTGTTTCAAAGAGGTATATGATAGATAGGTAGGCAAACATCCAGGCAATGAAAAAGAATTCTCCATAAAACTCGTGAAACAATTTAGCTGGTGAGTCTCCACCATGAATTCCTAATACATAAATCGTTACTATTCTGAGGATGTTGACGAAAAATGTTCCAGCTGCTCCTACGATAACGTAAATTATTTTTCTGATACGGGATATGCTGGTACCCCTGAGGAACAACATAATCATAAACGAATACAGGAAGAGGCTGTGGCTTCCAGCACAAGACCATGCCACATAAGCTGAATAGCTATTGATTCCGTTAGATGCATAGAGACCCAGAGTGTTGTCGATTCCCGAGAATGTACGAGTCGCGTAGCCCAACAGATTCAGGATAAACTCTGCTCCTGATGCTGTAATGGGAACAAGGGACTGCAAAACAGTGAATGTGCCATTGGGATAGAATGTGTCAATCATGTAAAAGATTCCTACGCCTCCTATAAAAAAGGAGGAGACAGAGAATATCTTCAGTCCCTGACCTCCATACAGAAGCCAAATTGATGCCACAAAAAATACTGCAAAGAGAATATACTCAAGGGAGAAAGGCCAAGAATGAGTCAAATACCATGTATCTCCATCTATAATGGGTACACCAACGGCTCTTCCCAGTTCAATTATTCCCGACTGTAAACCAAAGTTAAGTCCAACCGCGTATATTGTAGGCAGAAGCAAAGTTACTGCTGCTAACACTGTTTTTTTGGTCCAGACCTTTGGGTGTTCTGTTTTGAGTTTTTTCCATCCGAGGGCTACCTCTAAGGAGAATAGCCAGAGAAAGAGAAGGTACGGCGCTCTGCCCTTCCACAGGTAATTGAAGGAGTCAGCGTCTATGATATAAATGGTTAGCAGTGGAACAATGAAAGCTGCAAGAACGAGGGCAGTCTGTAGAAGAAACGGGCGATCTATTCTGGAAATGAGTAATTTTAGTTGTTCTTTTGAGGAGGTTATCATAGTGGTTAAGTCCTACCGAACATGAGGTAACGTCCTACAGAGAATACCCTTATTTCCATTAGCAATAAAATAACAATTTTGTTCTATAGATGCTGAAAATCATTCTTTCTGTTCCTTAAAATTTAGGGATATCGAGTTGATACAGAAACGTTGACCAGTAGGCGTTGGGCTGTCGTCGAAGATGTGTCCAAGGTGTCCGCCACATTTTTTGCAGGTCACCTCGATTCTATGCATTCCAAAACGGTTATCTCTTTTTTCTTCGATATTGTCCTTCGATACTGTACCCCAAAAACTGGGCCAGCCTGTTCCCGAATCAAATTTTGTGTCTGAACTAAAAAGTTCGTTTCCGCAGCCACCGCATACATAAATGCCTTTTTTCTTGTTCTTTAGATACTTTCCGGTGAAGGCAGGTTCGGTTCCTTTTTCTCTAAGCACATGATATTCTTCTGGAGAAAGAAGTTCCTTCCATTCATCTTCTGTTTTTGTTTTGATGGCTTTTCACTTCCCTGACGTTTCATGATTTTCAAAACTTAATCGTTACCATGGCGGGTTTGTTACAAATCTTATATTTATTGTTGCTTTAAAAGTTATACTTGAACAAAGAAAGTGGTGAATTGAGCGAATTCAAATATCCTGCCTCCTTCAAGGGAAAATATCTAGGTGTTCTTGTTTTGGTTATTGTACAGTTTTTAGGGGGGATTGTTCACGCTATTATCGGTTTTTTTCTCATATACGCAGTTTCTGGAGTACTTGTCTATAACATTTACACGTTTCTCTATGGCATTTTTAGCATGATTTTCGTGTATGGTCTTTGGACCGGCAAAAAATCAGGCTGGTTAGGCACCATAATTTTGTCCCTTTTCGTTATTGTAGTAGATGTTTCTACCGTTTTGAATTTGCAACTGATAGCTGGGGTTCCGAAGAGTGCCGCGTTCGGCGAAATTTTCGTCAGCATTATATTTATTGCATATCTGCTTCAACACAAAGTTGTTCGCGTGTTCAAGGAAACCAACTAGCTTTCTGCTATCCCTTAACTTGATAGAACAGCTGTCACGCTATTGGCTTTTCTCTCTTTCTACAATGAAAGAAATTTTTACATCAGCGTTGTATTCCACAATTTTGTTATTTTTAACCTTAGCAGTACATCGCTTTACATGGATTCCTTTGATGTTCTTTATGGTCTTAGCTGCTTCTGTGACAGCATTTTGTGCAGCTTCGCTCCAGCCAATTGTGAGAACTACCTATCAACTCGATAATTTTTACAACAGACATAACTTCACCTCCCCAATTAACTAAATATCTATACACTGATTTCAGTTTTTCGATTGTCAAGCTTAACTTTTATTGCACTAAAACACAGAATTTTTTGATGTTTTCTGTTAACTTGGTATACACATTTATTTCTGGTTGAGTATTAATTACTTCGCCGGATGACGAAAAGGCATTAGCTTGACGCTTCAGGATGAAATCTCAGAGTTACTCTGACGGCACCTATTGAGTTATTTTAGATGTCTCTATACCATAGCATTGTCCACATCAGAGCCACGCCTGCGAGTAGACTCCAGTCCTACAACACCGAAGTTTAGCGGAAATTGGGTCACCACAAATAGCCAGACAGAAAAGACTACCCACATAATCGCGAGCCACATCAGGAATATCTTGTTTGACAGCCTCATTGTTCATCTTTTATATCTTTTTTATATTTAATAGAAAAAGTCTATGAACCAAAAATATTGATTCTGAATAATGACTTCAAAAAATTGGGAATAAGGTTTTCTGAATTGCTTTAGGTTATCTGCGTATATATGTAGTAATATTATATATACCCTCTAATTGTATCTGAACAGTAGTGGTGAAGTATGGATCAACGCAAAATCATGTCTCTTGGAAGGTCCTCATTAGTTGTTTCTCTACCTAAACATTGGACGAAGCTGAACGAATTAAAGCAAGGTGACGTTGTTTCCTTAGCCATTCAACGTGATCGTTCCCTAGCAATTTTTCCTGGGATGGGAAGTAAAAAAGGTGCGAAAGAAACATCGTTACATATAGATCCAAATGAAAAAGCTAGCACAATTAAGAGAAACATAATTTCAATTTATTTAAATGGATATACAAGCGTAATACTTTTTTCAAAGGGTATCTTTCCAGTTTTTCAACAGAAGGCAATACGTAACATAGTTCAGAGGCTTTATATGCGAATTATGGAATGCGATGCCAAGACCATGCATATTGTAAGTCTTATGGACGAAACAAAGGCCTCTGTACCTTCTGGTATACAACGGATGCATATACTTTCTAATTCGATGCTTCAAGAGGTTTTATCTTCCCTGGAAACTCAAGACCCCGATTTGGCAAAAACAGCATTTCAATTAGAAGATGATGTCAACCATTTCTCTTATTTTATTCTCAGAACACTCCGAAGAGCAGCATTAGAGCCGGCATTTGCAAATAGCTTGGATTTAGAGATGACTGACTGCTTTGACTATCAGATGCTTGTTTATCGTATTAAACAAGTTGCTAACAGCACTAGTGACATAGCCAAGCACATAGTAATGTTAAGTCAACAACAACTAAAAATCTCTGATCAACTAATAGAATTAATGCAACATGCTGGCAAAAACGCACACGAACTCTATACTCAAGCGTTCAAAGCTTATTTTTCAAACACTGTTGGCAAAGCTGAGGAATTGATTGAACGCGGAAAAATTGTAGTGAAATCAGATCAAGAAATTGCCACATGGGCTTTTTTACATGAAAAAAAGAATCCTGTTATTCTCTGTTCTACCTGTTCAATACGCGAGAACATAAAGAGTATTGCAGAATATGGAATTAAGATTGCAGTAACTACTATCGATCGTTCCTTTAGCCCAAAATAGAGGTTTATAGCCCCCAGTTGGGGGCTAATTCGATTCATTTATTTTTTATTGGGGAAGTTGAGGACTAACTCTAGTGCACTTGATTTTATTGTTTTCTGTTGTAGTTTTCTAGCTAGTTCCATCGCGAAGTTGTAGTTATATTGGCCTTTTCCTGTTCTTCGAACTTCTTTTAGCATTTCAATTTCTGTTTCATGTTTGAGTTGTCCTATCGCTAATGCACCAATTCCATAAATTCCTTGCGCGATTTCGCGCATATCATCGTGCGGTTTTATGCCTTCAACTCCAAGTGGTGGAATGGCGTTTATGTCTGCTAAAACTTTTAGAAGCCTTACTTTTTGTAGCATATCTTTATCTATGATTTGAATTCCACGGGTTCCTGCACAGAATATTACTTCAGCTTTTTCGAAGAGCTCAAATTTTTTCTCAGCGTTAGGCGCGAAAAATCCTTTAACGTTTACTCCATATTTTGTGTTTATTTTTTCTGCAAGTTCTGCTGCATATTCATCGCCATTTTGTCTATTGGGATTCAAGCTCGCAATCGTAACATCAGACCCAAGTTTTGCTAACAAGACAGAGATTATTCTTCCTACAGAACCTGTGCCGAAAACTGCACAAGTTTTATTGCCTAGATTTCCAAGGTTATTAGAAGATATTGCTTCTTCTACTTTGGCAACCGCTGCTGCTGCAGTTGTATATGCACCCGCTGGATCTATTACGACACTTGCGTTGAATGGGGCAAACATTGCTTTTGTTATTACATTTGCGGTTTCTTCTGCTTGATCAATGTCTTTTCCTCCAACGAAAAAGGTGGTTCGTTTTACTCCTTTTGGACCTCTTGAAAAAACTGCATCTTCAACTATAGTTTTGGCGTCTTTTGAGTTAACGTTTTCGTATGGTATTACTGCATCATATCCTGCGTCATATGCCATGCAAACGTCGAATGGGCTGGCTATTTTGTCTGAATCTAGGAAAAACAACAGGTAAGGTAATTCTATTGACTCTTTTTTAAGTGTTGGTTTTACTTTAATTTGCATAGCCTGTACTAGTTCATCTATGCTTTTCATTTGTGACGCATCTTGGAAGGGTAAATTCACTTCCTTTGAAACTGTTATTGTTTCAACTGTGACGTTTAATTTTTCTAATAGTTTTGCTATTCCTTTTGAATGTTCAGGGCTACTAATGTGAATAGACATCAATTCTTTGTTTGAATTTATGTTTCTTGCTGTCTCTAAAATTTTCATAACAATCCATCTTTCTCTTACAGAGAAATTTACTTCATTTTCTTGTTTTTCTAGTTCACTCTGCAGATATTGGCCATATGCAATCATGTATTCTTCTTCAATACGGGACTCAGATTGTTTTTCTTTTTTCGTAAAACGAGCATTCAATTCTTTAATGATTTGATCTCTAAGTTGTTTCTTTTCATCTAATTGTTGAGCTATATATGATTTAGCATTTTCTTCGATATCAGCTGGGAATAAAGAAATGTTATTTTTACTAAAGACTGGTAATAGATTATTGTTATCGTTAAACTCTTCAATTGAACGCATGCCCAGCTCATCTGTAGCAAAATTTGGTTTAACCTTTTTGATCAATTTTTCCAGAAAACCAGTGAAAGCAATAGATGGTTTCTGAAGTGCACTCAGTTCATTGTGAGGTTTGTTGGTAGGTTCTATCAACCCGAAGGGTTCATTATATTCTTTTTCAACTAATAGAACTGTTAATTTTTTGTCTTTTAATTGTTTCAGTTCCAATGACTCCATTTTTCTCACCAATTTTTTTATTAATTTTTCCGTGATATGCTGTCACTCTAAAAAAATATATACTTTTTCGATATATTGTATGTAATGATTAATACTATATATACAAAATCGCTAGAAATTACGCCCTTTTTCACTAAATTATATAAGCTCCATTATTACATGACACTATGTAATAAATCAGGTGATTGCATGGAGACCTCGATTCAAAAAATAAAAATCGGCGTTTTCAAATGTGGCAACGTTGGTACCGCTCCTATATTTGAACTACTTCTTGATGAACTCGCGCAGCGCAAAGACATTATAGTTCGTACAGTAACTACTGGTGCTAAAATGGGTTTAGAAGATGTTGAAGATGCTTTCCCAAAAATTCTCGAATTTACTCCTGATCTTCTTGTTATAATCTCCCCGAATCCTTCAGTTGCTGGACCTACTTTTGCCAGGGAGACGGCGATTCAAAATTCAATAAATACGGTTGTGATGTCAGATGCCGTCGCTAAACGAATGATACCCGACCTTGAAAAGCAAGGTGTAGGTTACATAATTACTCTTGGCGATCCGTTGATTGGGGCACGAAGGGAATTTTTAGACTCTGTAGAAATGGCCCTTTTCAACTCAAATATACTGAAAGTACATCGCCGTTGCAGGCGTTTTAAGACTTATTCATCAAGAGATAGATAGAGTGATAGCCGTTCTAAAAGAAAATTTGGCTGTTCGTCT
>CAVOMX010000007.1:0-15187 GCA_963697165.1 Candidatus Bathyarchaeota archaeon
TATCATTTTAACCTAATATCGATTAGGAATACGCACCCATCAACGAATTGATAATCAACTGAAATTATTATCTGTTTTCTATATTTTCACAAAAATATCTACTATTAATTCGTTTGCGAATTTGACAGAAATTTGTTGTATGTCAAATTTTCATTGTAATTTTCAGACAATGAATATTTCACCCGGTTATCCTTATTTTGATATTCCAAATAAAACTTTTAAAAAAATTTATTTCTGTTAACTTAATTGAAATTTTCTTTAATAGGAAATTAACTTACATAAGAATGGGAAAATATTTATTTAACTATCCAAAAAATGATCATACAGAAGCTATTATGGTAATTGATAAAAAATTACAAAAATTGAAAACTCTTCCAACAGTAGATTCTAAATGCTTTAAATGTAAGGGAAAAAAGCAGAAACATGGACCTTTGATTTAGGATCTAAAGACAATTCACAAGCAATATTCTTTCGATGCACCAGTTGTGGCTATACTTGGCGCGAAATCGATTGAAAGATAAAAAAAAATAAATGGGTTGGGAGAGTATGGACTTATGCGCAGAGTTTGGTATCCTCCAGCTTTTGTAGTGACCACTCAGGCAAATGGTCACACAAAACGTCTCCATGCAAAAAGACCCTAAAGCCAAGCTGTTAGGCGCGAAACAAAAACAACTGATCATGAACCCCAATAAACCTTCTATACTCATGCTCATCCCAAACAAAACGAAGCTTTTCCAAGACTCGTCGATGAATCAACGCGGGGTGGTAATAAGTTGAGTGCATTTTTGGTTGTGTTAAGGGGTTGTGATTGATGGTTGTGTAAGTGAAGTTTGATTACAGCAGGTGTATCTGGTGCAGAAAATGTATTGAAGTGTGTGTTTTTGGTGTTTTAGAGTGGTTCGAGGAGCAACCTATTGCCGTAAATCCGTGCAGATGTTCAGCGGGTTTAGAATGTATAGGTCAAGCTGTCCTGTTGATGCTATAAGTGTGAAAGAATAGCTCAATTCCTAAATGAGACCGCTCCGAGACACAAAAAACGTACTTTAAGTTAAATGTTCACCAGAGAACAGGCAAATTTTTTACCATTCAATGTCATTTTCCGCGATTTTGGTCCAGCATTTTCTGCATATGGGGAGGTGCTTGTTTCTGTAGTAGATGTAGACTTCAATGTCTGATATTTTTGCATTTTACATTCCATGGATTTTTACAGTTTTCAACTGCTTTAGTTAAGGTTGCCATTGTGAATCCGTGTCTCTTGATGAGTAGGTATCATTTAAAATCCTCGACGTAACGACATCCTACTGAGGGGAGAGAACAGTGAAAGTAAAAAAGGAATCAGGCAAACCCAAGAAGCTCTAATGCAACTCTCCACATTGGATTATGATTCTCTCATTTTTTAGATTCACAATTAACATTACCCCACCTGCACTGTAATTAAATTAAGCGCAAGTATTCCCTGAAGTATCACATAATAAGTAAAAAAAAAAGCGTAACTTGAACAAAAGAACATATTCTAATGAACAGTAGAGGGGGATTGTTGAATTGAATGGTCGGCCAGAAATAGATGAGACCGACGTGAAGATTTTGAAGATTTTGCAGGCTGATCTACGTACAAGCTACTCCCAAATAGCAGAAACATGTGAAACGTCAATTGATAAAGTGAGAAGAAGATACGAACAATTACGAAAAGAGGGCGTGATAGTTAGCGAAGTAATGGGTTTTCATCCAAAGAGCAGAGGGTTCGAGTGCTTCGCCTGGATTGGAATCATCACGCAACCTGGAAAGGAAAAATATGTCTTGAAAACCTTAGAAGAAGAATCAAAATTATCACAAAACTTTGTTGAAATAGGTACATATAATATCCGCTGTTTAGTGATGCTTAAAAGCATAGATGGTTTGCCGGATTTTGTTGATGCTTTAAAGAAAAATCAGTATATAAATAACGTTGATGTGATGATTTGGACTAATATTGAAGAAATGGCATATCCAACAAACCTTGTGATCAGACCATTCCCGGCAGCAACAAATAACGACGAATCAGGGGTTATCAAAGATATCAAGATCAGTTCAAAATTTATTCAAAAACAGAAAGGAAAAAATACAATACAACAAAAAGCTTAAGACAAAAGATCCTAAGTTTGATTTAATCGACCAGACAATAATGAGAGTTCTGTCATTAAATGCTCGGACAACCTTTAGAACTATCGCCAAGCAACTGGGAATTTCAACTAAAACAGCAATTTTAAGATATGAAAAATTAAAGAGAGATTGGATTTGGTATTCCACGCTATCATTAAATTTTGAGAAACTTGGCTATGCAGGGCATGTAAGTTCCTTGATTAAGGTTTCAAACAAAAATTGGGTGTCAGAAGTTTTTAGCCAATTAATCCAGATTCCGAATGTAATCGTTGCCATGCGACTACTTGGTCCATACGACATTGATGTTCTTAGTCCTTTTTCAACCACCTCGGAACTAATGGATATTAAACAAGCAATTTCAGAAATTCCCGGCATCGAAAGAGTGAATTACCAAATTGGAGAAAGTCTAGTATGGCCACCTCTACCAACTTTCTAAAATTTTGATAAGCTTATTGTATGACAGGAAAAACGGAATTCTCTTATCTGAGTCTGCTACCCACTCAATCGTGGGCTATTTTATGTTTTTATAAAAAAGGGATAAATATCACGAGAGCATCGAAAAACAAATTAGTGCAACTTAACACGTTACTTGTCACACGGTTACTGGAGCATTATTTATGAAACTTAATGATGAAGTTATGTGGGTTGAAAAATATCGACCAAGAACACTAAACGATATTGTGGACTTGAACCATATTGTAGAGAGCCTACAAGCTTTTCTTAAAAATCCACATTCCATGCCACATCTACTTTTAGCGGGAATACCCGGCACCGGAAAAACAACGATTGCCTTATGTATTGCACGTGAATTATTTGGAGATAATTGGAAGTCCTTCACGTTGGAGCTCAATGCATCTGATGAAAGAGGGATCAACACGGTAAGGGACAGGATTAAAGATTTCTCGCGTTATAGCCGAACAGGTTTTGGAGATGTCCCTTATTCGCTCATAATTTTAGATGAAAGCGATCAAATGACGGGACCTGCTCAAACAGCACTCAGACGAATAATGGAAACCAGTTCTCGAACCAGCAGATTCATTCTAATATGTAATTATTCCAGTAAGATTATTGAACCGATTCAAAGTCGTTGTGCCATATTCCGTTTCTCAAAACTAGATAAGACCGCAATGATAGAACATCTCAAGAAAATCGCCCAGAACGAAAATCTGCGATTATTAGACGAAGCAGCAGAAAGAATTGTGGAATACTCTGAGGGAGATCTCAGACATGCAATAAATGCATTACAAACCACCGCCGCATATCAAACAGGCGTCATAGATGAACAAACGGTTCTTCAAGTATTCGGTGAAGCTAGCCCAAGACAGGTGCAGTTGATGCTTAACAAAGCACTCAGTGGCAATTTCATAGAAGCAAGAAAGATGATGTATGACCTAATTGGACAATATGGTTTTTCTGGCTCAGAAATAGTCCGCCAGATGCAAAGAGAACTACTCAAAGTTCCACATTTAACTGACAACCAAAAGGCTGAACTAACCAACATCATTGGGGAATATGATTTTCGCCTTACACAAGGCGCAAACAGCGATATTCAATTAAGTGCATTACTGGCTCAATTCTCAAAGTTTGGAAAATAAAAAGGGGAACGTAATTGAAGAATGATCTTTTATGGGTTGAAAAGTATCGCCCAAAAAAGATAGCAGACGTAGTAGGTAACGAACTAGCAAAAACTGCGTTCATCAATTGGCTACAGAATAAATCCCGACGAAAAAAGGCAGTATTGCTTTATGGACCGGCAGGAGTAGGAAAAACGGCTTTGGTGAATGCCGCCTCAAATCAGTTTAACTTTTCAATTATTGAAATGAACGCAAGTGATACACGAACAGAAAAAGCAATTAACAAAGTAGGCAAACCAGCTACTTCTTTTGCTGCTTTGGACAAATTCTCTACCGAAAGCAAAGGCAATATACTGTTTTTAGATGAAGTTGACGGCGTTTTTGGCCAACAGGATAGGGGAGGAATAGGCGCCATAATCAAAATCATAAAAGAGTCGCTTATTCCCGTTGTAATGGCTGCCAACGACTCTGATCTGAAAAAACTTAGACCTTTGAAAAAAGTTTGTCAGTTGATAAGATTTCAACAGGTACGCATACCTCTAATAATCACTACGTTAAGAAGAATTTGTGTTAATGAAAACGTCGAAGCAGAATTTGAAGCTCTTGAGAGAATTGCTCAGAATAGTCTAGGCGACATGCGATCTGCAATAAATGATTTGCAGAGCATAGCAGAAGGAAAACAATTATTGAGACTCCAAGACACCATGTTTCTGAGTGCTCGAAACAAGGATATAGGCATGTATGAGACGCTTAAGAGAGTGTTTTCGGCGGAATCATTTGGAGAAGCAGCAATGGTGCTTAATCATTCAAACGTCAATTATGACGATTTTCTGCTTTCAGTTAGTGACAATCTTCCGCTTCGATACCTTGACTCAGAGGATTTGGCTATTGCATATGATATGGTTTCGAGAGCAGATGTTTTCAGAGGTAGAGTAGGAACTGAGAACTGGCATCTTTTAAGGTATTTTTTTAATCTTCTTGCTGAGGCTGCGACGGTCTCCCCGAAATCGTTTAAACCTTTCGATTTCATATCCCCGCCGATTAGGATAATGAAGCTTTTTTGGACAAAAGGCAAGAGAATGAAATTGGAGAATATTTGCGCAAAAATAGCTCTAAAATGTCATGTTTCGCGAAGTACAGCTAAAATGGATATTATTCCGTTTGTTAAGATAATATTGGAGAAACAAAAGTCAAGTCCAATAATTTCTTGGCTCAAGCTGGAGCCTGATGATGTAGATTATCTCATTAAGATGGACAAATTCTAATTGGATGATGAAAGTGGTTATTCTAAACAAGAAAGCGTTTGTAATTCCCCGAGTTGAGAAAGAAAAATTTATTCGATTAATGAGAATTGGCCTGGAATACAATCGAGATAAAGGCAGTTATAGCATAAGCCATTTTGGCAACATCGAAGAACTCCTAGATACACTCTCTAGCATTCTAAATGATGAAGTCTTGTTCCTCCAAAATTGTTCTATATGCAACAAGGATTTTCCCTGTTCTGAGTGCAAGTATGCAGATTTCTGTGCAACCAAAAATCTTCCATTTCAATGCGTATGCCCTCAATGCCTGAAAGAGGGAAAAAACCCTCAGCAAAAAACATTCTGAAATAAGTGATAGCAACTAGTTTTTGTTGCATATTTTCTCTTTTTGACTGATCCAACAATGTGTTTATGGCAGGGGTCTTTCTCCCACAGTTACCGTTAAGCTAAGTTCTTTCCCGTCTCTGATGATTCCTAATTCTGCAGTATCTCCGGGGCTAACGTTTCGTTCCATGTAAACTATAATGTCAGCTGTTGTTCTCACGGGTAGACCAGCAACTTCTGTAATTACGTCTCCACCTAGTGTAATCTCTCTCCCATCCACAACTCTAGTCTCATCTCCGCCTCTTAGCCCCGACAGCTCTGCTGGACTACCAGAGGTTACTTCCGCTATGAGAATGCCTTGAGGCTTGTCTAGACCAATAGCCTCAGCAATTGCTATGTTTACTTCCCATGCTGTGATGCCTAACCAAGGATGCTTGTAGTCTCCATTTGCTATCAGCTCATCAATTTCCCGTTTAACCGTGTCAGAGGGAATAGCAAAGCCTATCCCTAAGAATGAGCCAGTCGATGATTCAATAGCGGTGTTCACGCCCACAACCTGACCTTTTAGATTAACTAAGGGACCGCCCGAGTTCCCGGGGTTCACAGCTGCGTCTATCTGGATTATGTCTATAATAACGTATCCTCCAGTAGCTTCCATGGTTCTCTCCAGAGAAGAAACAATTCCCACGGTTAGTGTGTCACTTAGACCAAAGGGGTTACCCATAGCTGCAACAGGCGCTCCTACAGTTAACTCAGAGGAACTACCAAGAACCACAGGAGTCAAGGTTGTGACTTCTGGATTAACCTTAATGATCGCTAGGTCACTGTAGATGTCCATACCAACTACAGTGGCTGAGGTAATGTTACCGTCCAAGAAGGTAACCTGTATTGTGTTGGAGCCCGCGATTACGTGATGGTTAGTTACGATGTGACCTTTCATGTCATACACGAAACCTGAACCTAAACCAAGGTCGGTTTGTACGAGAACAACAGAATCAATTAGTTGATTGTAAATCGTAGGCCAAGGCATCAGCCCCGTCTGATTGATTGCATCAATAATTTCAAGCTGGTTCTGCAGGTCTTGGATTTTGTTATTCTGTTCACTGAGACTTGTGTCCATTGTTTCCAGTTGGTTCTGGAGGTCCAAGAAAGCTACTGCGAATACGCCAGTGTTAACGATAAGTAGGATTAGGATTGCTGCAAAGGCGTAAGCCCACTTGTTGGAACTTGAATGTGAAGGTTCTTCTGGAATCAAATTACTTGTCCTTCCTTACGTTTCAGGCGTGTATTGTATCTTTTTTAGAGGCATCAACACTTCTAAAGGCTTTCGGGTCAACAACACGTTAGTTAAAACAATAAATTTTGGTGTCTTAAAATGTCTTGGTTTCCTTGTAGTATGGTTCACGCCTTTTGACTGCTTCAATGAAAATTTCTTTCAATTTTTTGTCATCGGCTCCGTTCCGCATGGGCGTGAGAAGATCCACTAGATTGTCTGTTCTCATGAGGCAAGGCTTCACCTTTCCGTCGCTTGTAACGCGAATGCGGGTACAATTAGCACAAAACTCAGTGTTTTCGATTGGACGAATGAGTTCAACCTTCCCTTTTGGGAGAATGTAAACCCGTCTGTTCTGCATATATTTTCGGACTCTCGTCTCCGACGCCAACTTCTTTAACGTCTGCTCAATCTCATCCAAACCAAGATGGTGACGCTCATAGTATGCTTTGCCGAGATTAATCGGCTCCAGTTCAATCATCTGCAAGATTGTCCCAGTCTGCGCCGTAAACTGGATCATCTTTTCTATTTCGCCGTCATTCACGTTCTTGAGCACCAGCATATTCAGTTTCACAGGATGCAATCCAGCCTCTACCGCGGCTCTGACTCCGTCAAGGGCATCTTGCAAGTTGCCTCCCATGACATCATTATACACGTCGGGGTCTAGTGTGGGGAGGCTCACGTTCACTCGTCCTAATCCCCCTGCTTTCAGGTCTTTAGCCAAGCCTTTCAGGTGAGTGCCATTAGTGGTCATGGATATGTCTTTTAAGCCCTCTAGTCCAGCGATACCCCGAACAATCTCGACGATTTCCTTTCGAAGTAGGGGTTCTCCTCCAGTTAGTTTAACTCGGGAGATTCCGAGGCTTATGCCTATCCGAACTATGCGGACAATCTCTTCTACGGTCATGAGTGCTGATGGGTTGCTTTCGCCCTCCCTGTGACAGTAGGGGCAATGTTTGTCACATTTTTGGGTGACAGAAATTCTCAAGTTGAGAACAGGGCGGTTACAATTGTCATATATCATTAAGGTCACGTTTCTAAGCATATGCGTTGTGTATGGGAAAACCAATCTTCAGACAAGATAAACCTTTCCAAAAATAAGCTACAAACTAACAGAAAACAACATCAAAAATGATAAACCTTGAAATTGCCGTCTACACGCAGGGACACAACTTACATAAACTTGGTTGATTCTTTAGAATATCAGAAACGTTTTATGGTGAGTTTTATGTTGACTTTTCAATTGGATTTTTTATCATCAAAGGAACTATACAAAGACGTCATCGTGAGGCTTATCCACGGAAACGAGTTGACACTGAACTACTTTGAACTTAAAAACCAAGACGTGAAGATTCCTTTCCACACACATCCAGTAGAACATCTTCTCATCGTTCTGGAGGGGGAGATGGAATTCATGTTTGAAGACAACAAAATTATTATGAAACCAAAAGACAGCATGTTTGTTCCCGCCAAAACTCGGCACACAGCACGGGTGACAGATGGTCCCGTGAAGGCCCTAGAGATATATGCGGTTATAGAAGATGAATACTACAAAAGATAGGGAGCAGCATCCAGCACACGCACCGAAGTTGAGTTGATATCCTCTAGCCAGCCAGTCTTTTTATCAATTGGTCTTTTGAATATTTTTCCTATTTTGTTCCTGTTTTTTGCTTGATGATACTTGAAGTATATCTCATCGTTGAAAATGCCCAATATTTCTATCTTTCCAGTTCTGTGAGACATGATAAACCTGAACCGCTTACTGTAACCGTTACAGTGTTTCTTTGTTTCTTCAATAATCTCTATGCTTCTATATAGGGGCACTTGAAAATTGCTTTTAACTCTCTTGACGGGTCTGCATTGAAAAACGTAGTATGGATTGACACCGATACTTACTAGACTGTTCTGTAAATTGACTAGCGTCATAGGGTTATCGTTGACGCCTTTCAGCAACACTGTTTGATTGTTCACGATAACGCCTGATTTTATCAGGTTATCTACAGCTTTGATGGATTGCTTGGTTATTTCATTTGGATGGTTAAACTGGGTAACAACATATATTCGTCGATCTGGACGCGAATACCTTGAAAAAATACGTAACAACTCATCGTCTTCGAACCTTTCCGGAAAAGTAACTGGTGCTCTGCTGCCAAAACGTATGAACGTTATTTGTGAAATGTCTGATATAATCGAAAGAAGCTGTTCGATAACTTCGTTTTTTAGCACAAGAGGGTCACCACCAGATATCAAAACGTTGTTTATGTGTTCATGTTGCTTTATGTAAGCTGCCGCATCTTCGAAACGCTCAATTATCTCCTCGGTATGTAAGCCAACAAGCCTCTTTCTGAAGCAGTGCCTGCAATACATTGCACATTTGTTTGTGGCTAATATCAAGGCTGTCTCTTCGTATTTGTATTGAAGCCCAGACATTTTGGTGTTTTCTGCTTCACCACTTGTGTCATAGGAGCCTTGAAGGTTAAATTCCTCCATTGATGGAATTGCCATCTTTCTTATGGGGTCCTTAGGGTCTTCCCAATCTATCAATCCCATATAATATGGGGTTACAAGCATTGGATGCTTTTGGGTAATTTGTTTTAGCTTTTTTTCTTCTTTTGGTGATAAATTAATGAACTCTTTGAGTTGGTCGATTGTACAAATACTATTTTCCATTTTCATTTCTTTTCACCATTGCTAATTGAGTTTGAAATTCGGTTTGCAACCGAGTTAGCCTTTTTTTCGGATATCCTATAGAAGTTTCGTCCGATATCGTACACGAAAAAGAGAATTAATCCCAAGGTTACATATGTGGTGATTTCTTGCAGTAACGGTCCATAATTTGGTAGTCTACTAAAGAGAGGAAATATTGTAGCTGCCACCAAAAGGATAGCAACAACGTAGGCAGTGTCCTTAAAGACCCGCTGTCTTGACATTCCCTCTTTTATTCCTAAGTGTCTCAAAAATTGAGACGTTGCCTTGTCGATTATCGCCAAGGCATCAAACAATGTTCGAACTACAAAAATTCCTGCAACAATCAATAATCCGATCTGTAACAAAAACACGATTTCAGTGCTGATGCTGCTTAGCGTCCATAAAACAATGAAGCTCGTTGCAAAAAAGACCATAGCAACCGAAATATTAGCCAGTAGCCTAGGTAGTCTATTCCTAATTTCTTCAGTTACAGCGTTCACACTAATCAATCCTGATGTGCTAAATTGTTTATTTACAGTCAACTTTTTCGTATGCAATTACGGCATAATGCAGGTTTACGCATACTATAGAATTGATTGATGTTTGACTAAAGCACTAATTTCTATATTCTGACGGGATCTTATAAATAGTGCGTTAACAACAAATGGCATATTACAAAGTTTTGATGTCTGTTCGTTATCACTATATGCATTTAGTAAAAATTTCTTTAACGGACAAATTTCTGTTATATTTATTCATAAATAATGAAAGGAAGAAGGGATATCTGAGGCTCTCACATAGGCGTTTGTTGATGAGTACATGAAACGATTCCAACAATAATTGAGGAGAATCATGTTTCGCACTTCCTGTGTTTCAGCCTTTTCAGTCCCTTCTATTCCTATAAACTTGTTACTCCCCATAAAAAAGTGGGGAATAGAAAATTTTGGATTACGATTAAGCTGAAAGGTGCAATAGAAGTCGTAGAATCAGTTATTGGAACTGCCGCGTTTTGCGCAATATGTTGCTTATGATACTCTTTATTTCCGACTTTAACCAAGTTAATGTTGTTGTGAGAGATTTTGGCTACTGAAACAATCAGAATCATCAACAAACAATCGTATGCTTTAGTATTTCAAAATATGAGTTTTTGTAATTTGCAACCCTTTCTAGTTATATGATTATATGCAGGGAAAGTTTCATCTTTCTACTTGGAACACTACTTCTTTTCGTGAAGAAAACCAGCGAAGATATAGTTTCTGTTTTCGTATTTTTTTCTTTCTTGAGACTGTGTCCCTTTTTCTCATTTAGCTGTGGGGTGAAACAAATATATTATGCGTCTGAGTTCACTCATGGACTTGTTTAGAGAAAACATAAATTAATGGTTTGAGGATTGCTTTGGTATGAAATGTCCAAGATGCGAAACCGAGATGATTACGCGAAAACTTAAAGGAAAAAAGCAAGTGTTCTTTTCGTGCCCCAGCTGTCACTATAACCGCACATCAAGGACATAGTTGATCGGTTATTCTGTTTCTTGTTTGTTGGACGCTTTTTGTGCTGTCATATACTCTTTTCGCATCAGGGCTGGAATTGGGGGCATTATACATTCATTTTTGAATTCTTTTTGGATTAACTCGGAAATGTTTGATTTGATGAATTCTTCGTTGGATGGATTGTTTATCCAAAACAGTGCCTCTATCTCGTTTGTCCACTCGCGGTTGCGAAAAATGAATCTTATTTCTCTTCTTTTCTTCTTGTTAAAGATGACTGCTTCATGGTTTTTCAGTATGTTCTCGATTGTGGTTTTGGCTTTTTCAGCGTCTGAGTTATAGTCTATGGTGAAGATTATTGAAGCCACTGACTCTTGTTCTCCGCCTGTGAGATTGATTATTTTTTCTCTCATAAGCATAGAGTTCGGAATGATAATCTCGTTTCGGTCGTAGGTCTTCAGTTTGGTTGTTCTGAGGGCTATGTCCGTGACTGTTCCTCTTAAGTCTCCAACTCGGATTACGTCGCCGATAGTGTAAGTTTTGCCAGAGATTATCAGCACACCTGATACCCAGTTTTCTATTATGTCCTTCAAGCCAAATCCGATCACTAATGCGCCTACTCCGAGACCTGCGACAGCTGCGGTGATGTCTATTTCCACAAGGGAAAGGATTATGATGAGAGCTACAATGTAGATAACTATTTGAAAGAACCTCTTCAGGTGAACAAGTGTTCCCTTCTTCAGTTCGCCTTTCTTCTCAAGTCTACCAACAATCTCGTTAAACAGGGTGACAATCAAAAAGGCGCCGATTATCGTCAAAACTATCTTCAGAAGCAGAATAGGATTTGCGAATAGACTTTGAAGACTAGCGATCATATCCTTTTCCTCGGCATATTCCTAGAAGACGATGTCTCTTTTTTAGTTTTTCTGGACTTGACAATGAACGCCTTTGAATGTTAGTTAAGTGAACATTTGCTTTTTTTGGTTTTTAGAAAACGAATATGGAAACGCCCACCTGTTGTAGAATAAATATTACGAATATCATGCACAGAAATATGGCTGACTTTTTGGTTAGACGTTCACTTGCGCCAACCAGGTACCAGACGGTTAATGATGAAAGCAGGACATAGAACATGATGCTTTGAACGGCTACGACATTCACTTCAGAAAATGAGAGTAATGATGATACTCCTAAGATAAGAGTGATATTCGTGATGCAGCTACCAAGCAGATTTCCAAGAGCCATGTTAACTAGTCCTTGTTTTAGTGCTTGTATTGTTGTTGCCAGCTCGGGCAAGGAGGTTCCGAATCCGATAATTGTTGCTCCTATTATTGATGTGGGTAACCCTACAAAATTTGCAATATCTATGGAACTATCCACTGCAATTTTGGAGAGAATTATTATCAACACAACACCAACCAAGAATTTGATTCCCACATTAGCAATATTCTCCTCTTTTTGTTGTTTGGGAGTCTCCTCGACGATTTTGACTTCAGTTTTTCTGGAAACTGTTACGCCGAAGAATGCGAATAGGGTTAAAAGTACCATGCCTAAGACGGGTCCTAGGGTTCCTCGTTGGACAATAAACAAGGGGATTATTGAGGAGATAAAAAGGAATTGTACAAGTTCTTTTTGTGTTTGCCCTTTAATTATGATCTCCTTTCTACTGATTAATACTGCCAATCCTAGGATTATGGTGAGGTTGGCTATGTTTGATCCTAGGACGTTACCTACCGAGAGACCTCCTTCGCCCGCAAGCGAGGCGACTGTGGAAACTGAAAGCTCTGGTAGTGATGTTATAATGGAGAGGAGAATGAAACCTGCGGCAATTTCGGATAGTCCAAGAGCTTTTGATATAACTAGAACGTATCGTATGATTCGGTCGCTGATCAGCACAATAAGCAGCAAGGCTATAGCCAGCAGGGGTAAACTGTAAACAATCATTTGTACATCACCAGGATGTTTTAGTATCTTAAATTAAAGCCTGTGATAATGCTTTTAAAGATTTTATTTCAATTAACAGGAAGGGAGATTTCTTCAACTATGAACCCTGTTGATTTCATTAACGCAATAGGCGAGTGGAGCATAACGAACCTAAGTAACATCGTGTTTTCTTTTGTTACAATCATTGTGGGTTACGTCGTTATCAAGCTTGTTACCCGAGAGATAAAGTCTCTGAAAAACCAGAAGAAGCTTGAGCAACATGCGGCTTACACATTGAACCGTGTTCTGAAATGGTTCATTTTTATGGCAGTTTTTTCGATTATTTTGGCGCAGTTTGGGATACCGTTGGGTGAGGTCTCTGGCCTATTAACGGTTCTTGGAGGAACCGTCATAGGTTTTGCGGCTATAAACACGATTGGAAACACTATCGCTGGCTTAATTGTTATGACTAGTCGTCCCTTCAGGGTTGGGGATCGGATATTCTTTAATGGACAATTCGCAGATGTTGAAGCCATCGAGTTGATTTACACTAAGATGCGCACTCTTGACAATGTATTAATTTCTATACCAAACCAGGAATTGTTGAAGGCCGAGATAGATAATTATGGAAAAAAGTCGATTGTTAGGAGAGGCTGTTCGATTACAGCTGGTTTTGAGCTTACTTCAGAACAGGTTGAAACTGCTCTTTTAGAGGCGGGGAACAAGTTAGTGGAAAAGGGCGATGTTTTAAGGTTGCCCGAGTCTTATGTTTGGGTTACCAAGTTTGGGAATTATGCTGTTGAGTACACCCTATATGTTTTTATCCAAGATATTGGGCGTCTGCCCGAGATAGATGCTAATCTAAAAAGAGTTGTTCTGGAAACCTGTAAACAGCATGGAGTAGAAATTTGTACGCCAACGATTATCCGGAGCGTAAAAAGTGGCAAGGACTAAGCTGTTGACTAGCGGTTTGTGTGTCATGTTCTTTTCTGGTGGAAGCTGCAAAAAAAGCCACACCATGATTAGCGCTTAAAACAAAATGTTAGAGAGAAACAACAAAAAAACGCTCTAGAGAGAGCAAACTTGAACGAATAGACTGTTCAAACCTATTAATGGTTAGGTAATTGGTTTTATTGTAGCTTTCCCGACAAGCATACTAGTTATCCCATTAGCTAGAAGACTAGCTACTAAATTAGTATAATAGATTTTACTCACGTGTAAGATCAAACAAAAATCCATTATTGTGTTAGTTACTCCAAGATTGCTTCAAAGAACGTTTGTATTTAGTAAAGTATAAATTTAATGACGTATGTCATAAAATCCGATTGGGTGGATTAGTATGGAGTTTATGGAGGTCATTGCAGCAAGAAAGAGCGTTCGCGGTTACACCGATAAAGATATTGAGGAAGAGAAGTTCACTAAGATATTCGAATCCGCTCGTATGTCACCTTCTTGGGCAAACAAGCAATGTTGGAGCTATATTTTGGTTAGGGATAAAGAAAAGATAACAAAATTGGCGGGCGGACTTGTCAACTCTTGGATGAAACATGCGAAAGCGATTATTGTGGCATGTGGCGATCCGAAGAAAT
Source organism: Candidatus Bathyarchaeota archaeon (assembly GCA_963697165.1). Lineage (GTDB taxonomy): Archaea > Thermoproteota > Bathyarchaeia > Bathyarchaeales > Bathyarchaeaceae > Bathyarchaeum. The sequence continues at coordinate 14,260 of CAVOMX010000007.1, forward strand.
CTGGTTCTCGAAACGGAATGGATTATTATCTCGTAGATGTGGCAATTTCAATGGAACATTTGGTGTTAGCGGCAGCTGATCTGGGTCTTGGGACCTGTTGGATCGGTGGTTTTGATGAGGCGAAAGTGAAACAAATTCTAGATATTCCTGAGAAAATCAAGGTTGTTGCATTAACTCCCTTAGGATATCCATCTGTAGAAGGAGTGAGAAATAAGTTGGTTACGAAGCTAATAGGAAGCAATAAAAGAAAAACGATGGAAAACATGGTTCATTATGACAAATGGTAACTTTCTAACCGATATGGAATAACCCTTTAAGTTTCAAAGTACAATATTTTGTTACAAATATTTTTTCAGTTGATAATTACGGTTTTTCCGAGCAGTGGGTTTGAAATTAAACTTTTACCCAAAACCAAAATCAATAACTTGTCAAGGTTTCTTGGCAAAAAAACTTTTCAATTTTCATCAACTGTTGTTTACTGAGTAATTAATATGGGGGAAAGACGAACAGCTTTTAAGTTATTGATTCTAGGTTTTGCTGTTGTTTCTATTTCTCTTTCAATTGCCACACCACAATTTGTATTTGCAGCGTCAGAAAATTGGAGTGAAGTTACAAGATTTTCTGGGAAAGGTGCTCTTACAACAACAGACCCCTTTACATGTGATCATGTTGAATGGCGAATTAGATGGGAACTTGAACCGCAATCAGGATTTTTATCAGCATATATTTATCCGCATGAGTCACAAAGTGCATGATTTGAAAGCATAATAAAGTCACCAGAAAATAATGAAACAAACGGAACATTATACATTCACAAGAGAAGCGGCACATTTCATTTGATAATTAAGGCAACAGCAGAAACAAGTTACACACTTGTAATTGAACAAAATTTAGGTTCTATTCCAGAATTTCAATTATGTGCAATTTT
>CAVOMX010000008.1:0-55000 GCA_963697165.1 Candidatus Bathyarchaeota archaeon
GCCGCCGTATTCTGCCTCGATGAGAAGCATTGGTCGCCACTCAATCTTAGCACGGGCAACATTAGTTAACCGGACGTTTCCTTGCCGGTCAACAATAAGAAACTTCTTCCCCAGACTTTAGCTCAGACAAGTATCTAGTCCTAGCAGGGGACGTGAGAGCATACAACGAAAGAGGACCAGCGTTTACACGGAAGGGACGGGTTTCCACGTATGGGCTTTCATGAACCTCAGCCTGAACCAGAAACAGCCCAGAAGACTGGCAACCCAAAAGAATACCCTCTCCAGGCTTCATAAGGTCACACGTATCGATGCAGGCTCGGGCGCCTGTTCCAATCTCCTTCAACTCAACAACCTCAACAGCAACCAACTCAAGCGCAATAGCGTCCTTCTTGGCAAACTCTGCTGTCTGTTTGAGTTCTTCGAGGCTAGCTGTCTTCAGACCATCTGATCCAAGCTCCAAAGTTTCCAAGGCAACCTTCGCCTCTTTGTGCTGGAGACTTCTGCAAGCAGCTTGGTTTTTCCTCTGGTCTTGGCGATGAGGTTTTCTAAGGGAATAATTTTCCAGTCTGGAGTGCCAACAATAACGTAATCGCATGAAAGCTCAGCCGCGGCTATTGCAGTCTCCTCATCCTGTTTTCCTTCAATGATTATTTTCACAGCGACAATTCTGCCCTTTGCCTTCAACGCCTTCAGTTTCTCAGAGTCAAACACAGAAAGAACGGTGATGTCAGCCTCCGGAGAAGTTGAGGCAGATTTAATTCCAGAATTTTTGGCTTTCTCTATGTCCTTTACATCAACGAGCACGGCATCGCAGGTCTGAGCCGCAGACTTTAGCAATTTAGTTTTCGGGGTTTCAGGAAGGGAATGGTCTATTTCGAGCCAAAGTTCCTTCATTTGGATTCACCAAGAATCTTCAGGGCTTCAGCGACTGACGTCTCAGAATGGACAATAGCTGAGAGAGCCATGACTATCTTGGCTGGGTCTTCGTGCTGAAACACGTTTCGTCCGTATGGAAAGACCTGCCCCTCCAGCAGTTATGGAATCCTTTACCATCTGAAGGACATCACTGCTTGTCTCCATTTTTGGTCCACCAGCAATAATAACTGGAACATGGCAACTGCTGATAACCTCTTTGAATGATTCAACATCGCCAGTGTAGTTTGTTTTGACGATGTCTGCTCCTAACTCCTCGCCTAAACGAGCAGCGTGAGCAACCAAATCCACTGCATGTGAATCTTTTATGTTTGGTCCTCGAGGATACATCATAGCCAGAAGTGGCATGCCGTAATCGTCGCATTCACAGGCTACCTTACCAAACGTCGAGAGCATCTGGGCTTCCTGTTTAGCACCCACATTAATGTGCACTGAAACACCATCAGCCCCCAATCGGACAGCATCATCCACAGAGCAGATTTGCACCTTATTGTTTGGGTCAGGACAATGAACAGAAATTCCCGACAAGTGAACAATTAATCCTGCGTTTCCAGCATCAACACTTTTTGCTATGCCCCTGTTGATGACAACCGCGTCAACACCCCCAAGCAACAGCTTGTAAATGATGCTCTGCATATTCCCTAGTCCCTTAACTGGACCAAGTGTTACGCCGTGGTCCATGGGAACAATTACTGTTCTGTTGTCGCTTCGGAAGATTCGTCTTAACCGTCTTTTTTTACCGGATTCCAAAAGTTTCTATCTCCTTTAGATGAACTTTTTCATTTTCAAGTATTCCGCGTTAAGGATGCCACAGCCAGCAGCTCCCCGTATGGTATTATGTCCCAGAGCAATAAATTTCACCCCATCTAACACTGGATCCTTTCTGATTCTACCAACTACAGTGCTCATGCCATTGCCCTCCATCCTGTCCAATCGAGTTTGCGGACGATCATTCTCCCACGTAACAATAACTGGCTTTTCGGGGGCTGACGGAAGCTTCAGCTTTTGAGGTTCCCCAACAAAGTTTTCCATAGCCTCAGCTACAGCATCAGGCTCCGCCTTCTTTTTCGTCTCTACGAATACCGCTTCCATGTGACCATCAATCGTTGCAACTCTGTGACAACTAGATGAAACCTTAAAGTCCGCAGGTTTTCAGGCGGTACCCAAAATCTTCTGTGTTTCGGTTTCCATCTTTGCCTCTTCTCCTCCGATATATGGAATAACATTGTCCACTATGTCAAGGGAGGCAACACCTGGATATCCAGCGCCTGAGATTGCCTGCATCGTAGATACTATGAGGCTGTTTATGCCAAACTCGTCATAGATTGGCTTTAGGGGCAATGTTAGAACGGTTGTGCTGCAGTTGGGGTTTGTTACGATTGCTCCGTCCCACTTTCTTTTTCTGCGCTGTTCTTCTATTAGGCTGATGTGGCTGCAGTTTATTTCAGGGTTCAGCATGGGAACGTCAGTGTCCATTCGATGGGCAGAGGCGTTGCTAACCACAACATATCCTGCCATGGCGAATGCTTCCTCTACATTTCCCGCTACGTCAGATGGTAAAGCTGAGAAGACAATGTCAACATCCTTAACTGCTCGTGGGTCGATGTTTACAACTTCCATTTGGGCGACAGCTTCGGGAACTGGTGTTGATTGTCGCCATCTGGACGCTTCATTATATGTTCTTCCTGTGCTTCTTTCTGAGGCTGCAACCGTTGAAACTTCGAACCAGGGGTGCCCCTCTAGCAGTTGGACGAAGATTTGTCCGACGTTACCTGTTGCTCCTAATACAGCTGCTTTCAACATTTTTAGTCACCTTCTAATGCGTCTCTAACTAAGTTTAGGACTTTATCTTTTTCCTTCCATTCTACAAATAGAAGAATGCTTGACGTGATTGTCATTAAGCCGAAGATGTTGATGGAGTTCAGTCTCAGAGCCTCAGATATTCTTCCTGTGAGCACCTGGAGTCTTCTCTAAGCCAACACCCTTGACTGTAAGAAAAGCCAATTGCTTTCTAACAGACATAGCCAATGTCTCCGGATGGGCTAGTATTATTTCATGAATTTTTTCGAGTAGTAGATTCGAATCCGATTTCTCTGAAGTATAGAGTATCAACGAATCGTAGTTCAAGGATAAACCCAGAAGCTCAGCATGATTTTTCACTGATTCAGTCAGCTCTTTTATAACTTGAGGCTGCTCGGAGACGCCCTTGCCTACAACAGTGATTAATAGAGCAGGAGAAGGACTTGTCAATTCAACATTCAAGTCGTTTGAGAGCGCTCCAACAATCAGAGTGCCCTCCGCGTTCAGATCGCCGTGACTGTGTTTGATTACCCTAACTTTTATTGACGCATCCTTGTATCTTAATGCCTTTCTGTGAATGAATTTTGTGCCAGAGTCTGCCAATCCAACCAAAGTGTTTACGTCAATTTCTGGAATCCGCTTTGGACTAGCAATAATCTTTGGGTCAGCGGACATAATTCCCTCCGCATCAGTGACTAAGATAAGCTCATCCGCCTCTAAAGCCTTCGCTAATATGAAGGCAGTTGTATCACTTCCGCCTCTCCCCAATGTTGTTACTCGATTGTCTTTGGTTCTGCCCACGAAACCCGCAATCACGGGAATAACGCCAGCCTCAACAAGGGGCAGCACATTCAGTTCAGCTCGTTTGTAGCATGTATCCAAGATTGGGTTGGCGTCCGAAAACGAGTCGTCTGTTAGGATAGGCCATTCTGGATCGTGTGGGTCCACGTAACGGGAATCCACTCCCTGCGCCTTTAATGCGGCAGCGATAATTCTGATACTGGTTCTTTCCCCCATGGCCAGAATCTCATCTAAGTCTTTCTTATGCAACCTGCCATTAGAGCTGTTTTTGGCTGCATTAAAAAGCGCGTCAGTTGTTTTTCCCATAGCTGAAACAATCACGACAATTTGTGTACCCTTCTTTGCTTCTTCAGCAACTGCCGTAACTGTCCTCAATATCCGTTCGTTATCTGCGAGGCTAGAGCCCCCAAATTTAACCACGATTCTTTTAGGTTTTTTTTCAGTATTTTGTTTCATAACAATTAAACCATCCATGAAGCCCAGAAAGCTAAAGACGTTAAATTTCAGCTAGCTGGACTTAATTATAAAAGAAATAGCCAAAGCTATAGAAGTGCCAAGAAGTTGTCGAAGTCATCAAGTGGCTATTCATAGACCCAGTTTCCTTGATTGACACAAAACCCCCTTCTTATATAAAAAATTATCGTAGAGAAAAAATGGATGCAAAAGACGACTTCAAAGTATGCATATGCCCATATGTCTTGAATGCTTAAACATATTTCATGAGGTATTCTTTTGCTTCGTTGACGCTTTTGAAACCGTATTTAATTTCATTGAAGCTCTGCCTCAATTTGATGACATCCTTTCGTACTTCTGTGGGGGTCCTCTTGCCCTTCACGACATCCAATATCAAAGAACACAGGCACTCTATGTCTTTTTCTTTGAAGCCTCTCCGGGTTACGTCTTGGAAACCTATTCTGAGACCCGACGGGTCACCATGGTTATGCTGATTGTCGTATGGCAAAAGATTCTTGTTCAAAATAATGTGAGCATCCTCAAGACTAAACGCAAGCTTCTGTCCGCCACCGTATTCCCTAACGTCAACAGTGATCTGATGGGAATAAGTAAACCCATTCTTTCTTCCCAAAACCTTCACTCCATTCTCGAACAGGCACTTGCCCGCGGTCTGAGCATTCTTAATTGTCTGCTTAGCCAACTCCTTACCATACAGTTTCAGTTCCAATGCGGCTAAGCCCAAGGCAGGAAGCCGACCAAGATGAGTGTTCGAGGCGCTTAATGGGAACACCGCATGCTGCACCTTCTTGATTGCCTTCTTCATCCGCTCATCTTCACAATTTGCGAGGATAACTCCGCCTTGAGGTCCTGGAAAAGTTTTGTGTGTTGACGCAGTTATGAAATCCACGCCCTCCCCGAAGGGATCCTGAAACTCTCCACCAGCAATCAAGCCCAAGACATGAGCTGCATCATAAACAACATAGGCGCCCGTTTCTTTAGCAACATTTGCCAGTTCTTTAACTGGATGGGGAAATGGGAAGACACTACCTCCGAAAGTCACTATGCCGGGTCTAGCTGCGTCGATTATAGTTGCAGACTTTTCTGAGTCAATGTTCAATTCATCTATATTGTAAGCATGATTGATGGTTTCTAGCCCTAAGACCTTTCCGGCTAGTCCAGAATAGTCATGAGTTATATGAGCCCCGGCGCTGAGGGGTAAGACTACCATCCGATTATTTTTTGTTGCCAAAGAGATGCCTTTGAAGGTGGCAAGATTTGCGTGGGTACCTGAAACGAGTCTAACGTCGGCCCAAGTGCATCCGAACAGGTTTTTCATCAAATCTGTTGCGTAATTCTCGATTTTTGTAATGTATTTTTGGCCTTGATAGTGCCGTGCTTTAACGTGACCCTCAAGGTTATTTTCTCCTTCAGCGTATCTGGATTCCAAGTCCTGTGACAAGCTTAGTATTTCACTAACTGCCAGAGATTTGAGTCCTTCGCTTGCAATCAGATTTATGCACTCTTCTCCTCGGTAACGTTCATGGTCTTCGCTGGACTCAATTAACCCGAGAGCTAATTTCAAGAAGTCATTTTCCATCGCCCGTTTTCCTCCCAAACATTTCTTAAGGGCATTTTGTTGCTTTCTGAGCATTGCGTCACTTATTTATATTTCTTCACACGCAAAACCTCAGCATCAGCCTGTAGCTTCGAAGGGCTTTTGCTGGCAATTTCCTGTTAAGAAATTGCTGTATTATAAGTCAATATATTGATTTCATAAACCTTTTCTTTATTTTCAATATCGATTAGAATGGTGGAATCCATGAGTGACCGAAAACTCCACTATGGAGTGCGCTTAACCGCGGAGCAGCTTAAATATTTGAGGACTGTTGGTAAGCCTTCAGAATGGATACGTCAAGCAGTAGATGAAAAGAGAAGACGCGAAACGAAGAATCTCAGATTAAGATGAATTTAAGCTGGACATGAAAGCAGCACAGAAAAAACCGAGTTTGAGTCTACGAATGCCAAGTTGAAAGAAAAAATAGGCAAGACTTTTTGTCACAACATTTCTAGAGGTTCAGTCAAATTCATTTATGTTGTAACATACTTGTCTAAATAGTTTTGAAATTTCTTTATCATCAACTACAATCAAATTCTTAGTCAATAGATGGAAAGCCAACAGAAAGTTGTCGAAAAGATTCTTTCTGAAAAAGAGTTGTTATAAAATAATGTCGGATTCATCGAAGACATCATGTTTTATTCCGACACATTTTTATAGGTGGTAAGTGAAATCCTCTCTTTGAGGGTGTTATTGTGTCGGGATATGACGGTAAGAAACCGGAAACAAAAGAAGAATTCATCGATTTATTGGTTGCAGCCAAGAAAGAGGAAAGGAGAGTAAGGAAATCTCGGGGGAGCAGATCCACGAAACCGACAATTAAGGGCACAGCAGACATGATGGGCATTCACCGCGATACGCTGTATCAGTGGCTGAGAGAATTTGAGGTTGACTTTACTGATGTTGATGAAAGAAAAGTGGTTTCTGAAGCTCCGAAGTGTAAAGAATATACATATTTGATTGGCGAGGCTTTGATGGGCGAGGGAACAGAGGTTGCCCACGTGGATTTGCTGATTGGAGACAAGGAGGGTCCAGTTGGAATGGCTTTTGCCAACGGTTTATCGAACTTGTCTGCGGGTCACACTCCGCTTTTAGCGGTTATACGTCCGAATCTTCCTCCTAAACCGCACACGCTTATTGTGCCAAAGGTTACTGTAAAAAATATGGAGCAGACAGGAAAAATTTTTGGCCCTGCTCAGGCGGCTGTGGCAAAGGCGGTTGCGGATTCTGTTGAGGAGGGCATTATTCCATGGGATAAGGTTGATGATTGGGTGATAATCTGTAGCGTCTTTATTCATCCGCAGGCTAAAGATTACCGTAGCATCTATCACTATAATTATGGAGCCACAAAACTAGGCGCTGTCGAGGGCTTTGGAGAAATATCCTTCATTAGATAAAGTCATGTATGACAAAGACCGTGCAAAGCATCCGATAATGGGATTCAATGTGCCTAGATTGTGGAGACCACCCTACCTGCAGATTGCGTTGGATGTTCCTAACTTGGAACGTGTCAAGAAAATCATAAGTGAACTGCCGGAGAGCGACAGAATCATCTTAGAAGTTGGCACACCTCTGCTGAAGAAGTATGGAGTTAACGTCATCCGCGACCTAAGGGAGGTAGCGAAAGACATGTTCATCGTAGCTGACCTGAAGACGTTGGATGTCGGAAAAGTGGAGGTTGACTTAGCCTTTGAGGAAACAGCCGACGCGGTTGTAGTTGCTGGTTTAGCAACCGCAGAAACTATAGACAAATTCATCAAAGAATCAAAAAGGCTGGGAATCTACTCAATAATGGATCTGATGAACGTTGACGACCCTATAGCCAAACTTCGGTCACTCAAAAGATTACCTGACGTTGCGATTTTGCATCGTGCCATAGATGCAGAGAAAACAGGCAAAACACGTTGGGAGATAATCAAGGAGATGAGGCAGACATTCCAAGGCCAAAAGTTTTTGGTAGCCGTTGCAGGCGGCATAACTCCGGAGACAGCACCTGAAGCGTTGGCAAACGGGGCAGACATCATAATTGTCGGACGATACATAACGCAATCCAAGGATGTGGAGCGGGCAACCAGGGAGTTCTTGAAGTCTACAAGAGAGATGGCAGAAGACATCGACCTCTTCAGGGTGCATGTAGAGTAAAGGGATAAAATCCCTTTTTTCTTCCTTTTTTATTTAATCAGATACCAGCCTCTTTTTGATGACTATAGCAAATAATGTAACAGTCAAGAATAATGGCAGAATGATCCATGATTGAAATTTAGAGATGTACCGAATTATGGCATACTGCTCATTATCAGTTATTCCTTGATGTACAGCAGCGCGAGTACCTCCTATTGCATATATCATATTATCTACTACAGCAACGCATAAGCGGGATCGAACAGTTGGCAACGGAACGCCGAGACTCTAAGAGTTATTTTCTGGAAAATATATCTGAGTAAGGTTTTGAGGCGAAAAAACGTCTGGTTCTCCACCAATTACGTAAATAGCTTTTGGCGATTCAGAGCCGGCGATTGAACAGGCACCCGCAGCCCAAATCCCAACTGGAATAGGAGTCCCTGTACTCCATACGTCAGTTTTCGGGTCGTAAATTTGAGTTATGTTTGTTGAGGTCCCTCCAATCACATATATTTTATTATCAAAAACTGCTGAAGCATAGGCGCTCACTCCTGTAAGTATAGGTGTCTTATTTGTCCATGTATCTGTTATTGGATCATATACTTCATTTAAAGTCAAGTTGTCATATCCGCCTATCAGGTAAATTTTATCGCCAACTACGTTTGCCTGGTGTAGAATTCGAGCTGTTGGCATTGAGGCTTTTATTTCCCAACTATTTGTTGTTGGGTCATATACCTCAGTTTTGTTTGTATATGATTCGTTGGTTCCTCCTCCGAAAACGTATATCTTATTTTCATAAACTGCTACTGCGCAACCATATCTTGGAGTCGGCATGGATGCTTTTCTAGTCCATGTATTCGTTGCTGGATCATATTCCTCATTAGCTTCAGTAAGTTCTCCTGACATAGTAGCAACAGCACCACCAATAACGTATATTTTCCCATTAACAACAGCTACCCCTAAACTGAATCTTTCTGTGGGCATAGGCGACATGGTTGACCAAGAATCTTCAACAGCATTAACAAGAGGTAAAGAAAGAATTGAGAGAAACAGACAAAGAATCAAAAGTATAGTCGAAATTTTTCTCATTCTAATCCTTTCTAATTTTATTTCTAATAGTAACTAGGATTACAAGAGTTGCTGTTAAGAAAATTGGGAGAATTATCCATGATTGAAACTCTGGAATAATGTTATATCGGGTTTGAGTGTCTATGGTGAAATAGATTGTTTCAGTATATGATAGGGTTCTGTGTTGATGTCCTGATCCGATTAAGTAGATTGTTAAATTATGGGAACCTTCAGATAATTCGGGTAACGCTACATATCCTGTTGCTTTATAAACAGCATGCAACTCTATTGGATTTTCAATTTCAAAAGGTATAGGCTTTTCGTATTTTTCATCGATGTTATAATTTATGGTATATTTGATTCCCAATCCAGCAGAGAAAGTAAGTTTCACGGTTAGAAGTCTAGAATTGTATGTTCTATTGAGAGGCGAGAATAGAGTAAATGCATAGAAACGAATGTAATCATTAGAATTTGTCTCGATGATAGTAATTGACTTCTCTTGAAGTTGAGGGTCAATAAAGAAGTTGACCGTTGAGGTTGTTTCGTTGTCATAACTGTCATAAGCATAAACGGTTAACTTATGAGACCCATCAGAAATTCCACTAATGTTCATAGTTATTGTGATTTTTTGTGCCATTAATCCATCAGCTAAATGGTAAAAGATTCTTTCTGCACTTTGCATCCAATCTCCATTATACAAAACACTTCGTATATAGTGGGTGTTAGTTTCTCCATCATCATAAATTGGTTGTACACCGATGTTGACAACGAGAGTCAAATTGTTTGTCGTAAATGTCATGTTTTCTTCTGGAGAAACTATAATGATTGTAGTGGGTTCTGTTATTGCATCTGGTAATGCATGCCAAGAAGTCACTGTGGCTTCTGTTTGTTCAAAGTTGTAATAGGGAGGCAAACTTCCACTTACAAACTCAATATGTGAGACGGCAACCATTATAGAAAAGATAGCAAGTAGAAAAATGATTGGTTCTTTTCTAGACATCATATGAGTCACCTGCATCTATCTTTCAATATTTCATACCCAAATTGGGCATGTTATTAGTCTTGTATATTAATAGGAAAAAGTTGTTATTCACTCCACCTGCGGAACGGACTTGTTCTTTGGGCGGAACATGGATTTCTTGGTAATTTAATGAAGGTCGTAATTAATGAATTCTGATTTTTCGTAGTGACCTTAATCCTTCTATAATGAATAAGACTAACGCAGTGATGGTTATTATCATTATTATGAGAAAGAAAATTTTGAATTGGTTTGTTTCGACAGAAAATTGAATCGTAAAAACGACAAGTTCCCAAAGTAAAGTGACCAAGAAAATGAAGGAATAAACAATCGAATTTGGAACAAAATGTCTACCTACCCAGAGAAAGCCACGAATAGAAACTTTTTCTTTTGCAATATAATTTCCATACGTGTTTTTATAATCAAACCCATTGTTTCAAGTTTTTGAAGATGCCGATAAGCTACACTAGGACTGCTAAAATTTAGACGTCTCATAACATCTCTGGGACCTACAGGTTCTTTTTCTTTAATTACATAAATGTAGACTTTCAGAGTTCGACCACGTAGTTCACTAACTTCTGAGTCTGCCACAGTCCGCTTTCCCCTCTCCTATTAATTAAATCAAGGCTCTATTTTGAAAAGTTTTTGTAAAGAAACCTTGACCAAAATGCACCCAATTGAATCTATATCTAGTCAAGAAACTTTGACTAAGATGTACATACGCATTTTTTAATAGGTCAAGAAACCTTGACAAAAATGATTTTATGTCATATTTGTAATATTATGAATTAATAAATAAATTAAGTTAAAAAAAATACATGGGGGAACATTATGATTGGAGTCAATCAAGTCTCGATGAACAAAGGACCTATGTTTATTATGGTTTGGCGATGCACTCATGGCTGTAACCTCAATTGTATGTATTGTAGTTTTCGAGGCGGAGATCTTCCTAAGATTCCAGCCGAGGACGAAATGGATGTTAAAGGCGCCTTACATGTAGTAGATGAGATTTATGATTTTGGCGCCACATGGTTTGGATTGAGTGGCGGCGAACCACTTACGCGTGGAGACATTTTTGAACCAATTCATCACGCAAACCAATTGGGCATGAATGTAAGCTTGATTACAAACGGCCTTTTTGTTGAAGGCGATACTTATAACAAGCTCATAAAAGAAAACGTCATGACCTCCATTAGCTTTGATGGCCCTGAAGAAGTACAAGACAAACTTCGGGGAAAAGGTGAACATAAAAAAGCCTTCTCTGCAATTCAAAACTTGTCAAAAGTAGGGCTTCTGGATTGTCTGGTAACGACAGTTACAAAACTTAACCTTAAAGAAATGGATTATCTAGTCAACGTAGCTGACGAGTATGATGCTAAACGTGTGGTTATTCACAACTACGTTCCCGTCGGTAACGGAAAATATAATGTTGAACTTGCTCCTACGGCTGAAGAATATGAATCATTATGGAATCATGTTTATGATTTGTATCAAGAGTACAAAGGCAAAGTTGACATCAAAGTGTATAGTCCATTCTATGCCCGTATAGTCAGAGATAGGGGAATGCACAATTTCTGGGACTGGTACGCAAACGATTTTTTGGGTAAATGCACTATGGACGGCCACTACGTGAGCATATCTCCGAATGGAGACGTTAAACCCTGCGGATTTAATGAACATCTAAAATTGGCTAACCTGAAAGACAAAAGCCTCAGAGAAATCTGGAATGACCTACAACACGACGAATTCTATCTGAAGCTAAGAGACAAACGCAACCTCAAAGGCAAATGTGGAATATGCGAATACCGCGAGATATGCGGCGGCTGCAGAACACGAGCCGAATACTACACAGGAGACATCTTCGAATCCGATCCCGCATGCGCTTATGTTCCAAAAATCTTAACTTAAAGCCCTTTTTTTCTAAATGCACGCACATTTCTCAAAACATAAAGAACACTTGATTTTTAGCATCCATTTGATTGTCAGATACCGTGATTCGGCCGTACCGCAAAGTGGAAGCTTCGAGTGAGTTGGGGATGCCTAATTATTGGGCGTTGTAACATTGGGAAATGGAATGAGTATTACTCATCGACAATACAAGTATGCTGATGGAATTAAACGTAGACAGTTGTTTAACTCACCTGCTCAACTCGTTACAGTTAACAACTTCTCCTGTATCAGCCCACAGTCCAACTGCAATCCGGTTAATATCTCCGGGATAAACTTTGTCAAGATAAAGAGTTACGTACCAGTAAGGAATTAATTCTAAAGGTTCTTCTCTTATGTGTGGCAATAGGCTCACGGATACAGGTTCTTCTAGTATGTTGAAATTTGTTACTTCTAGGCCATCTGCATTCCATGTGTAGTTCTCTGCATAGTTCATTGCAATGTTTATGGCTTCTTCATCTGAGACATTTACTTCAGTACTACCTACATGGAAGAGGAACCACCCATCAACAAGCGACTCCAAAACGCCATTATCAAAAATGAAGCTTACCCCTTTCGTTTGATAGTCAATGCCACTGGTCGTTTGTATCCACTGGATTTCAATATCATTTCCTTCAGTTGCTATTACAAGCTTCATATCGTCAACTGTTTTTTCCAAGTCTTCGATTTCATTGACCGTTTTCAACATATCGCTCATCACTGTCAAGTATGAAACTCCAGAATATTTTTGGTATCTCTGGAGAAGATCTGCAGCCATCTCAAGAACGTTAGTTGGTTGTGGTTGAGAATAAAGCGGTGAAAATTCAAGCACATCAATCCGGTAACGAGACAGCGTTTGGTTTCTAAACCTGAAATCCACGTTTATTTCGCTGTCATCAGATGTGAGAGTGTATTTCAAAATCTCCTCGGGGATGCTACCCAAATCAGAACGATGTTCTATAGTGTTACTTACTAGTGTTGAATGATATTTCGTTATGTCAAGTTGGATTACATCTTCTAAGAAAGAGGTCACCCTATTTGTGGATATACCCCAAGATGATAGTCGTGCATTTTCCGAAGATATTTGATCAAAATCAGTTACGAGTTGCTCATACTCTGAGGATATATTGTTCAAAGATAGGAATTGCACATAAGATACGCCTGACAAAATGACAAGCCCGATCATGAGCACCGCAAAAAAGAATTTCCATTTCAGCGGTAGCGCTAAGGGATGTTTTGGTGGGGTAACTGGAACCTCCTCAACCCCCCTCATGGTTATCACAGCTGCTTTTCCGAAGGTTGATAACCGATACTTTCCATTCTCTATCTTTGATACAAGTTCTCCAAGGTTTTCGAGGTGATAGGTCAGGTGGGAACTGGAGATTCCAAGTTCATCTAATATTTGTGAGAAGGTTTTTGGCTTCTCTGCAAGCATTCTAAGGATTTTCCGGCGGGCTGGATGCTTCAAAGAAGAGAACATAGTTGAATATGTTTCGTCCTCTGAATTAGGCACGATTTGTCCACCAGCTAAACTATTGTGAAGTATCTTAAGTAAACTTTTCTTTTTGTCAAGAAACCTTGACCAAACTAATCAACTTCAATAGTCTCGTTGGGACCAGATATGTAAATAAAATGAAAGCTTTTTTATGTTAGAAAAACTGATGTTTTTTGGTGTTGTCTTCTCTAGTTTCTTATGGTCTGGAAATTAAATAACTCCCTTTTCTGTGCTCTCTTTTGTTTCTAGGATTTTTTGACTATCGCATCGAGTTCTACTAGCACCCCCAACCATTAGGCCTGCTTGGGTCGTAGTTCGTGCTGGAGGATTTTTCTCAAAATATTTGCTGTAAACTATATTGAAAGATTGAAAGTCCCCAAAGTTGCTGAGAAACACAGAGGTTTTCACAACATCATTTAAAGTCAAACCTATGCTTTCGAGGATATTCTTTAGGTTCTCTAGCACCTGAACTGTTTGCGCTTCAATTCCTCCTTCAGTAAACTTTGAGGTTTTCGGGTCAATAGGGATTTGGCCAGAGACAAAAACGAAGTCGCCGCTGATTATAGCTTGTGAGTATGGACCTACCGGCTTTGGAGACTTTTCTGTTTCTGTTAAAACAATTTTTTTAGACAACTAAACTATGCCTCATTATGACTCTCGGTTAAAAGACAATATATTATTTGGGAAACTTGAACAAATGTTTAAAGTAGAAAAAAGCGTATTGATTGTTTGGTGAAAAGAATGGCAAAAATTAAAGCAACCGCAAAATGGGTGGAGAATGTTCGTTCAGTAGCAGAAAATTCGAGTGGTCATAAAGTAGTTTTGGACTTAGGAACCGCTAGCGGGGGCGACAACAAAGGTCCATCAGCCCTGGAGTTAGCCATCATGTCTCTTGCTGACTGTGCTGTGACAATATTTGCGGATGTCTGCAAACAGAGCAATGTGGAACTCAGCAAAATGGAAGTTATCGCAGAAGCGGAAAAGCCAGAGGGTTCTCCGATAATATCCGGAGTTAACATGAAAGTTAGAGTAGCCGCGAAAGCAAGAGAACAAAAACTTGATGCGATCTGGAGACGAACCGAAGCAAACTGTCCTGTTGTATTCATCTTCACGGAGAAGATACCGGTAAACATAGAATTTGAAACAATCGCTGAGTAACTTTAATCATTCAGCGAATCTTAATACAAAAAGGTCTTTATTTAGCGACCTTTTTAGGTCGTATTAGTTTAGGAAAACGGCTTTTTGTTGAGCTTTATTAGTTTCACTTTCACTTGGTCTGTTTTAGGCTAATCTTGTTTGTTGAATCGCTTGTCTTTTAAGCCTCTCTGACAGAACCGAGAGAATCGGTGTTGATTACTTGGAGAGACTTCATTACCGAAGAGCCTTCACAGATGTTCTGAAGCAGAGTGGAGAAACAACGAAAAACTATGAATGCTCAGAGGAAACACTAAAACATATTCTACAGGGAGAGGAAATCTTGAATAGACTTGATTGAACTGAACTGGCAAAAAGGTTTTTAGCTTCAAGGAAACCTGTCAAGGATTAAAAGCGATGGGGTTTGTTATTGAGATTCGTTGATGCTCACATTCATCTTTCAGACAGTGATTATGCACAGAATATTGGAGAAATTGTGCAAGAAGCAAAACAGTTAGGCGTTTTGGCTTTGGTCGCCAATTCTATGGACCTAGAGTCAAGTCATCGAAGTCTCAATTTAGCTGAGGAGTATCCTGATCAGGTGTATGCTGCTTTGGGTATTCATCCTTGGAACACAAAAAAGCTAGCTGACAACGAAGTGCAGGATACTGTTGATTTAATTTTTGAAAATAGAGATAACCGACAGAAAGTTGTCGCTGTTGGGGAGATAGGATTAGATGCTAGTTACTCGGGAAATGGAGAACCCACAGAAATTCAGATGCAAGTCTTTCATGAGATGCTTTCTGCGGCTGAAAAAACGTCGTTGCCTGTGATAATTCATTCTAGGGGAACCACCAGCCAAATCGTGAGCCTTCTTCCATCCTACAAAATAAGCAAGGTTCTTCTTCACTGGTTCAGCCAGCCCCACAGCATAATCCATATAATTGTGGACCGCGGATATTACATCACCGAAGGCCCGCCCACAGTATTTTCAGGCGGCATCCGAGAAGTTATCAAACGCATACCCTTAACGAATCTTATGACAGAAACTGATGGCCCAGTTCGTTTCAAGGGACCATTCAAGAACAAACTGACCACGCCTTCTTTCATTCCCATGGTAGTTGATGCAGTAGCTGAGCTGAAGGGAAAGGAGAAAAGTGAGGTTGCTAACCAGATTTTCCAGAATTTCATTGATTTTTTTGGGGTAGAAGGCGCAAGGGATAAAAGACATGATGCGGAGACAATTGATAGCGAAATAATGTAAGTAACTGGTTACGGGAATAACGTGGTGAAAAATGGGAAAAGTACGCACTGAGCAGGTGAAAAGGGTAGCTCGAGAGTTGTTGGCAAAGTATCCAAGCAAGTTTAATGCAGATTTTGATAACAATAAAAAATTTGTGAATGATTACACAAACATTTCGACAACTAAACTAAGAAACAAGGTAGCGGGCTACACTGCTCGATTGGCTAGCATAAAGTATAGGGATGAAGACAGCGCTGATGAAGAAGAATAAATAAACAATTAGTTGAAGAGAAACCTATTCTCTTCATTGTTTCAATTCTTGTCAAATCTTTTTATAATCACCCAACGTATCTCATGAGTATAAATAGCAAACTGAAAAAGAGGGCACCCTGATTGTCAGAGATGGATGATTATCGAAAAGGCTGGGCGGTTCGTTATATTAGAGAGGCAAAGGCAGAGTTGATTGCAGCTAAAAAAACTCCTTACATGGCGGCAGGTTTTATCATGGAAGCTTTGTCGAAAGCTCAAGCGGCTATTTACTATAGCTTGGGGGATCCCGCGGTTATTGCGCCGATAGTTCAGGAGACTCTTCAAACCACAAGTAATGTTAAAGAACCGATCTTGAATTTTCTCGTTGAAATCGAAAAAGCCCTCCAGCAAATGTCGCAGTGCGCCACGGTAGATAACGAAAAGACAATCGAGCACGTGATTGACATAATTGAATTCACTTCTGAGATAGTGGAGCTTTTCGGCGGTGAAAGCTCCTAGTACATAAGAGAGTACAAACTATGGTTATCTGTGTAGGCGTTAGGTTTTTGGGGATATTCCAGCGTCTTTCAGGAAGGAAACATTTTCAGGTGAAGCTAGATGAACCAGCAACCGTCAGCGATATTGTAATGAAGCTTACGGAAGCATTTTCAAGCGAATTTAATCGGGTTCTAGTTGATTCGCAGCTTGATGACCCCAGACCAAACGCTCTGATTCTTGTTGGAGGAAAGGAGATTAGCGCGTTACAGGGACTTGAAACAGAGGTTAAAGATGCTGATGAGATTGTTTTGATTCCGATGGTTCATGGCGGTTGATGATGGTTCTCGAAAGAGAATGCCGTGAATATTTCGGTTGAATACGGCAGTGTCAGTCTGTGATCAAAGTTTATTGGCTCTTTTTTTGTTCTTTGATAAGCTGCTTGAGGCGTTTCTCCATCTTCAGTTCGTAGGCATGTTCTGGAGGAGGGGGAGGTAACTGTTTCAGGTATTCTTCCAAGGAAAGCTCTTTCGTGTTAGTCAAATTTTTTTGCTTTCTCTTTTTAGGCATATATAATACAATGATGGAAGCCATAAATAAAACTGATGTCTCAGCTTCCAGGCTTTTGTTTAATCCAGACCAGTTCTAGCTGTAGGAAACATCATAGTTTTCTGGTTTGTGTATAATGTTAAAAGGTCATAGCAGGTTTATTTGGATGTACAAAATTTTGTGATATAAACTGGCGTGTAATGCAGCTTTATGAGCTGTCGCCTTTATATTCTTAATATAAATTCTGAGCAAGAGGTTGTTATTGTTATCAATTATCAAAATGCTTGTTAATATTCGTTGTCCGCTTTGATTTTATGTTCATTCTTGTTTTGATAAGGTATAAAGACTACAAGTCCCATATTGGCTGATTGTTCGAGTTAGGGAGCACGCTTGAATAGGTCAGCAATGCACGGTTAGTTGTCTGGATAGTCAGCTATCACATGTCTCACGCGATTACATCAACGGAGATGGGTTGTGGCTGGAGCCTGGATAATTGGCTATGCTCTGTTGATCGACTAGGCTTTGACCTAACTCGAGCACTTCAATTTATCGAAAAACAACACGTCTGCATCAAAACAAGAATACAACTAATCTCTTTATTCAAATAACAAAACGATATTAAAAACCAAAACCAGCAAAAGAACCTCTTTCTGTTTACTCTGCAGAATAGGGCAGCTGTATTGCCATAACGAAGGCGTCTTCTCCGTCCGCGTAGTAGTTTCTGAGTGTTCGTACGGTTTCAAATCCCAATTTTTTGTACAGGTATACAGCGGATATGTTGCTTTCCCTGACTTCTAAGTAGCATTCCTTCGCGTTATAGTTCACCATTGCTTTTGTTGCTTCCCGAATTAACGAATAACCGATTCCTTTACGATGATGCCTAGGCAGAACAGCAATAGATATCACATGACCCTTCTTTGCTATCCCAAGCAGTTTAAAACTTGGAATTCCTGTTTCGATACGGCACATAATATAGCCCACAATTTCTCCGTTGACTTCAGCAACGATGAAAGTCGCCGGGAATCGATTATACAAGTTAATGAAAAAGTGGGGGCTGTAATTTTCGGGAAGGCATTCGCGGTTTATCTGGATTACTCCGTCTAAATCAGATGTTTTAAACGGTCTAAGCTTATAGTTTAATTCCAAAACCATTTGAACTATGCCTTCTCTGCTTTTTTATTCAACCGCATCAGAGCTGAAAAGGTTGTAAGTGAACAAAAGTAAATATACCTTTTCGTGTTTAGGCTGAAATTTAATTACAGAACGTTTCCTTAGGTCATATCCCAGAAAGCCGACTGCTGTTGTTTAACCTGTTTTAACATTTTTTCTCCTTGTTTATGAATCTTAACCGTTGCACCACGACGCCTATCATTATAGGAGTAGGGGATTTCAGCCAATCTGGCAGTAACTGCAGCCGCCATTTTTCCAAGAAATCTTAGGTTGTATCCTCCCTCAAGAACTGCAACCAGTTGTCCTTGGCAAAGCTTTGAGGCTGACTCTAAAATTGAGTTAAAGATTTTGGTGTAGATGATGGCGGATAGGGACATGTTACCCACGGGGTCTGTGTAGTGGTTGTCAAATCCTGTGGATACGAGAATGAACTGTGGTCGGTACTGGTTAATGACTGGAGATGCAATCTCGTTGAAAGCTTTGAGGTAGATTTTGTCGTCTGTTCCGTAGGGAAGAGGAACATTCACGGTGTATCCCAGCCCCTCATCTTTGCCCACTTCATCTGCAAAACCATTCAAGGGAAACTCGATGGGATCCTCATGGAGGCTAACATATAGAACCTTGTTGGTTTTGTAGAAGATGTCTTGCGTTCCGTTTCCATGATGTGCATCTATATCCAAAATTGCTACACGGTCAAGGCTACAGTTTTCTAGCAGATGAGACGCGGCTACTGCAACATTGTTGAAAACACAAAAACCCATTGGGTAGCATGGACCAGCATGATGTCCCGGAGGTCTAACCAATGCAAAGGCGTTCCTATATGTTCTATTCATGACAAGGTTAGCCGCCTTCACGGCTCCTCCAGCTGCCAAGAGAGCCACATCATAGCTTTCGGAAGAAACCAACGTGTCCCTGGCATCCAATAGTCCGCCGCCGCACCTGCAGAAGTTCCTAATTTTTTGAATGTAGCCACTTTCGTGGACCCGCTCTAAGTCTTTTATTTTAACAGTTTCTGGCTCAACGAGAGAACAGTTTTCGTTTTCAAGGATGCCGCTATTGTTTAGTTCTCTTAGGATTACTCTGAGACGGGAAGGAACTTCAGGATGGCGGGGTCCTGTTTTGTGACGCAAATACTTGGACGAGTATATTATGGCTGTTTTTGTCATTTTTTTGCTTCCCAAACGAAACGGGCGTGTTATTTTTTCGCTGATGAGTTATTTTGTGGTTATCCAGTAATTAATGGTTGTCGACAATGGAGAGAAGGTGTTTGGTTTGGACAAAAAGGATTTTCATGTTTCTTGAAGGATAGTGAGCAGTTACTGTTTAGAGTCTGGTTTGTTTTTTGGGGTCTAAGGTTGCCATATTCTCATACCTGATTATTGTGGCGAATATCATAGTTTTTTTGCTGGGCATATCTGACCCATAATCGTATCGGCTGCTTATCCACAATTATGGTTTAGTTCCAGTTCAGGTTATGAATGGCACAAATCTTCTATCCCTAGTTACCTCCATGTTCCTTCACGCTGACATCCTGCATCTGGGACTGAACATGTTCTTTCTGCTGGTGAGTGGTAACGCTGTTGAACGCGAATTAGGCAATTTTCATTTCTTGGGATTGTATCTAGGCTTCGGAGTTATCGCAGGACAATTTCACTCATACCTAAACAGCAAATCAGTCATCCCCGCTATAGGTGCTTCGGGAGCAATCTTCGGCGTGTTGGCTGCTTTTGCTATTCTTTTTCCCTTTCGTTGGCTCCTCAAAACTCTTCGGATTCATTCCCATTCCCATGCCAGCCATACTATTAGTATTCATAACAATTCTAACCGAAACCGCGTATGTGTCCTCCGGAATCGTAGAAAACATCGCTCACACTGCCCATGTTGGAGGCTTCATAGCAGGAGTCTTTCTAATACTACTATTCATACCAAATAACAGGCAGACCAAAACTAAGCCACAAAAAGGCTCTAGTCGACCACGATAACAGAAAGAATATCAATTGATGACTTGAGATGCAAAACGAGTTTCTGAACCAAACAATCTGCCTTCTTGAGTTACGAAAAATATAGCAAATGGCTTTTGCAGTTTTTTCTACAATCTGAAGCCCCAAATCGGTTAATTGGAACTTTTGCTCCCTTTAGGTCATTGAGGTAGCTGTATATGGCACATTCCATCTTTTTTGGTTTTAGCTGTGATAACCGCTGCTTTGG
This sequence comes from Candidatus Bathyarchaeota archaeon, assembly GCA_963697165.1. Classification (GTDB taxonomy): domain Archaea; phylum Thermoproteota; class Bathyarchaeia; order Bathyarchaeales; family Bathyarchaeaceae; genus Bathyarchaeum. The sequence goes on from CAVOMX010000008.1 coordinate 20,279, forward strand.
ACACGTTTTGGTTTGCCAGAAGGTAATCTATGTGCCAGAATTTTTGTTTTTGTTTCTTTAGGTGCCTAGCTAGTCGATGCTTGAGGCTTGTTGCTCCATTTCCTAGGGCAGATCCAGTGTAAGTGTAGTATCCTTCTGAAAACACTTGTTTTTCCAACTTTCCCACAATCAAAGTAACCTCTTTTGAAATATGCAACAGCAAAGTGTAGATTCCGATCGTCGAAAACTCTGAAATACTAATCACATCGGTTTTCATTGAAATAGCCGCCAAGTTGCTAAACAGCTTTCTAAGTTATAGGTTCATTCCAGAAAAATATATTATAATAAAGCTTTGAGAGGTCAACATCGAACTCTGGGTCACTTTAAACATATCCAAATTGAAACTATACTCTGTCTACTAGCTGGTTAACGTCTGCCAAAATCTTTTACACACGCGTATCCATGTCGGAGTCTGGGTTATAAAAGTAAAGACAAAAATTTATTCCCCCATCAGAGATGGTTGATTTTTGTACAACATTTCTTATGGACAAGAACAAACTAAATTTCGCTCTTCTGGGACTCTAGCAACCTTTTAAAGAGACACAAAGCATTATACCGTTTCAGACGTTTGAAGGGCTAACTATGTCGAGGTACTCCAGCGTTTTCAAGGACGAAAGCAAACTGGACATCAACTATGTTCCACAGCACCTACTCCACAGAAAAATTCAACTCAATCTGTTGAACCAGTTTTTCCGTTTCGCCGTAGAGAACCCCGGAGGAATGACCCAACGCGCCCTGATTATGGGAAATATCGGAACAGGAAAAACTGTTCTCTCTCAGCGCTTTGGCTTAAATATTGTAAAAGAGGCAAAGGAACGCAACATCAACCTCAACTACATGCATGTTAACTGCCGCGAATGCAAAGGCAGCCTCTTTATGATTCTCCAACGTACAATCATGAAATTCTATCCCAACTTTCCTAGACGCGGCTATTCAGCGGAGGAGCTTCTGCAGGCGCTCATGCAAATGCTTGACGATAAAGATGCTTATCTAATCTTGACCTTGGATGAGCTGGAGTCTCTTGTCCAGAATGAGGGCTCAGACCCCATCTACAACCTTTCCCGCATTCAAGAAGATCGCATTAATTCACCCAAAAGGTTGTCCCTCATTTGTATCCTCCGCCAACCTGAACACCTTGAAAACTTGGATCCAAGCACAAGAAGCACCCTTCAACGCAACATTATACGACTGGAAGACTACTCAGAGTCTCAGCTAGAAGACATACTAGACGACAGAGTTAATCTTGCATTCAGGGACGGCATAATGCCATCTCAAACGATGGGGCTAATCGCTGAATTGGGAAAATCTGAAAGAGGAAACGCCCGCTACTCCATCGAGCTTCTCTGGCGAGCAGGCAAGTACGCTGACGCCTCGGAATTACGAGAGGTTACACCTGAGTGTGTCAGGAACGCGGTTGCCAGCGTCTATCCTGTTATACGAAAGGATTTGATTCCCGAATTCGGTTTGCACGAAAAACTGTTTCTTCTCGGTGTGGCGCGGCATTTCAAACAAACAGATTCTGCTTACGTTTCCATGGGTGAAGCAGAGGAAGCATATGCTCTTGCCTGCGAAGAGTACGGCGAAAAAAGTCGGGGTCACACTCAACTCTGGAAGTACGTCAAGGTGCTTTCTGCCACTGGAATAATCGAAACAATGGTTTCTGGAGTTGGGCAACGGGGAAATACTACGCTCATCGGCTTGCCTCGGGTTCCAGCATCTGATCTGGAGCAGGAGCTTGTTAAGATTTTGTCGCATGAAGATGGTGAGGCAAAATGGCGATAGAGGAGATTTTTTCGTCTAAAGGCAGGGTGAAAATTCTTAGAATCTTGTCCGAAATTGGGGAACTGAACATTTCAGAGATTGCTAGGCGAGCTGGATTAAACTATGCTACCACAAATCAACACTTGCAGATTCTGGAGAACAACAAACTTGTTTGTCATAAGACGTTTGGAAGAATCCGCATCTTTCGTTATAACGAAGAAAATCCTAGGGCAAGGATGATAAGGCAACTCATTGAATTTTGGGAAGAAACAAAATAAGACTAGACCACACAATTAGGGTAGGTGAAGTTTACGTGTCGATGGTTGATGTTACTTCAAAACCTGAGGTTTACAGGGAAGCAAAAGCAAAAGGAGCTATCAATCTAAAACCTGAGACGATACAGCTGATTAGGGAAAGAAAGATTGAGAAGGGTGACCCCTTTGAGGTAGCGAAGGTCGCCGGAATCTTGGCGGCGAAGAACACCAGTTCATTGATTCCCCTCTGTCACCCTTTACCATTAACGGGAGTAGAGATAAAACTGAAGATAGTTGAGGGCTCCAAGGTGGAAGTGGAAACAACGGTTAAAACAAGAGCCCAGACTGGAGTAGAGATGGAGGCGCTCGCCGCAGCTGCAACAGCACTGCTAACTATCTGGGACATGACCAAACAGTACCGAAAAAGACGCTAACGGACAGTATCCAAGCACAAGCATCCAAGATCTGCATGTAGTCAATAAAGTCAAGGAGAAACAGGCATGAGCGAATCCTCCCACAAACACAAAACTGAAACAGCAAAAAAACTCAACTTTGCAGTTATAGTTTCCAGTTCATCTCGCTACCTGAAACTCAAAGCAAGAGAGCCATTCACTGATCCCTCGGGAGACTTAATTGCTGAACTTGTAAAGAATGCGGGTCACGACGTGGCTTTTAGGGAGATATTGCCTGATGATCGGGTTCTGCTCGGAAAATATGTGGGAAATGCTGTTGGCTCAGAAGATGTAGATGCCATCATCGTGTGTGGTGGAACAGGAGTCAGCTTGACGGATGTGACAATTGAGACTGTGAGACCCATGCTCATTAAAACGTTGCCAGGGTTTGGCGAACTATTCAGGAAGCTGAGCTACGACGAGATAGGTTCTGCAGCCATCATGACCAGAGCCTTAGCTGGAGTTACAGACCAAGGAAAGGCCGTGTTCTGTATTCCTGGTTCGCCGCAGGCAGTCAAGCTTGGCATGACAAAACTAATTCTGCCAGAAGCAAGTCACATACTGAAGCATGCCAAAGAAAAGTAGCGACATCAGAGAGATACAAATAGGTTAATATTGAATAATGACCACACGGATTATTTTGTTCAAGGAAGAAAGTATAATGGAGTTTTGTCCTTCATGTGGAAAACGGATGGTCTTGAAGCGAATAAAGGACGTTGCCGTTTTTGTTTGTACAGGTTGTAATTGCCAAAAAACCACCAAAACATCTGCTGTTAAAACGGTTGTTCCTAAGAAGCCCCGAGAGACAATTGTGGTTATTGGAAAAGAAGATCAACAGTTGACACCTAACCCCACAACCAACGTCAAATGTCCAAAATGCGAAAATAATCTAGCTTTCACGTGGCAGGTGCAAACCCGTGCGGGCGATGAAGGAGCAACACAGTTCTTTAGATGCACCAAATGCAATCACACTTTCCGGCTCTACACATAGCAGATGCTATGTTTTACTCCAAAATCAAATTCCTATTCTATAGATTGTTAAGTTTGTCAACTTGGAATGTTCAATTTAAGTGGCTCAACAGGTTCTATCTCAAGGCTTAAAACTGAAATCAGACATAAGAATTGTTTAGGGGGAGCGCAAAGGTGTTGTTCTGCTTTGAATAAGGTTAGCCGTTCTGATAAGCATAAACAAACAATAACCCGAACTTTCCGACTTAGGCAGGAGTGGGACAGCGTTCTCCAGGAGGAGGCGGCGAGACAGGGAGTCAGTGTTAACGTTTTGTTGAACAAAATTCTCCGAAAATATTCTCTCTACTCTCGGTGGAATGAAAGAAATAATGATGTTAGTTTGTCCCAACAAACTCTTAGAGTGATTCTTAGCACTGTTCAGATTGAGAGGATGGCTGAAGCAGGAACCAGATCAGGCGCTTTAGATGCCATAAACATCGTAAACTCTATGGGACTCGCAATGGATTATGAGTCTTTCATTTACTTGATTAGTGAACATCTTGGAGGTCCAGATTTTGCAAGTTGGTTCCACTGTTTCCATCACACTCAAGGAAACAAGGACATATTTCACCTGCAACATGACTTTGGTCACGGATGGAGCGTTTACCTCCAAAAATACCTCCTCTCTTTCCTGAGCTCCATGACAGACGTAGAAACTACAACAAAAATCTACGATTACGCAATAACCTTAGAAGTAACACGACCCAGACAAAAACACACCTAAAAACAAAGAAGGAAAAACTGGAACAAATCATAGTATAATTTGGCAAATAAATAGCACTGTTGCCATGTTTCAAGCTCTCTCAAAATTGGTTAGCATCTTGAAAATGTTGTCAATTCTCTCTTGGATCTCAAGACCGTTGAAAACAACTACGCCCATCCGATCTGCTATTAACTCGTAATTCTCAATAGATTTTAGAGTAAACATGTTTTCTCGGGGATCATTCATCTGAATCAATCCCAATGTTTGGTCACTTGAACGCATGGGAATCAAAGCCACTGACTCGTAGCCACTGTAATGGCACATATTTCGTGTTCGACCCAGCTTCTCCGGTTCTAGGTTGGGCTTTAGAAGTTCCGTTGTGCTATTTGTCCAGAAACTTCCATTCTTCGTGAAGTATGGAAGCTTCGGATCAAATTGTCCGTTGAGCACTCTTCCGCACATACACTCCAGAAGATGTTTGCCGGTCCCATCGAGAATAGGTTTGCCTTGCGGGTCTTTTGCACAGACGCTATTTTCTTTAATAATAAAAAACTCTGGAAAACCTTCATGAATAAAGTATGGGTAGTCCCCATTGTTGTGCAGTCTGATGCCAATGCTTTGACAATCAGAAATGATACCAAGTTCCCCCAGAATTTCGGTTAAGACCTGTTTGAGAGCAGCAAAATTCTGTGTTTTTTCCAACATTTCTTTGAGACTCCAATAAACTTTTTTAGTTACAGGGTAGGCAGTAATAAAATTTGGTGTTTACATTTGAATACACTGTGTTGCAGTGTAGACGTGTATTTTAACTGTAGTTTACGACAAAAATAATATTACAAGGTTATAGAAGGGGGGTTGTCGTGAGTAATTTTAGAGAAACAGGAAAGGCTCATAATAAGAATTTTGCAGAAGGCATGATGCAGGCTCCTGTGCCCTCAGAGGATTCATTATGGTTCCAGATTTTTTTCTTAACGAATGATCAGAGCGAAAGCGTCGAAGTATTAGAGACAGATACTATAGATTTTGAGGAGATCCTTCAGCACTTGACAATGGGAGAATCAGTTTTCATCAAACACAAAAAACAGTAAATGCTTGAACAGCACTTGAGGGCAAACGAAAAAGAAGATAAAGCATCGTAATTCAATCGTTACTGATGAAAAACATGGCTGTGGTTGTTGTGAATTGGAATAGATGCAGCGACAAGGGTACCTGCATTAAGGTTTGTCCATTCGGGGTCTTTGAGCTTCAGGAAATCAAGGAACACCCAGAAACCGTTAAGGCGGTTCCTGTCAACGTGGAGAACTGAACCTTTTGCATGAAATGTATTCCGGCATGTATAGAACAGGGATTAACCATCACAAAAGACTAAAAGCAATCTAAGTTTGTTTCTTTGTTTAGCTTATGTATCTTGGTTCTTTTGATTTGTATCCTTCAGGGGCTCTGCGTTCCCTGATCTCGTCTAGCTTTTGTTCCATCTCGTCAGCTTGTTGTTCCAGCTCAGTCAGGTCTATCTTGAGGTCTAGAATGTTCATCAACGTGTTGAGAACGGCTTGAACTGATCTGGGCTGAGGGATATCTAAGTATCTTATCTCACAAAAGAGACATATTCCTTCCATCTCCCTCTGTTTGGCGATGCCGATTAGGAGTCCGTTTAGGCCCATGATTCTTCCATCCCCGCTGACTAACGGGATATCGTTCTCCTTCAAGAAGTCTTTGAGTTCAGGCTGGTTCACCACCCCAAAGACCCGCGGCTTCACATCCTGAGGATTGGGAACAGATGCAACAGTGTAGACCCGTTTTGCGCCAAACTCCTTAGCGACTTCCAAAACTTGGTTTGCCAGCTCATAAATATCCCTCAAGTTTTGGGGCTGAATTTCTCCACCACAAATTATCAGGTCACCTTGTTTTCTTTTGCTGTAGTAAAAGCGGTGCTTGTATTGGCTGATTTCTCCTATGCCATCCTTGAAGTAGATGTCGTTGCTTGGGCTGTGGATTTCAGCAAACTGTTTTGCGTTTAACTGTTGAATCAGGTAGTCAGCTGACATCCTAGCCAGCATACCCATTCCAGGCCATGCAGCGATTAATATCGGGTTTTTGAGTGAGGGCTTCTCCGTGAAATATACTTCCATATTCCAAATCTCCATTGCAAAAAAAGCGTCTATAATTTAGAGTATTGACATAACTTATTAATTGTTCCCAACGTCTAATATTGAACATATATGGAATCTGCCTTCTTAATTGATATCGAATATTAAGGCAGTGTTAATAAATGATATAATTAATATCCCATTTTATGAGATAATGGCATCTCCATTGCTGAAAAATGTCTCTGTACCCGAAAAAGTAGCTGAATGAAAAATTATTGTTTACAAGTCACGTATCGATCAAAAAGCAGCAAGACTAACCGCCGAAAAATGAAGACCCAGCCTTTCCGCAAGCTTGTTTTCATGAAACCAAAACCTGAAGAAGTTCACGTTATTTCCTTCGACAAGTACTTCGAGCCTTACGTAGTTGTTGACGGAGAATACACTTGAATACTCCAAGAACTGGAACAATAACATCCAAGTTGACGAGACAATCCAGGAATTAACATTTTTTGGCGAGAAGATAAAACCTACCACTTTAAAAGATCATCTTGCAATGCCCTGTAAAATAGTTAAGCTAAATGGAGAAGGTCGCTACAAGTTCGAGGCGAAGGCTCATCTTATCTTTGAAAACCAGTGGCGCGAGGTTGGGCTTGAACAGTTGCCTTTTGTGCCTTTCGAGGAGCAGCCTGAAAGGATTCTGAGAATGATTGATCAAAAATTAGAAACAACATGATTACTGCAGGAAAAGAGCTGGAGCTTCTTAAATCAAAAATTGTCATCAGACTCAAAGAGATTTTGGGCATCCACAACGAATTGTTCAATGTTTCTGAGTGTGCATTAATTTAAAAGTCGATGTACAAGGTTACGGTCCAGAACCTTAAGACAAAAAAAGAGACAGCAATAATAATCGATGCGATCACTGGAAAGACAAAAAAGTGTATTCACCAAGCTCCAACTTCTCTGAAGAAAGAACCAGCCAAAGAACCTGAAAAAACATTGATATCTACGAAAACTGCAGAAATCATCAGTCCCACAAAGAAAACTGAATAAACCTAAATTAGCATACGAGCATTAATTTCTGTCGAACTTTGAGGTGTAGCTCGTTGATTTTACAGTTGCAGCACTGTCATATCGAGTTATTAAAGCAGGAAACAAAGAAGGTGAATCCAGTTGAAGCTTGTGCGATGCTCTTCGGAAAATTATCCCAAAATAAAGCAGTTGTAGAAAAAGTTGAGGTTACCCAAAACAGGTTAAGTTCCACTACACGGTTTGAGGTAGACCCCGCCAAGGTTGCTACAGCCATAACCGAGGCAGAAAAAGAGGGCTTAGAGTTCATTGGATTGTTTCATTCCCATCCAGCACCGGCAATGCCATCAACGATTGACCAAAAATTTATGCGGTTGTGGGGGGACGCCCTCTGGCTAATCTTATCTTCAACTGACGGCAACCTAGCAGCATACCAATTAATAGATCGCAGGGTAAAGGAAGCAACTATAAGGATCAAATAACATCCTATTACGAGCTGGGGGACTAACCGATTGTTGTCTTCACTGAATGTTGTTATTGTCGGTAATGGTGTTGCTGGAGTAACTGCGGCAAGAATCATAAAAGAGAAAAACCCAGAAACGCGGGTCTCCATTTACACAGACGAAAAAAGCCATTATTATCCTCGCCCCAGACTATACGAAGTTCTGTCAGGTGAGGCTAAACCACAAGATGTCACAATGTTTTCTGAAGAATGGTACAGAAAGAATGGAATCATAGTTCAACTAAACAAGAAGGCGTTAAGCATCGACACAGAACACAAAGAACTGCTATTACAAGATCAGACAAGGATAAAATATGACAAACTGTTGTTGGCAAACGGAGGGCACTGCTTTGTTCCACCAATCAAAGGCTCAGAAAAGAAGGGAACATTCACACTGCGCACAATCAGAGACGCTCTGACCATAAAAGAATTCACAACAAAAACAAAAAAAGCCATTATTATTGGTGGCGGGCTCCTAGGTTTAGAATTTGCTGCATCCTTACAAAAACTTGGACAACAAGTAACAGTTGTAGAGTTGTTCCCGAGGCTACTGCCAAGGCAACTAGACACTGATGGAGCATCAATCTTGAAGAACCACATAGCGTCTCGCGGCATAGAAATTGTTTTAGGCGCCAAAACCGCCGAGATTTTAGGCGAAAGCACAGTTTCTGGCATCTTGCTTGACAACGGAGAAACGATTCACGGAGACCTTGTCCTCTTTTCTGCCGGAATACGATCTAACATTGAATTGTCTTTGAAGGCTGGAATCAAAGCTAACCGAGGTGTAATTGTTGATGATCATCTGAGAACCAGCGCCGACAACGTATACGCGATTGGAGATGTGGCAGAATTCGAAGGAACAGTGTATGGCATAATCCCTGCTGCGATAGAACAAGCAAAGATAGCAACCGCGAACATAATGGGAGAGGAAAACAAAATATATACTGGGACTTTTCCATCCAACACACTAAAGGTAGTTGACATAGACCTGACGTCTATTGGAGTAGTCAACCCCGAAGACCCGAAGTATGAAGAAATCAAAGAAACAGATCAGAAAAAAGGCGTTTACAAAAAACTCGTTTTGGACAAAGGAAAAATAGTGGGAGCAATAATCGTAGGCGACAAAAAAAAGGTCTTGTTAATAAAGAGACTGATTGCTCAAGAAACAGACATAACCAAACACAAAAAAGCAATCCTCAGAGACAATTTTGACTACAAAAAAGAAACCGAGTAACGTGACATCACTTTCCCACACGAAAGTTCATACGGTCACGCCAAAACAATCTTTTTCAGATCAAAGAGTGCAAAAAATATGGCAAATTTTAAGCTTCCTCAGCGTCCTCGACGCCTTTCTCCGTGATTTTGAAACGTGTTTTTTCTTCGGGAAGGTATGGAGAGTCGATGACCGTGGCTAGTCTAGTCCCTTTTCCGCCTTTCCTAAGGTAAACTCGGTGTGTGGATGCATGTGCCATAACGTTTCCGCCTGCTGGTTTGTTTGGATCTCCAAAAAATGCTGTTGGATTAGCCTGAACCTGATTCGTAATCACGACTGAAATATTGTATGCTTCTGTTAGCCTCAGCAGCTTGTGAAGTTGGCTGTTAAGTTTCTGCTGGCGTTCGGCAAGGTGTTCTCTACCAACATATTCGCCTCTGAAGTGACCGATCATGGAGTCTACTACAACTAGTTTCACGTTGTTTTCTGGACAGAATTTTAAGAGGTGTTCTGTCAGCAACTCTTGGTGGCTGCTGTTGTAAGCCCGAGCTAGAAATATGTTGTTCAATGTTTCGTGGGGGTCAAGTCCCAGCGATTCAGCTATCTGGAAAACACGTTCGGGAATAAATGTTCCCTCTGTGTCGATATACACTACTTTTCCGTTCAATCCTCCTTCTTCTTCTGGAAGCTGAACCCTAACACAGAGCGACAGACATATCTGAGTTTTACCTACTCCATACTCGCCTATGAGTTCGGTCATGGCTTGAGTTTCGATTCCACCGCCCATAAGCGCATTTAGGTTACTTGATCCCATGGAGCATCTTTGCATATCCTGCCGTTTTTTCCACAGATCCTCTGCAGTTATGAAACCCACACCCAGTTTTTCTCTGGCGGCGGATACAATGTTAAGGACAGTGTTGAATCCTATTCCCGTCTTTTCTGCTATGTCGTTGGGGGGAGTAACTGAAAGTGCTTCAGCTGTTGTGTAGCCCGCAGATTTCAGTTTGTTGGCTGTTGCGGGTCCAACGCCTGGAAGGTTTTTCAGATCATAATCTTCTGCCATTAATTTCACCATTATTGTTAGATGTATGTAGTTCTTGCTGAGTTGTTTTAAGGTATCTGGCATAACGTATGACTGCAAAGAGGGGAGAGGTCAGTGAAAGTAATCCCAGTTTTTCAGAAACTTTCCCTAATATCCACTACACTAATCGAGGTGACTTCTATCTGGAAACAGAGACTACCAAAAAAGCAAACAACAAAAGACGTTCATATAAGGATACTAATAATACTTCATTGTTGAAAGCAGTATTTTTTCTGAAAACAACAGAACCGAAAAATTGGTGCAGTCGCCGGAATTTGAACCCGAGTATCCGGTTTGGGAACACAATGTCCAGTTTGAATAGAGCCAAGTTTTGGAGTATCTTAATGTTAATGGCTATACTGAAAATACAATCAAAGACGTAATTCATTATTTGAATAAATAGGGGTCAGATGTTTCTGATCCTCAGGATGTTATTTATTTGTTTAGTAAAGTTAAAACTGCAAAGCGTCACATGATACTTGCGTTTATGATTCTGTTGAATTACTGCGATATTTTAGGGTATAATGAGAATTACTTGAATAATCTGAAAGCGATTCCAAAGGTTAGTAGCGGTATTGATCTCGAGATTCCTTCCGAAAAAGAAATTTTGGATTCTCTGAATAAACTGGAAGATGTACCCCAGAGATATTTGGCGGTTTATAATCTGCTTTTCGATTCCGGGTTAAGGCTTATCAAAGGTGTTACTATGATTAATGAGTTCAAAGGAGCAGAAGAAATAAACGGTTTCTTCAGGTGCAATCTTGCTAAGTTCAAGGGAAACAGACCTGCTCATTATGGCCACTTTTTCAGAGACAACACTTAAGCTGATTCAAGATGTCAAAGAAAAAATTGGGGTAAGAAATTCGGGTCACTATTTCACTAAAAGGGATTTTGTGCCCGCCAAATATTTGTGCAAATTCAGTTTTGACAAAATGATAGAGTCAGAAGTTCCGGAATCGATTGCTGATTTTATTCAAGGCAGGGTCCCGCGCAGAGTGGAAGCTAGACATTACATGGCTCTTGCATGACAAGCAAGTAAATTCTATCCACGATATTTGGAGTATGCAGAGAATCTACGAAGAGGCTAACCTCAAATTGTTAGCCCAACATTTCTCTTATTCTTTGCCAACACGGGTTCATCTGAGATCATATATCGGTTTTTAATATATGTAAGTGTTCGAATTAAACAATATATTCAATCTTGTGACATGTATAAAATAGGGAATTACAGTGTCACATAGAAGACTTTCAAGCAAAGATTTTCAATTATTCATCCACACACTATTTGCCAATGATGAACTTGAAGTGAAATATCAAAATCCTACCGCATGGAGAGGCTATTAAGCGCCATAATTGTTAATAGAATAAGAAAAGGCATTTTTGCTAATTGGTTTCTTGCAGATAATACAATAATAAAGCGTACACTTTTTTTGATTTATAAAATATAAAACACATTAGGCCATAATTCTGATTTCTACGAGTTTCTTAATAGAGAAGAATGCGCAAACACTTCCATTAGTAACACTATCATTTGAGGTCACGACGACGGATGCAATCTGCAGCACTAACGTTATTTCACTCATTTCCGCAAAGCCACATTTCTAAGGTCGCACCTGTCCTCTTTTGCGTGACCTTTTTCGCGGTAGAAAATCAGTTCACCACAATGAGGACATTTTTGCAGCATCTATTTTTCAGCTTCCAATAGATAATAACGTTGAAGGTTGTATTAACGGTTTGTTATGTTGATGTTTATCTTTTTAAAATGACAAAATGCATAATAAGGTCAATGAATATTACTATACCCTGAAGTTTCTGGAAAAAATGCTCCCATATAAATGTCTTTAATTACTGTTCAGTAATCCCCGTTTAACAAATTACAGCGTGAATAGCTTTCGGAGAAATATTCTATATTTCCCTCCAACATTACCACTCTATCAACTTGTTTGATTCTAAAAACTTAAATCGGTTATATCCCAAATATTGAACCGAAAACCTATTGAGATTGCAAAAGGGGAGCAGAGAGGAAATTCAGTTTTGAAAAAAGTTAACTGGTTCGATAAAAGTATTAAGACCATTACCCGAACCTTTCGAATTAGAAAAGAATGGGACGACTGTCTGCAGGAGGAGGCGGAGAGACAAGGAGTTAGTGTTAACGTTTTGGTGAATAACATTCTCCGAAAATTCTCACTTTACTCTAGGTGGACTGAACGGAACGATGACATGAGTTTGCCCCAGCGAACCCTTCGAGAGATACTAAATGCCATTCAGGTTGAGAGTTTAGCCAAAGCAGGCTCCAAGTCTGGAAATATAGATCCAATAAACATCATAAACACCATGGGACTCGTCATGGACTATGACTCTTTTGTTTATTTGATGACCGAACATTTTGGGGGTCCACATTTCGCGAGGTGGTTCTCTTGTTTTTACCATACTCAAGGAAACAAGGATATCTTTCATCTTCAACATGACCTTGGACATGGATGGAGCGTTTACCTCGAAAGATACATTCTCTCTTGCCTGCAGTCCATGACAGATACGGATGTTAAGACAAAGGTCTACGATTACGCAGTAACCTTTGAGATTACACGACCCAGAACAAAACCCAATGAGAAGCCACGATAAACTAAACTAAAGTCAATAAAAAATGTTTTTGTTAAAATACTGTCACATTGTTGCTAATTTTTTTCAGCTTTGAGGTTGTTTACCAGATCAGAGATGGACCTCATTCCCTTTTGGATTTCAAGAGCGTTGAAAACAACTGCCGCAACCTTATCTGCTAGAGACTCGTAACTCTTGATTTTTTTGGGAGTGAACATGTTTTCACGAGGATCATTCATTTGAATCAAACCCAATGTTCTGCCATCTGCCTTCAGGGGGATCAAAGCCACCGATTCGTAGCCGCTGTGATGGCACATATTTCTTGTTCTACCTTGTAGTTCTTTCTCTGTGGTGGATTCCAATAGCTGTGTTGTACTGTTGGTCCAGAAGCTTCCCTTTTCTGTGAAAAACGGAAGCTTGGGGTCAAATCTTCCCTTAAGAACGTTTCCACACATGCACTCCAGAAGAGGATCTCCTTTCTTGTCGAGAATGAGGTTGCCTTTAGCATCTCTTGCACAGAGACTGTTTTCTTTGACGATGAAAAATTTTGGGAACCCCTCATTGACGTAGTATGGGTAGTCTCCATTGTTTTGTAGTCGGATCCCGACACTTTGACAATCAGTTAGACCTCGAATTTCCTCTAGAATTTCCGCCAAGACCGGTTTAATGGCGACAAAATTCTGGATGTTCTCTGGCATCTAATAAGACTCCGCTTAAACTCTCATTCCAACATTTCTGGTTATAAAATTTAGTGTTTACAATTGAATACAGTGAGTTGCAGTGTAGACGCTCATCTTAATTGTAAAATTACATTATCCTACATCAAGAAATGCAAATTCCAATACCTTGGGTTTGGGACTAAAATTTAACCCTAGAAAAAAAGGGGAGTTGCTGGAGAATAGTGGATATGTCTCCACCATGGAACGAACAGCCATTTCCTTGAGTTTCTTTTTAGTTTCAGTTTGCTCTCTACTTCGACACTGTTTTATTGGTCACAAGTTGTAAATTCATTTTCTGTTACTTGATTTTCGGTGTTACATATTGGGTTTTAGTGTTGTTTGTCACGAATGTGGACACTGTCTCTATGAGGGAAGGGATATGATTCATCTTTTTAGGTTAAGAAGATAAATAGACAACAAGTGTCCATGTTGTGGAAAAAAACTTTCGATTCATCCTTTAAGCATAAAAATTGAAGACAAGGAACTAAATAAAGCATGGTTTATAGAAAATCTTTAGATGGCCCATGGATCTGCAGCTGGAACTGCGGTTTCCAAGATTGGGACATACAAAAAGTTGTGGACCACGAAAACAAAGGAGGCTGTTCATAATTTTCATCATTAACCTGATTTAAGCTATTTTGGCGAAAAAACGACGAAAATGAAACATCACCCGAAAAATGTTTAAACAAAAAAACACTTATCGAGTTAAATTTTAACAAAAAAAAACGCCAATGTTGGCTTTCATTGATTGTGAATGCCCTTGTCACCTGATTATGAAATGAAAAACATCTATTACTAGCTTTAAAACGTGCTCCTAGGTGTGGTTCTCAAATTAATGTTTTAATGAATAGTATGGGTTATTTTTCAAAAAGTCTTTCTGGAGAAGAAAAAGAGTTTTTCGTGAAATCATTGGATGATTATAAAGCAGGCGTTATTCCTTTAAGTGTACTTATGGGAATTTTCAATTCATGGCTTTTGAGGTTCAAAGATGATTATTTGTTGAGTCAAACTTTCTTTGAGCCTTACCCAAAAGAACTTATTGATATTGATTTAATGACCAGCTACTGTGATGGAAAAGACTACTTGAAATAATTGTGGAATAATTAATTTTAATGTTCGTGGACTGTAAAGTTTCTATTTGAAATCGATTTCTGTTGCTACTTCGTTTCTACGTAGGAACCATGGTGTTAGAGGTCCACTGTAACGCATTGTGAAAATATTTCCTTTTGTTTTTATGTTTGATGTTTGCAGTTCTGTCAATAGTTGTTTTGATTTTTTTGTGAAATTTGAGGTTGTCCAACGGCCGGTAAATCGTAATGCAGCTACATATCTTTCTGGTATTTGTTGGATTTTGATTCGTTCATCATTCGGTTTTGGCGTATTTTCGAGTGTGTATTCTTCAGGCATTACAAATGCTATCGAGTCTTTTTCTGATAGAACCGGTGCAGTCATTTCGATGTTTTTTGATATTACCGGTGAAGTCATTTCTAAATTGGTTTGTGTTGTGTTATTTCCCGAAATATAGTTGAAAAGAAGATTAAAGCCTCCATCCCCGTAACCGTCAACTTCAGCGATAATCAAGTTTGTGTAGAGTCTAATTTCTACGTTATCCAATTTTTTGATTAGGCGATATTTTGCCTCTTTAACCATAAAGTAATGTAAGGTGCAGATGCTATAATTCAATTTTGGTTACTAAAAAACTCTCAAAGTAACTGCCAAAGTCTTTGAGATATAAATTATTCAGGTGTAAAATATTGGCTACTCGATGAATTTGCATTAGTTAGCACTCATTTTTGTCGAAGTTTATTGATGAGGATTGTAACAACCAAAGCGATGAAGACGATTATTGCGCTAATCTGAGTTAAAGTGACGATATTTTGATTTGCTTTTTGTGCCATTGAAATGCCTATGAAAGCCCATACAATTACTAGCCCATATGCGACATCTTTCCTTGTTGCTAGAACTATTAAAGAAATCAATAATGCAATTATAATTATTAGCGATGCCCACGTTTCTGCGTTTATTCCAAGACCATTCCAGTTGATTGAAACTAATGCGGTAGCGACATTAGCGATTGAGGCAATAGTTATCCAACCTAAATATGTGCTGAAGGGTAGATGAACCGCTATTTTTTCGCGTAACTCAACTTTTGATTTACCAATGTCAAGGCGTAGATATATTGCTATCAATGTTGCAAGTAGCATGAATATTAGAGCAACAGAGAAAATAAGATATTCAAATTGCCAAAGGAAGAGCCAAGCAATATTAATTATGCTGCTGAGGACAAACAACCAGCCAACCTTTTTCGTGTATTCATTTTCTTTCTGGCTTGGTAGAGCTTGAAAGATAACAAAAACACCCAACAAGACATAGATTATTCCCCATATTGAAAACACGTAACCCGCAGGGGTAATCAATGTAAGATTTAAATCAGAAATTTGAGCGGTGTTTACTCCGCCTATAAGGGTAGTGCTACCTGCTAAGCTGTTTACTATTACGGTAAACACAAATGCAATTATGTTGGACCATTTTAGCAGAACTGGATTATAGGCTGCCATTTTTCATCTATCTCAATCCTATTTCCTGTTATTTGTATAAAACATTTTGTATCTAACCCAACAATGATTTTGGTTCAAACTTACTCGAAATAGCCCTTTCTTAAGAGCATTATAAGCTTAGTTGAATGAGCATTGTTTTTAACTAGGAAATTTTTCGTCTGAAGAATAAGATGCTTGTTCCTAAGATTAGCACGCCAACGACGAGTATGGCAACTAGAGTATTCTTCTTGAGATTCTGTTAATGTATCCATTGTTTATCAAATAGTGTAGTTTGGATTTGAAGGTATTATTTGTTGCAAATGGATAACAGGTTATACATACTTTCTTATCCAAATTTGTGTAATGGACATTACCCTTCGTGAGTAATTTCAAGATAGTTTTGCGAAGAATGTCCCGTTTCATATCAGCATTCAATGTTGGTGTCCTCCAGCTTTTTTAGTGGCCACTCAGGCAAATTACCGCATAAAACGTCTCCATGCAAAAAGACCCTAAAACCAAGCTGCTGAGCACGAAACAAGAACAGCTGGTCATGGACCCCAACAAACCTGTCATACTCATACTGGTTCCAAACAAACCGCAGCCTCTCGAGTACAGATCTTCTAATTAGAGCGCAGCCGATTCCCGCCCAAACCATAGTCTCAAAAACTTTTCCCCTCAACTACTTCACATCATACAAGAATGAACCAGCGGCTTCAAAGAATTCGGCTTCTCCTCAAAGTAGCCAGCCATCATCAGAAGCTTATTCTCACGATGATTAGGGTAGATCCGCAAATTAATCTCAGCATTAAAACAGAGCAGCCGATCAAAAGCATGCTTCGGAACCTCAACATCAGCTTCTACAATCCACAAAAAATAATAGCCCTCAGAGACGCACTTTTCGGCAAGATAATTTGTAGACTCAACAATACTCGCGCCACCTTGCTTCTCAGTTTTAGGAGTAACACAAACCTGAAAGTCCACTGGCTTATCACGCAACGCAGCCTCAATAGAATCCAAAACCTTCTGTCGATATTCAGAATAGAAACTAGTATAGTAACAGGAATCCCGGCGAGCACTCTTAAAACCATAGAAACACGCTGCCAGCAGATAATCTCGGCAGCCCAAAAGAGCTAATTTGACTTTGTTGCTTTCTTTGAAGATGCTTTAGACTTAGCTATAGTCTCGCTAGGTGTAGCCTTAGACTTCAACTCAGCATATGGGACTTGAACATAGGCTCAGTAATCTTCGAGGGCTTCACAACTTATCTTCTGCTCACTCATAGTTTAGTGCTCCAAAAATTCCATTTAATAAAAAAAAGGGGAAGGTGCAAAGGTACAGAATAGTACGTATTCGTTTCTGAAGTGGTGCGGCCGCCGGGATTTGAACCCGGGATTACAGGCTTGGAAGGCTTACACCAGATGTGTCTGTGTCCTACCAGGCTAGACTACAACCGCGCATTCAACTAACTGCAAATTAATGCGGTAAACCTCTTTTATGAACTTTCTCTCTATTAAATAACTTTCCAAATTCTTTGTCTCATAGAAAGAGGTGCGGCCGCCGGGTTAAGAGGTACTGGATGGGAATTTTATTGTTCATTGGGTTGCAGTTCCTTTTATCATTGCTTCTTTTAGGGCATTGCAGAGAATTTTGAGTTCCATGTTTTCATATTCTGGTGGAGAAATGACAGTTCGGTGAGGTTTAGACATGGCTTCTCTTGTTAGGATTTCTTCGGGATTGAGTCCCCATGCTCTTATGATCTCTTTTAGGGCGTCCATTTTTGATGTTGGGGTTTTGGGTCTTATTGATAATCCGGATGAACTGTAGATGTTACGTAGGTAATCTATTCCCTTCATTTGGATGTCATGGTACACGTCAATTGTGTGTCCCATCATGTAGTCAACGTAGTCTGCTTGGACGCCAAGAGCTAGGAGTTGGGTTTTGAAGAATTTTCTTATACTGTGGACTCTAAGGGTGTAGGAGCTGCCGGAGCTTTTCTTTAGTAATCTAGCTTTGAAGTAGAGGTTGTGGACTGATTGGTAGACTGTTTTTTGTCCAATTGGTCTAACTTCTCGGGTAGTTTTGCTTGCGGATCAGAGGGGAGTCGCTGGTGATGGTTTCTGGTGGGATTTTGCCGTCTGGGCTTCCTAGTCGGCGTGTTTCTAGGTATTCACGTAGATATGTTACTGCTTCTTTTCCTATGAATGTGTCATAGTCGTGGTATTTTCCTTTGGTTATCGCTGCTTCCACATGTATGTGTAGGGGTGTTATTCCTTTTTCGAGGTCTTCTTCTACGTGTCTATATTTGAGTTTCACTAGGGTTCCTTGGCGAAATCCGCCTAGGGCGAGCATGCTGACTATAACTCTTTCTCTTAGGTCTGCGAGGTCTATAAACGTGCTGAGTTCTTCTGGTTTTGGTGCTCTATCTCTTGTGACTGGTCTTCGGCTTAGGGATTGGGGCAGTTTGATGTCTATGCTGTTTACTCGGTATAAGTGCTCGTATGGCTTTGATGTAATTGGATATTCTTGACGGTGCTAGTCCATTGTCTTGTAGTTCGCTGGTGTAGTCTTCTAAGGCTTTGATGTGGTATGGGATTCTGTAGTGTTTTGGCAGTTCGTATTCGTCTTTGACGTCTAAAATTAATTGGTCTGGGGCTTAATCCTGTTCTTTGGGTATAGTGCCATATGCAGTCAACGTACAGGTATAATGTTCCTAGGCTGCCTGTTCGGTATCGTAGAAGGTAGTTGGCAAGTTTTAGTAGGCTCTTGTTCTCGAACACGAAGGGAGCTAATTTTGGTCTTGCTTTTGATAGGCTCGCTATGTACGTATTTGACAAGTCCAATTGAGGATACTTCACATATGTCGTTTTAGGGGTATCTTTACTTTGGTCTTTAGTTTGAAACCTCTTATGCTTTTTTCCAAAACATAAATTGTTGTCTTGAACTCTGCCGAATTGAAGTTTTTCTATGTCCTGTATGGTCAACTGTTTTGGCTTGATTATTAGCTGATTTGATTTTAATTGACCTGATGGTATGGCTCTGTTTTGGATCAATTCAAGTCGGGTATGTGGTCCGTTGGTGGTTGGTTGAATTGTCTCCATGGTTTTTCCTTCCTTATTTTACTGCGGCTGAATTTTTCGCTTCTTTGTCTGAAGCGCAGATTCAGCATTTCTAATTTCGGTGTTCCTAGAAATTAAAGGCCATCCTGACGCATTTTGTAACGGTAACGCACGGATTTCTAGGATGCAGCTTTTGAGTAGAACTAAGCCGCTGGCTGTTCCGTTAGAGTATGGTAATTTATCTAAGGTTCTGTCATTTTCAATACGAACCACTTCTCTTTTGTGAGTAAGCCATCCTATAGTTTCACGTTCAGCAGGTTCCTCTACAGCCTCTGGAGTGTTTCGATAAAGCACATGATCCAGATAGCGAATATAAACCACCGAACCGTGCTGGGATACTTTCGCTTATTGAGACGTTGTCAGTCACTTTTCTTTTCTTGTCTCCCTTAATTATTTGAAGAAATGTTCATCCCAGATGTTTTTGTCAACTTTAACGTACTCGGGGGAACCGCAGAACTTCATAATCCGCTCAAGCAGCGGGTCCTTGGGATCAGTGAAGACCTTTTTGAATCCTAGCTTACCAACTTTAACCCTGACTTCAATGCCTTCTCCTCTTGGAAGAACTTGATAAAAACCCCTGTTTACTGTCAGCATACTCTTCTATGGTTTCCCAATCTTCAACAAGATAAACCAAACAATCTCACCTTAAACTATGTTGCAGCCAAAGGTTAAAAGAAATCTGGCGCCAACAAACGACAGTATCGTTTGTGAACCTCAACAAACGACAGTGTCGTTTGATAGCCTCAACAAACGACATATTTCTTTTTTAGACATATCCACGAATAAGGTAGCTACTATTCTAGAATTGGATTTGTTTCATTTGCATGAATGGATTATTTTTAGTATAGTTAATGCTGATTTTTCATCTAATTGGTCGAGTATATCGTCTAGGTTTCGAGCATTGAGTGCAATTGCTAATTTTGTTTTTGCACAAAGCTCGTATAGGATTGTTTTGCCGCCTTGTTTGGTGTCTCTGTTTCCTGTCTTCTTTAGGTAAGCTTCATCTTCGAGTGCTTTTATTCTGGCGTTTATGACCGCATATTTTGTGCGCTTAAAATTTCGCATCTTACATACGTTTCTTAGTATGTCCCACATTGCCAGAGGAGATTCTTCAGTGAGAACCTCGAAATATAGCACGGTTTAGTTTAGCCTCTCGACCCTTGAACACCGAAAGCCTAACAGTCTCACATTTGCGCGTGGGCACTCTCTAATCCTACCAACTCTCTGGTAACAGAAAATAGAGGCACTCTAGGCATTCACCTTTTTACACAATTTTATGCACCGAAAACCCCCGAGAAAACGTTTCTGCGTGCGACAATGCCCTATAGGAAAAAACGTAATCTCATTTGCATTTAAATAAAACAGCAAGTTTATGTATAAAATATGGTTCTGGAGCCCTTTTTTGCTATGTTTTGTCGGGGGGTGATTCTGCGTGCGACAACGTTTTTACGGGGGTCAAAAAGATGCCTATTCTTCCGTTTTTTTCCTCTACTTCCATTTTGACGTGCCCTTTTAGGATTGATCTAAATTTTTTATGGAAAACTCTAGGAACAGGAATATACAATCGTTCATAGGCGTAGACGTATTTTCCTCCTAGGTAGCGTTTCTTGGCAATCCAACAGTAAAGTTTGACGATTACATCTTTAGCCAATTTTGTAGTCACCAAAAATCTAGGAGACAGAAAAACACATAAAACAATAGGTTGGACGAACGAAAGAACAGGAGAGACAGATAAGTGAAACTAACACCTGGAGAAAGAAGATATTGCCTTCAGCAACAGTTCTTTTTGCGATTTAGTTTCACTTTCCTCTCTCCGTTTTTATGCTGTTCTTTTCGTCTTAAATCCTAAATACAAACTCCAAAGTATGCAGATTGGGTGCTATTTGATGGCAAAGACTGTCAGAGTTCCAGAAAAAATGTCAGAGCAGTTGACCGTTTTGGTTGGCAAGGTAACAGCTGAGAAGCTGGAGAAGCAAACGTATTCAGATGCCATCCAATATCTTTTAGGCCATCACATTGTCTTTCCATCTGAACTAATTTTACATATTGAAGAATTAATAAAAAATAACGAACTAGGTTACAGATCTAAAGAAGAATTCCTTTACGAAGCCGCTAGACAGTTACTCAAATATTACAGCGAAGACATCGAATCCATTAAAGTTCGTAGACACTTGTACGAAAAAACAAAGACCGCAATAGAAGACCTGGATCTGCCCTTTATCAGTGTAGACGATTTTGTCGAAGAACAAATAAAAAAACTCCACGAACAACACGACCAATGGAAAGAACAAAAAGAAATCGAAGAAAACGAGTCAATTGAGTAAAATTGGAGGTTTTATGTTTTGGGTAAAACTGTACCATCTTATCGTGTGGCCTTAGATCATGAAATACAGCGATGGAGCGGATTTGCCAGAGCCTTACGAAAAGACGAAAGAGAAGTGTTTGAGCAGTTAATGGATATTTGCAGAAATTATGCTTCTGCAGCAAGCAACGCTACACGTCCCGTTTTGTTTGAAGCTATGGTTATGACAATTCTTTTAGATCAAAAAAAGACATTAAATCAGCTAGAGAAAATGTTACATGCAGTTCCCTAAACAATCCACCAACCCCCTAAAAGGATAAGAACGTATTCACATCTTCAAGTCAAAGTTTCTTGACTAGGCATACATTCAACGGGGGACATTTTGGTCAAGGTTTCTTGACAAAAACCCTTTTCATGTTAACTAACTACGTTATTAGTGGTGCCCATGTTGGGAGATAAAAGGGCAACGCTCATCATAGTTCTAGTTCTCATTTCTGTATTGGCTAGTTTACCAAACATTGAGGCAGTTTGGGCAGCTGAGGATTCTTGGACAACGATGTCTCCAATGCCCACAGAGAGATTCAGTTTTGGGATAGCTGTAGTAAACGATAAAATATTCGCAATCGGTGGTGCGTTAGCTACAGAATCGGGGGAGCTAACAGCAGCTAATGAAGCATATGATCCAGCAACAAACACATGGACTAAGAGAGCACCCATGCCAACCCCAAGATATGGCTGCGCAGCGACAACTTATGAAAATATGATATACGTTTTCGGAGGAGGAACCAACGAATCATATACAAACAAAACTGAGGTATATGACCCAGCAACAAATAGTTGGGAAACAAAATCCTCAATGCCAACCGCCAGAATTAATCTTCAGGCAAACGTAGTTGGCGATAAAATTTACCTGATAGGCGGATATGACAACTTGACTTTAAATGAAGTTTATGATCCAATAACAGATACATGGACAAATAAGAAGCCTATACCCTCAGGAGTGAGCGCCTATGCTTCAGCAGTTTTCGATAACAAAATATTTGTGATTGGAGGAACCTCAACAAACTTGACCCAAATTTACGACCCGAAAACTGACGTATGGATGTACAGGGGCGACTGTTCCAGTTGGGATTTGGGCTGCGGGTGCCTGTTCAATAGCCGGTTCTGAATCGCCAAAAGCTATTTACGTAATTGGTGGAGAAACAGACGTTTTTTCGCCTCAAAACCTTACTCAGATATATTTTTCAGAAAACAATACTTGGAGTTTTGGTGCTTCTTTGCCGATTCCTCGATCCCGTTTATGCACAGCTGTAGTAGACAATATGATTTATGCAATAGGTGGAACCCGTGCGATTATACATCAGGGATTAACCGATAATGAACAGTACACACCTTTTGGATATGAAACCATTCCAGAGTTTCCTTCATGGGCACCCCCAATGATTATGTTAGTTGTTGTCATGGCTGTAGCGGTCATTTACAAAAGAAAATTACACAATCAGGGGAGACGGAATCAGTGAAAAAATCCGCATGTGCACTTGTTCTGTTGATGGTTCTTTCTTTTATTTCACTCACTTTCCCAAACATTGCGATAGTTGAGGCGAACACCTTTCAATTTTATTCACTTGAAATGACTGAAGAATACATTAACTATACGATTTCTCAGGTTAACGGAAGTTTATGGGCAAAAGTGGATGGAACCTACCCCCTAACCAAATCAGATATTGAGTGCCAAGACGAATTAGTTGGGATTGATAATACATGTATTACATTTATTGGCGATTCCCTACCAATGGTTTATCCTACTCCTCCTGACACAACCAACATCACGATAAAAGTTAATGAAACAGAACTGGAATGGAGCAACTACACCCAAAGCGTTTCTGATGCGACACATTACACTGCGATTGGGGACTGGGCTATGATTTCTTGCACAATCCATCCTGTGTTAGACGATTTCGTGCTGAAAATCCATTATGAACATCCGATTATGCTGATAAATGGGAGCTACACTTTCCTGTATGACCTGAATATAAGCCCATACTTGTCGCCATGGAGCAACAAATCCACCGCCCACTTCAACATGAGATTTGAGACAAACATCAAAGACCTAGAAGCATACACCATAGCAACAGATGGAACAAATAATTCAGTGGAATACGTAGTCACAAAAGAGGATGGAACAGAAACAGTTTCGCTTCAAGTTATATCCGAATACTCAAAACCGCTTCTTGGAGACCTGCTAATATCTTTTACAGAAGAAGAGATAGAGCATACTAGTTCTGGTTTTTTTGGTTCAAGTTTATCGGCAGAACAAGGTTATGCCATTGTAGGGGTGACAGCACTATCAACTGCTGTAGTGGTCAGTTACCTGTCCATGAAACACAAAAGAAGAGGTAACAAGGAATGAGCAAAAAACATTTGAAGTCAGGATTTGTTTCGCTATTCCTGTTTTTACTTGTTCTTTCATTATTCACTGGTTCACAGTTTGTTGTTTTAGTTTCTGCTAATTTTTTTCCTGCTCCAGTGCCTGACCACACCATCGAGATTACTGCAAACGGAGATGTAACAGGAACTGATAAAATTCAGCGCATCGGCAACGTATACACGTTTACAGGAGACATTGTGGGTAGCATTGTAATCTTTCGTAATGGAATAGTTGTTGACGGTGCAGGTTATACTCTTCAGGGAAATGGATATCGCACAGGTGTTTGGTTTCAAGAGATAACAGGTGTAACGATAAAGGATCTGTGCATCAGAAACTTTACTTATGGCATTGAATTTACTTATGGAGGATCAATGAATGGTTGCACAGATGTTACGCTTTCTGGAAACACCATAACTGACAACGAACATGGAATTACTTTCTGGATGGCATCAAATAGCAACTACATTCTTAACAATATTATCGCAAATAATACCTATGGATTCACCCTCAACCACTCTCCAAAAAACACCTTCAGAAACAACCAAATGACCAACAACAAATATAACTTCTGGGTTTATTGCGAAACATCAGTTCAAATGACACATTTTATGAATGACATCGACGACTCAAACACTATAAACGGTAAACCAATCATCTATTGGGTTAACGAGCAAGACAAAACTGTGCCTTCCGATGCTGGATATGTAGCTCTCGTAAACTGCACAAGCATTATAGTCCAAAACCTATTTCTCACAAACAACAGCCAAGGCATATTGCTGGTTGCTACAAACAACTCGGTAATAGCAAAAAATTACATCGCAAACAACGACTATGGCATCATGCTTTTTGCACCCTACGAACAATGCGTTAGCAACCATATAACAGAAAACAACATAACAGCAAACATGAAGGACGGCATCCATTCATGGAACTCTGAAAACACAATTGTTACTGGAAACGGCATAACCGTCAACCAAGAAAACGGCATCAATTTCTTCGATTCTCGAGGAGCCGTCATCTCAGAGAACCTAATATCAGGAAACAAGGGGAGCGACGTCAAGGTCTGGGGACATGATTCAAGCGATAACTACGTAGCAAACAATAATATCCAAGTCAATGTAATTCCAGAGTTTCCCTCATGGACACTCTTGCTGATTGTAATCATTGTTCTCGCGATTACCGTAGCAGTCTACAGGATAAGACTAACAAAAATAGTAAACCAACACAGTAAGAGGTGCAAGAATTGACTGCAAGAGTTAGAGCAAACAAAAGACTGTTTTTCTCAACGGTTTTTATTTGTTTTTTGATATTGTGCCTGGGAATGCAGTTCGTTAGGTTAACGGAAGCAAATTTTATGCCGATGCAGATTCCGCAACCAGCATTTATTATTAAAAGTGATGGAAGCGTTTACCCGTCAATGGCGCCGATTCAGCGGAATGGGAATGTTTACACTTTCACGGCTGATATTGTTGGATACACGATTGCTTCTGAAGTTGACAATGTTGTGATTGATGGGGGCGGATACTCTCTTGTAGGAAATGGGAATTCTACGGGGATTTTTATTCTAAACCGGAACGGGGTAACTGTTAGGAACATGAACATTAGCAACTTCTCTTACGGCATCAGGCTCATTGCAGAAAGCTATATGGGAATGACTTCAGCGGGCAACAGTCTTTTGGATAACACCGTGACAAACAACGAGTATGGGATTTACATCATTTCCTCCTCTAATAACATGCTTAGAAACAACATTATGACAAATAATACACACAATTTTGAAGTTCAGGGCGAGTACACAAATGATATTGATGTTTCAAACTCAGTTAACGGAAAAAAAATTATTTACTGGGTCAACCGGCAAGACATGATTGTGCCATCTGATGCCGGATATGTCGCACTCGTAAACTGTACAGGTATAACCGTTCAAGACCTGAATCTTGCCAACAACGGGCAGGGGGTTATACTGTTTTCTACAATAGGCTCAACAATAACCAAAAACAGCATAACGAACACTGGTGACGCAATCTACATCGGCGAGTCTTCCGGCAACACCATCTCCGGAAACAACTTGGCAAACAACGTCAATGGAATAAGAGGTCAAGCTTCTTCAGACAACACCATATCCTCGAACAACATAACCACAAACGAAAGCGGTATCTACTTTATTGGAGCTTCAACAAGCAACATTATTTCTGGAAATAATATAACCACAAACACGGTGGATGGCATGAACTTATGGGGATCAACTAACACAGATGTCGAAGCTAACACCATAATTAACAACACCGAAAATGGCATAAACTTCTTCGAGTCTTTGGACAACCGGATTGTCGGAAACAACATAGCCGAAAACGGCAACGGCATCAAATTCTGGTATCACACAAGCAACAACAATATTTCTGAAAATTATATAGCAGAAAACGCGATCGGCATCTTAGTCGACGATGCTTACGACAACAGCATAATTGGGAACATGATAACAGAAAACATTGATTTTGGAATACAACTCAAAGGCAACCAAAATAACAACGTGATTTACCATAACAGCTTCGTTGAAAATAATGCAAATGGGGAAGGATTGCAGGTGTCCATTCCAGCTTATATGGGAATGGGTGCCCCAATTGAGTGGTTGCCGGGGCGTGGTAATGTTTGGGATAATGGTAATTCAGGTAACTATTGGAGCGACTATTTTATTAGGTATCCAAACGCTACCCAAATAGATGGTTTGGGAATAGGAGACACGCCTTTTTATATTAATGAAAACAACATTGACCGCTTCCCAGTAAAAGAACCAATTATTATCTCAGAATTCTCTTCATTGACAGTTTTGTTAGTCATATCATTTTTTGTTGCAATCATTGTCATCTATAAACAAAAACTTGATAATGGACGACAAGAGGGAGCCGAATGACTAGATCTCCAAGATCTTTCTCACTTTTTATTCTCGGTTTAATGCTTGTTTCTCTTTCTACAGTCAACGTTGCAAAAAGCGCAGTAAACAACACATATGCTTGGAGGACCTTTCAAGGTGATGCACAACGAACTGGCTACACGGAAAGTCCAGCTCCCAATAGTAATCAGACCTTTTGGAAATATCAGACTGGGGGGCCTATCATTTGTTCTCCAGTAACTGTAGCAGGAATAGTCTTTGTTTCTTCTACTGACGGATATTTATACGCGATCAACGCAACAACTGGCGTAAAATTGTGGGAATTCTGGATTGGAGCAGATTTAAATTCTCCAACTGTCGCTCACAACAAAGTCTTCATTACGAGCAAATCAGGCACTGTTTCTGCTTATGACATGTATACTGGATCCCAAGTGTGGAACAAATCGCTTGGAGAAGAAATAGGTTTTGGGTCTCCACTTATAGTTGGCTCAAGAGTTTTCGTGAATACAAACCAAACAATAGTTTGTCTTAATGAAGCAGTTGGAGTAACACTTTACAGTGCCCCTGTTCCTCATGCAAACGGAATTGCTCCTCTGGCTCATTCTGGTGATCTGGTAATAGCTGTAGCTTTACGCGGTATCGCTATTGGAGTTAATGGCAATGAAGTCAATGACGGTAATATGCGCTTTTGGGTTACTCTGGCTGAAGATGTTAGTGATCAAGTAAAAAGTGCTCCTACAATTAGTGGTGAAAGAATTATTGTCGCTGTTGGGGGGTTAGATGATAATAGTATGATTTTTGGTTTGAACAATTTTGGGATGAGAGATTGGGAACAGCAATTAGACGGGTTTACTCAAGCTTCTCCAGCAGTTGCTTACAATTCAATCTATCTTCAGACAGACAATTTCATTTATGCTTTACATGAAAACGATGGAACCATTAAATGGAGTCGCCCAATAGAAAGTGAATATTCCGTTTCTTCTCCTGCTGTTGCGGATGGAAAAGTTTACGTTGGAATAGACAACATCATTTACGCGTTTGACTCTTCTAGTGGAGAACAGATTTGGAGCTACAGAACTGAAGGTCAGATCCAATCATCTCCGGCGATTTCTGGTGGACTATTATTCGTGGGATCTGATGATGGAATCTTGTATGCAATAGGAACTCATTTTATTCCAGAGTTTCCTTCATGGATCATTTTACCCCTATTCTTAGTAACCAGTTTAATAATTGTTTTAGCTAAGAAGAAGATAGGGGGTTAGTGACATGAAGAAGCTTGTTTTGTTAGTTGTTGTGCAGTAGTTCTGGTTTCTGTTCTAGGGGGTTATTATTTGTATGAATCTTCTAATGCACCTAATATTGAAGGTCCAAGTTCTGGCTATCTCACTAGGACGTCCTCTTCTGAAACCCTGATCTTTCTTGTCTCTACAGACAATCCTAGGTATGGCGTCTATAACTGGAGTGATGATGAATGGTGGGGTGGTGAGGTTCATGAGGGAGACCCCTGTTTTATAGTGAATGTTACTGTCAGAAATGATTACACTAAAGACCCAATTTCGACTGATGAGGACTCTCCTCCTGGCATGTATAATAAGTATGTTAAGCTGACTGCTTATATTTACAATCAGCAGGGTAGAGTTGATGCAGTTGATGTTACTTATCCAATTAATTCTTTGCATGGTGGTCATGTCTTTACGGTAGAACCAGAGGAAACACAATCAGTGGAACTATACTTGGCTACAGACACCAAAGATATAGAACGATACGAAATCTACGTTGACCTATATTGGTCCTATGCCAGAACCTTAAATGACAAATTCTAACAGTTGATTCTGTAATGGCTCAATAGCCTATAATATTGGGATTTTAATCAATTGATAAAACTTAGGCTTAAAATTATTCAAAATATTCATAGTTATTCCCCGAGTTTCCATCATGGATAATTCTGCTATTATTAACACGTCTTTTACTGTTCTATCACTAGAACGATAGTGTTCTATAATTAGAGCTAATAATGACTTTATCGCAATGATAGTTCGGTGAAAAAATGAAAACCAAGACAAACTTTCTTTTGATTGGGCTTCTTTCACTGCTGGTAGGAACAGCTTTCGCTTCGCCTCTTCTAATCTCAGAACTAGAAATAAGACCATATGTTGAACCATTGCCTAAAGGACCAACAGCCGATATTAGCGCCAGTGTTGTGTATGCAAACTTTAGTGTCGGAGACACGTCGGTACTTTATAATAAAAATGTCACTGATATATCATATTTTGTTGTTCTCAACATCACTAACAACTCAGATGAATGGGCTGTTGTTAATCTGGTGGAATTTGATGCAGCAGAGAAAATTACTCAAGGCGCCATCAATTCTTTCTTCTGGGGTAACACTTCAAGGTTTACTACTGGATGGGAAGCGAAAGGTGCATGGGTTGATGGCAAATGGTATAATCTTACATGGGCATCAATCTTTGGAATAAAAGAATATGAAAATTCCAGATTTAACAACACTTTATCTTATTTTGAACCCTACTGGATAGAGGGAGTGCAAATAAAGGACACATACGTTGGCGGAGAATTAACCGCTAGCAGCATGAATATGAATGGTACATGGGTTGACGTTACTGGAAGAATTAATGTAACTGGTAGGGAAGAGCCAGATTTCAGCAATATAGTGTCAGTGTCAGGTATCTTCTTTTCAGAAATGAAAATGTTAGTTCGTGGAGACATATCGGGCATAGAAGAGTGGCTTTTATCCAGAATAACTACTAATGTAGCTTTAGGTTTCAGCAACCTTTGGGCGCCTCACCAGTCACGATTAATTGCAATATCAACCAATCGGAAAATCCTCAGTGAACTTCTTGAACCGTCCAGAATTGAACTGTTGGAGACAGGGCCAATATCTTTCCGACTGCGAGTACACCATCGATTAAACGGCACTCTTGGAATTTACGAATCTTCATCATTCTCAGATGAAATCAAACCAGTTCAAATGGAGCTAACCGAGGATGGATATCTATATAACATAATCTTAGCAGATGACCAAATGTTCGTGATGGACTCTTTCGGCGTTGAAGTATTCATTGAACCGAGGAGCTAAGCTTGGCTACTGCAGACAGTCAAGAGCCTGAAGGCACAACCCTGAACGTATACTCGTACGTGGTCAAAAAGGGCAAACCAGTAGGTCCACGAGAAGTCATGAGAGGCGCAAACCTCAGTAGCCCAAGCGTAGCCTATTGGCACCTCCAAAAACTCGAAAACGCGGGATTACTGGAGAAAAATGGAGCTGGCGAATATATCGTCAAAGAGAAAACAAGCATTAGCGGCCACATCTGGATTGGCAGAAACCTAGTGCCAAGACTGATGTGTTATTCCCTCTTTTTTCTAGGAATTCTAGTCATAGAAGCAGTCATTATTTTTGTTCAATTCTTATCGATTGGACAAATCCCAAACCTTGCTCTATTCTACCTAATAGCAACGAACGCCATCGCTTTTGCTTTATTCCTCGGAGAAGGTCTATTGCTACGTCAAAAAAACCAGCGGAGAAAAAAATTGCAACTAATAGAACAAGTGCGCGTACCTACAGGTCAAGGTTTCTTGACAAAAACCCTTTTGTTTTCACTTACCTACGTTATTAGTGGTGCCCATGTTGGGAGATAGAAGGGCAACTCAAGTTCTATTGTTGGTTCTATGTTTAGTAGTCGTTTCTCTTCCACAAATTGGAGTAGTGAAAGCAATCTACATTAGTGAAGATGGAAACATTGAAGGAACAGACAAAATTCAACGGGAAGAAAATCTCTATACTTTACCGATAATATTGTTAATCAATCAATTGTTGTGGAGAAGAATAACACTTTAATTGATGGTGCAGACTTCACGCTTCAGGGTAATTTAAACGGAGTATTAATAGACTTAAGATACTTAAGCAACGTAACAATCAAAAACATTCAAATAATTGGCTCAGGTGTACAACTCAATAGTGCAAACAACAACACTATTTCTGGAAACCTAATAACAGGTGGCATCATTTTTACTGCCAGTGATTACAACAATGTAGTTGGAAACACTTTTATGGGCAATGTATGGGGAGTCTACCTCTTTCAAGCCTATAATAATAGCTTCTATGATAACAGTTTCATCAATAACACGAATCATGTATATGACAATATTTGGGGCAACCCTTGGCTTACCCAACTCAATTTCATGAACAGTTGGGACATGGCAGAAGCAGGATTATTGGAGTAGCTATAACGGTACAGACAATGACGGTGATGGATGTGGTGGAAAAAGAAAACAACTATCCACTCGTGGAACCAGTTCCAGTAATCCCAGAGTTTCCTTCATGGACACCCTTACTGATTATGTTAGTTGCTGTTGCTGCGTTAAGTATATTTATAGACGAAAACTACACAATTAAGATCTGTTGGATCAAGGCTAGAGTTATTCCAGAACAGATAGACTTTTGATTGGTTAAGCTGGGCTAAACGACTTAATGCTCGTGCTAACTCTAGTTCTTCTACCGTTTTTAGCCAGTCTCCATAGTTTTTCTTTGTGAAGCATCCATGAGCTCCAGCAATTCTTCTGTTGTATGGATAACTAAAGCTTCCAATAATCTCTTTTACCTCAGTAACTTTTCCTTTTAGCATCCGTTTGTTGTATTCTGGAACAGCCAAAAGATAAGATGTAAATCCTAAGTTTTTCGAGTTTAGCATACTGCTTCAAGTATCGACTTGTCCGGTTTAGACTCGCAGACTCTTGTCATTCCTGCATGTTCTGCA
Source organism: Candidatus Bathyarchaeota archaeon (assembly GCA_963697165.1). Taxonomy (GTDB): domain Archaea; phylum Thermoproteota; class Bathyarchaeia; order Bathyarchaeales; family Bathyarchaeaceae; genus Bathyarchaeum. The sequence goes on from CAVOMX010000008.1 coordinate 51,770, forward strand.
AAGGGATTGTAACGTGCCATAACTGCAATCATTTCAACATATGGTTTTCCACAAAGAGGCAAAGACTCACGTAGAAGCTTCACAGACGCTCCTATCGTCCGATATTTTGGATGAACAACAACTCTAGCCACCCTGGCTAGCTTCTCATTCAGCTCCTTCATATTCTCTATCTTTAGAACTCTACTTCGGCAAGGAGCAGCACTCATTGGACAAACATAAACAACTGCACCGCAAACCCGATCTCCACGCTTCAAAACAAAAATCTTCTGCAAAAACGCGATCCGATGACTCCTATAATGAAAATCTGAGACCTGCTTCCAATCCTCATAAGACCCCTCTTCAACAGTCATTTCCTCAAGCAAACTACACTGAGCCCTTGGCTTGTTTGGATAATACTTGACCGTAACCTCTCTGCCAAACCGCTTATGAATATGCACACTAGGCGCCAGATCCTCCAGCAGATCCACATGCGTAGTTGCAGCAACAACAGCCTTCCCAAGCGACCTAGCAAGCTTCTGAACATTATAGGCAACGATCCGTGCAGTTTCCCGATCTAAAGTAGCGCAGAACTCGTCCATGATCCACCATTGAGCCCCCGACTCAATCAACTTAGCAAGACGGTAACGATACCTCTGACCATCACTAAGCTGACTGTAACGGCGAACAAAAAGGAAGGCATCATTCAACCCCACCTTACTTAGCAGCTTAAGCCCCTCCTCAACAGTCGCGCCTACAGTGTCAATCAGCGGCTTGTCTGGATCCACTTCAACCTCAGATAACCGTGCGGCCTCGCCAGGCTCCAGATCCTCAACGATAGCCTTCAACAAAACACTCTTCCCGGATCCACTATCACCCGTCAAATACACGATATCCTTAGATCCGATCTGCAGCTGCACATTATCGTAGAGAACATGCTTCTGAAAGTCGGATATCCCCATTCCAAATGCTTCGGCAACCTCAACAGTTCTGTCACTAATATCAGTTTTAGTCTCATAGCCAATATTGAAAGTGAACTTGCCTGACTCCCTATCGTATCGCCTAGCAAGTTTCGTGATCCTAAAATATTCATGTCTTCTAACCAAACGCAAACGCCTCCAAATCCAATTTTTTCATTTCAATCGTAGCATACACACTAAGAGCAACAGCCCACCAAACATCGTCATGCGTCCCATGAGGATGACTAAAACTAATGGCACCATCCCTGCGCAACTCAAACCGTTCAACATTCATTTCGCTGCAGATATCCCCACGATACGGCTTCTCCCACGTCAAAAACGGATAAAAGAACCGTTGAGTCATCATCCGCTCCTTCAGCAAGCTAGCCATCTCACTCTTTCGGGAAGTACTGAAGATAACTCCCTCAACGTTGCTGATCCCAGCCTCCTCCATATCACTGAAATAATGGATGGACCTTCCCTCGTGTTGTCAACCCTGACCTTCTGGAAGCCCTCCCACCTGTCCTGCAGCGCCTTCAGATACCCAATCACAGTCGCATACTTTGTGGGCTGATGAAAGATCTTCAAATGCCGAAGCACTAAGCCGATCATTCACGCGCTCCGACACAGCCAAAGACACAGTAGTCTCGAGTCTGAGCAAGATCGAACCCAGCAAACAGATTCCCCACTATAACCCTTGCGTTGTATCCCACGGCTGCAGATCCTCACCACAGTTCTTCTCGGTTCCAATACAATGCAGCAATCAAGACATAGGCAGCCAAGTGTCCTCGTCCTCAGCCCACTCAGCCTCCATCTCGCGGCGCCATCGCATAGGATCCTCGCCAAACTGCCGCCTGAATCTTCTCAAGAACGAGGGCTCCAATGGACCATTAGGCGCCATAACCTGCTCCCACGAAACATGATGCCTAGCAAAATCAGTATAGTCCTTATGGTTGCACATCTTCCAGAACAGGCTATCAGTATTGAAGGGCGTACTACGTGCCAGCAGCTTACCGTTAGTGGTTCCCAAAGCAAACAGAATCGCATCCATCAGGTCCACATCGTTTGCAGTAAAATTGACTTCATCCCACCAGACCCGATGCAAAGTGTGGCCCCGGATCGTATCAGCATTATTTGGGAAAGCCTCAATCACGCTGCCGTTTGGAAACTCGAGTTTTGTTTTCTGAGGCTTCAGATACAGATTCCTCGGGTAGCCTCTTCTGAAACATGCTGATCCTTCGAATATTCAGTTTAGTTTGCCGCCAGCTTGGACCCACAACAGCAATGTACCAATCATCATTATTCACTGCATCATCTAGAAGTAGCCCAGACGCAATCCAGCTTTTCCCGATTGTCGACACCATCGAGCAGCAACAAACTGATTATGCTTGTAGAGTTCAATTAGCTCTTTCTGGTAACTGAAAGGCTCAAACCGTAGCTGCTGCCGACAAAACTCAACATAATTCTCAGCCAGCAACTCAGTATGTTGTTTCTCGAGCAGCTGTTCTCCCTGGAACTGCTCAGCAAAAACAGCTCTACTTTCATGTGCTTTTGAGCCGATCCAAGTTCTTGCGCTCTTCGTCACGTTTCTTCATCCACTCAATAGCATAGTCAACTTTCTGCTCAATCTCACGATAGCCCACATACTCGGCATAAAGCGCCTTGTATTTGTCCACACCAGCAATAAGACGCCCAAGCCGCATAACATCAACTTTGTCAAGATCGTCCTCCTGCAAGCTTCTTGATCACACCAGCCAAAACCCGAAGCTGCATTTCAATACTTGGAAGATCGTCAGGAACTGGAAGATCAAAAGTAGTAGTTGTACCACCATTTTTTTTCACTGGCACAACAACAACTTTTAGCCCAAGCCGCTGCATCTTTACCTTCACGGCTTCTCTTGATTTTTTGAGCTGAGTTGCTATGACCTTCAAACTGCTGCCTGCATTAACAAGATCCTTCAGCTGCTTCTCCTCTCTCACTAGTCCATCGCTTTCCTTTAGGCATGGCTTCCAATCAACACCCCGCTAATGGTCCCAACCAAACCTGTGATTGTGCTGAAAATCTCGCCACTCCAAGACCCCAAAACAACAAGATGAGCAACCTCGAGCCCAGAAAGAAAAGCAGTCATGCCAATCGCAAATTTGACTCCCAAAACCAGCCTCTCATTAGGTTCATCAACAATTACTCGCCCACGTTGAATCCGCTTACGCGCCAAAGCTCGTTTAATCCAGTCGCTCATGAGTGCTTGCCCTCCTCTGAAAAGTTCGCTGATGCTTGAAGGCTCGATGTCCACCA
>CAVOMX010000009.1:0-119553 GCA_963697165.1 Candidatus Bathyarchaeota archaeon
AAATTTAACTTTATTCTTCTATCTTTTTTAAAGTTGACGAATTATCCTTAGCAATTACTCCACGAATAAAAAGTGTGAGTGGAATGAAGCAGATTAATCCCATTAGTGAGACCACTATAACATCAATTAATGGAAGAGGCGTTGCGGTCAATAGTGGTTGAATAAATAGAAAAATAATTAGTCCAATGAATAGCATGCTAGCTTGGAATAATAATCCAAGACCGCTTACATAACCAAACGCTTTTCGTCGCCAAAGTAGTATTCCACCAATTACCAAAAATGGAGAGATCGCAAAATCTGAAATGTGAACAGCAAGGTCTATTCCTGTGATCTGAATATTGTTGATAAGCGGTTCAATCATTGCTCCAGCAGCTTGAAACATGAAAAGAAACCCCATCACAACTAGAATTGCTCCTGAAATTCTCTCATGCACTGCCCCTGTTAAGCGCTGTTGTATTTTTTCTCCATTAATAAACGTAAACAATTTGATGATTGCGTACGTACTTGCAATAATTAATATCAAATAAAATAGAATCGCCCAGTTTAGCGGTATTGCCAGTATGTAGATCATGTAATTGTATACCACAAATAGAAGTGAACCGGGCAAGAATAACAAACCGACTAGTTTACCACGCAATGTTAACACAATTGAGACAAGGATAATTGGAAGCCCGATTAGAAGATTCACGACGTCATTGGATATGAAGTTGTTAAAGAGTTCTTCAGTTGGGTAGATTGTAGAACCAAGCAGGATTCCGGAGACAGATGTAAACGCAAGCAGACAAGCAATTAGTAAAGATAAGATGTAAACCGATTTTAAATTGCCCTTAATTGGCAAATTTTCTTTATTTGATTTCATTTGTTACAAGAAACATGTTCTACTCCTTTGCTATAAAGAACTTTGGATTTGACATCTCCTGTGGGCGCGCGCAATTTTGTCTTTTGATGCATCCGCCCATCTTCATCAGAATCTTTTGGGACATTCTTGGCTGTTCCTTTTATTCAATTGGTTATCTTATTAGTCGGAATTTTTCTTGGAATAATTTTCCAATTGATGTCAGAGATGCACGATATAGTGGATTTAATTCGTGAAAAAGCAAATAGCACAATATAGCCTTTGCTTCCTCTTTTGTTTCACCCAAAATTACCAAGGTAAAATTACCACCAAGAACCAAATTACCTATGTAAAGTTCAAAACGGTTAGGGAATACTATAAAAAAAGTTAAAATTTAACTCTTAAAAGGATAGTCATCAGTCAAAAATCTTTTGTCTTCCCAGAACATGCACGCTTTTGTCAGTTAGTAGCATTAGCCCGCGCTCCCAAGGAAGGAGTCGAGGATTCTTTTCAAAAGTAGCGCAAAAGAAAAGAATTGGCGTAAATTCTGAACGTGGAATAATAAATACGAGTTAGATGGCTTAGTTTTCATATAGAAAGACTCAAAAAAGATAGAAAGAAATAGACGGCTCTGTCTTGGAAAAAGAAATTTTAGAATATCAAATGTTCAAGAAGTATTTTTACTCCAATGATTATCAGTATGATTCCGCCGACTGCCCTTATTTTGTTTCCGAAAATATTTCCAATAGCTGTGCCAAAATGGAACCCAAAATAGGAAAGAGCGAAAGTCACGATTCCAATAACGAGAATCGGTATAACTATAGCCGTTTGGAGAAATGCGAAACTCAAACCAACCATTAAAGCGTCAATACTCGTGGCAATGGACAACGTCAGCAAGGTATGCAAACGAAGATTGCCATCTCTTTGCGGGTCTTCTTTCTTTGTTGAATCATAAATCATTCTTGCACCAATTAGAACTAAGAGACAAAAGGCTATCCAATGGTCAATTCCCGTGATTATCTCTTCAAGTCCGAGACCTGCAAACCATCCAATCACGGGCATAAACATTTGAAACACTGCAAAAAGTGTCGCCATAATGATAGCGGTCTTTCGTCTCTGGTTGTTAATGGATATTCCTTTTGCTATCGAGACTGCGAAGGCATCCATCGCCAAACCGACAGCAATCAAAATTATCGTTAACATATCCATTATCAATCACAGTTTAGGCTGTTTTTCAATAGGGAGTGCTGACGAAGATAAAGGCTTTGTGGTGGGGTCGCTGGGATTTAAACAGGGGATGTGTGCGAGGACTGGAATTTCTGCCAAAAAAGGTAGATTTTCGGTTGGTTAAGCTGTGACAATCGCATAAGCGCCCTAGCAAGCTCCTCGGTGTCAGTATTTTCCAGCCATTCTCTGTAATCGTTGGTTGTGAAGCGTCCATGTGCTCCAGCGATTCTTCTGTTGTAAGGATAACTAAAGCTTCCTAGAATTTCCTTCACCTGCGGAACTAGTCCCTTGAGCTTTCGTTTGTTGTATTCTGGAACAGCCAAAAGATAAGATGTGAAACCTAATTTTTCGAGTTCAGCAACAGCCTCAAGAATCGACTTATCCGGTTTAGACTCGCAGACTCTAGTCATTCCAGCATGCTCAGCAAACGGATTGTATCGAGCCATCACTGCAATCATCTCCACATAGGGTTTACCGCACAGAGGCAAAGACTCTCGCAGCAGCTTCACAGAAGCCCCAATCGTCCGGTATTTTGGATGAACAACAACACGAGTACCCGAGCACAGCTTCTCGTTCAGCTCCTTCATGCTCTCTGATCTTCAAGAACTGTGGATCTTCCAGGAGCAGCACTCATAGGATACGTGTAAACCACAGCCCCACAGATCCGATCCTTCCGCTTTAGAACAAACACTTTCAGCAAAAACGCGATCCTGTGACTCCTATAGTGGAATCCAGCAATCTCCATCCAATCCTGATATGACCCCTCCTCAACAGTCATCTCATCAAGCAAACTGCAGCTCTGCTCTCGGCTCATTCGGGAAGTAATCAACTGTCACTTCACGCCCAAACCGCTTATGAATATGCACAGAAGGCGCCAGATCCTCCAGCAGATCCACGTGCGTAGTCGCAGCAACAACAGCTTTGCCCAGCTTCCGAGCCAGCTTCTGAACATTATAGGCAACGATCCGTGCAGTCTCCCGATCCAGAGTAGCGCAGAACTCGTCCATGATCCACCACTGAGCCCCGGACTCGATCAGCTTCGCAAGCCTGTAACGATACTTCTGTCCATCACTCAACTGACTATAACGGCGCACAAACAGGAAGGCATCATTCAACCCCACCTTCGAAAGCAGCTTCAGCCCCTCCTCAACAGACTCGCCCACAGTATCAATCAGAGGCATGTCCGGATCAACCTCAACCTCACTCAGTCGAGCAGCTTCTCCCGGAGCAGATCCCCAACAATAGCCTTCAGAAGCACACTCTTCCCGGAGCCGCTATCTCCAGTCAAATACACAATATCCTGTGGACCAATCTGCAGCTGCACATTATCGTAGAGCACATGCTGCTGAGACTCGCTGATTCCCATTCCAAAGGCTTCAGCTACAGCAACCGTCCGATCTGTTATGTCTGTCCTGGTCTCGTAGCCAATATCGAAAGTGAATTTGCCCGACTCCCGATCATAACGCCGGGCAAACTTCCTGATCCTAAAATCCTCTCTTCTCTTATGTCTCAACCTTCATCATCCTCTTCATCATGATCCCACGGAAACCGCCAACCATGCCGCTCCTTCTCGTGCAGCAAGATACTGTGAGCAGCTAAACCCACAACGAAACTGGCAACGCAGCCAACAACAAAATTGATTAAATCAATCAAAACAAGCCCACCCTAACTAAACGCAAACTGATCCAACTCCAGCTTTTTCATTTCGATAGTAGCATACACACTAAGAGCAACAGCCCACCAAACGTCATCATGAGTCCCGTGCGGATGACTAAAACTGATGGCGCCATCTCTCCGCAACTCGAAACCGTTCAATATTCATTTCGCTGCAGATATCCCCCCTGTAGGGCTTCTCCCACGTCAGGAACGGATAGAAGAACCGTTGACTCATCATCCGCTGCTTCAACAAGACTAGCCATCTCGCTCTTCCTGGAAGTATTGAAGATAACTCCCTCAACGTTGCCGATCCCAGCTTCCTCCATGTCACTGATGATGCTTGGTCCTTCTCTCGTGTTGTCAACTCGAATCTTCTGGAAGCCCTCCCAACGGTCCTGCAGAGCCTTCAGGTAGCCAATCACAGTCGCGTATTTTGTGGGCTGATGAAAAATCTTGAGATGCCGAAGCCTCAGAACATCATTCACACGCTCCGACACAGCCAAGACACAATAGTCTCGGGTCTGAGCTAGATCGATGCCAGCAAACAGATCCCCACTATAACCCTTCGTTATGTCCCATGGCTGCAGATCCTCACCACAGTTTTTCTCGGTTCCAATGCAAGCAGCAATCAATGACATAGCCAGCCAGGTGTCCTCGTCCTCTGCCCACTCAGCCTCCATCTCACGGCGCCATCTCATCTGGTCCTCGCCAAACTGTCTCCGGATCTTATTGAGGAACGACGAGCTCCAGGGACCATCCGGGGCCATAACCCGCTCAAACGAAACATGATGACGCGCAAAATCAGTATAGTCCTTGTGGTTGCACATCTTCCAGAAGAGACTATCAGTATTGAAAGGCGTACACGTAGCAAGCAGCTTACCGTTAGTGGTCCCCAACGCAAACAAGATCGCATCCATCAGATCCACATCATTAGCAGTAAAATTGACTTCATCCCACCAAACCCGATCCAAAGTGTAGCCTCGGATCGTGTCCGCATTATTAGGAAAAGCCTCAATCACGCTACCATTAGGAAACTCGAGTCTAGTCTTCTGAGGCTTCAAATACATGCTCTTAGGCAGCCGCTTCTCAAACATGGATATCCTGCGAATATTCAGCTTAGTCTGGCGCCAACTGGGACCAACAACAGCCAAATGAGAATCAGCCTTAGCCAGGGCATCCGTCAAAAGCAGCCCCGAAGCAATCCAGCTTTTCCCGACTCTGCCGGCACCATCGAGCAGCAACAAACTGAAACTTCTTGTAAAGCTCAATCAACTCGTCCTGATAACTGAAAGGAACAAACCGAAGATACTCACGACAAAACTCGCTATAGTCTCCAGTAGCCTTCCGGGTCTCTGTTCACGTCTAACTCGTCCACTTCAGCAGCGTTACCCTCAAGACGCCTAGAACGCCCACCAAAATCAACAGGTCTTAGTGTTCTTGCGTCTTTCCTGAACAAGCTTCTCATATTTTTCATCCAAATCAATCAGTTTAGCTTCAATCCTACGATAATCCATGTACTCAGCGATCTTCACCTGATACACGGCAGCCGACTGAATCAAGAGCCCGCAAACGCATAACCTCAGCCTTTGACAAGTCCAGGCTTCTCCAACTCCATCATCGCAGCAGCAGCAATCTTCAAAACAGTCTCAACACTAGGAATCTCCTTAGGCAACACCAAAGTAGAGGATGATAGGACCGCAGTTATTTTCAGTCTTTATTTTCTTCTACTAACCCATACGCTTATCATCTTTTGCGGATAGCATTCTCAGTTTTCCCAAGCACCTCAGCAATAACCCTAATCGATTTGCCAGCATGCAGCATGCTCCCTAAGAAATTCTCCATCCTCATTGGTCCAATGCTTCCCAGCCAAAACAGGTCAAGCCCCCACTTTAGCCTCCAGCTGCCGCCACTGCTTAAGCGCCTCATAACCCGCTGCGGACGTCCTATAGAATACCCGTTTCCCAACTACCTTCTCGACAAGCAGCCCCTTCTCAATTAGCTCAGCAACATGCTCATTGAGCACAGCATTGTTCACATTCGTGCTGATACATCAAATGCGTTAACTTTATCTGACGCATGCAAGCCTCCAAAACCGCAAACTTTTGCTCAAGCCTATTCCGTTTCGTCAATACTTTCACCGACCTCTCTCAAGTCCTCTTTCCAACAAAAATGCCAGAAAGCGTCCCGGACAAACCCGAAATAGCAGCAAAAATCTCACTATTCCAGCTCCCCAACAACACAATATGCACAAGCTCCAGCCCCGAAAGTAACCCTGTCATAGCTAGCCCAAACTTGACAACAATAACGAGCTTCTCGTCAGGCTCCTCAGTAACCACGCGGCCACGCTGGATGCGCTTCCTAGCAAGAGCTCGTCTAACCCACCCGCCAGTGTTCATGAACGCTACTCCTCCTCTGAAAAATTCTGTTATGGTTACTGGACCTGTGACCGCCAAGCAAGAAACTGTTTACAAGACTCCCGGGCAATATTCTCAGGAATATGCGCCTTCGCTAGCACAGACACATCAAGCGCCCAACCCTGCAGGAATGGCAGTATAGTCCAGATCATACAAGCCGTCACAATAGCGGAAGCTGTTTTGAGCCAAGCACAATATGTTTAGTTCGTTGCCCAAAAACGCCAACATACAAGCCCCAGCTCCTCACAGGAATATCAATACTCACGCCGCTGCTGCTACTCTTCCCCACGCTAGCATCGCACCATTCAACGCAAACAAGATCTCCCGGACGCAAAGAAGCAAACACTTTCTTTAGCTGACTACGAGTTACCAAAACAAACACCCCTCAAACTGTGGTCCTCAGAGTGTAGCTAACAACCGCAATGTAGCCGTCTGCAACTGCCTGATTTACTAAGTCATGAGCGACAAGGAAATAGTACGTTGAAGTTCCAATAATCGCATGTCTTACTACCCAACCAACTTCTCTAATAGTAATTGAGCCTCCGCTTCCATTAACGAAGGTTCTTGCGATAACCATGTCAACATTAGCGCCTACAACAGCAGCGGCTCCAACAGCGCAGCTTCCATACTGAAGCTGAGATGCTGATGAACCGTGAGCAATCAGAGTTTCCATAGCATTATCTGTATTAGTTGGAGTTGTTGTGCCTGTTCCGACAAGGATTCCATATAATGCATTAGCTGCTTCTGCTTCGCTGCACATTAAACGAGTATGATACTGCCCAATGTTGAAACTCGAGTTTCTAGTAGTGCCTCCATAATCAACGATAGAAACATAGTCAGGGGCAACTTCCCATTTGTTAGCAGTCAACAATTCCATTAACTGAAGAAAAGCTTTAACGAAACTATGGCTAGGGCGATCACCTGTAGTTTTGACAAGTTTACCTGTTTTCGGATTAAAAATATCAACTCGGACAAATAGCTTAATTGTTGATGCTCTATGTTCGAAGGTTATTTAGCCTAAGCTTTAGGTCTTGAGCATTCAACCCTCGAATGTGAGCTGCTATTTTTTCAGAATCAAATTTTAGATTTGTTTTCAAAGTTTTTTCCTCATTTACGGTGGATTAACATCAATATCTACGCTCAAACCAAGACTCAAGACTGTAGGATCCAAAATGCCAGTATCAACAACAGATATGAAAGAAGCAAGGAAGGTTGAACCAACACCAATCTCAGTCACTTCTCCCTCATAGGCTTGAGAAACATAGGATGTAAAATTAAAGACCTCATTTCGGGTCTTAGATGAGCTCCTCTAGAATATCCTCAGTTGTCCGCTTTGTCCGATTTAATTCAATATCGCATCTAGTACGAGTCTTGATCAGCTTCGCAATCCTATAGGACCCCGAAAGGTTAGACTCAGCCTTCGTAACCGTGATAGTGTCTCCTGGATGAAGATGCTTAGCGTAAGGAAGCGGGCAGCTCAACTTAATTGCAGAATCATCTAGGTTTACTTGATCTAGCAGCTTAGCAGCCAAAAGATTAAGAGTAGTTTGGGTAGTCGCAAAATTGCTCCAGAAAACAGCAACATCATCACCAGATCCAGCAACGCCCAGGAGCTCGTCTCCATCAGCATTAAAGCCCCTAACATGCACCTTATCTCGGTTCTTGCTGCGGTCGACTCCCCTGCAGGTGACCTTCGCTTTAGATGAATCAAAACTTTCTGCCGAACCGCGAGTGCCCAAATACAAAGTGTCGCCGTCTTCAACCCAACGGTCACAATTACATGCCTTCTGGACCTCAATCATAGCATCAAAGCATAAGGTCTGATCAAAATTCAGGTCAAGAGCAGTAGAGGGACAAGACCCCAACGGGTTTAGTAAGCGAAGCTGCAACCCGGATATCCTCCATAATATCGTCAGCTGCAGCAGCTTCATAGGTCTCGGAAATAACTCGCCGCTTCATCAGCTCGTATATGCCATTATAGATAACGCATTTGAGCTCCTTATTCGAGTATTCAACAGCGAATAAGGCACCTAAAAACTGGAACTCAGCATCATAATAGATTCGCACGATCTGATCAGAAGAAACAAACGTCCGATTCGCAGAAGTGTTAGCAATACTTAGGGTAGCCTCTTCGTGGCCATTCAGCTCTTCAACAACGGCGCCGATTCTACCTGAGAACTCAACCCAATCCTCTTCGCCATCATCATAATACTCAAGAGTCCAACCCAACAGAAAACCCCCTACAAAACTATGTGGCTGCTCCCCTGCAGCAGCTTAATTTTATACGAAAACTGTTTAGCATCCAACTCAACATAGCTAAAATCTGCAAGAATCCAGCTGCCATCATATCTGCTATCAGGAAAGGCTAAGGTTACTTCGGTGCCCCTCAAGGCCTCAAGCGGAGACAAATAGCTTGATTCAATCGTAGCCTTAACCCCAACAAAAAAGCCCTCCAGAGTCAACTCTACAGCAGACAATCCGGGAACGATCAAGACTGGAGAATCTCCATCTAACTCAAAAGTCTCAACCTTAGCAGGATTACGTTTGCTAGCTCGAGCAGGAGCAGTAGGCAAAGTAACAGCGCCTATCTGCGTAACTCACAATAGACGCCTCCTAAAGCCCTCAGCGATACCTTCACTTACAGACTCGGTGACTTGAGCAAGATCAAATTCGCTGCTGATGTTCTCGATGTTGATAACTGGATTAACTGTGATGTACTGGTAGTTTCCCCACCTCCAGATCCATCTGGCTTAAGAGGAATAACTGCTTCGGGTCCAGCTTCTCCAATTAAAGCCAAAGTTGGTTTGGTTACGATCCCACCCTCAGCCATGCCGACAGCAGCCTTAACCCCAGCTATGCCTACTCCAACAGCAGCCAAAATGATAGGAACTGCAACACCGACTGTCATTGTGCCATGAAAAGCCATCCAAGCAACGGTTGCGGCAACTATTGCAGCGATTGTAGCAGTCAATGCTCCAGCGATTGCTCGCATGTCCTCTGGAATAGCGCCCAAAATGGTGTCTGCAACCAAAAAGCCGCCCATAAACGCGGCTACACCAATAGCAGCTGTCTTAGCACGATATCCCAATATTGCCAACGCCATCAGAAATTTTCGTCAGCAGCCCGCTCATATCAGGCATATTCTTCCAGGCTTTACTCAGACTATCAACCATCGTAATCGAGGTTGGAATCACCTGCAAAGCAGCACTAAAGATGGTTTCATTCATACTATCTTGAGCATCTTCAGCAGTCTGAACAGCTAAAGCGTAACGATCCTGGGCAATCTCAAGATTGGCAGTTGCAGTCTCAGCCTCAGCAGAACCATACCCATACTTTTCAAGAGCCTTATTCAATGAAGTCTGAGCATTCTCTACACTGTTATGGCTTGTTTTAACCTGAAGGTTTGAACGATCAACCTTCAGCTGAGCATCTCCAACACTCCCATAAGCATTATAGAGACTAAACGCTGAAGTGGCTACCCCACTAAAACCGGTAATCAGGTCCCTGCTAGACTTGACAGTTTCTTTCTGAGCAGCAACAACCCGTTTGTTAGTAGCCTCAACTTCGCCCATTTCTTTCTTGATTTTTGTGCTAGCGTCCGCTACTGTTTTGCTTGCCTCATCATACGCCTTGATTCGGATGTCAATTTGGCTGCTCATTTCCTATTTCTCCGGTCATACCATCTAGCCCATGTGCCCAGAAACTTCACCTGCAATACTGACAGTCCACGAAGAGTCTCCAAGTTATACTGAGGAAACTTGTGCAGAATCAGCCCGATCTCTTGCGCCTGCGGGTTATTTTCGAGCCACTCTGCGAGGTCTTTGTAGCTGATAAAAAAGCAGGCTGCTTAGTCAAGAAGTCAACCAGCGCAGCAGATTCAATCAGCGGCATCCGAGCCAAGAAGTCACTGGGAAGATCTGGGTATGCCTTTTTTAGCATTAGCCAAGCAACTGTCTCGGTCTTCTCAACGTCCGATTCGCATTTGTTGATCTCGAAGGCATCCCTGAAAGTCAACTCTCCAAACAGCAGCTTGCCTAACGTTGGATGCTCAACAGAATGGATCTTGGATGCGCGGTCAATCAGTCGGACAGGATCAAAGATCTTGCCCTTAACTCGCATGAGACTCTTCGTGGCTCTCAAGCTCCGCTTCGAATTTAGCTGCCCTCTTGTCATTCTCTTCCTTTTGCTTCTGGGTTGGCTTCATCAGATCTCACGCTTAGCTATCAGTGACCGTAACGCTCTTCGCTTCGCCATCAACCTTCTCGAGAACTGCTCCAGTTTCTCCCGCTGATCGCTCAACATTCAGGACCACACAATCGCTCCAAGTTTCGTAGGGCGCAGTTTGGTAAGATCCGCTAGGCTGAAACACAATATCAAACTCGGTTCCAGCTAGAAGCAGAGTCATCCAAGAACCGTTAATGTAGAGCTTTTCAGCACTCCAGCTGAAGGTTTGTTTACCGGCGCCAACAACAGCAGGAGTCAACGAATCCATACTATAGTCTTTGATCAGCTCCGCAGAAGCCTTGACGCTAATGTTTTTTCCATAGCCAATCACTGTGCCGTCCTTGTAGAGACGAGCATTCCTTCCCAAAACAGGGGTACTCAATTTTGTCTAATTCCTCCAAATTTTTCATAGTCTAGAGAAGCCGGATATCCGACCTCTTTTCTAGCCAAGTTTCCCAAAAAATCACAAAGAGCATCCTCAGCAAAATCGTCAACATGCGAGGCGATCAACTCGTCAGGCAAACAGCTGATGTCCATGTGCCACTGCTCCTTGATCCAGCGTTTAAGCCGCTGCGGATCCTTCTCTCGACCCGCCCACTCATCAGAACAAAGCAGCATAGCCAAACCAACCCACTTTCTATAGTAGGGATCATCCTCGCTGAGCCTAACCAAAATCTTGCGGCTAACCCTGAAGTAGCCTCTCAAAATTGCCGTCAGGCTGCTTTCCGAAAGTGCCCTGAATGACAATCGAGACGATACACCTTGAACATACGGTCATATACCTGCTGGAGCATCCGAGTCTGAGGAAAATGCACAAACCTAGGCTCGGACGGCAACAGCAGATCCACAAGCCGCAGTGGAAAATTTACCAGCCGCTTGAGCAGGATCATTCGTAAGTCACGGTGCATAATGCAGTACAGCCTCCCAGCGGACAACCCCGCCATAGAACGTTTTTTCTTTGAACTTGACTTCTCCAGGAGCAAAACCGATAGGAGTACAATCAAAGGCAGCACCCCCCAGAGTACGATCAGCGAGTAGCGCATCCACGACGTCGCCCATGACTGCTATAATATCATCAAACCAATCCTTCGGTTCATACTCCAGAATAACCAAGAACAATGCTGCCCCGAACTTTAGTTTCAGTCACACTCTCCCATCGTTAATTGTCCAATCGGCGAAGGCTCAGCATTAATAATAGCTTTAGGCAGCCCACCAACAGTGAAACTGCTCCCCAAGAACCACAGTCTTGATTGACTCAACGCCCTGAGCAGGACTCCCAGGATCTTCACCTTCAGGCGGAACAGCAGGCACATACACAAGCGCCGCTTTGATAGCATCAAAAACAGCCTTGTAGCTAGCATAGTAACCCATCAGCTTGTAGCCTCCTCGACTAGATCCTCGAAGAGCTCAGCCCAAACATCATCAATCTGCTCTCGAGCCTTATCCAAAGCCCGTCGTAAGGAACGGGTTAGGTTTGGTTCCCGGATGCCGCACTAATCTAGTAAAAACAAGATCTCCACCTGCAGCCTTGAAAGCCAAAACATTAGCATCTTACCGGGTAAATCTTATGTGGTCTGGTCCCTTCAACAACAAATTTTGCGTATGGCGCCAACGCCCTGATCCTAGCCTCGCCCTTCTCATCAATGTCGATATCGAGTGAACGAGCAAGTTTCCCAGTCTTCCAGGGAGCACCATAAAACGCTTCATAATAGGCAACCTCAGCTAACCTTTCAACGAGCAGCTGCTTTGTTTCACTATCCAAAATGTCAGCAACAGCCTCAAAATCGAGACCGCTAGTGGAAACCTCAACCTCAATCACTATACGATGCTCCCTACCTCAAACGCGATCTCTTCCTCAGACTCAACATAGGCATCAAGGAACTTGTGAGCCTCAGCCCAGAACACTTCAGCAGCCTCAGGATCTCTTCGATGCCTAAGCAGCCAAGCAGCAAAATGAGCACTAGCATCCGTTATCAGCTGAGGAACAGGATCAGGAACAGTTAAGCCCGACTTTTTGAGCAGCCCATCTACAAGAGCATCCGCAGAAGAGATACAGCCCGCGATCTCAGTATCAAAAGTCGCGTCCATCAGCTGCAATCTGCAAAACTATCTTCACTGCAGCAGCAGTACTATATGCCATGTTTAGTGATCCTCTCCATAACCTTGATTCTATTCTCAAACGCAGTCTCCATATCCTCGCGGACAGTCTCCTGCATCCACTTCGGAAGCTTACCAAAACGCTTCATCAAAGCAACTGTCTTGTCATGACGCAACCGCAACGGCACAACTTCTGCCAGCTATGCAACCCCCTTGACCCAAATATCAAAACTAAAACTCGAGACGCCTTCAATGGTAGGATCTACAGAAAGAGTAAACTCAACCTGGAGCGAATCCCCTGCAGCAATCCAAGAATTAGCATAATCCCAACTCAAAACTAAGAAATTCTGAGCATCAGTTGGAATCCAGTTCTCAGTCCACAATACAAGCCGTTGCGCATCACTGCCAGTGTTTTTTATCCAAGCACTAAAACTTGCTGATTCACCAGGATCTAACGTGCCCCAAGCAATCTGACTTAAGATCTGACTTAGACCCGCATCAGCATAAACTTCAACGCCAATACTGCGAATGGTTCCAATATTTTGAATCTGAACAAGACTAACAGCTGCACCCATAACCACAGCACCCAAAACAAGACCAACTAGAAAAACAGAAATTAATGCCAGCTTCAATTTCAAAGGCTACTCCTCCACTTTCGAGGCAACCTTCTTGGCCTTAGCTACAATCTCCTGAAATTCCTCTTCCGAAACCTTATCGTCTTCAGCTGCAGCAACGAGGTCATCAAAGAGCTCTGCGAAGAGTCTACCCCTCTCTAGCCACTTCCTGTATTTTGCTCCCAAAAACACTGAAACAACAGTTAGAATAGCCGTTGCCACAGCGACAATTGAACCGCTTTCCATGCCTTAAAATGAGAAAGAAGCATAATTTAAGCTATTTTGGCGAAAAAAACCATGAAAAAAGAACCAAGTAGAAATTACATGGTAAAAAACCACCAATAATATGTGACATACTGTGATATTTCTGTTAGACAGCTTTAGTTTTAGAATCTGCCAAATTCGTTTGAAAAGAGAATTGTTGCTAAACTGATGCTTTGACCATCCTCTTCCTAAAGATTATAACAACCACTATTGCAGAAATAGCCAAAGGAAGAATGAGCCAAGAAGGAAACTCTGGGAATATTGAGTAAGATTCTGGAAAACCACCATGGCTTTTCGGTGAATATTACACAACTAAGTTCTTGTTGTTAGTTGAATGAAGTCTGTCCACTTCAATCATCTTATATCGTAAGCTTTAATAGATTGTATAATGTATCCCTTGTGGGGGTAAAATATGCAAAAAATAAGATTGCCAAAACTTACCATAATTGGTTTGGCTATTTTGGTTGTAACTTCAGTTATTGCAGTATATGCTTATGCTTCTCAGGATGATTGGGTACTCGTGGACACTAAATCAGCGACTGTAAAAGCAGGAGAACTAAGCGTAGTAACGTTCGATATGCCTCCTGGTCGCCTGGAGGACGAAAAGTTTGACTTTAGAATTTCAGAGGGAACAATAATGTATTGGGCGGTGTGGTCAACAGCTTTTGATAGTGACCTGAGCGAATTTCAGCTATATCTGGAAGATATGAACGCAGTAGGTGACACAGATATCGTTAAAGGTATGGTTAAAACTGGGAACGAATCTCATACATTTGGTTATGATGGCTTAAATCATTCTGACCAAAAATGGGATATTTTCTTGTTAAATGAAGATTCATATGACAAAGATGTCCAAATCATAATTTCAAAACGTTAGCAGATATTGTAACAACGAAGAGTTTCCCATTTTCCACTCCTTTCTTTCGAACCCAAGTTTCCAAGCAGAATATTTGGGTTTAAATTGTATATCCTCATTTATCGTAATAAAATAGATTTACCTGTGACAGAAATCAGGAAAGATAACTTTTCAACGATTTGAAATTCCTTAAATCTCAAGTCAGCTAAATAGGTTAAAATTTAGCCCTTTTTTTACTCAAGAAAAATCTTAAACACATTAAAGTGCCAAATATTTTTCGCCTTTGGTTGTAATTTCGTAAATGCCTCTTGAGATTCTGTTAATGTATCCATTGGTTATCAAATAGTGTAGTTGGGATTTGAAGGTATTATTTGTCGCAAAGTGGATAACAGGTTGAACACATACTTTCTTATCCAAATCTGTGTAATGGACATTACCCTTCGTGAGTAATTCCAAGATAGTTTTGCGAAGAATGTCCCGCTTCATATCAGCGTCCATTAATGACTTCCTCCAGCTTTTTTAGCGGCCACTCAGGCAAATGACCACATAAAAACATGCCAAGCAACAGTAGCCAAAGCAACAATTGAACCGCTTTCCATGACTTAAAACGAGAAAGAAACATAATTTAAGCTATTTTGGCGAAAAAAACCATTAAAAAAGAACAGTGAAAAAATTACTTGGTAAAAAACCACCAATAATATATATCCTACGTGAAATGAAAAGGGTTTTTGTCAAGAAACCTTGACCAAAATGGGTACGAGTTGACTCGTTGCCTATCTTGGATCGGCATATATGTAGTGTGGCCAAATTTCGTAATAGGCTATGTTTCTGTTATCTGTTGCAAATGGGATCTCGACAGTTTTTGTTTCATTAACTCCCAAAGTGAACAGGTAACCCACCATTCCTTTACGTTTATCCGTATTTATTGCTGCTATTTCAGTTCCATTCTCAGTGAATAATTTGGCTGATAAACCAACAAAAGAGAAATACTCGCCGCTAGAGGCAAAGTAATTAACAAGAATCGACTCCTCAGAAGGATAATCGTTTCTTACTGTTGCATTTATTATGAACATTGGGTCACCCGTTCTAACGACAGGTAATTCATCCGCGTGCGATGGGGTATAACCATAACCTATTATTGTGTCGTTTTCTCTCCAAAAACTATACCTTGCAGACGCATTAACCAAAAAAATTTTACTTTCATATGTTCCATCAAGAGAACCAAGATAATGTGGAGTTACTGGCTTAACATTGGTTGCTAACCAATCCTCCTTAGAATCAGAAGTAAGATACCAAACAACTCCAATAAGAGAAGCAAATATCACCAAGAGCGAAAACAAAACGACAAACTTTCGCTGGCTTGACATCAGCAACCCCCTGCACTAGCATATTTATTTAATCAGATTTATTATCTTTTTGGGTTTTGGGGTTAAAATTTAGCCCTTTTTTACTCAAGAAAAATCTTAAACACACTAAAGTGCCAAATATTTTTCGCCTTTGGTTGTAATTTCGTAAATGCCTCTTGAGATTCTGTTAATGTATCCATTGCTTATCAAATAGTGTAGTTGCGATTTGAAGGTATTATTTGTCGCAAATGGATAACAGGTTGCACATACTTTCTTATCCAAATCTGTGTAATGGACATTACCCTTCGTGAGTAATTCCAAGATAGTTTTGCGAAGAATGTCCCGTTTCATATCAGCATTCACTGTTGATTTCCTCCAGCTTTTGTAGCGGCCACTCAGGCAAATGACCACACAACACATCCCCATGAAGCAGCACCCTGAAAACCAAGCCGCTGAGCCTCAAACAGAAACAGCTGATCATGCACCCCAACCTTCCGCTCATACTCACGTTGATCATACACAAAACTGCAGCCTCTCAAAGACTCTTCGTCTGATCAATGCGCAGCCGATCCCAGCCCAAACCATCCCACTAAACACTTTGCCTCTCAGCTGCTCCACATCAAAAACAGAGTGCACCAGAGGCTTCACCTTGTCCGGATGCTCCTGGAAGTACCCTGCCATCATTCGCAACCTGTCAGGTCTATGATTCGGATAAATCCCAAGCGAAATATCCGAGACATCAGAAAGCAGCCTAACCAACGCATGCCTGGGCACCTCAACATCAGCCTCCACAATCCACAAAAAATCGTAGCCCTCAACAACACAGCTTCCGGACAAGAAAATTAGTTGCCTCAACTACGCCCGCTAGCGCCTTGCTTGACTGTAGGAGGAGACAAAACAATCTCTGCCTCAACATCAGCCTCAGCTACAGCAGCCTCAATAGCCCCCACTACTCGACCCCGAAACATCCCCATGATAATTGGGTCTCGTAAGAGGAATGCCCACCATCACTTTTTTTTTGATGGCTTGGCTTTTTTTGTGGCTTCTCCAGTAAAGGGACCAGATCACTGACTCCTGGCTCCTCCACTTTTGGCGCCACAGGAACCATAGGCGCATGCAACCTTCTTGTCAACAACCTCAAGCCACTTCTGACCCTTGTAGCTCGCCGGAAGATCCACTATATCGCCAGGAACATGCGTAACACCATCAGCATCCGTGAAGCCGCTCACTGACCCTTTGCCTTTCCGTAGCCGAAACTTCATTTTCTAACCTTCACCTCCAACTTTGACTTTTAACACGAAACTTTAACCCCGAAAAAAAGTGGGGGAAAATGAAACTAGGCAAACTCATCAGCCCTATGTGAGTCCTGTAATTTCGCAGATGGCAGTAGGACGCTTTATTCTAGGAGCAACAACTTCTCGTGGCAAGACCCTCAATGTTTCCACGAAGATCCTCTTTCTTGCGCACTTCCAGATCCTTTCCGATAACAAGCTCGATATTGGCTTGCAGAGGCTCCACAACTAACGCGTTGTCCACGCCTCCAGCTGAACTGTACAGACTATTAGTCCGATACACTCCAGCCTCGAACAGTGAAGCAACCTTGTCCGCGATAGTCACGGCAGTATCAGTAATGAACGCACCCGCAATCTGGCGCCACCACGAAGGCTTGATCACCAGAGCGTAAGGTCCATTATGTCCATCAGTTTCAAGCTCGGCAATAGCATTGTTACAGTATGTGAACGCGTTTGCGCTCCAATCACCGCCAGCAGTAGTATTCCTGTCCTGTAGCAGTTGCTAAGCCCTCAACACCAAGAGCCCTAAAGCCCGTGTATTCTCCGGTGATCAGCAGCTTATCCTCATCTACAGCAACCTGTCGGGCAGCATTCTCCGCATCCTGCGTGTCAATCGGCATCCCAGAACCCCGGGAAGCCTCAATGTCACGCCACAGAACCTCAAACTCCTTCTCAATCACTGGAACAGTAATATCAAAAGCTGTTTTTTCGGTCCTGTCCTTGCTGCCAGGCTGACCATACAAACTGATCTTCGCCGCAGACATATCACTCTGCCGATAGCCCCTCACAGTCAGGAACCCAGCATTAGGCAACACCAAAGTAGGGAACAATTTACGACCAACAACCAAAGCCCTCGTTGTTTCGACGACTTTAGAGTCAATGTAAATTGCTTCCTCATCAGTGATGCGCCCAGTATTCAGTCCAACTCTACTCATAGGCAACAATGTTTTCAGTCTCCTAAGCAGCGGCAGCAGGTTCAGCAGCTGGACACCAGTGCACCAAGATTTCAGCATCAGCAGTCACGTTGCTTGCTTCCCAACTGTAGGCGACAACTTTGCCCTGCTCACCCATAGCACCAACTGCCTGCTTGGCTAACTTGCCATCAGCAGCAGTAACAAGAGGATCTCCACGACTAACGCTCTCAGACGCCAACAAGGTCATTTTAGCGATACATTCGCCAACAATAACCATTGCGGGATCGCCAACAGCGTAAGCGGTAGCCTCAAGCTCAGTTGGGCAAACATCTAAGATGAATACGTCCCCGGTCTCTTCGGCACTTGCCTCTTTGACCGTCTGGTCCGCATCATCAAAGACTACAGCCCTTCCAGCAAGCATTTTTGCAGCAGTAGCATTCGCTCCGATCTCCATCTCAACGCGCAAGGGAGAACCAGCAGCAAGCACCTGATTAGAAGGTTTCACGATACCTTGCGGCATCAGTTGCCCTCCTTTCGTTTATGAGTTCGTTCCCAACTCATGTCCCCGACAGTCAAACCCTTCTCGCGATCAGACAGATCAGCAAGAGCACCAAAAGCTACACTATTCTTCTTGGGAGGCAACGCAAAAGCCAAAGTGTTTTTGATCCGTCTTCACTTCCGCAAGCGGCAGCGCCTCAAGCTCAGGCTGGTTCAGGCTACTACGAGGCAATATCCACGCAATATCCTCAGCCTTCTCCCGAGCCTCAAGAACACTGTTTGCTTGTCCAAGCTGGTGTGTTAGATCACGTATCAATGTCTTATTTTCTTCAAGAGCTGCCTTCTGCATTTTGATAGTAGCAAACGCTTCATCCATCGTCATAGTAACTATGGCGTTAGGACTAGGCTTCAGGACACACTTCTGAGACTCTTCGTCCCAGACTTCTGTTGCTACTAAGCATCCATGAGCATCCTTTTCTTCTTCAGACATATTTTTTTACCTGCACCCATAACTTTCGCCATTAGTTTTGCATCCCGGCATAGGATGAGCATCCATCATCTCGGCGCAATTCTGCAACATCATGTTCGGCTCCGCGTCCAGAGCATGTTACCGTAAACAAAGAAGCCTGCGACTCTTCTCAAGCACCTCATAGGGATCCAACTTCGGCACCACATTCACCGACTGCTTCACCGGAGGCTTCACCGATGAACCCAGCAACCAAATTCTCAGCAGCCTCACAGACGTTTCATTTGCTGCACCAGAATGCTCCTTCACATACTCAGCAGCCCTCTCGTCAGTCCAGCCCAGTTCCCGATCAAACACAAGCTCAGACGTCACAGTCTCCTTCGAGCCATCACGCAGCTTCCCAACAACAGCATAAACCCCCTCCTTAGCCGAAACCATCACCGTAGCAATACTACGGAAAAGACCCTGAGGCTTCAAACATACACGCAAGAAGTCGCTGCTGTTCTCTAGCATCCCCAAGATAGGGACCAGGACAACGACCCTGCAGGCACACCAACAGCAATATGAGCAAAAACAAAACCCCGCTGCTGATAATCGTAGGGCTGACCCCCAAACACTCCCGGCGTATTATCGTGCATGTAACGGTAAGCCGTGCTCGTGTCCTTGTTCAAGCCGCCGCTGCGGATCTTCTCCTGCAACTCAGCATCACAGGCAGCCTTCCTGAAATGCAGGTCCCCAAGAAGAGCAGCCCGCTCAGCCTCCCACGAAACATCCCAAACCTGCCCCTTCACATCGTCTTGACTAAAATTCCAGATAGGCCACGCATGACGATACAACAGAATCGGAGTACCATTCAGCAGCCAAGCAGCCTTCCTGAAGCTCCTCAGCGCTACGGTAGCCCATCCCCTCGTCATACTGGAGAATGCTCTCGCGCTCCAAAATTGCGGGAACAATAATCTCCTCATCAGTTTCACGGATACTCTTTTCTGTATTGACTTCCAGTTTCCCAAACTCGAGACTACTCAACCTTTTTTTCTCTCCTCAAAAACGAATTCAACCTCTTCAGCAGCCCAGCATTCCCCCCATCCTGCAGCTGCTCCTCTCCGCCCTCAGGCTGACCATCATCAGGCAGCTGAGGCAACCCAATCATAACTTTCCCAGCACCATCAGGAAGCGGTTCTAGCCCCTGATCAGCACGGACCTCATCAACAGTCATCCAACCTAACTGCAGATTCCGAGCCTGCGCTTCCTTCAACAAAATGTCAGCCTTAGTCGGCTCGCTCAACTCGAAGCCAGGCGGCCACACAAGATTATAGTCCTCAACACGTGTCAATCTGCCCGGTTTCCATCAGCAAATCAATCAAATCCCACACAATCGCTCTAGGAGACTCTGCTGCATGGCAACGCCGCCCCAATACTCCCGATCATTCACCTCAGCTACCCGCGATCGTGCCTGCAGTTGCTCCCTTCAAATGAGTAACAGGAATACGAGACTCCACAGCTGAGGCTTTCAAGGCTAACATCCACGTAAGGACCAGGATCTAACGCTTTGCCCTTAGCGCCAATCCACTCAATCCTGCTGCCTATGTCGTGAACAAAATATTTTCTCGAATCCAAATCAGACAAGTGGTTATCTGCCTCAAAATTGTCAAGCTGCTTCTGGCTCTTCTTGTCCTTAAACCGGATATCAGCAAAGCCAGCAGCATGCGTCCTGATAGTACGCAAAATTGCCTCTCGAGCATTCCTGAAAGCAGTCAAATCGCTGTAGAGCACAGCAAGAACAGGAACACCCTTCCACGGATGCCCCATCCTACGAGACGCAAAATGGATCATCCGAGTCCAATGGATCTTCTTTTGCGCCGAACCAATCTGGACAGTGTAGAGGTTAGGCAGCCCAGCCCGCTCGCTTTCGGTTCTCTTCTCCTCATCAGTTGACTGTACACTGCAGTTGTGCTCGTAAAAACAGTCAACGACAAAACCTTTCTCGGATTCTCTACAGGCTTGCTTGGGTCCACACCATAATCGATCAGGCTCAGCCCCAATGCTGCCCAACCATACAACCGCTCAAAAATGACCAGCTCCCGCAGCTTCTCTTTAGTGTCCAGCTCATCTAGGACACGAGAAACTTGTCTGCTCCACTCAGGATTCGGCTCCTCAGCCTCCTCCTCTACAGTGAAGCCCTTAGCCATCATATCAAAGGCAACATCAACAACAACACGTTTAGCTACAGGCTCCCGCATAGCAGCAAAAACGATCTGAGACATGCTAATTGGGCTGCCAAAAGTAACATCTTCGGTGCTCCCATACACCCCGCGAGGATCATCAAAATCCCCAGTATTAGACGCTACTTTCCGCTGCACCAATCCTTCACAACCCAAAGCTCCCTCAGACTAAAAGAACTATCAAACGAAAAGACATAAAACGTGAACTGTTGGAATCCAACAGAAACCAATAAAACCAAACAAAACCTAATACAAAAAACATGACAAACCCAAAAACAACAGTCACAATCTACATCTCAAAAGAGCTCCTCAAACAGATAGACACCAAAGCAGAAGCCCAAAACAGAAAAAGAAGCAACCAAATCGAAACAGACCTACGAAGAGCCTACCAACCATCCTAGCCTCTTCGTGAGAGGTCGATTTCTACAAATGAAGCATTGTCCAAAGTTGAGCTTGACTCTGACAGCATAGTAAGATTGAAACTCACGACTCGTAAAGGTACTCGCATTGAAAGTGTCCGTTGAAGAAATTAGAAAAATTAGCAAATAAAACAAATCTATATTGAAAGTTAGAAGGTTAGTTGACACTTATTGGGCTCTCGTAAATTGTATAAAAGAATCTACGAATTTTACAAACTCACTTGAAGCATAAAAAGCAAAAAGGCGGAAAAAGTTAAAGCAGAACAAGATACGTTATCAATAGTAAATGCCATTCAAGAAAAACCCTGAAAACAAAGCAAAACAGAGATACAAATCTGCATGTAGTTGGGGTTACTGTCCAAGTTTAGCGGATAGAAAAAACAGCAAGATAAAAGAACTTGCGAATAGGCTTAAAGCAGATTCAAAAAAGGAGACATTAGCAAACATATCTGAATGGCATAATAACAACCTGTCCATTTGGTTTGAACGATTTCCAATGGCAAATATTCTGTTGGCTTTCATCCTTAGTTTCACAATTTTCTTACTTATTTCATTGGCTTTTGGTATATTTCATGCCGATATCGATATAATGTGGCTATGGTGGCTAGTCATAATACTAGGAATAATCACGGCTACATTGCTAGCAATCACTTTTTTGATGTTCATATATTATAGAAAATTATCACTGAAGTATTTTTTAAAAATTTGGTTAAACCTTTCACCAGACTTTCTTCTTGAAAAGAGACTGGCTGTTTGCCGAGATTATGCTAAACTCTCTGCAAATTTGTTGTTTAACATCTATCCTGAAAGTCATGTCTATTTTGTTCATGCTACAAGTCATGTGGCAACTGGAATATTTGTTGGAGAGAAGTTGTATATCCTTGACAAATATTTGCCTGTAGCGACATTTGATAAATGGTATGCAAAGTGGCATGAATGCAGATTTTCCGATAAGGCAGTTGAGAAGGTTAAAGGAGCTTCTATGGAACCAGTTGACCTGAATACTCTCTTATCAAAACCAAGTGGAACAAAACTCGACACCGAAAAACTGGCAAATAAAATGAGGCAAATTTTGCGTATTCGAAGTTCTATAGAAGATAACGGGATACTACACTCAAAATATGGCATTGGAGAAAGGGAGCTGCCCTTTATGAAGATGACGAAATAGTTAATTATTCCATTGCACGACGGCTTAGGAGACTAATTTCTGCACAAGTATTGGAAACAAGTGGAATAGCAGACCTTGAAATTGTCCAAAATAAAGATGATTTGACGTTTCAAATTATATTAAGACCTAGAAACGAAGAGCTATTAAATACCTGAATAGTTGAGGAAATAAAATTAATGAAAAAGGTGATTTGAGGGACATATCACCTGACGGGTCACAGTCCATGCTAGACCATGACACCAATCACAAATCTCTTGTTTGGTTGCATCCGTCAACTCGATTAAATAGCATTCAAAAAAAAAGTGTGGTATAGTCGCGTCAGGATACTGATAACCCTAGGAAATATAATGTAATTATATCTTCAATAAATTTAACTTTTAATAACCGCAAATTTTTTTATAACATATCCTTTTAGTAATAAAAGAAACAGATTTGAAAATAAGTAAAAAAAACGAACGAATGTTCAAGAGTTGGATGGCTGAAAGGCTTTTTAGTTGTTTATACTTACTTTTACATCTTTGTGACATCGAAAAACAAACTATTTGTTTTGAAGAATACTATTGCAAAACAAAAAATAATAAACTTCCAAAAAAATTTCTAAACGGTTACACATTTGCACTTAATGCTTTACTTCACACGATAATTACTGAGTTTATTCGAGAACCTGGAAGCATCAGTCTTCGAAGAAGTGAAAAAATCGATTGGGCATATCTTTTTGGTGATGAAACAAAAACTATCCATAAATTATCGCATCTGTCTGCTCAGGGTATTTTAATAAAAAATCTTCTATTCTTTCGCAAGAAAATCCTTGAAGCAAAAAACTGGAATAAACTCAAGTCCGAAGTTTATGGTCTCCAAGATTTTTTAAATCCTCTCCAGGAAATCTTTCTTAGTTGTTATGTTGGAAAGCAAAAAGGATCAAAGCAATATATGGATCCTGAAACTGCTTTAACAACGAAATTTCCTGGAGTCCTCCTTGTTTTTCTTAATGATGAAAAAAATTTAGAAATAGCCTTTAGAGAAATGTACCGTCAGCATAAGCCAACATTAACGTTAAAAAAATTAAAACAACCCTTGGAAGTCAAAAGTGAACAAATGTCCGATAGACTAGAGATGTTTCATAGATCAAGTCAACTCGATGAAACAGCAAAAGCAGAAGTTTTTCTTGACGGCTTCAAGTTTGCAAACATTTCGTTGTGGCGACTAGTTCTTGGGAAAATTGAGTTTTCAAAACATGAAGAGATTTTTCGAGAATTACAAAAGGTGGAGTCTTGGTCAGAGTTTGATAATGTTTTTGAAAAAATCAATGATAATATTGTATTTGAATTTGAAGAAAAAAACAAAACAAACCAAATCCATTTGCTTCTGCCAAAGAAAGTTCCTAGCAATCTTAGACACAAACTAATAGTTCCAATTCATAAACCAAAATCGGTTCAAACACAATTGTCTGATATTTTTCACAACAGACCTGCTAAAATAATTGGTTATGAAGGAGGGAATGGAGCAACTCAATTTTGCACTCTTTTGAAAGGACTTGCATGTCTTCAGATAATTGAAAAAATGCATGAAAAAGTTAGTGTAATAGAATTTATCCATAGCCTGAAAAACCGTGGTAACGATTATAGTTACGCAGTATTTATGCATGCATCAAGCAACATTGCAGATTATTCTAGATGGTGGGTTTTCTATCGATGTGCAACTGACCATTCTGGTTTTGGTGGTCAGTGCTATAGATATATTCATTCTGTTCTTGAAGAGTTAAAGGACTTCTTACATGTTAAGAAGTTTTCAATAGATGAAAAGAGTTTCTTTGAATACTTCAAATCAAATTATGTTCGATTCATCGAGAAGGAGTGTGAAACAGCAAAACACATTAACAGTGGCTTACGAGGTGCTTATCTTGAGTTGCTAGTAGCGTTCATTTTCATTAAAAATGGCTTTGAAGTACATCTTCGACATAGATCAAAAGTTATCGGGAAAGAAATGGATATTGTAGCAATGAAAAAGGAGAATGGGAAAAATATTGTATATGTAGTTGAGTGCAAAGAGCGCTCAGTAATGGTAGACCCTGAGGAATTCGATCGAATTGCTAAAATTATCATCAAGAAATTAAGAGAAGAAAGCGACGGCATCATTGGTGTATCTCCATCTGATGCAATGTTAAAAATAATTGAAGATTTTAGAAATGAAAAAGTAATTCCTTTAAACAATAATCTCCGCAAATTTGCAAAAGAAATTGGTTTTCCCTATGATGATAGAATGAAATTGATTGGAGTCGTTGCAACCACTAATTATTTGAAGATTCGATTAATATTTATCCTGACATAGAGCTTTGGACTTATTGGACTTTAAAAGAAAAAATACGTGATTCGAAAATAGATCCCAGCTTCATCAAGATAATTGAAAAACACTTGAAAGGTAACGTAGGGCGAACGATAAGCGATTTACATTTTTCAAAAGATTACTTTGATTAAGTACCTATTGTCCTCGAGAATAATTTCACAATTCAAGGAGAAGGAAAAGAAATCATGGAAAATTTCGATGGATGTCACATTACCTCAGAGTCATGCAATAAGCTCGAAGGTTCTCATAAAATTGGTCTTCTCTAATAAAGAGATTTAGCGTATGCACTTGCCTAAGATTAAATTTTAATCCAACAATTGTATCAAGCACTAATGAGGAAAATGTTTCCCTCAACGATCTATTTCTTAAGACAACTACGTATCTGATAAGAATTTAGAACATTATACATTTGATTAATTCTTTTCTCTTTTAGGTCATCAAATTTTGTTATCCCTAAGTTGTGGGCAAAATCGTTTCTAATTTGGTTTATGACTTTAGCACCATCAAAAAACTTTCGGGGGAGAAAACCTCATCTCTTTAGCTACATCTATTTTCAAGGAATAAGTAAAATCGATTCTTTCTGCTAGCTTAGATGATGTGTATTTAGGCATAATCTCTGCAGATAGTTGTCAACTATGTTTTCAACCAAAAGGTTGGCTACTAAGGCATACAACCTATCATCATTCAGCAAGGCAAGACGTTTTAAGTAGCTTTGGTGTTCAGCAATTATCTTAGAAAATTCTGACTCTGTTATAATTTCATATATTGGCTTGTAAAAAACAGCTTCTCCCTTTTCGCAATCGAAATCAAGAGGTTCAGGGCATATATTAACCATTAATTTTCCCTCTTACTAATGTGTTTTTTCTATATTTATTTTGGTTGCGTGATAAAGTGACTGACTGTGTGTGTTTTTTGTGAAGAGAGAGTTAGTAGGAGAGATGTAGAGAGAAGGATTTAGAGAGTTATTGGGTTTGGGGTTAAATTTTAACCCAACCAACGTAAAAGTATTTTCCCAAAATTTTAAGAATCAGATATCTATTGCCTCAGCGTAAGTTGCACGGATAATTTTATCTCCGAACAAATTTTCAAAGAGTTCTGGGTTCATTGTATGAATGGGTATGATTTTTGTTGGATTAATTTTCTGTACAAGTTCTTTGAGTTCATTTTGTGAAGCGTGTCCAGAAATGTGCTGTCTAACGAAAACTTTTATTTTCTCATCTGAATTTTCTTTTTCTTTCAATTCACTTTCATATTTTACATTGAAAGTAGTCGAGCCAATTCATGAATTTGGATTCATCAATTTCCATCTCTTCGTTGAAAGGTTCGGTGGAAGCCGAAATGTATTTGGTTTTATGGTCCACCGAATCTTTTGGAATTAGGTCAAATAGTTCGTTTGCGTCCCAGAATGAGAACATTAAAATGTACTTTGATGGATCTTCTCTAATCTGATAAGCTCGGACCCCATTATTGAGATGATGTGTTGCTAAGTCATAGATTTCTTGGAAATCATATTCTTCTCCCTCACTTGATTCAGGCAAAGGATTATTGGCATTATGTTGGATCTCCACCAAGACCTAATCTTTCTGCAATGCGAACAATATTGCAGTCCTTCTTCGCCACGTTTCTTCCGTGGAAATGCAAATAACCCATCTTGAATTTGTCGTAATCCGTCTTAGAATACAGAGAGTCACCTTCACGTTTAAGATACACTCTCAGATTAGACATTGTTACTCGGATCATCATATTCGGTGGGAAAATTAACATGCATTTCATAAAGTAGATAAGCAAGCTTTGGTGAAATCACAAAACTTCTATCATTTTGAATTGCAGCGTCATAAATGATTTTGAATCGTGATAGATCTTTCCAACCAAAATTAATTAGAACCAGACCCTTCAGCTTCTTCAATTTCTGTATTAATTTTTGCTGCTATGTCTGCTTCTGTTAGTATTGTCTCACTGTCAATTCGAGTCCCCTCAGTAATCATAATATCAATTTTTCCACCGACTTCTTGTGCATATTCATCTATTGAAATATCATTTTCACCATGGAAACGAAGGTCACCTGTGTATAAGATCCGTTTTCCTTCTGGTGGAACCGTTAATAGTATTGAACAAGCTCCAGGAACAGAATGTCCAACTGGTATCATTTTGTATGTGATGCCTTTGATTTGACCTTCTGAATTAGTTTGAAATAAGTCGATACTTGGGTTCCGTTTCGTGAGTGAAACTAAATTTGGTTTTTGGATCATAGATAAGTGGATTTCCTTCCTCTTTTACTTTTGAATATTCACATTCACCTGGACAAAGAGTCTTGTAACTCTCTGACTTTTGGGTTATCATATTTTCTTTTCTAATTTCGTAGAATTGCGAATCAATATGAGAAGTCGAAACATCATTTATTGTCTTGGCGAGAATCTTTGCTTATGTTACTACAGTAGATCGGTATTTTCGGATCTAGAAAACTTATGTCTTGAATATGATCGAAATGTGCATGAGACACAAAAACGGCATCAACAGCTGGATTTTCTGAATCACATGGACATACATTTTCCATTGTCCAATAGTCTGGAGCTTCATCAACTGGAACTTTATCTTTTATTTCATCGTTTTCGAACATTGTGGTTGCATCGACCAGATGCTTTGCATAAATACCATCAATCTTTGGTAATATACCGAGCCTGATCATGTCTCTTAGAGCATTTTTTGATCGGATTTGAAGAAACTCTGAAAAGTAATCTTGTGTGTAACCCATTCTGCGACCAAAATCTAATAGAACAGAACAATTATCTGTTTCAAGTAGAATTTTGTTTCCACCTATTTCGTCAACTCCACCATAAAAAGTAATTTTAGACAAAATTATATCTCCCATAACTAGGTTATGCAAATCGTATAAAATCTTATTGTTTGGAAAGAGGAATAAACAATAAGAAAATATTACCCAAAAACTAAAATATTAATTAATTAAAATCATATGTATTATTTAACACGGGGGATTTTTTGTCAGATTGTGTTTTAGTTAGAGAAACTTGTGGAGTAGCTTATCCTTCAAGAAAAATTTGCGAGCAGGAAAAGAATTGTACGTGTTGGAGCAAGGTAGGCTGTAGAGGTATCTACCCGAGAAAAGGATAGACTAACGATTGGGATGTTAATGGCTAATAAAGAGTCAAAAAAAGAAACAGAAATAGACCAAATTGCTAAAACTTTGGAAACGATTTCATTAACCTTAATAAAATCTAATAAGGAAACTGAAGAAGATCGGATGGCCAAGATGTGGTGCAAAGTAAAGTCCGACCTTTATGAAAAAGGTCTTGATGATCTTGATGCTACTGCTAAATCTCTTGTTACTTTGTCTTCGGCTTTGATTACGGTAGGATTTACTGTGATAGGAGGATTGGTTGGTACTAATTTATTGAATATGTCTATTGAATCACTTTGGATTGCATTGTTAGGATTCGGCTTTTTTATGGTATCAACCCTTCTAAATATTCTTGTTATATTTAGGTGGCCACTGAAGATTGAACAGTTAGCTGAAGCTTTTGATATATCATCAGCATGGGTTAGAATACGTGATAAAAAATATCAATATTTAAAATGGGCTTACTTATCTTTTGGAGTTGGAGTAATTTTTGTTACAATAGCAATTTTCTTCTTAATTTATCTCGGATAGATAAACATGAAGAATCATAGAGTTGCATTATCACACCACTTTTTGGCATAAACCAAAATCAATTAAAAACTTTCCTTCACGTATATTTCTCAACGGATAGTCGGAATATGGGTAAAACCCATTTGCCTGCTTTTTGTTCCCCTAACCATCTTTGAGTCTTATGAGAATTAAGTTTTCTCCTGATGACATCCCATATTATCTTAAAACAGTAATTAAAAAAATTGTTACACTATTTTACGTGCGTAATTCTGGGGTAAATTTTTTCGATATTCTCCAATCCTTTTGTAATGAGATAAACCATTGCTTTAACATGAGCATAATACATGTGTGAAACATTATAACCGAGTTCTCTGGCAACTACACCAAACCAACGGTAAGGAGAGTCTGAACGATTTGCATTGAAAAAGAGTTGCCCTTTTTCGTTGTATCCATCAGTTACTTCTTTGGCAACACAAATATTAACAGTCTCTGGATTGCAGCCCATAACCTCTACAATCGTCCTTGTTAACTTTCTCAATTTTTTAATCTTTTCAATTGATGGGATTTCTATTCCTTTCTCAAGATAAATTTCTTCACCATCAACAGATGTTAGTTTCCAGTCTTTAGGAGAGATCATTTTTACCTCAACAGTATACTTAAATGCAGATGGACTTCCGATCGATACAATAGCTTTTTTCGCTCTATAGCTCTTGTTTTGGTAAAACTCTTCTTCCGAAGGTGTTTCTTGCTACGACTTTCGTTGCCTCAGATCTTGCCCGAGCTAAGTTAACTAGCAAGTCTTCTGATGTGAGATTTTCCAAATCTATGGTTTTTTGTTTCGTTTTTAGAATTTCTTTAGGTTTTTTAATTTCAAAAGATTCCTTATGGATTTCTACTTTTGGCGGTAAGAATTCGGGAACATGTTCATGCATATGTGTTTCTCGATTGTATGGACTAACACCCATTATTTGTCCATGTGTAAGTAGCATCGGAATTGCTAAGTTCCATCCAATTTTATTTACAGCAGGATTCAGACTGTTTAGAAGATTTAATGTTAATAGACGTAAATGTTCAGGTTTGTGAAGCTGAAATGTTCTATCCAAATAGAGGGCACTTATGTTCTTTTCGTAACAACAAACATCATGAATTTGCTGTCCGTTATGTTTTCCATCCCGACCTTCCAACAAATATAAAACTTCTAGATTATTTACACCATAAACCTTCATTTGTTGAAATTCAAGATTATAATCAGATAACTCTCCTGTCAATGAGAATTCCAAACCATCAAGCCAAGGTAATATAGATTGAAATTTTTCAGTTAGTGCTTCGTTAAAAAAAACCTTACTTTCGTCTGTTCTTCTAACGGATAGAGATGTGGCAATTTCGTTCATTCCCAAACGGAGATATAATTTCTCATGTTCTGCGCATTCAGCCTCAATAAGTGGAACTGATATTCCTGTTCGGATTATTCTTTCGTAAATTATTTGTTCACTTTTTCGTAAAAGAAAACATTCAGAGGGTAATCTTAGTCTTGGTTCCGAAGTAACGATAACCTTCTTATTGCTTAATTTTTCGATATATTTCTCAGGTATTGTGTTTACAAATTGAATGACCTTAGAGTAGGAATAACGAAAAAGGTTAATTTGCCAGGATTCGGGGACTTCATCTTTTATATTATCAGCTGCATCAGCTAACCATTCCAAGTAATCATACGGATTTTGGATGGTACTTTTTATGTCAAGTGCCAAACACAACCTGTTTATTTTGGACAATTTGTTATTTTTTAGATAACCTCTAAGCCACCCATTAGGACCGAAGCAGTTACTATAATCATGCAAATATAGCTTTTTAGGATTCCACAATCTCCCTTTGAACCATATTGTTCTATTATCCCGCAGTTTCTGCAAGTGATCATTGGTTAGTAGGTTTACTCTTCGATTTAAAAAAGAGTAGACTTTAAAGTTTATTCGTTTATCCGATTCACCTTTTTCTTCTCCTCTTTGGTTTAGAATAAATTCGATAACATCATCTAGGCGAGCTTCAGTAAGTAAGCCAAGGACCTTGACAAGATTCTTATTCTTTGGACTTCTTATAGCAAGGAATTGTTTTGATCTACCTACGAGTTCTTGTGTTCTTTTTTTAACATAAACGTCAGTTGGATATTCAAATTTCATTTTATTAGAAGGCATCCATCGGTAGTTTCTAGATTTCTGTAATTCTTCGGTGTGTTTTGAATAATATTTTTTCCAATGACTATCCAAAAATGTAAGAACTCTCTCTACTCTAATAGCGTTTTTTGACGAAAATTCAACAGATTCCATTTCCTGAGCAATTGTGATGATAACATTAACATTTGGAAGGTCTTCAACTCCAAGTTTCCTAAAAAAGCTTTTCCATTTTATTTTATCCTTTTTCCCTTGTTCTTCATATCTCGGACTGAGGTAGTTGAGTTTTTCTTGAAAAATGGTTTTTAGTTTGATGTCTGAAAAAAAAATTGGATACTCCGTCTTATCAGTATGCTCCGTTATAATAATATCTTGGATTTTTTCCTTAAGATCTTTAATTATGGCTGGTTTTCGGATTACATCACGTTGTCGTTTCACAAGGTACCAAACAAACTCAAATTTTTGTTCATTATTATATGAATTAACTCTTGGCAAAAAACTATCCAAGATCAAATGGTTCAAATCGATTTTTTTTACTTTCAGCTTTTTTTGAAGAAATCTTCTAGCTGCGATTGTATTATATGTCAAGTGATGAAGTATGTCATCTTTGTTAATGAGAGGCATCTTCTCATCTGTCGGAAAAAAAACTTTGTATTGAAAAGAACGAAGAATTCCTTCCTCAGTCAGCAATATACAAATTTTCCTTAGTTTCTCTATTAGGATAGACGGTATGGAGTTATTACCAAGATATTCAAAAATTTTCTTAATTTGGTTCGATTTCTCTGATTTGTTGCTGTTATAAGTGGAAGTTCCATATTTAGATTCAAGATAATTCACAAAATTCTCTAGTCCATAATCGTTTATGTCATAAGACAGAAACACTGAAGAATAATTCTTGAGGGACGGGTGAATCAAATAGATTCCTGAATCGTCTTGGAGGACTTTATGGAGTCCATTCCAATTCATGTAGAGTTGGTCATTATTCCGCCAAACATTTTGAGCAGTATAAAATAGTCGGATTTCTCCAGCTTCCACCTTTTTCTTAAAAGAATTACACAAATACTCATCGAATAAAGGCTGAAATTGAGAATATGAGGGAATTAGCTCACATACGGTTCTTGGATTTACTTTTCTTGAGATAAGATCTTCAAAAACAAGTGATAAAAGAGTGGCAATATTATCCATTTGCCAAAGGTTCCAGTCTCGTTTCAATCCTTCTTTAGTGACAAATTCACTTCTACCTGACGTAGTATAGAATTTTGATGTATTATATTTGAAATTAAGATCAGTGGGGATTACGGGAAGAGTACAATATGCATAATTTTTTGTGATCAATTGTTTTCTTATTCTTCCTCCTGTTAGATTTATAGGGATAGCTAGTTCCACTTTTTGTTCTAGCTTTTGCTCTAACGCATTGAAGTTCGGAGGAACCGCTAGTCCTTGGAGAGAATAAAAAGACCAATTTTCCATACTCCTTTTTTTTCGTTCATTTGTTTGGGATATTATGCGAATCGAAACTAAATGACGTTTAAGATTTTTATTGGTATCTTCTGTGTGACTAATTTTTTTGGAAACAGAAAAAAATTTTTCTCCCTTTTTATATGCCTCGATTTTTCTAACAGTTTTTAGGAAAAAAATATCTTGATATACTTCCGAGAGGAGTTGCTCTTCAAATTTTTTTAGTTTCTTTAGATCAAATAGTTCTGCGTTTATCTTCTTGGAGATTTCAGTTTCAGCCAAACGAAGAGGTAAATAAAAACGGGTAATTCTATTAAAAGGAACTAAACTTATGGATGGGACCTCGTTAATGTGAATTTCAAAATCCCAACCATTTGAAATAATTCTTGGTTTATCAGTAATGTGAAATACAGACGTGAATCCTACACCAAAAGTTCCCGTTAATTCTTCTTCTGTTTTCCCTATTCCTATTTTAGATATCCGATAAAAATCGGAATCTTCTATTTGGTTGACTTCACTAGGCTTTGAAAAAGGATCTCCATCATTTTCTACTATAATTTTTTCATCGTCAATTCTAAATGTAACTGTAGTTGCATTAGAATCATCGGCGTTTTGGATAAGTTCTCTTATAATAGGCATTTCTCCTGGGTATTCATCAATCCCTATTGCTCTAATCGTGCCAAAAGTGTCAGGTTTATAAACAAAGTCTTTCAAATCATAATCTGGAACGTCAATCAAAAAATCACCCCTATTGTCTCAAAACATAAATGTCAAGTTACATAGTTATATTCGTTTTTCACCAATTGTAGAAAAGTAAAATATTCTGGAACATCTATTCGCTAATTCAAAAAATGATTGTAAACTAAGGGGTAAATTTAGACCTATAGTTTTACCCCTTATGATTTCTTACTGTAAGGGGTAAAATTAAGTCTCGATTTTACCTCTTATGTTTCCTTACTGAATAGAGTGGTAAAATAGTGTCTTGCTTCTGCCCCGAGTCAATTGTGCTTTCAATTCACTTCATTTTGTGAACGTGACTTTCATATGCTGACGCTACCTCTTTTTTTATTTACAGCGTCAGCTAAAACAAGTTGGTTGGTTGGTTGGTTGGTTGGGTTAAATTTTAGCCCCCACACACAGATGTACGTGTTCGTGTTCGCGTTTACGTACGTGTACGCGTGTGTTTACGCCCGCTCGCCTGCTCTCTCACTCACACGCCAAAAAAAGAGAATAAAAACAAGAACTGAAATGTTATTAGTGAATTATAAAACAAAAGGTATCTATGAAGAGAGAGGACATATCTGGACAACATATCTTTTCGGCTAATATTTGGTCAAAAATGCTTTCCAATGGAAAAAAATTAGTTGAAAATGGATATTCGGAGAGTGCCAATAAACCTAATTTGTTCTATTCCAAAAAAGACTATGGAATATTTTTTGCAGACATGAGAGGAACTAAGCTAGCACCAATTTGGAATGATCCTCGACCTCTTTTCTATTGGATATTCGATAATGACCAACCTTTATGGAAACATAGGAGACAAATAAAGGAGGAGTTATTGAATCTGGAAAAAAATAATGTAGAGTATTCATTATGCTTAGTTGTTGAGAACCTACTGTTTGAACAGAGTAATGTGATTGGGGATGAAGTGAATCTTATTTTTCCATGGTTTGATGGATTTTGTGAATTCTGTGGAAAAGATTTTCAAAACGATGGACGATTTTGCTCGATAGAATGTGAAAAAAAGTGTATAGAAAAAATTGAAAACGAGCAAGAAGAACAACGGTTATGCTTGATTAAAGAAGGTCCATTAATCGAATGTTGTGTTTGTAAGAAAAACACGCAAGAGAATCCTGAAACTGTTTATCACAAGCATCATGTATCATATTTTCCAGAAGAAATAGTGATAACTTGCTTAAGTTGTCACCAAGCGATCCACAATACAGAAGAATATCCGCATTTAAAACCGAAAAATATTCGATTATTAGCTAAAGAAATAAGGAAACTGGAAAGAATAGCTAAAATTGAATTAACAAAAAAGAACGGTACTTTTTCTAAAAATTATTGTTCTCTATGTGAAAGAGAAATTAAAATTAACCAATCATACTCGTTTTATTGTGGAAAAAAAATTCACACAAAATGTTTTGATAATAAAACAGATTTATAAAAATAATTCCGTTTTTACAAACTTTAGTCTTCAATCGGAGCGATGTGTCGTTTTTATCTTCCCTGCTTCCAGAATTCTATATAAACAAGAGAAAATGTTACTCGATAACTTCGCAAAACCCAAAACAACATCAGCAAATATACCCCTGATCCTCCCCTGACTGCTGCTGCGAAGAGTCTACCTGACCCAACCTCTCAGCCTCCTCCGGAACCAACAAACGATTCAAAGTCTCAACGAGCCCACTAACACAAACAGTCAAACCAGCAACCTCACGCTGCACATCCTGAATCTGCAACTCAAGACGACCCAACCGCAAAGGCATCAACAACCGCGCCTTCGCCAAATCACGCCCAACATACTCCTCATGAGGAACCCGCTCAGGAGGACTATTATCAATCGAACCAACATCTTCAACAATCGTGGTCCCCAACTTCACCAACTCCTGAGCCTCATCACTATAAAACCGTGTAATCGGTTCATGCAAAGGAACACCAGGCTCCTCCAACGCCAAATCAAAATGACACTCCAACACACCCTTCACCCGCTCAACAATCCGTCCAGAAAGCATCAACAACTCATCAACATCAAAACCCCGCAACTTACCCGGATGCACAATAACACTCTTGCTAGTCCGCACAACCCGCACAGCCCCAATCTTAACACCCAACTTCTCCCAATTACGCGGACGCCCCAACTTCCGCCAATCCAAACGATCAGCGCGTCCCCAATCCAAAACCCCAAACTTAACAGCATAATCCTCCAAACAACAAACCTCCTCCGGAACACCACTCTCACTCGTAGTGAGGATCTTCGAACCGTAAGGCGTCAAAGCATACTCATTGAACACATCCTTCACAACCAACCGCAAAGCACCAGCGCCAACAAACTTGTTTTTCCAATAATTCACAGTACTTTTACTGCAAGGAACAGCCTCTGCAACATCACGAGCACAGTTCCCAGCACCCAACAGCTTCAAAATCAACTGCGCCTTCGCACTCAACCCAAGAGCAAAACATCCCAACCCCATAAGAGTTCTAAAATCGTATCGAACTGTTCGAACTGGTCGAACCGCAACTTTTCTTTCGGGAGCCAAATAGAAGACACCTCTAGAAAACTATTCCATTTTTTCCTCTATACACAAGGGACATTCAACAAGCCTAGCCACAATCTGATTACCAACACCCACAAAAGTCCATTTGCTGCCACAGCCTTCACAAGATATCTTCTGCTCACTCATAATTTAGTGCTCCAAAAATTCCATTAAACAAAAAAAGAGGGGAAGGTGAAAAAGTACAAAATAGTACGTATTCGTTTCTAAAGTGGTGCGGTCGCCGGGATTTGAACCCGAGTACCCGGCTTGGGAAGCCGGGGTCCTGACCAGGCTAGACTACGACCGCCTCAATTGCCTAAACATAACTGCAACTTCAATCATTTTAGCCTTAGCCTTTGGTGACTCTCTCCAAGGCGTCAATCACATTTTCTCTTCCCATAGCTAACACGTAGGGACCTAGTCTAGGTCCTTGCGGTGCACCTAAAAGAATCATGTAAAGAGTTTTGAAGAATTTTCCCGGCTTAATGTTGTTATTTCTGGCGATGCTAAAGATGGCGCTCTGAATCTCCTCTTCTGTCGAATCGGTATGCAAGGCTTGGATAAGCTCTTCAAAAGCAGATTTTTCTTGTTCAGTTAGTTCTACGACTTGCTCGGTGATTTCGCTGAAGTCTTTTGACCAGTTAACGGCGTAGCCGATTCGGCGTTTCAGGTCATCTGTTAAGCCTTCATTTCCGTACCCGTAACCCTGAAGTTTCTCCAGGATAAAATCTGCTTCAGAGCTTTCTGGAGCCATCTTAGCAAGAAATGTGAGAAGATTATAAGGCACATGATCACCAGCTTTAGAAGGAGTATCAAAGAGCATGCAATATTTATAGAGTCCAACCAGTTTTGCCTTCTCCTTCTTATCTGAAACCATCTTCTTTCCAAAGTAGACATCCTCTAGCTCGTTAAGCTCATTCATGTATTGTGGGATGTCAGTTACAGAGAGGCTTCTGGTTCCAACAAACCGCTTCAAAGTAAGCAATAATAGAGATTGTGGTGAGCCATACCTAAACCAAACCTGAGGCGTGAAAACGTTTCCAGCAGATTTGCTTATCTTCTTTCCACTTTTGTCCAGATACATCTCGTATTTGGCGTGAAACGGAGGAGCCCAATTGAATACTTCTCTGCATATCCTGTCGTTTACCCTAACCGAGTCTGAAATGTCCTTGCCGAAGGGCTCAAATCTGATGTCAAGGGCTTTCCATCTAGCCGCAAACTCAACCTTCCACCCAAGCTTGCCCTCGCCCTTCCGGATGTTTGCTTCACCATTGTGCCCACAGCCTTCCAGCCAGTTTCCACGCACCTCAAGCCCTTCACAAGTATACAGAACCTTACATTCATCTGAAAGAAACGTGTGAGCCTTAGTTGTGTAGATACGACCACAGTTAGCACAGATCGGAAAATATGGAAGAACGTCAACAAACTTTTCTTGTCCAACCTCATCCTTCACGATCTCTCCAACCTTCTGAGCATTCATGAGAATCGTCTTGACCTCCTCAGTGAAGAGCCCCTGTTCGTAAGCCTTTTTGGCGGACATGAAAGTGTATTTTATTCCGCTCTGGTCTAAAGAATCCAAAAGAAGACTGGTCATATGCTCCCCGAAGCTTCCATGACAACCATAAAGGTCAGGAATCGACGTCACAGGATAACCCAAATATTTACTAAGCGACTCCGGAAGTCCAGCCGGAACCTTCCTCAAACCATCCAAGTCATCAGCAAAAGCAGTATACTCCGACTTGAAGCCCTGCTCTTGAAGAGCCAACGCCACAGCGTAAGACCGAGCACAATCCGCGAAACTGCCGATGTGTGGAAAACCAGAGGCTCCAAGACCACTCTCTGTCCTGATCAGGTCGAGGCTTCGACCTAGTTTTCGTTCCCGTTCTATGATTTTAGATGCGGTTTTGTCGTACCATGTTCCGTGTCCAATGATCTTTTCAGGCATGACTCAGGTTTCCTTTAATTATCTAAACAGTAATTGATTGTCAGATAAAAACATAAAGCGGTTTCGCATTCTGCTTTCTTGAAACAAGTGTTTCAAAAAGTGGAATGCAATTCAAAGACGATATCAAAGACTTTAGAGAAATTGGTCGAACTATACAAGAAATGGACAATGCCCAAAGACAAGAGATTGGACAATACAGAGTGCAAGATGGAAAAGGTGATACAGACGGTAATGGCGGCCACGGACAAGAAAACAACGGCAGCGGCAATGGATAAGGCAATGGAAACGGAAACAAATAGAAAAACTATCTCACCTTTTCTCTTATTTTTTAAGTTCCAGCCTATTTTCAAGCCCAATCTTTTTTATTGACACTATATCCAATTTCTCCAACCGTTTAACCAACCTCCAAAGGCTGGTTCGCGGTATGTCAGGAAACTTTTCTCGTATCTCAGCCTCGAAAGCCTTTCCTTCATTCTCAACTAAGAACTGGATTACATCTTTTTCTTCTTGATTCAACTGAGGATTCATCTTGACTATTTTCTCGGTATTGGGTATTCTTTTTCTAAAAATAAGAAACAACACAAGAAGTATTACAGCCATAACAACTGCGACAGCAACCAAATATTCAATCGGAATTGAATCTGAGTGTGACCCGTTTGAAGGCGTCTCGCTAACTGTGAACTGCCCTAATAGATCAGCTATTTCAATATTGTACATTCCCAGTGTCTGCTTTGTGACCTTGAATTCTGCGATGATTGACTCTTCTTTGTCAAGCGTCACTGTTCTGGTGTCCTCTACTGTTTGGTTAACTGTAAGGGGAAGAGTGTACGATCCAGCTTGTCCGCCCACGTTAGTGATTCTAACTGATACGGTGACCTCTTCGCCTGCTTTGACCTCAGTTGGAGTGACCACTAGGTTGCCGATTTGGAATTCTGCGGATGGGTTAAAAGGAAAGATGTAACTTATCTCCCATTGGTTCGCAAACAAAGACAATGCTATTTTGCTGTCTTCTGTATCTATCGAGGCTGGCATTTCATTCAGGTAAACTATTGTTGATTCTTCAGGCA
Source organism: Candidatus Bathyarchaeota archaeon (assembly GCA_963697165.1). Lineage (GTDB taxonomy): Archaea > Thermoproteota > Bathyarchaeia > Bathyarchaeales > Bathyarchaeaceae > Bathyarchaeum. Next base: position 38,394 of record CAVOMX010000009.1, read on the forward strand.
AAACAACAGTCATATTATATGGAGCATCAACAATGAAAGTCCACACTTCAGCATTCTTCAGAGTCAAAGAATGCGTATCATACTGAACGGAAACACTCGTAGTTCCCAAAGTGAAAACAGTCAGATTAAACAGGTTTATTTCATAGTCCAAAACAGTCTGGTTCTCATCAAGCACAATAAAATTGTCAACTAAAGAGCCCAATAGAGGAAAAGTTACCACAGGAAGCGTCTCATTCACAGTCAACGTTTGTGTGACGCGAACCAGTCCGTCCCGATATATCTGGAGTTCTGTGGAATCAACCTGAAACTCTGTCACGTTAGCTGAAGCTACATCGACAGTCAATAATAGGATAAACAGTAAGCAACCAACGATAACAGTTCGCCCAGCACCTAACTTCATAAGATGAATCAAATTAAGAAGATGCAAACTAGTCTAATAAAAATTCTGAATCCCGCGTACATCAGGAATCTTATTAATATTAACCAATAATTATGATAGTAAGGTTAGTGGTTTAAGATGGGGGACAATGACATCTGGCATTATATTCTTCCGTTTCCCTTTGAAAACGAAAAACGTAGGCTAATCTGGAGCGTCCTCCAGTCTAAAGTAGGTAAAACTCTTTTAATGAACATGAAGCTGGATGGACGAACCTACCAAAGAGACCTAATCAAAGGAACATCCTACTCAAACAAATCCATAATTGAATACTTGAAGCGGATGGTCTCAGCAGACATTCTTGAACAAGGAATGGAACAGGTCACAACAGGAAAAAGAAAAGTAAGAATCAAATGGTATGTTCCCACAAAACTTGGAAGATGGTTTATTCTCTTCCTTAAACCCACCGAAGAAATCCCCCCTGACTTGGTACGAAAAACAATCGAAGAAATCTTTCAAGTCTACGCTTCTAGCATCGTTGAAGTTTGCGAAAACTTTGGAATAGACATCGACTTATTCCGCAAAATCCTAAACAAAGAATACAGCAACAAAACAATAACAGAAACATAAAAATGGTAAAGGGTTTTACTGCAACTTACTGCCGCAGCTACCACAGAACTTGTTAGTAGACAAATTCTCGGTCTTACACTTTGGGCACTCGACTTTCTCTGGCTTCATTGGAGAACCACAGTTACCACAGAACTTCATTCCTGCAGGCATCTCTGCTCCACACTTTGGACAATTAACCTTAGCCACAGGACCCAAACTTGTTCCACAGTTGCCACAGAATTTGGTTCCAGCAACGTTCTGAACACCACACTTCGGACACAATACCACCTGCTGCGGAGCACCTGCGCCTTGAGATGGTTGCATAGCTTTTCCCAACGCAGTTCCCATTGCGATTCCAACGCCTGCTCCCACACCCGCTGCAGCGGCTCCACCGCCTCCCTCTGGAATTTCCGCGGTTGTTTCTTTCATATACTGCAGAGTCATGGCTTGCTGTCCCATGCTAGTGGCAAAGCGTCTTGCTTCCTCAGGGATTTTAACTCCTTCAAAGACTGCATCAATGATTTTGAGACCTATCCTAGCAGCCTCGCCCGTTATTATCAATGCAACCTTGTCCGTGGTCTCGTCCACGTTCTTGACTACATTAAAGATGTCGTGATGAGCAAACTCGTCTATAACCCGCTCATTGATGAATCCGCGAATGTAGCTTTCAACGTCACCTGATGTACTTGCTCCCCGGTTGCCGAAAAACTCGACCACAAACAGCTTCGGATCCTCCACTTTGTAGAGAAGATAGCCATAGTAGCCGAGCTCCGCCTGATACTGTATATTCCCGCTGGGCGCAGAGTAGGCTTGCCCACCAAATTTTCCCTTAAACTGGCTATTGCTAACAAAAACGACTTCACACTCAAAGATGTCGCCGATTATCCGCAGAGCCTTTAGAGCTCCAGTTAGAAGCGGAATATTGTTGCTGGTGATGGTGTGTCTGCCAGGACCAAAAACGTCGTATGCTTTGCCGTCACGGAAGAAGACAGCCCACTGGTTCTCCTTGACAATAACTTGGCTTCCATACTTCAAGGAAAGGTTAGGAAACCTGTAAGCCATATCATCAGAACCAGCAAAATCCCATGAAACTTTCTCTATTATCGGCATTTCATATCACATCCTACATTTCTAAAGGTCTAAACTGCGTTTCTCGTTCATTCCATTTATCCTCGAAAGCAAGTAATAAACTCTTAACATTCTTAACTTCAGTGAATACAGCCGTCCAGTTCTCCGCTTCAACCTCATGCTTAGCCTTGCTCACAGCCTCATTCAAGCCGTCAAGATCACTGATAAATGCACGATCAAAATCGAAAACTCGAGCCAACTCCTCTTCGCGTATGTGCCCTTTTCGGTCCCAGAGACCAGCATATCCATAGTCGGCGTGCCGAACTTTTTCTGTGATACGGTCTAAAACTTGGATAACCTGTTTGTAGTCTCGGCTCTGGGCAACACCTGCGTCTATAGCCGCCAAATACAGGTTCTCCCAAACGTGCCGCATGTCTCGGAGGTCAACGTAATAGAGGTCTCTGAGCTTTCGGTCTAATTCTCTCAAGTCTTCTTTTGTTCCATACCCTAAAGTGAAGAAGTTCTGAATCTTGGAAAAAATGCCCTGCTTCTCTTTTACCTTCTCGATTGTTTCCCGCTCAGACAAACAACAAACCCCAATTTTAACTACCAATCAATCTAATATAACTTATTGCCTTTGTTGAAGAGGAAAACTTTTTTGTTGAGAAAGGTTTACGTGTGACAACGTTTCGTGAAATAATAAAATAGCAATGTAAACTTGAGGTGTCTTGGCTGTTCTTTCATTTGCTCTTAACCACCAACTGCGACTTACAATGCAGATACTGCTACAAAAAATCATGTGAAGACATGGACGCCGACTTTGGGGACTTCACTATAGATTATGAAGTCCCAGACGAAATCAATTATGACAACAAATTTTTAGAAAAGTTTATGGAAAAAGATCCTGAACCTGTCCTGATCTTTTATGGCGGCGAACCAATGCTCTGCAACGACAAAATAAAACAGATCATGGACAATGTAAATGCTAAACAATTTAACATCCAAACCAACGGCTTACACCTAAAAAAGCTTCGAGAAGAAATACGTGAACAGGCTAACCACAATCTTTGTCTCCATAGATGGCACAGAAAAACTGACAGACTATTACAGAGGAAAAGGCGTCTACAAAAAAGTAATAGAGAACATTAAGACAGTCAGAAACAACGGATTTGAGGGTGAGATAATAGCCAGAATGACTCTCATGGAAGAAACAGACATCTACGAAAACATCAAATGGCTCCTAAACAACCCCGACCACTCATTCAATTCAATTCATTGGCAACTTGACGCTGGATTCTGGAAAAACGACTTCCAAAAAAGACCAATCACAAAATGGATTGAAAACAACTACAATCCAAAGATAAGAAAGCTTGTAGAGTTTTGGGTCGACTACATGGAAAAGGAAGGCAAAGTTTTGAGGCTTTATCCCCTTCTGGGCGTAATGCAATCGCTTCTTACCGAAGAAAAAAACCACCTAAGATGCGGTTCAGGATGGAGTAACTACAGCATACAAACTGATGGACATATAATACCGTGTCCCGCAATGAGCGGAATGAAAGACTACTATCTAGGGCACATCAAAGACTCACATCCACTGACACCTAAAACAAGTCTATGTTGGACAGCCCTGCACCGACTGCGAAATCTTGCAAGAATGTGGAGGAAGATGCCTGTACGCAAACATAACAAAACGATGGAGCAACGAAGCATACGATTTAGTGTGCAAAACAGTCAAGAACCTTGTTGAATCATTAAAGGAGTCTTTACCCCAAGTCAAAGATTAATTGATAAAGAAAGGATTAGTCTCTCAGATTTTGACCACCTAAAATACAACAGCTGCGAAATAATCCCCTAAAATCACAGGCATTCAGATAATGAAAAACTTTAACCGTCAAAACCCTTAAATCTAAAACACAGAGGCAAATAAAAAATGAGTACAACAACCAATTGCATATTCACGTTCCCCAGCGCCTTTCGTGTTCTTCATAATAATCTCTCTAGTATTTCTGGTCTTAGCCATTCTAAATTACCCCGATCCAATCGCAATATTATATGGTCTCTTAGCCGCAATCTCCCTGTTCCCTATACCCGCAACATTGGCAATAAACAAAGAATGGGAAGAAGCAATAATACTGCGATTCGGCAAGTTCCAGCGGCTAGTTGGTCCAGGATTCTTCTTCAAATGGCCATACGCAGAAACCTTTCTGAAACAAGACAAAAGAATAATCAACTTGGACATTTCACGACAAGAAGTCATGACCAAAGACAACATCAGCGTAACAGTCGACGCCGTAGTCTTCGTTAAAATCGTTAACACAAAAAACAGCCTAGTTAACATCCGAGACGTCTGGGACAGCGTAATGAAGATATGCACAAACAACAATGCGAGACGTAGTAGGAGACGTAGAACTAGACGAACTACTGGCACGCAGAGACGAAATCGCAGACAAAATTGCCAACATAGTAGACCGAGAAACAGCAGATTGGGGCGTAGACATCATCTCAGTGAAACTGCAAACCGTAGAATTACCAGAAGACATGAAACGGGTAATCGCCAGACAAGCTGAAGCAGAACGAGAGAAACGAGCAGTAATAATCAAGAGTGAAGGAGAGTTAACGGCAGCCGAAAACTTGGAGAGAGCAGTGAACAAGATGAGCAACAGGGCAATGTATCTGCGAACGTTGTCAAGTTTAGAGGACATCAGCTTTGACCAGAGCAATACAATCGTTTTTGCTGTGCCCATGGACATTGTCAAAGGAGAAGTCATAGGACTAACCGCTTTTGCTGAAGCAAACAAGACAGTCAAGACTACACAAAAAGCAAAAACAAAGAAAAATAAAAAGAAAAAAGGGAATGTTGAGGTCAACGAACTTTGACCTAAATAAGCGCTAGACCGATACCGATTCCAATGAGCCCAAGTATGAAAGCAATTACCACAAGAATAATTACCGCTAACACAGCGATAACAAAAGCCTTTATCCAATCAGTATCGAAGAAGTGCTTCACTAGACCAATCCAAAGTACAAACTGAATAATCAACGCAACAATACCAATGATTTCAAAGTAGCTAAAGATTCCACCAATCAGGGTTCCAAGAATAACTATCCAAATTGCATCAACAAACTTTGCCTTCTCTTTTCCTACAAGTGCTCTTCCTGCAAGCCAAAAAGCGGGCGCCAAAACAATAATCTTTACAACAAGCTCAATAAGCAACGCATCAAGATTAACCGCCACACATATCCCTCCTTCAAATTAAACCATAAACAACAGGTTTAACACAATTTCTTATTATCTTTTGCTCATACAGAATAACGTCTAACACAAAAATTAGCTCAAAACTATCTTTTTCGCAACAATAACCGAACATAGGCCAAATTATACGCGTTTTTCCGAAATTGCTCAGACATTGAAAAACTTTTTCAGCCCGGCACCTCAAGCGGTTGGTAGCCGCAGGCTGAACACCTCGGCCGAAGCCTCGATGCTTACACCCCGACTCCATCAAACCCATCTTCTATGGGAGCTCTCGTCCATGACTGAGGCCTGTTACCAGGTCTCGTGTCAGGGAATGGTTACCTAGTTTCAGGAGCGGCTTCGAGCTTAGATGCTTTCAGCTCTTATCCGCGACAGCGTGGCTGCCCGGCAGTGCCCTGTCAGACAACCGGTAAACTAGAGGCTACAACGTTCCGTTCCTCTCGTACTGGGAACCCTTTCCCCTCAGGTAACCAACACTCCCAGCAGATAAAGTCCGACCTGTCTCACGACGGTCTAAACCCAGCTCACGTTCCCTTTTAATAGGCGAGCAGCCTCACCCTTGGCCCCTTATGCAGGACCAGGATAGGAAGAGCCGACATCGAGGTACCAAGCCGCGGGGTCGATGTGAACTCTCGCCCGCGACAAGCCTGTTATCCCCGGGGTAATTTTTCTGTCATATCCAACCCCCACCAACGAGGATCTGGATGTTCGCTAAGCCAGGCTTTCGCCTCTGGATCCCTTGCTGTGGAGGATCCAGTCAAGCCAGCTTTTACCTTTGCACTCTGCGGCGGGTTTCTGTCCCGCCTGAGCTGACCTTAGGGCCCCCTTGATATTTTTTCGAGGGGGTGCCGCCCCAGCCGAACTGCCCACCAATCGTTGTCCCAACGCAATTGCGCCGGTAAGAGAAACGGATGCGAAAAGGCGGTGTTCCATTGTTGCCTACCCCAATCCCCGGAGAGACTGAGATTAACGGCTCCCGCCTACACTCTGCATCCACAGCCATATCCCAACGACAGGCTGCAGTAAAACTCCACGGGGTCTTCTTTTCCCGCTGGGAGTCAGTGGACTGTTCGTCCACTTTACGTGGGTTCACCGGGTACCAAGCGGGGACAGTGGGGTTCTCGTTGTTCCATTCATGCGCGTCGGAACTTACCCGACAAGGCATTTGGCTACCTTAAGAGAGTCAGAGTTACTCCCGTCGTTTGCAGGCCCTTAAACCGGTTGAAACCGGGTTTCAGGTACCTGGTACTGGACAGGATTCACAAACCGTTCACACCCTTTCGGGCTTGCGGTTTGCTATGTTTTTATTAAACAGTCGAAACCCCTTTGCCACTGCGACCTGCAGTCCCAGCCGAAGCCAAAACCGCAGGCACCCCTTATCCCAAAGTTACGGGGCTAATTTGCCGAGTTCCCTCGCTTGGTGTGTACCCGACACGCCTTAGGTTCCTCGTCTTGGGCACCTGTGTCGGTTCTTGGTACGGTCATAAAGGATCCTTCCCAATTTCCTTTTCATGGGCTCCAGAAATCAGCTGAACCATCCTAAAACGGATGGCTATTCCCGCTTTCGCCTGGTTCTCGCCATTACGGCACTCCCCAGACTTATACGGTTAAACAAAGCGACGACTTTGCTCAACCTATCCAGAAGCGTCAGAAATTAGGCTTGCGTCACCGCGTGTACCTCTATGGTGCCGGAATATTAACCGGCTTCCCTTTCGACCTTCTCAGTTAAGATCGGCCTTAGGACCGACTTACCCCCAGCTGACGACGCGTTGCTGGGGAACCCTTGCCCATTCGGCGGAGGGGATTCTCACCCCTCTCTTGCTGTTACTACCGCCGGGATACTCAATCCTGATCCGGTCCACTGGACCTCACGGCCCAGCTTCCGCCCAGTCAGGACGCCCTCCTACCAGATTACAACAATAAGTTGCACTCTAGGGTATCGGCGGCTGGCTTAGCCCCGTCCATTTTCAAGGCCATCAGCCTCGGCGGGTGAGCTGTTACGCTTTCTTTGAAGGATGGCTGCTTCTAAGCCTACCTCCCCGCTGTCTGGGGCTGATGACACTTTTCTATTTAACACTTAGCCAGCACTTAGGGGCCTTAACCCCAGTCTGGGTTGTCCCCCTCTCGGTCCAGGGGCTTACCCCCTAGAACCCGTCTCCCAAGGTCTACGGCGCCCATGGATTCGGAGTTTATAAGGAAAGCGAAGTCTTTCGACCCCTTACTTCCCAAATAGTGCTCTACCCCATAGGCTACCTCGCTTGAGGGTGGGCTGCGACCCACTTCGGAGGGAACTAGCTATCACCGAACTAGATTGGTCTTTCGCCCCTAGCCTCAGGTCAGAGGAACGAATTGCACGTCAGAACCCCTTCGGGCCTCCACCAGGCTTTCGCCTGACTTCGCCCTGCCCAAGGCTAGATCGTCCGGTTTCTAGTGTCAAAGCTGTGACTCCAGGCCATTTCAGACCTCGCACCTCACCAGCACAAGGCTGGCTGCGCGCTTGTTGGTTTCCCTGCGCTTACAGGCTTGTCGGCCTTTAAGCTTGCCACAACTATGAACTCCCCGGCCCGTGTTTCTAGACGGAACTTGCAACCCTGGTCCCCCTCCTTCGTACTACTGCGTTGCCACAGGTTTCTTATGGAGGGATCTATCCTTCTGGGCTGCAAACGTCTGTAACCGTCTGGTTTCAGGCTCTTTTAACCCCCCTTTCGGGGTGCTTTTCAGCTTTCTGTCACCGTACTAGTACGCTATCGGTCTTGAGACGTATTTAGTCTTGGAGGTTGGTGACCTCCAGATTTCCACACCGAATCCAGGGTATGGTACTCAGGGATTCCAGCTCAAGTCCTTCCAGGTTGCGCCTACTGGGCTTTCACCATCTATGGCGGGCCGTTTCAGGCCACTTTAGCTTTGCTGGTTAGGATGCAGCTGGACCCACAACACTACATCCCCCTCAAGTTTCCAAGAGGGGTTCGGTTTGGACTGTTCCCCTTTCGCTCACGTTACTTAGGGAATCCCGGTTGGTTTCTTTTCCTTCCCTTACTAAGATATTTCCGTTCAGGGAGTTCCCGTTCCTGTATGGAACGCAACGGAGTCCCGAAGGAGTCCGTTGCGAGAAGTCTCATTAGGGTATCCTCGGATCTACGCTTGCATGCAGCTACCCGAGGCGTTTCGCCGCTTGCCACGCCCTTCTTCAGCGCTCAAGCCTAGTCATCCACCAGACGGCGTTGCATGTCGGGCTTACTCGGTTACACTCCAATGTCTGTTTAGCATCGGAAAACACACGTATTTACCTATTTGGCCTATGTTCGGTTATCATTGCGAGCAGATAAAAGCTCACTCCACCCTTTGCTCCTAACCATGGTCAGGAGCTGCACGTTATTTTGTGGAGATCTATTCGATCATTTTTTGATCGCCAACTACCTAGAACCACAGTCGGAAAATATAAGCATTGCTGTAATGGGGTGTTTGGTTTAAAAAGAATCAAAATTTTTATCTCCATGACCATGTAATATTGTTTTTAAGGGTTGGTGAGCTGGCGGACGGCTTCGGGTGTCATTGACATCTGAGGAAACTCCGCCCACCACGCTGAACTGTAGCGCTTGTAAGGGCGCGGGGTGAGAGCCTTGGTTCCTGAGCAGAAACGGAACGTCCAATCGTGGGATGAGGATGATGCGTGTTAAGTCGCTGAGGATGCGGTTGGATGCGGTGAAACGGCTGTCCTGCAGGGTGAAAGGGCGAATAGGCGTCTGTGATTTCTGCGGGAGACGCGGGTAGCCCGTTTAGCTGAATGCCGTCATGAACAAAAGGCGGGTTACGTCCAGCACACCAACCCAGAGGAATTGTAAAAGCTATTTGTCCAAAAGAAGGAACTCCAACAAGCAATTATCAACTAATGGATTTAGCTGAGAGTTTTTCATTCAGCTTTCAAGGATTCTCCTGTTTAATCATGATTTTCCGATTCAACGTCGACCATATGAACTTATAAGCAACTTCGTGGTTGGCAATTTCTGAATTAGTGTTTTGGAGAAACTAGTTCTTTCAGAGAATTGGAGGTGCGAAATGAATGTCTTATGGTGGACCAAGAGAGATGCACGATGCAGTCTGTGCTGAATGCGGACAAAAATGTCAAGTTCCGTTCAAACCAGATTCAAGCAGACCCATCTATTGCCGCGAATGTTACGCTAAACGAAGACCCCCGAGAAGAGATAGATATTAAGCTACAAGCTAGCATCTATTCTCAACATGTGATCTTTTTTTATCACAATATTTTTTTTGTATTTTTATGTTACACAGTCATACGGATGTAAAAATAGAGTACCGACTAAACAACCAGTAATAAGAAACAGTCTTTTTCATTGTGGACTAGCTTCTAAAATTTCTGTATACATAGTATGCACACTAGAATTCTACCAAGTTCAAAGGTCTTACAAACAGAATCAAATAATATACTAGTATCAAATGGAGTAAAGAAAGAGGTCAAAGACTAAAACCAAGAAGATTCAAAAAGAGTCTAATGGTAACTTAATGAACAAAAGGCGGGTTGAATTCTCTAGACCGGACAGAAAGGTCAAGAGTGGCTTTCGTGAACTTGGATTAAAGACCTTCTTCTTGAGTATTGTTGCAACAAAAGTGACCATCAAGAGTAGTTGTAGAATAAAAGACAATAGAATGAAGTAACAACAAAATAACCAGATATGAAAATATTTCCAAAAATTATTTCATGTCCACTCAGTCAATTATATACTTAAAATATAAATATCAATAGCATAGCAGAATTATTTTCTGTGCCAAATAAAATCAGTATAGTAAGGAATTTTTTGCATTCGCGGGTTCATACTCTCTTGGATGACAGGCCTGTTCATCCGCTGTTTCTTCACTTTGAGTGTACCGATAGGTGTAACATGAAATGTTCATTTTGTAATGTCTGGAGAAAAGACAGATCGAAGGATGAAGCAACTACCCGAGAGTTTAAGAACCGATTACTTGAATGCTGGGATTTGGGGTGTTTGTTTTTAGGTATTACAGGCGGAGAACCTCTGGTAAGAGAAGACATAGGGGAATTACTGAAGTTCTCCAGTAGAATTGGCTTAATTACTGGATTGGTCACAAACGGTATCTTATTGGACAAAAAAATTGATGAAATTTCAAAATACTGTGAGTTTTTTGCGGTGTCATTTGATGTAAATGATAAGCAAACATTCAACAGGACTAGAGGCGTTGACGCCTTTGAAAAAGTCAAAAAGAACATACAACGCGCTACACGAATGGGTATCGAAATTAATCTGCTCTCGGTAATAACAAACGAAACATTTGAATTCATAGACAACACAATCGAGTTCGCAAAATCACTTGAACAACCCATCCATTTCTCCTCTGTTGACAACGTACCAAGAGAATTTGTCGAGGCATCAGAATCTGAAAATTTGAAGATTAATGAAAGAAACAAAATTTTAGAAAAACTAACTGAAGAAAAAAAGAAATACAAAAAAATCCACTTTGAAAGAGACTATTTCAATTTCCAATCTATGGGTGGATTTAACAGATTTATTAAATGTTCTTCTGCATCAACCTCAATTTCCCTAAAACCTGACGCGTCTGTTACTTTACCCTGTCCATTTTTCACCCTAATGTCAATCAAAAAAGAGGAGTCGCTAAAAGAAGGCATGAACTCAAAAAAAGCAAGAAAAATCATCAAAGAATGTGGCAACTTTGACTTCTGTAAGTATTGTTCAATCAACTGCATGTATGTCGTATCGCTAATCAACCATCCTAGTTTACTGGCCAGGTGGATAAGAGACAAAATCTAAACGTTCATGACTTGGCCCTGAAGGTACGCTTAACGAAAAATTTTACAACACTTGTTTTAAGACGTTGATCATTGTGCTATGAGTTGTTATGATTCTGGTTCTTACATTTTTTAATAAGTTAATGTCCTCTTGAGTAATATATCCCGTGTAACGAAGCAACAAAACATAGATAGCAACACCTATAGCTGTTCCAAAAATTAGTAGAAAAATATTGGATTTAGGTATCAGGAAGAGAAAACCCGAAAAAATGGCGACCGAGAATAGGACTTTATGCAATCCCGAAAACACATCGACCATTAATTGTTTTCTTAAGAAAATGGGGATAAGAACAAGAGACGTTATGCCTGTAAGCGTAAGAGAAATCGCAGCCCCATTTAAACCCAAAATTGGAACAAAAACGAAGAGACATACGAGATATTGTATAGCACCGATAGCCATTAGCATACCAGATAACTTGGGTTTTCCAATACCTATTAGTATAGAAGTAAGATTGTATCCGAACATTAGAAGAAATGTTCCGATGATGAGAATTTGAAGAGGAAATATTGCTCCCTGGAATTCACGCCCGTAAATCCCAACAACAATCGGTTCTGCTAAAGTAAAAATTATTGCCGTCAAAGGTATTCCTAGGATTAGAGGATATTTAACAGAAATTTTCGTATATTTTTCTATCAGCGCATCGTCTTTTGTTGCCCATGCTTCTGATATTGATGAAATAATCGGAATAGAGAAAGCAGTCATAGAAAAAAGTACGCTAGAGATTGCATCTGCTACACTATAGATTCCTACATTTGTTAAATCGAAGAACAGATTAAGTATTGGTATGTCCAAGTTCTTCATTACGATAAACGATATTTTGCCGATTGAAACAGAAAAACCAAAAATAAATATGTGTTTGAAATTCTTTAAATCCTCCACTAATGCATTTTTTAGGTTTTTAGTTTTGAAAAACTCTATGTTAAACAAAGCTAAATCTTTCAGGTATGTTCTTGTAAAGTACATGCAAAGCAGCAATTGAGATATGGGCGCAAAAACTATCAAAACGGGTAAAAGCTCAAACGGAAGATTCAGCAGTATAATAGCCATGCCCAATATTGATACAACGTAAAAACCGATGGAATTTACTATTGAGAGCTGCTTACTCTTATGCAACGATCCAAGTACCGATGCAAGGGCATCTTTTGTGCCTGAAAACAAAAACGCGAAAGCAAGTGAAATACCTATTGTTTTTAGTATTGGATCTGACACCTGAAAAGACAGCAGCACTAGGATAAAGAATGCTACAAAGCTTATTGCAGTGAGATACCTTACATATTTTGAAAAGAATTTAGGAAGATTTGAATCTTCTTTTGTTAAATACCCGCAACCAAAATGAATCACTCCCTCAAATATTCCCCCAAAAATAAGTGCCCACATGAAATCAAACACTGATTGAGCGCTACTGAATAAACCGTAACCCGCGGGTCCGTATGCCCTGCTAATTTGAATTCCTAATAGAAGCCAGAAAGCACCACTTAAGATCATGAGGGCTAAAAACCAAGCGCCACCTGAAATTAATCTTCTTGGTCCTTTAATGCCAAGCCCTTCGTCCATCATTCAACATCCTTAAACTGTTTAGATATACTATGCTGGTCCAACGAATCTCCTATTTCCTGTTCTTTACTCTGATATAAAAGTTCAAGGCAAAACAATTGTGGTAACTGCAAGATCTTTTTGTGTTCGAGTTATATATTTTAATCCCAAATGTTCACGGTGGTTTGTTGGTTTTTTATTTGTTTTTCGTGGAAAACCCGGATACCATTTATTCAGTAGAAGCTTTTTGGTTCTAGCTCTGATTGCTTTTCTAACCTCATTAAAATTTCTCTGCTCGTCTCAGATAATACAAAATAAAAGTTATTAATTAATCAATATACAAAGGTTCGTTTTTAACTAAATATAAGGTGGGTTACGATCAGAACACCAATCCACTATAAATTATTAGTGTTTATGTGAGAAAAAAGTGATCAACGGTTTATTGTTAAGCTCTTATTAGGTAGATTGGTTCTTCTAATCCGCATTCTTTGCTTGAGGATTTCAGAAGTTTGTGATATTCTATTGCAACTTTAACTCTATCATTTCCTTTCAAGCTAAGAAGCTCCTTTTCCATCAATTCTATCCGTGATTTCAGGTCCTGTCTTCGTTTCTCGTTGGACAATTCATTTCCCCTCAGAAAATAATATCAAATATTAAGATACAATATATATTTGAAATCTAATAAACTTACCGCATTCCAATCCACGACCTCAACTGTACGACAATCAATAATTGGAAAGAATACATACTTAGCCATTAGAAAGGTCATTTGATCATTTTCCTCAAAGTTTAGCTTATATATTAAATGTATAGAACAGATAGAATGGGCGTCAAAGAGAGGGTTCTTATGGATCAAGAAGAAGCGCTTCAGAGGTTGCAGAAGACCAGAAAAGATAATGAGGATGCATATTTGAAGGCTAAAGCTTTCTTGGATGGTTTTCGAGCAAGAGGGCAACTGAGCCAGAAGGACTCTGAGTTCCTGTTTCTGATGGAGTTTGTGATTAAGGGCTTCAAAAACCATGGAAACGACATCATCACAGCATTCGAAAACCAAGTAAGATATACAGAAGCAGTCAACACATTACACCTCAAAGTTAATGATTTAGAACATGAAATACGCCAACTAAGAATGACCCTAGACAAAATGTACCAAGACAAATAAGCTCAGTTAAAACATCAACTCAGAAACAGCAGTTTTTTCAGGTTCGAGAACAGTTTTATCCTCTAATCGACGTCAGATTGTCTGTTGGTGGATTCGGATGGATTTCGAACTAACCGAGAAGCATCGGAAACTAAAAGATTCTGTAAGAACATTCTGCGAAAAAGAGTTTGATTCAGACTATGCTTTGGAGCTGGACAGAAAAGAGGAGTTTCCAATAGAACTTTACAGGAAGGCTGCAAAACAGCGATTCTCTAGCTTATTCATTCCAGAAAAGTATGGGGCGGAGGGAACAGGGGTATCTTGCGGTTTGTTTAGCCATGGAGGAAATGTGCAGGGCAGACTCGTCCTTTGGGTTGGCATGCATGATTGGAACCTTCGGAAGTGACCTGCTTATTCTCAAAGGAACAGATGAACAGAAAAAATGTTACTTACCGCCACTTTGTCGTGGAGACAGCGTATCCTCCGCAGCATTTACGGAGCCAACTCGCGGAACAGACATATCAACAGTTGATACCAAGGCAGTTAAGCATGGAAACGAGTGGCAGATAAATGGAACAAAAACGCTCATAACAAACGCGCCCATAGCCGACTTCTTCATAGTTTTGTGTCAAACAGGAAGCAATGAGGCTCCACGCAGGAGCCAGTCATTATTCATTGTAGATAAAGAGGCAAAGGGATTAGCGGTTACGAAATTGTCGAATAAGATGGGAATAAGGTGTGTAACAACTGGGAAAGTTTCATTTAAAGACGTGAGAGTAAACGAAAACAGTCTCCTAGGCGAACAAGATAACGGTTTTAGCCACTCAATGGACTTCTTCACAATAAGCAGAACAGCCATCGCGGCTCAGGCTGTAGGAACGGCACAGGGAGCACTTGAAATTGCCCTAAAGCATGCACAAAAAAGAGAATCTGCCGGTCAGCCCATAATACGGTTTCAACAGATAGGAGCCAAACTAGCCCAAGTGGCATCCGAAATCGAAGCGGCAAGACTGTTGACCTACAAGGCAGCATGGACCATCGACCAAAACAAAGTGGATTCTATGTTGACGTCTATGGCTAAGCTGGTTGCAAGCAACGTTGCGGTGAGGGCAACGGACGCTGCGATTCAGACTTTGGGTGGTTACGGGTATCTGGGCGATTACAAGGTTGAAAGAGCCTACAGGGACGCGAAAGTAACCGAAATTTATGAAGGAACATCCGAAATTCAGAGATTAGCCATCCTAAAGCAGCTAATCAAGACAGGTTGAAATCTTAAATTCCTCAAACAACATCACCCTTCTTGGATCTCCTACCCATGTCCAAAGCTTACGGGACAATAAAGCTCAAGAAAAAACAGCATATAGCCTGGATAATCTTGGATAGACCAGACAAGCTTAACGCCATAAACGCAGTCATGCTAGAGGAGCTGTCAGAGGCGATAGACAACATTGAGGAAGACGCGAACGTTAGATGTGTCGTAATCGAGGGAGAGGGAGAAAAGGCATTTAGCGCCGGAGCCGACCTCGCTGAACTTAAAAAACTCACGTCAGAGACTGCTACAGAATTCTCGGTTAAGGGACAACAGGTTTTCTGTAAGCTGGAAGGTCTATCTAAGCCTGTCATAGCAGCGATTCGCGGGTATGCTCTGGGTGGCGGACTTGAGCTAGCATTAGCTTGTGACTTCAGAATAGCATCAGACCGTGCAGAGTTGGGGTGTCCTGAAATAAAATTGGGGTTGATTCCGGCATGGGGAGGAACCGAGAGGCTACCGTTGGCTGTTGGGTTGTCTAATGCTAAACGGCTAATAATGCTTGGTGATAAAGTACAAGCCGATGAAGCGTACAAGATGGGTTTGGTGGATAAGGTCGTTCCCTCAAAGGAGTTGGAGGCTGAGGTGGAGGTGTTAGCTCAAAGACTATGTGAATGTGCTCGGGGAGCACTGAAATATACAAAGTGTGCCGTAAATTCTGGAACCCAACGTTCACTTGATTCTGGATTAAAGAATGAAATCGAGTTTTTTGCTCTGCTGTTTTCTGTGAAAGAGACCAGAAAGAAGATAGAAGATTTTGGATCTCAGAGAAACAAAAAATAGGGAGCCTGCTAAGTCAGATTGACAAAGATTTGCGAAATTCTTTAGCTCATTGTCTGTTTATTTTAGAGGGTATCACATTAATTCACTATGACAATTTGACTCTTCAAAACAAACATGAAATAATAGTTGAAGACCTATGGACAAAAGGAAGAAAACACAGTCTAATAGCTCAATGTCTTATTCATGTAATTGCTGATTGGTTTTCTGAAACTTAATATTATCAAATGAAATATCAACACAACAAGAAGTAGCCTCTTCGTGAAATGCTTCCAGAAACTATATTTTCTCTTGGGATAAATCTTAAGAAGGAGAAGGAAAAAAATCAATAACGATAAAATCGGCGTCTTTCTTGTCGGATATATTCCCTAACTAACGGCAAAGATATTTCCTCAGTATCTCTAGCTTCTTGTTGTATTGAAGAACCTCGATAAATTCTCTGTTGAGATTTAATTTCAATGGCGTGCAATATTTCATGGAACAGAGTCTCAAGATACATTTCTCTGTCTCTTAATTGAGGCATTCTCAACATAATAAAATATTCAGTGTTTTCTAACTTGTCTAAAAACAACTTTTTTCTTTCTGCACCTTGCCAAAAATTGGCTATATTTATCAAATTATTTGTTGGAATATAATACCCCATAGCATCTTTGTAACTTGATATTTCACTTTCGCTTCCATGAGACTCATGAATTTCAACCGTTTCAGAAGATTCAAATAATCCTTCCTTAACCATTCTTTTCAATATGATTTTTCCTTTTTGTATAGACGTATAGAGAAGTTTCCATTCTCTTTCACTTGTTTCTAACACACACAATTCAAGTTCAGAAAATGGGTAATATTGTTTCAAAAAAGTAACATAACCATCAATTTCACCCTTTTCTAAAAACTTCACTCTTTCACCCTCTTAATTCGCTAAACTGGTTGATAATAAAAATTTTTGCTAACTGTAAAGAAGAGTCATGTTTGCAAATAACAAGGCGGGTTACGACCCAGCAAGCCCGCCTCTTCGTGAAAAGTGAAGGACTGGTTTAGATTTTGTGTAAAGCAAGTGGTTTAAGTGTCGGGATATTGTCGTCCAATAAATTTTTATTCGGTATTGAATAGAGAAGAGCTTGAAGTGAAGTTGTATGGCTAAATGTGGAGTAGAACATAAAAAATGTTCATCGTCTATCCATGGGCACTGTTCATATGAGGAGCATGATAGCAATACCAAGCATTACTGTGGTAAGTGTTACACCGAATTCTAATGCACATGCACAGAAAAACCTTCTTTTTTTCCAGAAACTATATTTTCCTACGAAGATTCTTTTAGTTACTTCGTGAATTTTCTTTCTCATAATAAAAAGGTTTTAGGGTTCAATCTTTTGCAATCAATTAAGTTCATTGAAGCTGCAGTTTTTCTTTGCCCCTAATCCGTTAATACATATGCCTTAATTCGACTACACACCTCTTTTGTCCATATATATAATTTAATAAGACGTAGTTTGAGTCCAATGGTCGAGCGAAAAAGTGACGAGAACAACATTAACTATAGGAAATAACTGTTTGCTTTATTTCAGTTATATATAGTAATTTATACTTGTCAAAGAAACCTCATTCTTGTTTACTGTTAACAGAAACTTTGTTTTCCAACAAAGAGTTTCCATGATCACATAAATAGACATAATGATTCTGTCAAAAAGAAGCGGATTCTGTGCGATTTGTCGAAGAGCTGGAGGAAAACATAAAAATGGGGTTGTATCCAGAAGAAGGGTTTGCTGAGGCTTTAGCACAGTTGTTGATGAGTAAGGTCACATTCAATCTTTTTCAAGGGGGAAAGAATGTGTGCTCCTGTGCTTGCCTTTTCAGCCCCATTCTATTCTTTTTGGTAGTTCCAAAAAAGGGGGAAGATTTTTTTGTGTATTGTCTTGTTTGAATAAATTTACATCATTCCAAAGGATTAATCAAGTTTTTTTTTTTGTTCCAATCTGCTGTGAGTTGAATCGTGCTCATTTTCTATTTCAGAGACTTCTTTTCTAATCGCAAGTTTTGTTTCTTTCTCTGGAAAGCCTTCTTCTGGTCCGCAATAGACAAGCTTAAAATCTGGTAACCCGATGATGCCAAACCCCACTCTTACGTTTTCGACGTCTCATTGACAACTCCCCCAAATAACCAAATCATACTCATTATTCTCCTTTCCACTTTAACCAATCAAACCTCCTTCAAATCTACAAATTTCTAACCGATTACTCCCACAAAAAAAGGGGAGGGAAATTGGTTTATTTTCGTTTCTTTAGTGCCCAGAAGCTGACTACGCCAATTATGCTGGCAATTGCGACAGCTGCAATGATGGCTACTTCAGTGGTGATCAAAGGTGTTTCAGTGTGGCTCTGGTGAAGGTGACGGTTCAGGCAGGTTCGAAGGTGCTGGCGTTGGTGAAGGTTCTGGTGAAGGTGATGGGCTGGTGTAGGTGTTCTGGTGAGGTGATGGCTCAGGTGATGGTTCAGGTTCTATTGTTCCACCTGCTGTTGCAGCTGGTGTTACGGCAAAGGATGTTGCTGCGCTTGAAGGCCAATAGGATTCAGATCCCGCAAACTTGGCGATAACTTTGTAAATTCCCTCGGTCGATGGGACATACATGTGCGCATAGTTGCCATCTGAATCAGATGTGACAGTAGTTATCCATTCTTCAGTGCCATCTGGTTTAACCACAAACAGATTCACTGGAACACCATCTGGGTTGGCGGATTGTTCAGCAGTGTTGCATTCTGCATATTAAGATAGTCCATCCACTCGCTCATGTCCTCATCAGAAACTGCTGGTAGTACCTGGCCTGAGCAGGAGATTGATCCAATAACATTGCCTTTTATCAGCACTGTATGCGCCACTTAGCGACGACATCATTCTGGTATTGTTACTGAAGTTGAGGTTTGGCCTTTGCCTAAGCAATAGAGGTTTCCATCGTAATCTCCGGTACCTATGACATAACCATTAGCAGCAGAAGAGGGGCGAAGTCCACCGTTTAAAGTAAATATAGTGTCTCCTGTAGTAGCGTCAATACATACGAGCATTCCAAACCTTGAAATAGGGTTGATTTTATACCCAGACGAATAGCCTGCGTAAACATAGATTTTACCATCTACCATGACCATGCCACTGAACGATAGGGCACTGCATTATTGGGGTACTCAGTTGAAGGAATAGGCTTACTCCGCCATACCTCATGTCCATCTGCCAAACTGTAAGCGCGCATTGTACCGTCCGGGAACATAAGCATACAAGTTATCGTTGTCATTGGTCTCAGCAAGTAAACGGTCCATGTTGTAGCCCACGTAGAGTCGCAGAAGCTGTCACTTTCCCACAATTCAAAGCGCCAGTAAGCATGGAGTAGCATTTGAACGTTGATTCAGTTGGATCAAAGACAATAAAGTTGTCCACGCCATATAAACTGAATTGCTGGTTAGCTAGAGTCGGATAGTTCAGGGTAAGGTTCCATAGTGAGGTACCGTTTTCTGCGCTGTAACCCCAGATACTGGTTGGGTGCGGCTTTACCACAACCGTAGACGCATCTGTTGATATTCCGAAGAGAGATTGGGGACTGGCTACGCGATGTAGCTAGTTGATTCTGGCAGTGGGCGTTGTCCATTCAATTCCTGTCGGCCAATTATGACCACCAGTGCGTGTCCGTAAATGTTACAGTGACAACTTTCGACATGTTCCATGCTAAACAAGTTGTACGATCGTTGCTGTTCCATAGGCAAGATCGGTACCGTCAATAAGATTGAAGCACTTGCAGTAGCGTTAGCGATTGACCGCACTAGTGTTCCAGTAAAGGGATCATAGTAATTCCACGTACTGCCAGAGGTTCCAAATAGGTACGGTGTATGGTATTGTCCATAGGAGCTCTCGAGAACTACGTTCGAAGGATCAAAACATGCTTTGAGCATATGGGTTTCCAGGTAAGTGGATACCGCACAGTAATCGAGCCATCCACTGTGTACAATACTTCTCCAGTTGCTAAATCAATGCATTCAAACTGTGCCAGTATTCGCGAATATTTATCGAATACTTTGCCTTCCATGATTACAGCACTTGGATACTAGAACCTTGAGGATCCATAGCTAAGGCTGCCATAATCTCCGCCTATAAGGCCTCCTGATCTAAGCGGTTGCTTCCAAACTATGTGGCCAGTGTTAGGTCCTGAACCATAGGGCTGCCAAATACGACAAGTAGGCACCGTTAACCGTAGCCGCCAGTTGACTGGCACTGCCAAGCCAGTCGCCTGAGATTTGGTTCCATTCTCTGTTGTTGCTGTTTATTGGGTAGCTCCAGAAAACGTTTGGGTTCGGCAGTGCTGACCACGGATAACCATTAAGCAAACCAGCCAGTACTCTTCAGTCTGAACTGTAAAGTAGGCATGTATTACTAGTGCATCCTATATATTGTACGGTTCCTGAACCGTCAGTTAAGTTCTGTGCAGGCATCGTGAACGATACACTCCAGTTACCCGCCATGATTAGGCTCATAAAAGAAGTATATAGCGCCAAGTGACTGCGTTTGTCCTGGATCATAATTGACCTGTTCCGTCTACCGGCATGAACGTGTCTTTTGTTCCGTCAGGTCTTACGAACGTCACCGTTACTCCCCTATAGCCGTCATAAGTATGGCTGATAAGCATAGTTTGTAGGTATAGGATAGATGAATAGGTTTACAGTTGCTGTTTGGCCGACTCCGACAAGTCTTGGTGCAACGTCGATGTAACCTGTAGTTTTCTCTGGCTGAGGAACACCAATTTGAGCCTGCACTGGAATATTTGCTAGCAACGAAAAAGCAGATGTTATTAAAATTGCCAAAATGATTGATGCTGTTAATTTTGTTTTGTTTATTGAAATTTGCATTGTTTTTTCTCCTTTTTGAGTTTTTTCCATCTTTACATTTTATTGTTTTTGGGAAAAAGAATTAAACTAAAAAATACTTGATCTTCCCCCTAGAATGCTATTTTGTAACAAAGAAGTATTTAACATTAAGTGTCAGCCCATGACTGACAACTTCTGAATCATTAATACCTTCGAAATAAGATGGGAAAAAACAAATTGTCTCTGTGCTTAGGTTTCGACTAATGTTTAGCAAAGGTAAACCTCTTCGTGAAAAGCTTCCAGAAACTTTATTTTCCAACGAGCAGTCCAAGGCATAACTTGAATAGAATTGGGTTTTTATGCACTTGCCCTGAAATACATTCGATTATTAACAACTTTTCTTGAAATTTTTCCTTTACTTACTAAATCCTGAAGAACCGAAACAAAATTTGCGACCATGAACGTAGCCATTTTGGAAGTCCCTGGCACATCAAAATCTACATTAAAACTTGTCGACCCCATTATTTCATCGTCAGTAAAGGCTTTTTCCTTGACGCTTCTTCAAGAAAGAGATAATCTCATCTTCCAGCTTAATAGAGACCCTTACAAATTTCTCTTTGTCTATGGGCATAGATATCACTCCATCATAAATCTATGAAACAAGAGCTTGAAATTGTTTATGTAACTCAAATCATAAGCATAACTAATAGTTTAAGCCAAACGTTTGTCGTAATTCGCTCGCATCCAGAAACTTGTATCTATTATTCACAACTTGTTTATACATAATTGTCTGAATTACCTAATATCTTGAGGTTCAGGCGTTTATTCAATGAGTAGTGACATATCAATTGAAGCTTTTATTCAACATCTTGAAGAATTAAAAAAATTAACCGAATTTGAGAGATTTCGCAAATTTCTAAGGCTATTTTTAATTGGATTCTTCATAGGTAGAGAAAACAAAAAAAGAATAAAAGTATTAGCCTTAGAACTAAATAATATACTCCAACAAAAAAGTTGTGATTTGGAAAAACATGTATCAAATTCTTTAGGTATGAGCACATATCTAATTTCATCAGAAAAAAAAGGATTGTTAGATTCAATAGGCGTTTTAATAAATGGGCTTAAACAATTTTCAAACTCTAAAGTTCCGAATGTCGAATATATTAAAGAAATTGAGGAAAAGCTGACAACACTAAAAGAGTCAGTACTTGACTACAATAGCTCCTTCATTAGGCAAAGAAAAAGGGATTACCGTTATCTCTGGAGTAATGGGGAGTTTACTCTTGATGAGGAACAAATTACATCAATTGTAACTGACGATAAACATAATTTGGTGGTAGCTGCTGCAGGTTCAGGCAAAACAGAGTGGTACCAAATCACAAGAATTGCATACATAGTAAAAAGACAACCTGACTTTAGTCCACAAGAAAGAATTTTGGCAATTGCTTATCAAAACAAAGCTAGTGGTGAAATTGGAAGAAGACTAAAAGATAGATATGAAATTACGAACGTTAATGTAAGTACCTTTCACAAGTTAGGTAAAGGTATTTTAGAAGAAGCAAGAAGCAAATATCGCCACTCTGATATAATTGATAATAATAAAAAACGAAGAACCATAGATAACCTTTTTAGACAAAAAATTGAAACTAACCAAAAATACTACAATTTGTTTCTAAGTTATGTTAAAACTCTCCATGATAAAGAAAAAAAGGAAACTGGAGAGGCAAACGGTATTTCTCTAGAATACGCTATAAAACAAGCCTATGTATCCATAGATAGAACCCAGGTAAATAGCAGAGCTGAAAAAGAGATTATAGACTTCTTTCTGATTCACAAGCTCAATGGAAAAAAAATCATAGTAGAATATGAACCTGATGTGGGTGGATTTAGACCTGATTTTTACTTGCCACAATATGATTTATACATTGAACATTGGGCTTTAAATAAAAATGGAGAAGTACCAGAATGGTTCAATCAATCCTCTGATGAATATAAGAAATCAATGGATATGAAAAGGACATGGTTTAAAGCTCACAATAAATTATTTGTGGAAACCTTTACACACGAGTATAAGAAGAATAAGTCTGACAATTTTATTGAATTATTGAAGAAAAGAGTCATAGATGCACTAGAAACTAGAAGCAATCAAGATTTTGAATTTAGTCTTAAAAGTTATGATGAAATTGTTGAAATTGCCTGGAACTCTTATCTGTACTCCAGTAGATGATTTAATTAACTTCATAACATCTGCAAAAACCTATGGTTTGTCTCCAATAAACGTAAAGGGAAGACTAGAGAAGAGAAAATGGAGTGCTAAACAGATAGCTTTTGGGAATCTTGTTTTGCCAATATTTACAGAATATGAAGAGTTATTGCACTTGGAAGATAAAATCGATTTTGAGGATATGATAAATAAAGCAACAGCTGAATTAGAGAACAATCAGAACTTGCGTGCTAATGTGTATGACCATATTCTAATTGATGAATATCAAGATATTAGTGCGCAAAGATACAACCTAATCAAAGTCATGATGGAAAGAAATCCTAATTGTAAACTATTTTGTGTTGGAGATGACTGGCAAAGTATCATGGGTTTTTCAGGCTCTAACATAAATTATTTTGTAAGGTTTGCAGAATATTTTGAAGACCCAGCAATAACCATAATCTCAACTAACTATCGAAGTAACCGTACAATTGTTGATGCAGGTGCAGATTTGATAAAGGACAATACAAGTTGTCAGGTACAAAAACCAACTAAAGCAAATAACAGTCAAACTAAATCAATTAAAGTGCTTAGGTCTCCTCACAAGAAAGATTATGAATATAAATATCACCAGCAAATTGCTGAGGACTGTATAAATCGCATAGTTGAATATCTTGAAAATGGTTATGCACCAACAGATATACTTGTGCTCACAAGATGCATGCGAACTAGGACCCGATTTGGATACAGATACCTACCAACAATTCAGATAATCAAAGAATTGGCAGAAGTAAACAATTTAGATGTAATTCACCAAAATTGGGAGAGTCCAAGAGGCATTAGATTACTTACTGCACATAGCAGCAAGGGTTTAGAAGCAAAAGTAGTTTTTATTATTAATGGTACCAAGGATATTTTTGGTTTCCCATGTGAAATAGAAGATTCTAATATTTATGAGCTAGCAAGAACAAACTATCCGCCTCAAGATAATCTAGAGGAAGAACGAAGGCTATTCTATGTAGCAATGACTCGTGCAAAGGATGAACTTTATATTTACACTTGGGAACCAGCAATGAGTAATTTTCTAACTGAAATTGAAGAGCATACTAAAGAAATCCGACTAAATTACTGAATAATTATACCCGTGCAAAACCTTTTACGCCTCCAAATTAGATGGTTTTTTGTTAAATAGATAAACCCAAGTTTATATTCATCCTTTTTCAGTATCGCTTCTGAAGATAAAATTTCATCTATTTTCTGCTTTACTTTGTCTTCTTGATTTATTCCGAATAAAGGACCCAAAACATTTCCCTTCTGTTCTTAAGACCAATTTAGCTATAACATTTCTCCTAATTGATTGTTAGAGCGTGAATTTTCCGAAAAAAGTTAAAGCAACTTAACCGAAAAAAGGAACATGAGAGATAATCTTGACTTCTAATGATTTGGTCAGATACAAAATATTGGAAATACTTTTCAACAAAGCCTCGTTGAGAGGAACAGACTGGAATGTTAAACGTAAGGAAATGATAGAATCATTACCATTTGAGGAGAAGCAAATTGACTTCAACTTTTTTTATCTTTTCGACAAAGGTCTAGCTAAAATGTTCAAACACACATCTAAAAACTGGGAAACCGCAACAATCACAAGCAAAGGCATAGACGTTATCGAGCATAAACAGAATTTTGTTGAAGAATTACCCTTTATTCAGGTTGCGATTCAAGAAATCAATGCACCTATATACGGTAATGCGATTCAAGCTGTCAATTCCACAATTACCTTTAATCAACAAGTGACGGATGCCTTCAAACAAACCTATCAAACACTTGAAACTAAGAAAGATTTGACACCCGAACAGAAAACAGAGATAAAGAAAAACTTGATTATTCTAGAAGAGGAACTAAAAAGCAAAGACAAAGACGCGGGTAAAATCCAAAAGTTGTGGAAAAGAATCAAGAAAAATGCTAGTTGGATAGCTCCAATACTTGTTAATATTGTCCTAAAAGGATTGGAGATTTCAATAGAATAATCATGCAAACAGTAAAATCTTCGTGAAATGCTTCCAGAAACTTTATTTTCCTACGAGCAGTTCAAGGGACAATTTAAATAGAAATAGCAAGAAACAAAAAGAACCATAAGCAGAAAAAATGATGAAGTTGGAAACCAAACGTTGATAATTACAGAAACAAATCACATTCAAAGACTTCCTAACAGAACAGATTTGATGAACATAGAACCTACGTTTTTGATGATGTTTATTCTATAAAATTATTAATATTCACCACAAATGTTATCTAAAGGTATATTTGATAACGTAATCGGGGGAGAGATTACTTTCTGTAATTTTCCTTTCAAAAAAGATAGAATGGAGGTGAAGTGAATTTGAAGTCTCGTTCTGTGAATATTGCTTGGAAAATACTGATGATTCCTAACCTTGTTTTTGTAGTCTTTGGTCTTGCATTTGTGTTAATTCCAGATGCCATTTTGGGTAGTGGCTTTGAATTGTATACTGGTCAAACTTGGAGCAATCTTGTTTCCACAAGTCCTGAAATCACTGATTTCATTTTGTTAACTGCAGGCAGAATGTTTGGTGTTCATATTCTTGTTCTCACAACTCTAGCCATCGCTATAACCCTTAAAGGTTTTAGAAATGGAGAAAGCTGGTCATGGTATGCCTTTATTGCAATCAGTTTTGGTATGATTTTTGACACAGTTGCGGTATTTATCATGGGGGAAATACCTGTTGTAGTGATAGACATAATCATGCTATTGCTCATGTACATAGCACTAGGAATTTCTGCAAAGGATATGCTCAGTAAAAAATCCACCTGAGCATGCTACCTTCTCTAAAACCCAAACTCCTCTTTTTTTCTTAATGAAACCCAATAACATTAGGTTATTATGTGTACAAAGTTGGATGATGCAAAATCATATTCAAAGACTTCCCAACAGAACGTAATTAATAATCACAAAGCTTTAATGTATATTCCAGCGTATTATAATTGCTGAGCCATCAAGGGGACAAATCAAAACATACCTCTAGCTCAAGCGTTTTTGAACATAAAATTTCATTATTTTGTAAGATAGATATGGATTGTTTTTTAGTAAAGTTTATTTTCTTATATTTCATTTATGATGAAGAGTAGTATCCCAATCTGAACTGGTTCTATCTCCCCCTGATGACTCAGTTTCATTATGATTGGGATACTGCTTTCCTTCTCAACATTACATCTTTGTTGATAATAGAACATTCTTTTATAACATTTCTAAACCTTAACCACAAATATTATTACGGTAAATACCTGATAAAACAATTGGGGGAGTCCACAAATCCAATTCTGGGTTAGTCATTGTAACGGTTAATTATCTGTTAGAAACACTACATTCTGAAGTCTGTCACTAACTTTGGTGGCACACAACCACTTTTCAACTCAAACGAAACAAAACTCAGTTCTCTGCTTCAGAGACCAGAAGCAAACGGAGACACTCTCTAATCAGAGTTAATAAAGGAAGAAGGGAGGTGAAAGAATGAATATGAAAATTTTAGGTGTTTTCGTTAGTTTGTTTACTTTAGCTTTGTTAACGATTCCAGTAATGGCTGCACCAGCAACAAAAATTGAAGGGGTTACATTGACTAGAGTCACTACACCACCCGTTCAGGATCCTGGCTTTCCACGGTTGGTAAGTCATGATACCATATCACATGGAAGAGGCACAACTACAGGTACAGCTACTCTAACCATAGGACAAGACATTCATGATGGAGATTGGGATAGTGAATGGATTTCCGTGGTTAATTTGAAAAAAGATCCAGTTGAGATGGTAATTAGCGCTACGGTCAAATTGACTTTCACAGGAGGCACGTTTGAGGGTACGAGCCATAGAAAGATAATAGGGTACCCACCTGGACCTAGTTCAATTATCGAAACCCATATGGTACTTCAGGGTACTGGAGATTTTAGGGGACAAACACTAAAACATTCAGGTGGTACTTACTATCTAATAATGCCCAAATAACCAAAATAAAGAACCGTAACACCACATTTCCTCTTTTTTCTATCCAGAAACAGTAACATCAGATTTTATTGGTTTGTGGGTAAATCGAATTTTCTAAACAGTGCATTTTTGCAGTTAACTAAGTCAATGTATACTTATCAAAGAAATCTCCTTCTGGTATACTATTAACAGAAACTTTATTTTCCCACGAAGAGCCTCAGGCAACCTCTTCGTGAAAAGCTTCTTTCTTCTGAAGGCAGATTTTATATAGAAAAAACAAGAAATCCTATTCAAGGAAAGAGTCTCGTGAACAAAGAATTTCTCGAAGACTATCAAAAAAAAGAATTAGAAGAATACAGATCGTATTGCAATAAAATTGATCTTGAAAGTTTCTCATTTAAAAAATTTCCATATCCACCAGATGAACGTTTCGTTAAAATTAAAAAACCAGTAACAATTGCAAGTAATGAATCATTAAAAGGGGATGCAATTTGGGCACAATTACCTTTTACTGGTTCTTTAATTTTTCCAATATTTGATATTCCAAAAAGAAGATTTGAAGAAATCTTTTTCCAAACGAAAGAAATCCCAAAATTAATTGATTATGTTAAGGAAACAGGAAAGTTACAATTTGTTTTAATCGGGGATCTCAAAAGATTTGAAAAATATGATTATTTGGAACCAATATTTACAGAATTGAAACCTCCAATGCTTTTTGGAATTAGTACCCACGATTTAGGTAATAAAAAAGATATAATTGAGGCTGGAATGAAGTTTGAAACCCTTGCTAATGTAAATTATTCACGTTTCGTCTGGGAAGAATCACAACAAAAGGGCAGCTTTGCTTATAAACCAATAATGGATAGCTGTTCATCAACATATGTAAAGTTAAAAATGCTTCATTTTGACGCAATTATGGAATCTCTTGAGAACTACATGATTGTCGATCCATACAAAGCATTCTTTATGTTTGATTTATGTAGTAAGTATATTGTTAGTCCATTAACCACACTTAGACATGAAGGAATTAATTCAACAACTGAAGAAATTCAAAAACTAAAAAATCTAATTCCAGATCATAAACTTGAGGAAACCATATTTCCAGTTGAAATTGGAAAGTTCCTCTTGAATAAACTAACTCGCGCCCCCAAAGGGCAATATGCTTGTAATGAATTAATTAGCCATTATGAAGATTACGATTTAAGAAAAATTGTTCTCGCTTTAAACACCGCTATTGTTGAAAATCAATTTTATGACATAGAGCAAAATATTGAAACACTGTCGGAAATTCTTGAAAACGTATGGTCTGACCCCCTAATTAAGACAAGGATTGAACTCCAAAAATATGCTGTTCTAATAATATTTGCAGCAATTGGGATTAAAATTGCACAATTAGAGGGGGGCGTGGGAGGATTTCTTACAGGAATTGGGATTACTGTTACTGTTTTAAACAAATATATTGATAAAGAAGGTGACAAGATTTTTGAAAAAATAGCCAAGTTGCGTTGTCGAGGACATCAGGTTAACATTTTTGATTTTCAAAAAACATACAAAAATATAATCCCTCAAAATAACACAAAGAGTTGATAATGCATTTTATGTTACCTTTTAACACGGGGTGATAGAGATTCTTAGTCAAATAGCAGTAAGTTAGTTAAATAAAACGTTACCTTTTTTATGCTATTTCAATATGAAAAACCAATGTTTACTTATTGTTTTGATAGTATGTTTTCCCTCACATAAAGTGGGTTTCTATTAACACATCTCAGCGAAAAGCTTCCAGAAAATTTATTTTCCAACAACGAGCCTATATGCAGTTTGTAGCTGAAAAGAAAAGTCTCATAATAAAGAAGGCTTTTTAGGGTAATCTTTTCTCCCTACTTGCATGGTTTGGCATTCTATTAACAGAAGTGCTATTTACTTACTAAAAAAAGTTAGTTATGTCAGAATAGCAGTAGTTTGGCAGGGATGAAATACGAATAAGGTAGCAATTATTGGGGTGGGTCACAGCAGATTTGGAGACCGCTCAGACGTTAACCTTTCCGAGTTATCGTTTGAGGCAATTCAGCCATCCCTTGAAAGTTCAGGATTATTTGCCAAAGATGTTCCCTACATGGCTCTTGGGTCGATGGGTGTCTGGTCAGAGGAGCCTTTACCCGCCGTTGTAATAGCAGAATACTGTGGATTAACAGGAGCAGGATTGGTTAGATGCGAGGCAGCCTGTGCTTCAGGAAGCGCCGCCGCATTCAATGCCTATTCTGCAGTCAGGAGCGGTCAGATGGACACAGCATTAGTTGTTGGTGTGGAGAAGATGAGGCAGATAGACATGCCAACCGTGTTGGAGATTATTGGCAGAGCAGGATATTACATGTGGGAGTTCGAAAATTTTGGCATGACATTTCCAGCATATTATGCTGTTCATGCAGTTCAGCATATGGAAAAGTATGGCACCACAGAGGATGACCTTGCTAATGTTGCCGTGAAAAGCCATAAGTATGGTGCCATGAATCCGATGGCTCATCTACGACATGAGATAACTGTGGAGAAGGCGCTAGGTTCAAGCGTGATTGCGTGGCCATTGAAGCTCTATGATTGTTGTCCAATAACGGATGGCTCGGCAGCAGTTGTTTTAGCGTCTGAAGCGAAGGTAAAGGAGCTGGGAATCGAAGATCCTGTGTGGATAGAAGCTATGGGTGTTGCTTCGGATACTGCTAACATTTCCAAGAGAGAAAGTTATGTGGGTTTGGATGCTTCTGTAAGGGCGTCAAGAATGGCGTATAGGATGGCGGGAATATCGTCAAAAGATGTGGATGTTGCAAATGTTCATGATTGTTTTACCATCGCAGAAATCATGGCTTATGAAGACTTGGGCTTTTGTGAGAAGGGCGAAGGAGCAACTATGGTCAGGGAAGGCGAGACAGAGGTGGGTGGCAGAATTCCAGTTAATGTTGATGGGGGATTGAAGTCTAAGGGGCATCCAATTGGAACCACAGGTGTTTCCATGCTTGTGGAACTGACAAAACAGTTACGTGAAGAGGTTAGACCGAATAGTAGACAGGCTGCCATGAAGAATTACATTGCCTTGGCTCATAACACTGGGGGAACAGGTCACTATGGCTACGTGACGATACTTCGGAGATGAAAAAATTGGATAAGCCGTTATTATTGAAAAGTGCCAGAACATTAAGGATAACATATAGTCTGCCGATAAGCAGAACCTCAAAGTTCTGGGAGGGACTTAAAGAGGGAAAAGTTTACGCTACAACATGTAAAAAGTGTGGAAAACTGCATTTTCCTCCTGTGGCGGATTGTGGAGCATGCGGTTCATCTGAGGTAGAGTGGATTGAGTTGAATGGGGAGGGCGAGGTTGTGACTTTTACTCAGGTTTTTGTTAAGCCAGCTAGCTTCTCAGAGGAACCCGCATACATTGTTGCGATTGCTCGGCTCAAGGAGGGCGTTAAGGCGTTGGCTTGGCTGACTGGCGTTGAAAGAGAAGATGTGAAGGTGGGAATGAAGGTCAAGCTTGCAGCAAAGGTTTTCTCTGACAAAAGAGTTGCCTACGAGTTTGTTCCAGTCTAGAAGAAAGGGTGATGGAAACGACAGATAATGAGATTCAACGGGTAGCAGTTATTGGAACTGGATTGATGGGACATGGAATAGCGCAGGTTTTTGCAGTTAAGGGCTATGATGTCTATCTTTTGAGCCGAAGCAGGGACAGTTTGGATATGGCAGTTCAGGAGATTAAGTGGAGTCTTTGTAAGTTCGTCGAAAAAGGCGCTATTAGCAGCGGTGAAGCGGAGGCGGCTTCGTCAAGAATCAGGACAACCACTTTGTATGATGAAGCAGTAGCTGATGTTGATTTGGTTTTGGAGTCTGTCTCGGAAAACATGAAGTTGAAGAGGCATGTCTTCTCGAAGATTGATGGAATAGCTCCTTCCCATGCGATAATAGCGACTAACACGTCCACATTGAGCGTAACAGAGATGGGAAAGGCAACAAAAAGACCAGAGATGACTGTTGGAATGCACTGGTTTATTCCGCCACAGTTGACGCAGCTTATTGAGGTAATTAGGGGCGAAGAAACCAGCAGCGATACTCTAAACGCCATAATGAATGTTAGCAGAAAGCTTGGAAAGACGCCGATACTATGCAAGAAGGATAACCGCGGATTTATTGTCAGCAGGATTCTTGTTGCAATGTTTAACGAGGCATTCTGGACGTATAGTCGCAAAGAAGCTTCTATGCAAGAGATAGACTCATCTGTAAGATATGGTGGCGGTTTTCCGATGGGCTGGTTTGAGCTTGTTGATTTTGTTGGGGTAGACGTAGAATATGATGTTAGCAAGATACTGCATGAAGCCCACGGCGAAAGGTATCGTCCATATCTAGAACTCACTGAGCCTTTGGTCAAAGCAAAGAAGCTTGGTCGAAAGACGGGATTGGGATTTTATGACTGGAGCAGAGGCAGACCAGCTATACCCTCAGAGTTTAAGGGAAGGTATGATGTGGAGCGTTCTTGGGCTGTTGCCTCAAATGAGGCGGCATGGATGGTTCTTGAGGATGTTGCCGAGCCTGAGAGCATAGACTTGGGGATGAAGCTAGGGACTGGATGGCCTTCTGGTCCCTGCGAGTATGCCGACAAAAAAGGATTAGATATGATTCTGGAGAAACTGGAGGCAGCCTACAGCAGACACCCAATCGAATTGTATAAGCCGTGTCCTCTGCTCAAAGATTATGTGAAGAAGGGTTGGACAGGAAAAAAAGCAAGAAAAGGATTCTACAAATACACCTAGAAAGCTTGGGATTTAAAAAATACCAACACAAGGTTTAGGCAGTTAGCTGCAAGAAAACTTAAACACTACGGGATATACAAATGAGACGAACATAGTTGAATGCTCCAAAAGCAACAAAAAATGCGTTAGAAAACGTTCTTGAAGCCAGCAGTAACGAAAAAATACTCATAATCTGCGATGAAGAAAAAACAAAAATTGGAGAAGCCTTCGCAACAGGCGCATTAGCCCTAGACTTGTGGACAAGACTTGTAATTCTCCAAAAACAAAAAGAACTAAGAACAGAGATACCAGAACAGCTCAAAAAGATTTTAGCCCAAAAAGTGGACATTTACATTAATTTGTTAAGTGGAAACCGCGAAGAGACGCCATTCAGAATAAAACTAATAAAAACAGAAACATGCGACCACAAATCGCGTCTGGGACACTGCCCAGGAGTAACATTAGACATGCTAACTGAAGGAGCCTTAGCCCTAAATCCAGAAGAACATCAAAGAATGCAAAATCAAGCAGAGAAGCTCATGTTTGCTCTAGAAGATACAGTAACGTTGGAGATTTGTAATCCGTCGGGAACCAATTTGACTTTGCGCACAAATAATCGAAAATTCTTTACAGACACGAAACTGGACTGGGAAAAAATGAAGTGGATGAATCTTCCCACAGGCGAAGTTATCGTTGCGCCAGTTGAGGATTCGTTAAATGGAAAACTTGTTTGCGACATGGCAGTTGGCGGAATCGGCAAATTAAGAAAACCTGTAGAAGTGACAGTCAAGAACGGAAGAGCAGAAAAAGTGTTTTCGCAGGACAAAGAGCAGCTACGCAGAATCAAAGAAACTTTTCAGACAGACAACTGGGCAGACATTGTTGGAGAGTTTGCTTTTGGAATCAACCCTAAGGCAAGGTTTGTAGACGAGTTTCTTGAAGCAGAAAAAATTTTGGGGACAATTCATGTTGCTTTTGGGTCAAACATGGACATGCCCGGAGGCAAAAACCCGTCAAAGAATCACATTGACATGCTAATCTCTGAGCCCACAGTAAAGGCTACCAAACAGAATGGAGAAACAGTCACGATACTAAAGAAGGGCACCTTCCAAATCTGAATTACAGAGAAGTAACATAGATTCTATGAGGTGAAAACTGTTTCCTTGTTTTCGTTGAAGGATTCTTGAAGCAGTTTTCCCAACGTTTTACACGAGTCTTGCTCAATCATCTTGTTACGTGCTAAATCCTGAAGCATCATATAGAAGTTGTCTTTGTTCATTACTCCCGTTTGCATCAACTCGTTTAGTGTTTCCACCTCTTTATGCGTATAGTATCCTGCTTTCTTGCAAGGTAAAGCACAATAACTACAAGAACGATCACCAGAGAGGCTAGAGGCAGAATCAGGAAAAGAAATTCTGTAGGATCATACCAACACGAAGGCAACAACAAATAAACCAGTTATGAATTCCAACTAACATGGGTAGGTTAATGCCTTTAACTCCAGAAAAAAACATATGGAAACGAAAAAGAGATACAGTAAAACACCATAAACAAGTATAATCGAACAAAACATAGAAGCAACATGCAAAGGACAGTGTGATAAACAATGAAGTATTTAATTATTGTTGGAGACGGAATGGCAGATTATCACGTGTTCCGAATTAGATGACAAGACTCCTCTCCAGGCAGCAAACAAGCCAAATATGGACATGGTCGCCACAAAGGACGAAATGGACTCCTCAAAACAGTGCCAAACGGTTTGACTCCCGGCTCAGGCACCGCAATTCTTTCAGTTCTCGGCTACGACCCCACAAGATATTATACGGGAAGAGGACCGTTCGAAGCCGCTGCAAGAAAAATCAAACTAGGCAAAAACGACGTAGTATACAGATGCAATACCATCACTGAAAAGGATGGAAAAATAGTCGATTATTCTGCAGGTCACATAACAAGCAGTGAATCTGCGCAGTTAATTGAAGACGTTGAAAATGAAACTGGAAAAACCAGACAATGTTGAGTTCTTTGCTGGTTTAGGTTATAGACATTTCTTGATATTGAGAGATTATTTGAACGAGGAAATTGTCGAGTTTACGCCACCACACGATGCCGATAGGAAAAGAAATTTTTGAGATTTTACCAAGAGCCAAAACAGCAGAGGCACAAAGCACCGCGGACTTGTTGAGTAGAGATGATTCTTGAATCTAAAGAGGTTCTGGAAAGATCATCCAGTTAACGTTGCTAGAAGAAGATTCGGGCAAAAGATCTGGAAACTTGATTTGGCCTTGGGGCGGGGGCAAAACACCGGTTATGCCGTCATTCAGGGAAAAGTATGGTGTGTCGTCTGCGGTTATTTCTGCTGTTGACTTGGTTAAAGGAATTGGTGTTTACGCAAAAATGAAGATTGTCGAAGTTCCGGGTGCTACTGGTTTGTATGATACAAACTATGAGGGCAAAGCAGATTATGCGTTAGAGGCTCTTGAAAATTATGATATGGTGTTTGTTCACGTTGAGGCACCAGATGAGGCAGGGCACTCTAAAGATTACGAGCTTAAGGTGAGGACAATAGAGGACTTGGACAAGACGGTTGACTTGGAAGGTTACTGGATGGACTAAAAGAAGAGTGTGTTGTTGCGGTTTTGCCTGATCATCCGACGCCAATCAGGATTGGCACTCATACGAGAGACCCTGTGCCATTCGCAGTTTACTCTCCAAGTGTTAAAGGTGATTCAGGTGAAACGGTTTGATGAGGACTCTGCCAAGAAGGGAGAGGTTGGGTTGATAGAGGGTGAAGCATTTATGTCGCTTGTTCTGGGAAAAGAATCTGTCAAGTAACCACTTAACTATGAAATATAGAGCAGTTAACAGAACTTGTCTGTCCTGTTTATTCGATGTACTTTGTCAGCACCTTAGAGATGGACTTCACAGTTGCCTGTAGCCCCTTAACGACGATTATCATCTCGTTTTTTGTTTTTGCTGACACCTGTTTCTGTTTCAGCAAATCCACTATTTTGGCTGTTTCCACAAAAATTTGATATTGATGATGATCTATTTGCTCAGCCCAGTGTTTGAAGGCGTCCCTGAATTCCATGTCTTCTGAATCACTCATTGTTTTAGCACCGTTCTGAACGTAGAGAATACACAGATTAATTAGACAATCGTAACAAAAAGGTGTTTTCTGCCATTTCGTGAACTAAAGAACAAAAAAATAACTTAACACTTTCTTGAACGTGATTAGTTATTTATAAAACGTAACCGTAATAGAGAAGATTCAACATACAACATTAAACATACCCTAAGAGTGAACAAAAATGAGGATAATCTTGGTGGGATGGGGAGTAGTCGGACAAAGCTTCGCCCAAATCATTGCACACAGAAAAAAGGAGCTGGCCAAAAAATACGGCTTTCGCCCCCGAATCGTAGCAATAGTCGACAAAAAGGGAGCAGCCATAAACCCAAAAGGACTAGACCTAGAACAAATGCTGTCCCTCAAAAAAGAGAAAGGAACAGTATCAGCAAGCATCCAACATGGACACCCCAACATGACAGCACTAGAAGCCATAGAATCCGTTGAGGCAGAGGCCATAGTCGAAGTGACACCCACTAACATCGAAACCGCAGAACCAGGATTATCCTACATCAAAACAGCATTCAAAACAGGAAAACATGTAGTCACAACAAACAAGGGACCACTAGCCTTGGCATTGCCAGCCCTAACAGAGTTGGCAGACTACAACAAAGTTTACTTGAGATTCAGTGGAACCGTGGGCGCAGGAACCCCGTTTCTTGAATTCGCCAAAAATTGCCTCCAAGGCGATAGAATAGTTTCCATTAGCGGCATACTGAATGGAACCACAAACTACATTCTCTCAGAGATGGACGAAAAACACATCACATTCGATGAAGCTCTAAAAGCAGCCCAAAAACTTGGATACGCCGAGGCAGACCCAACAATGGACGTTGACGGCTATGACGCAGCCGCCAAACTGGTCATCATGGCAAACTGGATAATGGACAAGAAAGTCACTATCAAAGACGTAAAAGTCAAGGGCATCCGCGACGTATCAGCCCAAAACATAGAGGACGCCGCAAAAAAGGGCGTACAATAAAACTCATAGGCTCCATCGGAGAAACTCTAAAAGTGGAACCAACACAAATATCCAAACATGATCCCCTAGCAGTAGACGGAGCACTCAACGCCGTAACCTTCGTCTCAGAATCCGCGGGCGAACAAACCATTATTGGACGGGGAGCAGGCGGAATGGAAACCGCCAGCGCAGTATTAAGGGATCTACTAGACATAAAACAGAACCTAGCAAACAAGATGATAAAATAAAACGAGGAAAACGACTTGAAGAATATTGTGATGAAATTCGGAGGCACATCCGTATCAAACGGCAAAAACATCCGCCACGTAGCCAAACTAATAGCAGACAACCGAAGCAACGACTGCAGAGTTGTTGCCGTAGTTTCAGCCTTAGAAGGCGTCACAAACCAGCTTATCCAAGCGGCAGAAGAAGCAAAAAAGGGAAACCGTGAATACATCCACAAATTCAAGCAGGAAATACTTGAAAGACACTTAACTACCGCAAAAGAAGCCATCAAAAATAAACAGTTAGAAGATGCTGCTGAGCATGTTGTTAAAGCAAGGATCTGTGAGCTTGAGCAGGTTTTAACAGGAATCGTTTTTGTCGGCGAACTTACACCAAAATCAAGAGACACAGTCATCTCTTTCGGAGAAAAATTGTCTGCACCCATCGTCAGCGGAGCACTCAAAGACATTGGACTCGAGTCTGAGCATCTTACAGGAGGAGAAGCAGGAATAGTAACCGACAACAATTTTGGGGAAGCAGGGCTCCTCCTGAACTTTACCAAATATCAACTCAAAAAGAACCTGGAACCAATGCTGAAGAAAGAGAACCGTTCCAGTATTGACGGGTTTTATAGCGGCAACGCAAGACGGAGAAACCACAACGTTAGGCAGGGGAGGCTCAGACTACACCGCCACAATTGTGGGAGCTGCATTAGAAGCTGACGAGGTTTGGATATGGACCGACGTGGACGGACTTATGACTTCTGACCCTAAAATTGTTCCAGAAGCGAAAATAATTCCTGAAATGTCATTCCAAGAAGCCACAGAACTAACAATATTCGGAGCCAAAGCAATGCACCCCAGAGCTTTGGAACCAGCCCGAAAAGATGGAATACCTGTCAGAATCAGAAACGTGTTTAACCCAGACAATCCCGGAACCCTCATATTACAAGACGAGCAAATCAAAACAAAAGACGGAGTAAAAGCAGTAACCATAGTCAAGAACGTTGCCGTAATAACAGTCAGCGGAGCAGGCATGGTCGGCGCGCCCGGAACAGCCGCAAAAGTATTTGAAGTTCTTGGAAAAGAAAACATCAACATCCTAATGATATCTCAGAGCGTCTCAGAAGCAAACATTTCATTAGTTATTCAACGAAACCTGCTGGAACGAGCAGTTAACACCCTAGAGATAGCCCTGCTAGGCAGAGACTTTATCCGCGAAGTAATGTCCGAAGACGACGTTTGCGTAGTCGCGGTTTTGGGTGCAGGCATGAAAGGAATACCTGGAGTAGCTTCAAGAATATTTTCAGCTGTTTCACAGAAAGGAATAAACGTTCGCATGATAGCACAGGGCTCATCTGAACTTAACGTTTCGTTTGTAGTTAAAGAAAAAGATGGAACAGAAACCGTTCGGGCAATCCACAAAGAGTTCAAGTTGAGCACAAAATAATCCCAAAAAATTCCCTACGTTTCTACTTGTCGTTACGCATGAGGACTAAAGGATAAGATTTTAAACGGTCAAGATAGACTATATATTATGTGATGAGGGACACCATTCTGAGCTCTCGTGATGATGAGATGGAGCGACTCTGAAGCAGCTTTACAGTTCTTGCCCAAAAATGGGTCAAGGACTACTGGACGCTTGATGTGACGTAACCGTTACAGGACCAGAAAAGCGGATGAAAGCAAAAGCAAAACTCCAGCCGAAGCATGTGAAATAATGTTTAATAGTGGCTAGTTGGTTGGTAAACATAAAACTTTAAGAATAACACTTTGAACTAACATGGAAGGAAAACGATCACCATGACCAGACATCACGGCATGACAAAAAAGACTGCTAAAAAGAAACAGAAGAGAACAAAGAAGAAGAGACAGAGACGGAGAAGTAAATCCAAGTAATTCAGCCAACTGATAAATATATCAGCTTTTTTAATTAACGTTTAATCACTGAAAAACAAAACGCGTTTTTAGAACAACAATCACTGTTCTAAAGCGCCAAAACAATTTCTGTAAAAAGATTTACTCGAGGGTGGCGTGAAGTTTCATCATTTCATCTTCAGTTTTTCCAAGACGATGCATAAGCTCAACAACCATGCTGTCAAGGAATACCATGCAGTTGTTCTCGAAGATGGACCCTAAAGGAGACAAAGTTTCGCTTTCACCCAGAATCTGCCTAACCAGATAATCCTCCTCTTTGGGCCAACCAAGCTTTGTTCTACCGCCAATAGGCATAACAAGATCAGCAAGACCTCCCAGCGGAGATTCAGCATATGAGGTGACGGCGACAACCTGTGCACCGATCTCTTTGGCTGTTGAGCTGGCAGTCAACGTTATTTTGGTTGTTCCTGAACCAGAAATTGCTATAATCAGGTCGTCTTTTCCAGCGGCGGGCGTGATTGTTTCGCCTAGAAAGTAGACGGTTATTCCCATGTTCATAAGCCTTAGGGCAAAGGCGCGTCCAACAAAGCCACTTCGTCCTTGACCGACAACAAAGATTTTCTTGTTTCGTGAATCCAAGATTGTTTGGATGAATTTTTCTGCCTTTTCCAGATCAAGCTCAGTCATTGCCTTTCTGGCGCCAGACAAAATCTCTTCAGATGCAGCCATCAACCATTTCAAGGGTGTTCACAATGGAGGGGAAACTAGCTCGTATGTTAAAAGTCTTTTCTAACAGTTCATGAAATCGACAAAAACAAACAGTGCCCGATTACAAAAGAGGCTCAGAGGGAAAGCAACGCCGTCAACGAGGGGATAGGAATATACAGCCAGACATAAACTGCAAGAAGTAGCATCAGAACAGAAACGAGGACAAGCATGTAGTCTGCTTTCTTTAGTTTGAGTTCATAGAGGTTTGTGCGTTTTTTGTTGGCACCCCAAGCTCGGGACTCCATTGACTCGGCTAACTCCAAACTTCTTCGGATGGCATTAACGATCAGAGGAATGAGAATGGGAATGTAGTTTTTGACTCGTTTAAACAGGTTTCCGCGCTCCAGTTCCAATCCTCTTGCCTTCTGCGCATCCATGATTGTCTGTGCCTCGTCAGCCAACACAGGCACAAAACGAACTGCAGTTGTGAATGCGAAACAAAACTCGTAGGGGATGTGGCTCTGCTGTAGCGCCAAGCCTAGATGGTCAGGTGATGTTGTGAGAAAGAACACTGAGAATGATGATATTAGAACAACGAAACGTAGAGTCATTGCTGCTGAGCGCTCTAAAAGCACCAAGATGAGATTATCAGCGGGTGTTCCTTCCTGAATTGCTGTTGGAAAAAAGTATCCGAAGATAAAGTTGGTTGCAAAGATGAAGATTGCTAAAAATGCGGCGCCTCTTAAGGAACGTAACCATTGTCGGTTAACTTTTGCAATAAAAACGAAGGGTAAAGGTATGAAGAACAGTATAGTAAGTGCTATCAGCTTGGTGAATAGGATCGCCATCACGAACAGGACTGACACAAAGAAAAACTTGATTCTTGGGTCTAAATCATGGACTACAGAAGAGACTTTCCTGAATTTGAAGCCTTCAAAGACGCTCATGATTTTTTCCTCAGCCGATTTAACAGAATCTTAGTGGCTTCATGAACATCAATAACGTCCGTTGGCAACCCAAAATCAGCCAGTTCCAGAAAAATCTGAGTTATCTGAGGAGGCACAATCGAAGCCTGCGCCAACAACTTGGGGTTAGTCAAAATCTTTTCCGCTTTGCCATCAACCAAAATTTTTCCTTGGCTCATCAATATAACACGGGGATTACATTCAGCCACAAACTCAACATCATGAGTGACAACAACAACAGTCTTCTTTTGTGCATTTAATTGCAGGATAAACTGCTGCAGTTTCTCTTTTTGCTGATGATCCTGACCAATAGTTGGTTCGTCTAAAACGATTATCTTAGGGTCCCAAGCAAGTATCGAAGCTAAAGCAACACGTTTTCGTTCTCCGCCGCTTAGCATAAAGGGCGATGTCTTTCGATACTGAAGAATATCCAACAAATTCAGAGCCCAGTCAATCTGTTTCTCTATAACAGCAGGTTCGAAACCAAAGTTTTTGAGGGCAAATGCAATCTCGTCCTCCACGGTCTCGCTGAACAATTGATGATCGGGATTCTGAAACACGAAACCAACGTTTCGAGCCAGCTGGGCAACACTTACATCGCGGGTGCTTACGCCGTCAACTAGGACCTCGCCTTTGGTTGGCTTCAAGAGCCCGTTGAAGTGTTTCACTAGAGTAGTTTTTCCTGCTCCGTTTTGTCCCATGATAGCCAAGAATTCGCCGTCATTGATGGTGAGGTTGATTCCCCTCAGGGCTTCAAGACCAGTAGAGTATGTGTAGTAGAGATCTTTGACTTCAAGCACACTTCAGGACCTCCCGTAGAAGATTCACTATTTCCTCTGGAGTAACTGGAACAGATTTCAGGTCTACACCATTTTTCTTGAGATTCTGATACAGTTTTGTTGCTTTCGGGATGCCAACGCCAATCAGATGAGCAGTTTCAGAAGTGAATATTTCTCTTGGATTACCAGTTAAGGCGACTTTGCCGTTATTCATGACAATAACGTGATTGGCGTATTTTGCAGCAAGGTCAAGCCGATGCTCAACCAGAATAATTGTGATGCCAAATTTTTGGTTTAATTCGTTGATGACCTCAAAAATTTTTTCAGCTCCCAGCGGATCAAGAAAAGATGTTGGTTCATCTAGTATCATGACGTCAGGCTGCATAGCAAGCACAGAGGCTATTGCTACCCGCTGCTGTTGTCCACCTGAAAGCTCATGGGGTGGTCTTTCAGCAAGTTCGCTTATTCCCGCCATTTGAAGTGCCCAATCGACACGTTTTCTCATTTCGTCACGGGGCACGGCAAGGTTTTCTAGACCAAACGCTACGTCCTTTTCGACAGATAGGGCGAACAGCTGGTTTTCGGGGTTCTGGAAAACAAGTCCTACGTGACGGGCGAGTTGGTGAATCTGATGTTCAGCTACATTGAGACCAGCGACTTCGATTTTTCCTTCTAGGGTTCCGTTGTAGAAATGAGGTATAAGACCGTTGAAGCATCTACAAAGGGTTGTTTTTCCGCAGCCGCTTGGACCAGTTAAGATAACAAAGTCGCCTTTATTTATTGTCATGGATACCTCTTCGATGGAAGGTTTTGTTGCACCCGGATAAGTGTATGTTAGGTCTTTTGTCTCGATTACAGCCAAGTTTGGTCCGCCAGCTTATTGCAATTTTTAGTTCATTTAAGAGTAGCTACCCAAAAAAGGGTTATTTTAACCTCTTTTTTATTAGTTTCGCACAAAAATTGAGACAAGCATTTACATCTCCGTCACCGTTTGCACCAGCAGAAACAGAGTGCCCCCCGCCCATGCCTCCCAAAAATTCGCCCACAGGAGTTGCCAAATCGCGACCCATGTGAAGGTCAGTCTCTTTGTAGAATTCGCTAGAAGCTCTAAAACTAACCTGAATTTTATCCCCCTTTTTGCCAGCGACAACCGCAACATGAGCACCCAACGCGATGAGTCCCCGAGCCGCTGAGGCTTGATATGCGCTAACGTGAGAAAGAGCAATCAGCCAAAAGTTAATTTTTAGAAGCTTTATTCGGGTACTAGCTTTCAGTCGTGCCATGCGCTCTGAGTGTGCCATGGGCAACGAGAGAACTGGAAGCGTTTCTTGCGCGTTTACTCCGGCGTCTACAAGTTCAGCCACAACTTTTAGGGTTTCAGAAGTGGCTATGACAAAATGTCGGGAGTCGAAGGCTAATCCAAGAAAGAGCGCTTTTGCCTCGTCTGCGGATGGCAATATTTTTGCCTCTTTGAAGAGACGATAAACAACCTCACAGGTGGATGAGGCAGTTTCGTCTGACACAAAAACGGTTGCCATGTGTTCGGTTTCGGGGTGGCTTGCATGATGGTCAATTACGACTAGGGGGCGATCAGGAGTGATTAGTTCGCTCCATTCATCCAGCTGTTGAATAGTGTTTGTGTCCAGTAAAACAATCAGGTCAGCCGTTTCGATTCGAGGCTCAGATGTAAGTTCTATGGGAAGAACAGTCATCACAGATTTAGAAAGCCTGCTGGGTCCAGAAGCCGCCGCAATCTCAGTTTCCATGTTTGGTCTTAGGCACTTTAGTAGTCCTTTGAAGGCGAAGGCGGAGCCTATGGCATCTGGATCAGCGTTGTGGTGACATAAAAGAACGGCTAGCTTGGCATCAAGCTTGTCTATTAGGGCTACTATTTCTTGGATTTGCACTTGAGTTCCCTCAAGTATTCTTCAATGTGGGCAAAGGCTCGTTTTGTTGCTTCTTTTGTTAATGATTCGACATCGAAGTCTTTCATTAGGGGGGATAAAACAACGTTTACGTCAACGTTTACAGTTATGGGTTTTGTTCCTTCGGCGTCCACTGCAACGTCGAGGGTGACTATTCTGCTAGTTGATACTTTGTATAGGACGTATTCTCTGGCAGCCTGTTCTGCGCCCTCACATAACTCTGCGACTTGTTCAAGATTTAGTTCGGGAATTCCATTCTCTGCCAAGAGGTCTTCATCCTAAGCAGAACCTGATACTGGACGCAAGTCCTGCTGTAGCTTCTCCTGCAGGTCCTTCACTTGGGTTCGAAGGCGCTCCTCCTGTTTTGCTAGGACGTCAACTCTCATCTTCACAAGCTCTTTACGTTCAGTTAATTCTGTTGTAACCTTGTCCTTTTCTGCTTTAACAAGAAGTGCACCGATGGACTTGTAGACTACCGCAGTTTCATTTAGCTTCTCTAGCTCGCTTACTGCCTGCTCAACCTCTGTGAGTTGCAGTTCAAGCTGCTGTTTCTGGCTCATTACTCCCTGTAGAGTTTGTTGCAACTGTTGAAGCCTAAGCAACCGTTGCTGAATTTGGGGTGGAAGTCTCGAAATATCTTCGCTCATCTTATACTCCTCAAACCTTTGTCTCTGAATTCCTTCAGCTTAAATAACTTGGCGTATATTAAGCGTTTTCACTAAAGAAACCACATGACCAATAACGGTTATGCCATCAATCATAACCCACAGAGTTACTACAACAAAAAAAGTGTTTTATTACAGGTCCGTTAATTTTTGGAGGTTCATTGCCACGCCAATCAACCGCAAATACGAGTTCATGGACGCCCTCAATGCCGAAGTGTCTTTTGCCTTGAAATCTAAAATCAAACTTTGACCCTCGGTAGTCATGTGAACTTTTGAGCGGCTAGTAGATGATGTCTCGGTTTCGGGCTTCAGCGCCTGCAAAACTACATGCAACTGTTTTTCTGAAGAAAAGTTTAGGCGGACAACAGCCTGAGCCTTCATGATGGAACTTCCCAAATCAGCCTTGACACCGTGAGTCTAGGTCCTACTTCAAGCATTCTACTAAGAAGCATAAACGTGACTTGAAGTCGCCGTGAAGAGTCAAACGACAAATGCATTGAAGCATGATGATTCTCACATGCATCATCTAAAGACAGAACAGGCAAACCAAAATACTGCGACAGCCGCCCAGCTGTTCGTTCTATCTCACGAGAAGATTTAGGCTCCAATGTAATCACAGACGAGCGGACACGGCTTGTGCATTCTTTTAGCTCTCTTCGCAAACGTATCCCAGACATCAACATCAACGGAGAAACAGGCTTTAATCCAGTTGAGGATAACAAAAAAAGACTGACTTTTCCTGGTCCACCGTGCCATCGATCAACAATAATTATGCGGTCGGCGTCAAGCTCAATCGCCTTCTCGGCTACGCCATCCTGACTCATCTTTCCACGATTAACGCGAACAACATCAGGAATAGAGCAGGCTAAATCGCGACAAAACGTTCGTATCCTTCCAGTTGGTCTCCGAGAGGTAGTCAACAAAATCAACTTTAATACACCTCACCAAAAAAAGGTGACCAAGAAGGCTTTCGCCTTATTGGCTTTTCTTAGTCTTCTGAAGAAGAGGACAGGCTCTTCACTTGACGCTTCGCCACAACCCCAAGCTTCGTAACTGGGGTATAGGCGCCGCCAGCAAAGGTTACACTGCATTTCTTGCAGTTCCAGACGCCAACACTCACTCTTGAGACCGCCTCAGCGCCACATTGTGGGCACTTGTGGGTCCGCCTGAGTTCTGTGAGTACCTTCACGTAACGTTTTCTGAGTGAAGCGCCGTAGCGAGTACCAAGCCCTCTAGTCATAGCAACTTTTTTTGTATTTCTTCCCATCAGTT
This sequence comes from Candidatus Bathyarchaeota archaeon, assembly GCA_963697165.1. Taxonomy (GTDB): domain Archaea; phylum Thermoproteota; class Bathyarchaeia; order Bathyarchaeales; family Bathyarchaeaceae; genus Bathyarchaeum. The sequence goes on from CAVOMX010000009.1 coordinate 82,614, forward strand.
TTTAACCACGATTTTTCTTAATTCTGCAGTCTTTTCTATGGCAATCTTGGTGGCTTCCGATATCTCATCTCGGGTAAAGTAGCCAGAACCGCCACCCTTCTGTATGGCACAGATGTTTCCGTCTTTGTTCAGGGTCATCGTCAATCGTGCATCCATAACCTGCTCCTCATCAAGTCCAGTGTCCAATATGAGCTTATCGCCTATCTTAGCGAAAGTAACTGCTATTGGATAGTCAACCATCGGAAGTGGATTATAGCCAGGTTTCTTCACGATTGCGCAGTCTTCCACAGTATACTTGAACATCTTCGTGTTGATTAGAGCCGCCAAGGCTGCCATAGCCGAAGCATCAATGAGGTTTCCGTCATGGTTGAGAACATAAACATCCACGAAAACCACGAACACCATTTTACCAGACTCGACACAAAGCTTCTCCAAGTCAATAGCCTTCGATTCACGTATACCCCTATCCACAACTCGAGCCAACTCCACAGCCATCTCGCCGGGTGGACCAGGCTCAAAATCTGGAGACGCAAGGGGCACAAGTTCAGCATTAACAGTTAGAACACCCTTGTCAGGCACATCTGCAAATGGAGTCCCAGTTCCGACTTTAACGCCTACTAGAACTTCAGTTTTGCCTAAACGCACCCGAGCAGAACCTTCGGCACGTTCGATTACTCCCGATTCTATTTGAATTTCTCGGTAGTCTGTTAATCCTCGTCCGTCGGTTCTTTTTCCGCTCGCGAGAAGTTCAGTGATTCGTTTTTTATTAATATTCACAACAATTGATTTGGTCATTCTTCTTTAGCCTCCTTAGCTGAAACATACTTTGATTTTAACGCTTCCTTCTGAAGTGCATACAGTTTCTTGCAGCCTTCAAGAGCCATATCCACGGCAGTATCAAACTCGTCAACAGACAGATTTCCATCCATCTGCAGCAAGGTTATGGCTTTCAGATTAGGCATATATGCTACGGGCACATCAGCTTCGCCGACCTTATCTTCGGTATCCATAAGATCAAGAGCAATTTTTCCGTCAGCTTTACCAGCTGCGCAAGCCACAACTAAGTCGCGCATGGGAATTCCGGCGTCCGCCAATGCAAGAGCAGCCGCAGTGATGCCTGCACATCTTGTTCCTCCGTCTGCTTGTAAGATTTCGATATATACTTGAATTGATGTTCGGGGATAGTATTCGAGAAAAATTGCGGGCTCTAAAGCTTCTCGAATAACCTTGGAAAGTTCAACGTCTCTTCTTGAAGGTGCAGGAGACTTTCTTTCGTCAACCGAAAAGGGAGCCATGTGATAACGACATTGAATGACAGCGCGATCCTGTTGTGCAATGTGTCGTGGATGAGCCTCTTTAGGTCCATAGACTCCTACGAGAATCTTGTTTCTTCCCTGTTCCAGATATGCAGAACCATCAGCGTTAGGGATAACTCCGACCTCCATCTTCACGGGTCGTAACTCATCCAATTTGCGGCCATCTAAACGGATACCTTTCTTATCAATCAATTTTTCAGATTTTTTAGGTGTCATCGTTTCTCTCTCTCCTTTAGTTTTCTTTTTATTTGCTTTCAACTGCTTTTCTTTCCTTTCTAATCATCTCAGTTACTTTGTCAGTTAACCCACTCGTGTGAGATTCTTTTTCAATTTTGCGAAGAGCCATAACAGCAATCCGCTCATCATCATAAGACCGGCCAGTAAGAAGAACCAAACCATTCTGACCAATAGTCAACTGACAACCGGTTTCCCTCTTTATCATACCCACCATGGAGCCTTGTCTACCGATAATCCGCGGAATCTTTGTGGGAGTAACCTCAACCAACTGACCCCGCATAATCTTTCCTAGACCTGGTTCACGGACGCTCAACTGTGGGTCGCGGGTTCGATCATATTCAACTACATTGGCGATAATCAGATCGCCCACATCAAAGATGGAAGGCAAATCTGTTGTTTCCGGTTTAAAGGAGCGCTCAACAACTTCGGATGCTCTAAGCCTAGCAAGATGCGGAGCTTTGATGTCTATAACCCAACCACCAGGCGTTGTTTCAACGACTTTTCCGATAACTGTGTCTCCGGGAACTGGAATGTAAAATGCTTTAAGGGCAACGACTTGAACTCTTTTACCGTCATAATCAACAAGTCCAAGGCGGCAAGCATAGATTTTTGTATTCTCTTTATATGTACTGTCTCCGGATACATAATCACCTTCGGCGAGAAGGTCACCAGGCGTAACAAGCTGTTTTTTTTCATAGAAAAGTGGCATATTTAAAACCTCAAGAATTTATTTCATTTTACCAATTTTGCTTCAATGTTTCCTCGGGTCATTTTCCCCAATTTGTCCAAGAGAGGCCCGTAAAGGCCAGCAGACATTTCCACGGTAGCAGACCAAGACCCGTCAGTCTGCCACTGGTCCCTCTTTAGCGTTCCATAGCCTTTAACGGTTCCGTAAACTTTGCTTGCGTGTTCTGGAGGTGACATGAATGTCAACTGTGATTTTCTCCATTTTCAGGGGAATAATTGGACGTAGGAGCTTTATTATGTCTTTTGATTGTTCTTCTGTGGTTTTGTGAGGATCAATAGAAAAGTGAATCTCTTTCATTGCCTGTTCAATTCGTATGGGAGGGTGAGGAAGGTTCGTTTTCGGATCAATACATTCACGTGATATGAAGGAAATGATTTGTTTCCGTTTGTCTTCAACAAGCTGTTTCCTTTGATCAGTAGTTAACTGAAGATCACCTTTCTTAAGAATAATCTCAGCTATTTTGAGTGAATCAGTTGTTTTGAAGACTTGCTGCAACTTCTCTTCTGACGCTTTTGAGCCTTTTCCAGCGTCAGTGAAGATTGTTTCTGTGACTAAAATTTGAGAAATAGGGATGGTTTTTCCGAGCTTGTATTCGAGAGCAGGCTCAGGCTTAGTTAAGATTTCGAAGTGTTCGCCATCTTGAGTGATGCGCGCGATTGTGTAGCGTTCGCTCATTAAGTTCCACTGCCCTCAAGCCCTCTTTGGATAGCCTCAACTTTCTCGTCGTCCAGTGCTTGGAACTTTTTTGTATCTGCGGGAATAATGCTTATTTTGATTCGTTTTGGCTCGCCTCTGGCTTCAAGGGATTTAGTTAAACATTTAGCAGCAAGTTTTATGGCGTCATCTAAGCTGAGGTCCGCACGATAATCCTCCTTAAGGATACCTTCAACTATTTCACGACCAATACCCACAGACACCGCCTTGTAGCCCCTGTAAGAGCCGCTTGGATCGGTTGTAAATACTCTGCATCCTGTTTTGTCGACTCCACCAAAGATGATTGAAACACCAAAGGGCCTTACTCCTGCGTGCTGAGTGTAAAGCTGCTTCACGTCTCCGACACGTTTTGTCATAATTTCAACATCTATGGGTTCATCATATGTTAGCCGATTACTTTGGGCATATATTCTAGCTTGGTCAATTAGTATACGAGCGTCAGATCCCAAACCAACAACTGCTGCTCCAAGATGATCATCTACGCCATAAATTTTCCAAGTGAAGTCAGTATCTTGAAGGGGAGTTTCAATTTTTTCTTCTGCGCCTAAGACAACTCCTTTTGAGCAGACAATCCCAATTATTGTTGCGCCGCGGTTTACCGTTTCTAGGGCATATTCAACCTGAAATAGACGGCCATCTGGAGAAAACACGGTAATGGCACGATCATAAGCTCCGGGTGCAGCAAATACAGACAAACCATTCACCTCATACATTAACTACGTTTTGTCTCTGATGTAATAGGACGGAACTAAAAACCTTTTCGTATTTACCGCAGATTTTATGTTAAAGTCCACTTTAGGCTTCTGTAAATAATGTTGCAGGAGCGCCAGAAAACAAAAGGTGCATTCATATTAGGAGACTAATAACAGCTGATTGTTGAAAACAGCCTTTTTTCAGGAAAACATATCTACAACAAATCTCAGTTGGTCATTTTCTGGGCAACCACCATGACATGTGCCTTGTCAAACGGTTCAAGACCAACAACTTGACTGACACAAAATCCTCTAGACTCCAAAATCGCAATCTCCTTCTGGAAAACCACAGACGGCTCTTTTGTCACATCTATACTTTGAGCCTTAATTGTCAAGATAACCCAGCCGTCATCAGCAAGAAACATGTCAGCATTATCTGCCAAAATCCGAGCCTGCTCAGGCTGCGCAACATCACAGTAAACGCTATTCACCCGCTCCACCATCCGCGAATAGGATTCCGGCAAGCGTGCATCCGCCAAAATAGGCGACATGTTATAACGAAAAGCAGCAACGCTGTTGACCAGTTCACGTAGGGAACGCGAAGCAAACTCGACACAGTACACATGTCCTTCTTCACCAACAATGTCAGAAACGTGGCTTGCAGTTGTTCCTGAAGCAGCGCCCAGATACAATACCTTCTGGTTGGGGTATATGGGAACAGAGTCTAAGCCCTTTAGTATGCCAGCCGCAAGCTTGCTTCGGTAAGGGTCCCAGAGCCTGTATTCGCTGCCTTTAAAATTGACGAGCCGTTCCCCATAAACGGCTTTTTCCGGAACCAAGTTCTTGGTGCCTAACTTCCGTGAGCCATCCTCTAGAGTAACCCAGTAAATCTCTGGAAAAAATGGATGTGACTTAACGTTTATTGCCACGTTTCTTTCTCCACTGCTGCTTTCTTTCTGGCGGCTTTCTATATGGAGTCCTCTTTGTTGGCGGGAGAGGCGGCGGAGGATTCGGGTATCTCTTCTGTATCTCTTCGACTCTCTTATCGAGGTCGGCTTTCAATTCATCTCCAGCATATTTGCCGCTGAAGGCATCAACCCGCGCTGCTATACTCAATTTTCCAGCCAAGGCACGTGCAATTTTTCCCCGTTGCCAACGCTTTGCATCATGAATAAGCGGATGCTGAAAGATTATCCCATGCTTAGGCGGACGCGCCTTCGTCTTCAATGACCTGAAAAGAGCCTTCTCTGCTCCCAAAATCTGCATTGTACTTGCCGGTAACTTAGCCAAGTTCATCAGCCCACCAGTCATAGCAATCAAACGAGCACCCAAAAGTGAACCGCCTATCGCTTTTATGTTTGGAGCCACTTCATCCATAACCGATTCCACGTAATTCTCTAACGATTGCCGCACACTATACAATTCAAGGACGTTTCTGCACATTGCTTGAATCTGAGCTAAGTCATCATCGCCTAAATCGGCACCCATAGAAGCCATAGCAACCTCTGCCATCGTTTGGGACTTAGCTTTAGGCAATCCCTCTTCTTCTAGGTTCTCGACAGTGAAGTTTTCTCTAGTTCCTAAATTAACAACGAGACGTGCATAAGTTTCGTGCTTTTCAAGTATCCGATCTAATTCGGGATAGTGAAGCCCGAACCACTCCCGTATCCTACCCATGAAAAGATTCAAGGATTTATCCAAGTCGTCAACGGTTAGAACCGCCTGAGCCGCCAGCAAGTCTCGCCTTTCAACAGTCTTCTTCACATTCATCTTGGCAAGTTCGATAGAAACTTTGTGAACCTGCACACGAAGCTGCTCCGGCTTCTCCACAAACCCTAACTCCAAGGCAAACTTTTCCAAGTTTTCGCGAAATAGTCTACCCGCCTCTGAAGACTGCTCAACAGTCACTTCGACATTCAGGTTTTCACTGGCGCCTATAGCCATCTTTTGATTCTCAAAAACAAAGTGTGTGTAGCCTTTAGCCCGCAGCTTATCAACCAGACTCGAAATCTCCTCGAGCAACTTTCCCTCTTCTATCTTTCTTAGCCTTTCCGCCGTTTCAAGCGAATCTTTGGGAAAGAACACTTTCTCAACAAGAACATTGTCTTCGCCAAAACCAAAGACACCCATTATCGATTCTACTATTGTAACTTTCACAAGTTTCCCATCCATCATTGCATAATATTAGAGTACGCTTCCTAACCTTTATCTTGGCAGTGGATAACTTTTACTGCAAAGAGGAGTGCAAATGAAGAACAGAATCGCCACAGAGATAGCTGGACTAAAACTGGGTAACCCCACAATGCTCGCCGCGGGAATCCTAGGATACACAGGATTATCTATGAAGCGCGTAATAGACGCGGGAGCCGGAGCCGTTGTAACAAAATCGATGGGACTAGAACCGCGAACAGGCTACCCCAACCCAACCGTCGTTCAGACTGATTGTGGCTTGCTCAACGCCATGGGCTTACCAAATCCCGGAATCAGCCACTTTAAAGAAGAAATGAAAGAACTACAAAAAAACGAAGTGCCAACCATTTTCAGCATTTACGGATTTTCGGCTGAGGACTTTACCAAAGTCGCCACATCAGCAGTTGAAATTGGAGCAGATGCCATAGAATTGAACGTGTCCTGTCCGAACGTTAAAAAAGCTGGAGCCCAAATCGGGTCTGATTCTTCGTTGCTGATTGAAATTGTGAAGAAAGTAAAGAAGCAGGTTAACAAACCAGTATTTGTGAAGTTAACGCCCAACGTTACAGACATAACCGAAATTGCTAAAGCCGCAGAAAAATCTGGGGCAGACGCCATAACAGCCATAAACACGGTTAAGGGTATGGCAATCGATATCGAAACAGGGAGACCCATCCTAGCTAATAAGTTCGGTGGACTGTCGGGACCAGCCATAAAGCCAATTGCCGTCAGATGTGTATATGATGTTTACAGTTCAGTTGATGTTCCAGTCCTCGGCTGCGGTGGAATAACATGCTGGCAAGACGCGGTTGAGTTCATGTTAGCAGGGGCATCTGCAGTTCAGATAGGAACAGCCATCGCATTCAAAGACCTAGACGTGTTCAGTTCTGTCACTAAAGGCATCGAAGCATATCTTGAACACAAAGGCTTCAAGAACATAAAAGAAATTGTTGGACTAGCCCACAAAATCTAAAAAAATGTAGTTCATGTTCACTGATCAGTCCGAAAGCATAATGCACCACAGATTTTGATGGATGTGCCGTCACATATTTAATATGCTTCAACTCTCTAGGAGAACATACACCAAAAAGGAAGGAAAGAACAAAATTGCAGTTCCATTCACGAAAAAGTTCCACAGTTCCGGGATCTTTCGATTCGATTAATCGAATGAGAACCGTAGAAGTGATTGAGACTAAAGAAGAAAACTGTAGTGTTAAAACATTCACTTTTAGTGATGAAATATGTGGAAAGGCTGAGCCGGGCCAGTTTGTGATGGTTTGGATACCTGGAGTTGACGAGATTCCAATAAGCCTTTCAGGAATAAACTCTGATGGGCTCACGTCGATAACCGTTAATGAGGTTGGAGAAGCCAGCAGTGCTCTTAACCAAAAAGAAAAAGGAGACATTATCGGAGTAAGGGGACCATTTGGTAAGGGTTTCGTTCCAACAAAAGGAAACGTGATGATAGTTGGCGGTGGAACCGGATTGGGACCAATGATGCCTCTGACTGAAAAACTTGTGAAAATCGCCGATAAAATAACGGTGATGAGCGGAGTTAAGAGCAAATTTAACCTCCTGTTTTTGGACCGAATAACCAAACTTCTTTCAGACATAGACTCAGAAACCGTGTTCACAACAGAGGATGGAAGCTACGGAATTGAATGCTTAGTTACTGAACAGGTAGAACAGAAGCTAATTAAAGAAAAGTATGACATGATTTATACCTGTGGTCCAGAACAAATGATGTACAGAACGTTCATTCTGGCAGAACAATACAAGGTTCCTGTTCAGGCAAGTCTTGAACGGATAATGCGTTGCGGCATCGGCTTGTGCGGCAGCTGTGCAATAGGAACAATTAGAGTCTGCAAAGACGGGCCAGTTCTAACTTCTACACAACTAAGAAGCATCAGAGAGGAGTTCGGAAAATTCCAGCTAGACTTTACTGGAAAAAAACGTAAACTATAATCAAATCATTTACCCAAGGAAACCTGCGGATGGTTTACCCAAAAAAAGCATACTTCAAAAACTACGTTTTCGTGGTTGATGAGCACGTTTACGAGCCAGCCGAAGACACATTTTTGATAGCCGAAAAAATGTCTGTCACAGAGAATGATGTTGTTTTGGATATGGGAACTGGCTGCGGAATTCTAGCGGTGTTGGCGGCAAAAAAAGCTAAAAATGTTGTGGCTGTTGACGTGAATCCTCACGCTATCGAATGGGCCAGCAGAAACGCGGAAACTAACGGAGTTAAAGAGAGGATAGAGTTTCGGCATGGAGACCTCTTTGAGCCCATAAAAAAGGATGAATGTTTCAGCCTGATACTCTTCAATTCTCCGTATCTGCCTTCTGAACCAGATGAAGAACAAAACTGGATTGGTAAGGCGTGGGCGGGAGGTCCAAACGGAAGACAGATTATTGACCGCTTCATAACTGATGCGCCCCACTGGTTAACCGATAAAGGCAGGATACTGCTTGTTCAGTCTTCGCTTTCTGACGTAAACAGAACCCTCGAAATGTTCAATGAAATAAACTTGCGGGCGATGGTTATTGCTCAGGTTAAGGTTCCATTCGAGAGCATTGTTTTGGTTGAAGCAAAACTCTAGATGTTTTGACTGAAAATTAAATCTAAAAGTCATTTCTTTTAACTAGAGACGAAAGGGCAACAAATCCTGAAAACCAAACAATAAACGTTGAGTACCACACTGGAAAAGCCGTTTCGTAATTACAGATTATACAGTGATAGACTGAAACAAGAAACAGCGATAGCCAGCAACCGGCAGTCCAAAAGAGCGTCATGTGCTTCATGGTCTGTACACAGTTTTGTTTATGTAAAAGACTTCGGAACTGCAAATAATGTTCAAGAATACTGATTAGACATTAAGCTTCTGACAATCAAAATAAAGGAAACGGGCTCGGGAATAAATGCACATTTTAGGTAATCACAAAATATATTTGGTTTTGTTGACGCTTTATTATTGTGGGAAAGTTTATGGCTGAATGCTGTGATTGTGGCGGAAAAATGAAGGAATATTCTGCTAATGTAAGGGTTTGCCAGAAGTGCAAAAAAATCCCTAGTCTCGACACGCTACTTGATTTGCTCAGGGAAATGGGTGCAAAAGAGGAAACCCTTGAGAACCTAAAACAGGACGTAAATTATATTCCTGTCTAGCTCCGACAAAAACATGGATGACCCGCAGAAGTTTCTGAAAGGTTAGCTCTATTCAAAACTGGGGAACCTTGCAAACTATTTTTCGGGCGCTTGCTTTCTTTCAAAGAGCCATGTTCGGAAATGGAACATTATCATGTCTTTGGTGCAGGGGTTAGATTCAAGAAATTCTTTGAAGGACAATCCTCTTTCTAAAAGAAACTCTCGAAAAAGCGAGTTATCATCAACTTCAGAAAAACTGTCTTTAATTCTGTAGTGCACTCTGAAACTCTGTTGACCAGTAGGTTTTGTCTCCACCAATTCCACCTTGAATGTTTTGTTTATTGTTTCTAGCTCATAGATGAAGTCTTCAAAGTAGTCTCTTACCCCACAACTTATACAGAATGATCCCTCAAAGTCGATGATGAAGTCGTCTTTCTCTACTGAAATAAGCTTCGCTGTCGTTTCTGGGCTTCGATACCTGTTGTAAATGTCTATAGTTCTTAAAACCAGATTCTTCAAATGATCGGATTCGATTTCCGTCATCAGGGTCGCCATTAATAACCAGAACTTTTCGGATATTTCAAGTTTTCCAGTTGGTCTATGTTCATTATACTGTTGCAAAACAAAAATTGAAGTTTTATTTTATTGCTTCATTTTACTCTTTTTTCGGTTTCAATTCGTTTAGCTAATCAAATGCATTCAAATGGGCACAGCCGCATGTGAACATATGCTCTCGCATATCCTAGCTTTTTGTCTATTTCTTTTGGGGTTGCGGGTTCTTCACAAAATTAAAGGGTTAGGTAAATCTGTTTCAGTGTATCATTGAGTTTAACTGCGGTCTCCAAAGCCGTTCTAGACAGGTTCTCAGCATCTATATTAAACGTCATTTTGAATCGATAATATTATTTTTGTAGTCACTATCTTTGCTGCTTTTGTTCTGTCCTTTTTTATTTTTCCTGGTCACTTCGTCTTCGGATAAACTATTGGAGTTAAGATTACAAGAAGTTCCATGTGAGTCATGTTGACTGTAAAATATTCATGTTGTTACATACTCTAGGAATGCGGCTGAAAAATGACGGGGGTAACCAAATATATTGTGACTTATCTTTTGGTATATGCAATTTTTTTAAGTTAGAACAAACAGGTTTGTTTGTTAGCTCCTGAGGGATTACTTATGCATTACTATGTCTACATTCTTCGCTGTAAGGACGGTAGCTACTATACTGGACACGCAAAAGACGTGGAAAAACGATTCGAAATGCATAAGAATGGACGAGGAGCTAGATACACCCGAATGCATGAACCTGAGAAACTGGTTTATGTCGAAGATTTTGAGAGTCGTAGCGAGGCTATGAGAAGAGAACGGAAAATCAAAACATTAAGCCATACCAAAAAGCAGCAACTAATAATGGAAAATAACGGATCAGGCTACCTGTTAACAAAAAAGGCATCGTGAAAGAAACTTTGGCATATTAGTGATTCGTGGGAAAAGATAAAAGATTGAGATGCTGTGAGGGCTAAGAGAACCATGGTCCTATATGTTGTATATAGAGCTCCCATAGAATCCAAGGGCAGAAGCAGTATTCCCAACCGTTTAAAGACGCTTGGCTGTCAGCAGGTGCATAGAGCATTTTGGAAAATCAACGAAAAGAATGTACATCAAGTGCTAAAGGTGCTTGAAAATAATCAGCCAATACTTTTGAAGCGGTTAAGGGAAATTAAGAATCCAAAACTTGCTAAAAAGAAGGAATTCGTTGGGCTTGGAAGCTTGATAGTAGTGACTTTTGCGCTTCCAAAAGGAGCAAACAGAGAGAAAGTGAGAAATTTTATTAGAAAGGCACCATGCATACGCTTACGTCGTTCTGTTTACGCTTTCTCACAGAAACATTCCATTTACGAAAAAGAACCAAAACTTGTTGATGCTTTAAAGCTCGTTAACTTCATCAGAGAAAATCAAGGAAATGTGAAAATTATTTCGCGAGTAGTAATCGTAAATACGACATCTGTTGAAAGACTTCTTCAAGAAACTAGAGAACGCGTTGAAAAAAACGCCGTTGATATTGTTAGTTCCTGCAAAGAAATCTACATAAAAGCCCGCACCGGAAACGATTATGGGGTACTACGTGAAAGTTTTTCTAGAATCAAAAGACGATTCTTAATTCTAAAAAAGGTAGCCGAAGTTTATGAGGAGTGGCTGAAAATAGACTTTTCGAAAAGCCTGATGAGAGCATATCATGCTCTAAGAAAAGTTAACTTCGTCATTAAACCTGAATGAAACAATAAAAAAAACACTTGGCGCCTGAACATTTTGGATAAGGGTTTAAATGCAGTTATGAAAATATATTACGTAGAATCGTTAAAGACTTCGGGAATTCTACACCTTTTAGCTTCCCGCGGAATCGGTCGCAGGCGTCAGGATAAAAATGGAGAAATCAAAACTTTCAAACAAAATTAGAGTGGTCTCAAATCCTAAAAAAGCTGAGAATTGCCCAGAAAAACGGCTGCAGTTTTACACCGATTATGCGTCGGCGGTTTCTGAGACTTTGAGAAAACCTCTGTTCCAGAAGTTTCTGCGCTGGATAATTAAACGCGAAAAAATTGAGAAAATGGCTGTTACGGATATTCAGGTTAGAGTTTTCCCGTTTCAAAAAGAAAATGGAAATTCCCTTGCTGGAAGATGCAACATCGATGATGGCGTAATCCTCATTTTTCCAAAAAAACGGAGCTTCCTTCAGAAGAAACTGAAAAATCATAAGAAAGAGAAGCTTCGTTTTTATCTCAAAAGCAGAGCCATGGCAGCCTTGATACATGAGCTTCTTCACATGAAATATGAGGGCAATGAAAACAAGGTGCGGCAGCTTACAAAGAAGTATTTTGGTATCTTTATCCGACATCAAAACCCTGATGCTCAGAACGTGCATCATGCCCAGAAGATGTTATTCGCGTTTTAGGTCGTATTCGAGTCCGCTTTGGCTTGGCACATATTTTTAAGCGGCTGATAATGGTCAATTGTCTTTTTTCTCCTAAATTCACAAGTAATTCGGTCAATAAACCCAAAATGGCTCCATATAGACAAATAAATGATTAAATAAGCCTTAATTTGCTTTAACATTTTGAATAACTGTTTTTTGAAGATACTAACCTGATTTCAACGTCTATACACTAAACTAAACCTTTTTTTTCCACATTTTCAGATACGAAAATCTTATTTGATTTTTCGCAGAGTCGCTCTCAAGGGACATTCAACAGGGAGGTGAAAGATAATGGTGTTTGAAGAAAACGAGTGGGAAGATTGGGAAGAAGACAGCGAAGAGGAAGAAGACTGGTAAGTACTTCAGCGAACTGCTCAATCCTGAGGGGCAAGTGAGCTATAATCCCAAATAAGGAAAAAGAACCATAAAACTGACATGCCCATGCATAAACTGAATTTTTTATTAATCATTTTTTATATATAAAACGCCATCCTGCAAAACAGATGGTCAGCAAAAGAAGAGGAAAAGACAACTATGAGAAACAGGTTATTGTCTTTTGTATATTCCCTTGATTACCGCTTTTTCGATAGTGTGTTTTTCAACTTTGTCTAGGAAGTTGCGTTTGTTGACTCCTTCTAAATGTTCAACGTCAAGCGCGTAGATGGTGAAGAAGTATCTGTGAGTTCCTGAAGGCGGGCAAGGTCCACCATACGGTTTTTTTCCGAAATCGTTTTCAGCCTCTTTTGCTCCCGCAGGCAAACTGTTCTTTTCAATTTTTCTCAACGCCTTGGCTATGTCGTACACTAGCCAGTGAATCCACAGTCCTCCAGGAGCATCAGGGTCAGTTGCACTCAATGCAAAGCTTTTTGTCTCATCAGGAATGTCTTCCCATGAAAGCTGCGGAGAGACATTTTTTCCGTCACACGTAAATTCTGATGGGATACTGCAGTTATCTACAAAATCTTTACTCAACAATTTCATCAAATAATTCCCAAAAGTAACTGGGCAGAGCCTAAAATAAAAAACTTGTTAGCACACATATTTCAACCGTGCAAGTGTGACAAATTATATCTAGGCAAATCGTGCTTTAGTATTAAATGAAGATAGGGGGGAATGTTTTGGGGGAGAAACTTCTAGAAGTTGGAAGAGTGGCACATTTCTTTGTGCATATCAATGTGGCGGTTATAGATGTAACTGACACCCTTTCGGTCGGGGACAAAATAGCAATCAAGGGACCTACTACAGACATTGAACAGACCGTGGATTCCATGGAGATAGAACACGCGAAGGTTAAGCAGGCAACAGCGGGTCAAAGCATCGGAATGAAAGTAAAAGCTCGCGTAAGAGAGAACGACACAGTCTACAAGACATATTAGACATATTATTGGCTTAACAAAAAGTTTTGTGCTACTACATCTTTTGGCTTCATAAGAAATATCTTCACTATTGTACAAGTTGACTAAAGAAGGTGATTCTGTGATAGAGAAGATGACAGACTCGAACCTCCAGAACGTTATCAAATTATTGGAGATAACAGGAAATCTAAAGCGAACACAAAGAACAGGATGGGTCGACGTTGGAGTATACCAGCCCGAGTCCGTTGCAGACCACATATTCAGAACAGCGTTTCTCTGCATGCTATACGCAGACATGGAAGACTTGGACTCATTAAAGCTGTTGAGAATGGCATTGATTCACGACCTCCCCGAAGCCATAATAGGAGATTTGATGCCTTCACAAAAGACCGCGGAAACCAAACAGGACGAAGAAACAGCCATACATAACATACTAAGTCTTCTGCCAGAGAAGCAGAGAGAAAACTACTTAGCAGTTTGGAACGAATACCAAGAAGGAAAAACGAAAGAGGCAAAAGCTGTGCGTCAGCTTGACAAGATTGAGATGGCTCTGCAAGCCAAAGAATACAAAAAATTTGGTTCAGCAAACAAAAGTTTGGAACGGTTCATCAAGTCTGCGAAAGATGTCACTGCTTCTCCCGAGTTGAAACGGCTTCTTTCTTGTGTTATGGAGGAAATGTAAAATGAGCTTCAGGGAAAGGTGGACAAAAGAATTCACAAAAATTCTAACAGAAGATGAAAGAAAAGCTTTCAGTTTATGGCTGGAGTTTTCTCAGGGAAAAATCTCGGAATCCGAGTTTCAATCCAAGATGGACATCAAGATCATGCCCAAGCTGCTCGGCAAGATGAGCGCAGCAAGAATGAATGCGTTAGAGGATGAGGTTGAGCGGCTACGAAAAAGAGTTACAAGTTTAGAAGATAGGGGACACAAAAAGTCTTGAAACTATTCGACCTAGAATTGTTTGCGAATATGATTGTGAGGCTTACTGTCTCTGCTGGGTAGCCTGCCGGAATGCTGCTGCCTTCTGGACTGCCGTTTTTCTCTTCGTAGAAAGTCGCCTATGTCCAGAATATTTTTTACAGCAACGTTAGTCGAATCAGGCACTCCACGAAGATTGTGCATTATTTTGCCGAATCCCAAACATTCATTGTACTCATTCAGAACCAGCGCATAGTCGCCTTTTTTCAAGTTGTTTTCTTTGAGTATGCCCTGTTGGAATATGTCTCTTCCACAGATGAAAAGCCACGCCGTCTTCTTGTCAACAACAAGCTTGTTTGCTTTGCTCTCAGCAATCATTGCTAACAAAAGAAAACTTGGAAAGAAACTTGCACCCTTTACTGCTCCAAGATAGGCACCAGCATAGAAGAACCCCTTTGGAGCTTGCTGTTTCAGTTTTTTAGATAACAGGTAATACCTGTTTCTGTTCCTTACAATGCGGCTCTCATCTAAGGAGATGCTTGCATTAAATTGTGCCACAAAATCGTTAATTTCCTTCATTATTGTTCCGCCTGCTTTTTGAGTTTGCAGACAAAGAAGCCTTGAGTTTGGTCTGGCCAGATTCTCTTGCATTTTTCTATGGAGGGGTCAAGTTCTTTGCCGAAAACCTTTGTTAACCCTTTTTCTCCATGGCACTTGATTTTTTCAACTTTAACATTCAAAGCTCCTAGCGCCCAGTCTATGTTCAATTCGTTCTCTTCTGGCTCCAACGAACAGGTTGCATAAACGATTTCTCCGCCATCTTTCGTGACTTTGACAGCTTCGGTTAAGATTTGCCTCTGCCGCCGAGAATTCTTGTATACATCTTCGATTGTTCTTTTGTTGAACCAGTCCCTGTCGGTTATTGAATTGCCTGAACATGGAACATCAAGAAGAACACAATCAAATTGTATGTTCAACTTTGAAGCTTCTTTTGCGTCCATATTGTAAACTGCTGTGTTTTTTACGCGGCTGCGTTCCAGCTGGTTTGCGAGTGCAAACATTTTTCGTTCTTTAAGCTCAAGGGCAACGATTACGCCCCCGTTTTTCATGATGTTAGCTAAATGAACAGTTTTTCCGCCTGGAGATGCACAGGTATCAAGAACCGTTTTGTCTTCCAGTTCCGTGAATAATGTGGCTGGGATTTGGGCGGCTGTCTCCTGAATCGAGTATAAGCCCAAAAGGTATTCTGCTGTTGCGCCAACAGAAAACTTGCTTTTGGATATCCAGTATCCGTCTTCGAGAAAAGGAATCTTTTCCAGCATTATTCCTAAAGATTCTAGCCTAGAAGCAACAGTGTCCCTGCTGGCGTTCATGGTGTTTATTCTGATTGCTTGCTTAAGCTCGACTTCATTGTAGTTCCACCCGAGATTCTTGTAGCGATTAACGAAAAATTGTTTGCTAGACATCAAAGGAATAGAATCTAGTTGTGCTAATAAACACTTGGTGCAGTATTTTTTTCCGTTAGAAATTTTGTTTTTATCCAGCCTTGCTTCGTCTTATCTGTATTCCCTTCTCCAGCGCTATAACGTCAACCAAATGATGTATGCCTGAAGTCTGGATTTTTTTCTCCATCACTTCCTCTATTTGGAAGACACCCGCTGGATTGTTCATACTCACAAAGATGTGAACAGGTTTCCGTTCTCCCTTCTCGATTTCCACCTTGGTAATAGACAGCGCGGACAACGAATGAATGTCCACCTTTCCAGTTCTGTAAGGAATTCTGGTCCGTCCATGAGCCATGTCCGTTCCATCAGCTACCTTTGCTGCTCCAGCTTCCACACTTAAACACTCAACGTCATCTTCATGAGAAAAAATAGTGTGCAGAATCTCAGACTTTAACCTCACCACCAGACCCACATCGTCTGGGTAAACCTTCCGGAGAAGCCTATCCAAAATAGGATTCGCGAGTATACAACTATGCAATGGATGGTCAACACGGTGAATGCTGTTACCCAAGTCGTGAAGATAGGAGCCACATAAGACAACAACTTTAGCGTCCTCATGAGAGCAAACGTTGTTTTGGACCGTTGTAGGCGTGACTTCCTGTGTTAAGAGACTGAAAATTTCTAGGGCGCTTCCAGCAGCGATTTTGGCGTGGACTGGACCGTGGTCATTGTATTTCAACCGTTCAACAGCCATCACATTGGACATGCGAAGAGTATTCTGGATTTCCAAGTCGTTTTCCATTAACTGGAACATCTGCTCAAGCTTTGGTTCTTTCAGATGCGATTGTATCAGATTTGCGGAAACTGTCACCATTCCACGTTCACCAAAGTTAAACTATATGTGATTAGTGCATAATAATCTTAGCAGCACAAGCCTCCAAAAGGCAAAACTGTGTTTTTCTGTTTTATGTTGTCGACGAAAAGATTGCCCTTTTCTCAATGTATGTTGCGGGGTCAACTTCCCTTATGGCTATGCCGTCCACGTCTATTATGTAGATTGTGTGGATGCGAGCGTTCCTGATTTCTTCGAGACTAACTGGCGGATTCTTGTAGTAATGGTCACATAATGTTTTGAGATACTTCATGTCCTCTTTTGTTCGGTCTCTAGGAGGCTTCACCAGCATATCAGGAATCTGTAGCAGATAGTATGGCGGGACACCTAAAGCAAACTTTTCTGAATGGTTACCATAACGGATTATTTTGCTTGCTATCCTTGATTTGCGGTAGTTAGCGGGGTCAAGGGCGTGACTTGGAGGAATAAAACCAGTCTCTATCTCGACAATGTGGGAGCCTAAGCCCTTCACTCCGTACAGATCACATATCAATCCATCTAAAGGCCGCTCAATATCCACTTCGTAACCCTTAAGAACCAAATGTTTAGCGCACACCATCTCCATAACCGAATGGTTGATCTTGACAACATTCTCTTCATGCAAGTGAATCAGCTTATCTGTTAGAACATCCAGTTTTTTCTGGACTTCTTTGTCTGTATTCTTTTTTAGATTTGCAGACAGAATCTCTAGGTCTCTGTCGAACTTGTTCATGTTCTCATCCTTTCAAAAACTTTGCAACAATCAGGTTTCTGCTAATAGGTGGTATAAATTCTCTGTCAAAAGCTTTTGCACAAATACCCCCTAAAACTCTAAACTTGCCTCCGTTTGCCTCAGTCTAGAGGCATGCCATTTCAGGTGTGAAGTTGAATTTAATTTACTGCTTCACAAAAAATGAGTGAGACAAAACAGTGGGGCTGAATCAGAAAATCACAAAGGAAAGAAAGGGTTGAAGCTCCTGCTGTTATGCCGTTTATGTCATGGTGGGAATGAAAGAAAACATCCCACGGGATTGTCCTGCAGTTTTTAGTCTTTGATAGCTTCGAGTAAGCTCATGACGTTCCAGAGCTTCACTCTGGTGTAAGGTGGCATATTAGGGTCCTGCAAGATTTCGTCAAGAGTTGATATAGCGTTTGCCGCCCTGACTGCTGGAGTGTTGTCTGCAAGTTGAAGGGATGTGATGGATTGTTTCGCAGCTCTTCTTATGTTCCGTGGAGTTGTGGTGTCTTCGGAAACCATACCAAGCATATTCATGGCTTCTTCAATTCTTTCCTCGTATTCCTGTAGTTGCTTTTTTCGAACCATATAGAAGCCTCCTATTACACAGCTAATTACACAATATAGTGTTTTAAACACTTTCTTGCATTATACGAAATTAGCTGTTCTTTAGACTCTTTCCTTTAAATATCATACGTAAACTTAAAGTTTCTGCTATTTCAAATTCGGTTATTTCACTTCCAAATCTTTGTTGGAAAATAAAGTTTCTGTTAATAGTATACCCGAATGAGGTTTCTTTGACAAGTATACATTGACTTAGTTAACTGCAGAAATACTACATTTAGAGAGAGTATAAAACCCATCTCATTCATTTTTCTCTATGCGTTGGGAGAACCTAAGATCACTCAAAAAAAAGAAGATTATGGAGTTTTGTTTTTATTCTTGTCATTTTGAATCATGGAGTTGGCCAACCAATTACAGTGCCTATCCTAAACGGACCAGTAGGCGGACCTGTTCCAGCCTCTCCAGAAAGCTTTACTTTATATCCATCGATTTCGCCATGACCAACAAAAATGCCTTTAGTGTAGAACTCTGCAGGGTTGAAAGCATTGTATAGGACTTCAACTGCTAATGTTTCAATATAGCCTCTTCCTTCAATCTCCCACAATTCACGGACTTTGATTGTTACATCACCACTATGGTAGAACATATTCATGTCATACGAACAAGAATATGTTATTTCGTCATCATCGAACGTTTCTTCAAAAGGACCCCCTTCATCTACAACAATAAGGAAACCTGTTGAATCGATGCCCCATCCCATGTCTCGCATATGTAAAGAATTAGGGTCTCCGCCTAATTCTGGCGGTAGTTCTTTGGTTGGGCTAAACCATACTCTTCCCACGTCAACTTCGCCTACAGAAGCTCCGACTATTAATCTGATATTCAAACTTTCCTGTCCTTTTCCAGCACTTACTGTTCCAACCATTGGAGTTAATACCATTGCTAAAGCTAATATCATTACTACTGTTGATAGAATTTTCTTTTTCATTTTTTCACCTCCCCTATGTTCTTTTATTAAATCTGATTAGGGAGTGTCTCCGTTTGCTTCTAGTCCCTGAAGCAGAGAACTGAGTTTTGTTTCGTTTGAGTTGAAAGTTTGTGTGCAACAAGTTGGTGACAGACTTCAGAATATTGTGTGTACGGAATTAATACTAACAATGACTAACCCAGAATTTGTTTATGTTTTATCAGGTATTTATCGTAATACATATTTGTGGTTAAGGTTTACAAATGTTATAGAAGAAAGTTCTATCGATAATAATGAACCAATATTTAGAAAGGAAGCAGTATCCCAATCATAACAAAACTAAGCCATCAGGGGGAGATAGAGCTAGTTTCAGATTGGGATACTACTCTTCATCACAGAGGAAAATATTAAAATTTAAACTTTGCTAACAAACAATCCATATCAGTCTTACTTAATGAAAAGTTTACATTCAAAAACGCTTGAGCTAAGGGCATGTTTTGAATGTTCCCCTGATGGCTCAGCAATTATAATACGCTGGAATATACATTAAAGCTTTGTGATTATATTTTCAATTTGATTGAAAATGAAATTATTGAATACAGTGACATTTAATTTACATATTTTATAGTAGTCTTTGAGTGTAATTTTATGTGAATTATTACTGAATTGAGATTATACTTGACTAGTATCCAACTTGGTACATAGATTAATCTAATGTTAATGTTTTCTGAAAAAAATGAAGAGATTATGAAAAAGATTTGGTTTTATCTTTCTACAGTAAAAGCGATTTTAACATTAACATTGTACTCTACAATTTTGGCATTTGTTACTTTGGCGGTGCATCGTTTAACGTGGACTCCCTTGATGTTCTTAATTGTCTTCGCTGCTTCTGTCACTGCATTCTGAGCTGCTTCACTCCAACTATTAGGTGAAGACCCTATCAGTTCAATTATTTTAACTACCGTCATAAAAGTCACCTCTATATTCTACAAGTTTCTTGCTCATTCTATTTAGCATCTGCCTAGACAAAGATAGCTTTTCACGAAGAGGTTTACCTTTGCTAAACATTAGTCGTAACCTAGGCACAGAGACAATTTGTTTTTCCCATCTTATTTAGAAGGTATTAATGATTCATAAGTTGTCAGTCAGTGGCTGACACTCTTAATGTTAAATACTTCTTTGTTACAAGAGAGCATTCTAGGGGGACAGAGTTAGCATTTTTTAGCTTTAATCTTTCCCCCAAAAACAATAAAAAATCAAAGGATGAAAAATATGCAAATTTCAATAAACAAAACAAAATTAACATCAACAATCATTTTGGCAATTTTAATAACATCTGCCTTTTCGTTAATAGCAAATATTCCAGTGCAGGCTCAAATTGGTATTCCACAGCCAACAGAAAGTGCAGGTTACATCAGCATCGCACCAACACTAATCGGAGTTGGCCAAACAGCAACTGTAAACCTGTGGATTTTTCCTTTACCTGAAAACTATTTTTATGAGCCATTATTTGGTGGCTACACCGGAATAACGGTGACGTTCACAAAACCTGACGGAACAAAAGACACGTTCATGCCAGTAGACGGCACAGGTCAATTTGGTCCAGGACAAACAAGTCACTTGGCACTTTATTCTTCTATTATGCGCCTGATATGGCGGGTGATTGGAGTGTATCATGTCACGATGCCTGCACAGACCATAACCGACGCAACTGGAACCGTACTTTATCAAGCATGCACTAGTGAACCTGCCTACTTTACTGTTCAACTGAAGAAAATTGGCTGGTTTGCTTAATGGTTATCCGTGGGCACCACTGCCGGACCCAAACGCTTTCTGGGACTACCCAATAAACGGCAACAACAGAGAATGGAGCCAAATCTCAGGCGACTGGCTTCAGCCATGGTATAGTGCTTTCACAGCGGTTTTCGGTACCACTTTTAATACATGGCAGCCTTATGGTCCAGGACCTAACACTCCGCACATAGTTTGGAGCAACCGGTGGCCCCGGGAGGCCTTGTAGGCGGAGATTATGGTAGCGTAAGTTACGCTCAGCTCGTACTTGGCGTTGATGTAGGCACTGTAGTCATGGAGGGCAAAGTATTCATTAATGTTCCCAATTCCGGCGACAGTTTAAATGCATAGATGTGGTCACTGGAGAAGTGTTGTATACCGGCGCCTGGAACAATTACCAATGGTATCCACTTACCTGGAAACGTATATGTCCAAGCGTTTGTGACCCGACAGTAGTTACTCGCCAGTTCTTAGGGATCAACATCCAATGCGTACCTGTTTGGGACCTCCGGGACCACATGGAATTACTATCATCCCTCACAGGGGCTCTAGTTAGGTCAATCTCTAACGCGACCCACATGGTGTTGGGTTCTTTAACGGTGCTCGACTTGTTGACGGTACCAATTTTGCCTATGGAACACAATGGATGGGCAGTTGTATCGTTGGGATCTGACGAGAGTTGTCAATAACAATTGGCCGACAGGAATCACATGGAAAGTCCAATCCTACACTATTAGGAGGTAATGAGCCCAGCTATCTTTGGTGGTACTCCATTCTCTTCGCAGTATCCTCGGATGTGTCTACTCTTGTGTAAGGACCATTAACCAGTTCTGGGGTTTCAGTGCAAATGACGGTACCTTGCTATGGAACCTTACTGTGACGTATCCGATCACTGCTAACGAGGTATTCTCTTTATAGGGCGTAGAGGACTTTATTGTCTTTAATCCAGTTGATGCAACATGGCACTGCTACTCCATGCTTACTGGCGATTATTTATGGGAAAGCCCCAGCTTTGCCGACTCTCCGTGGGCTACAACATGGAGCGTTTATAGCATTGGACCAATGACTACGAAAACTTGTATCTTACAGTTCCCTGACGGCACAATGACCGCTTATAGTTAGAAACGGGACAAGAACTATGGCGTTGTGAGCCTATATCTCTCGACTGAGTACACCCACTAATGTAGTGCCCTACAGTTCTGGCATGGCGATGATGGGTGGTAAAATCTATCGGATATGCAGGCTATTCCAAGGATATCAAATCAACCCGTTCCAAGACTCGCAATGATGGTATGTGTTGACGCTTCTACCGGAGAATTCATCTGGACTTTAAATGGTGGAGTACGCCCCAGTGGCTACTTCAAGTGGTTACGTCATAGGTTTAGGTGCGTACGATGAAAAACTGTATTGCATAGGCAAAGGTCCAACCGAAACAACTGTAATGGCATCACCAAAGGTCTCTGCACATGGATCAAGTGTATTGATTGAAGGTTCAGTTCGTGATATGTCTCCTGCCACCCAAGAATACGCGTCTCAAGTACGGTTCCCGAATGGAGTTCCTGCTGTTGCCGATGAGGACATGAACGAGTTCATGGACTACTTGTATATGCAAAACGCAACGTTGTTGAACAATCCGCCAACTCCTGATGGTGTTCCAGTGAAACTATTTGTGGTCAAACCAGATGGCACTGAAGAATGGATGACTACTGTTACTTCGGATTCGTATGGCAACTATAAGTACGATTATGTTCCGTCAGCAGAGGGAGTTTACAGTGTAATAGCCAAGTTTGAGGGGTCTGAAACATATTGGCCTTCAAGCACAGAAACTTCCTTTATTGCAACACCAGCTGCAGCACCAGGTGGCGTAATCGAACCCGAACAACCACTAATCAGCACAGACATGGCAATAATAATTGCAGTTATCGCAGTTGCAATCATAGCAGCAGTCGCATACGTGTTTCTCAGAAGAAAGCAATCAGTGTTGTGTCCTCTGCTTGGCTCAGCGTATTGCTTGGCGGTGCCGTTCACCCCGGTGGGGGGTCAGCGCCTGCTCGTGCACCCCTCGCGCACCGGCGACGCACGCGAGGCGGTGCTCGGCGCGCTCGCCAGGGGCCTGCAGGAGGCGTCGCGGGGCTGCTTCGGGATGCACGTGCTGTTCGACACCGCCGAAGAGGTCGACTGGCTCGATGCCCACGGCCTGTTCCCCCGCCTGCAGTACCAGTTCCACTGGAACAACGACGGCTACGACACGTTCGAGGACTGGCTGAAGTCGTTCTCGAGCGACAAGCGCAACAAGATCCGTCGGGGAGCGCAAGGAGCTCCGGGGGCTGACCCTCGAGGCGATCGTCGATCCCAATCCGGCCATCCTCGACGCGCTCCACGACTTCCACACCCTGACCGCCTCGCAGTTCGGCCCCTGGGGCCACGTCTACCTGTCGAAGGCCAGCCTTCCGCCAGCTGGGCGAGACGTGGGGCCACCGCCTGCACGCCGTGGTGGCCCGGGACGGATCGCGGATCGTGGGGGGCGCGTTCAACGTGCTCAAGGGGGATCGCCTGTACGGCCGCTACTGGGGCTGCAGCGACGACATCCGGTTCCTGCACTTCGAGGTCTGCTACTACAAGGCCATCGAGGACTGCATCGAGCGCAGGATCGCGGTGTTCGAGCCCGGCCACGGCGGCGGCCAGAAGTACCGCCGGGGCTTCGTGCCCACCATCACCCACTCGAACCACCGCCTCGCCGACGACCGGCTCAACGATGCGCTGCGGCGGTATACCGAGGAGGAGGCCGCCGAGGTGAGGATCAGGCCGGCGTGCTCACCCAGCGGATGTCGTGATGGCCCCGCCGGAAGCGCGCACGGTGCCGCCGCGGGAGTGGATGCTCGGCGTAGTGCTGCTGCTCATCGCGTGCTACTCCACGTTCGCGGTCCTCGACTCGGTCCTCGGCTACCCGGCCGGGGTCGGCATGGTGCGCACGATCGGCTACCGGCTGCTGCTCGTGGCGGCGGGCTGCTGCGTGCGGCCAATCGGGCTGGGGGCGGCGGTGGTGGCCGCGGCGCTGCTGTGGTTGGGGCTCGACGTGCTCGCCTGGCTCGACGTGTTCGACGTGTACACGGCGCTGCAGGGCGGCACCGGCTTCGTGTACTTCGAGTTCTGACCGCCATGCACGTCGAGCCGTTCACTGCCGACGATCTGGAGGCGCTGCACCCGCTGCTGAACGTGTCCGCCGGGACAATCGTCTCGCTGGATGACGAGCGCGCTCGTATGGCGGCGCTACAGCCGGACCACTGGCTGCTCGCGCGCGACGACGGGCGCCCGCGGGGGTTCGTCCGGGAGCTGCCCCGGCCCGAGGGGGGATACCGCGGCGAGGCGCACGCCGTCGACGGCCCCGAGCGGCTGGACGTGCTGCGGCGGCTGGTCGCGGCGTTCCTGGCCCGGCGCCCGCCCGGGCCGCTGCGGTTCGTCGTCGCGCTGGAGGAATCCGTTCGCGCGGGTCTCGAGGATCTGGCGTTCCGGGCCGAGCGGTTCCTCTACTCGCATACGATCTCCGCCTCGCGGCGTTTCCGGACACGATCGGCGTCCGCAGTGCGGCGGACAGCGACACCGACGCCGTCCAGCGCGTGCTGCGCCCCGACGGCGAGCCCATCGCCGGGCTGCAGGACGCCGTCGCGCAGCACGTCGTGCTGGTGACCGTCGGCGCCGTCCGCGGCGCCGTCCGCCTCGTGCAGCGCGGCGAACACGCCGAGGTGATCGACCTGGCCGTGGATCCCGAGTCCCGCCGATCAGGGGATCGGCCAGCGGCTGATCCGCGCGGCCTGCCGGCCAGGCGAAGCGCGAGGGCGTGACCTACGTGACGGCGCTGGTGTCGGTGTCAACCGCAAAGCCCGGGGGCGCTACGAGCGGTTCGGCTTCCTCCACCGGCCCGAGCGCGATCAGCTGTGGCTCGACCTCCGCTGATACCTCACCCCCGGGGGCCGGGCACCGACAGCACGCGATGGGTTACCGCGCACCACGCCGACGGCGCTTGCCCGGAGACACGCCGGTGTCCACCTGCGCCAGGCGCAGCGCGCGCCGGCGGCGCACGCGGGGGAGCACCGTGTGGCCCGAGACGTGCGTGCGCTCGTACTCGTCGGGGGCCTCCGTCGGCCGCTGGCGCCCCCACAGGGCCTGGGCGTTGGCCTTCGTGCGCCGGCGGAACATCTCGTCCGAGTCGAAATCCGCGAGCCCCTCGGCGGTCGTCAGCGCGTGCGTCACCACCACCGTCTCCGAGCGGAACACCATCGGCAGCGCGCAAAGGAACCGCAAATCGTCGAGGTCCGCCACAGTCGCGGGCTCGGCCGGAGACGAGGTGCATAGTTCAGCATCGGCGCCTCGCCCTGGGCGAGCCACATCAGCGCGCGAAACCAGCAGAACGACTCGCGCGGCAGCCAACTTCACGACGCGTCTCGCTGTCGCTCCCACGCCTCGCCGTACGGCACGACGGCGGGATGCAGCGCGCAGTCCGCCGCCGACAGCAGTTTTTGCGGCGCGAACGCCTCAATCGTCGCGAGCATCATCTCCTCGTGGTTTCCACGAGGATCGCGGCGTGGGTGCCGGCGGCGACCCCCTCCCGCAGGTGGCGCACGACGCCGGCCGAATCGGGGCCGCGATCGACGATGTCCCCGACGAACACCACCAGCGGCTCGAGGCCCTCTCGGGCCGCGTCGCGCGCGATCCGGTCCTCGAGGCGCTTGAAGGTGCCGAGGCAGCCGTGTACGTCGCCGACGATGGCGTGGAGCCTGGCGCCGGCGGACTCGTCCGGTCGTTTCTCACTCCAGGAAGGCCTCGGCCAGCGACTGGGCCGCCCGCCACCCCCGTCGGCCTCCACCGGCAACTCGTACACGTTGAGCACGGCGCCGCTGCGCAAGCGCACACCACCGACGCGTCCGGGTCGGGTTCCGCGAACACGTACCTCGGCGCCTTCAGGGTCCAGGTCGCGCCGGCGCGGGGGCGCTTCCCGAGGAAGGCCGCGTAGATCAGCCAGCCGATGCGCAGGCTGCATCACCAGCTCGCGCAGCGCTTGCCCGCGGCACGCCCTTCCTGATCGCCGCGACCGGCGCATCCGCCGGGCCGCGCGTGATGTCGTCGCCGTGGACGGGGATCCATCGGGCTTCCTCGCCGGGGCGCTGCACCAGCGGGTCGCGCGGCCGCGCGTGGCGGAGGAGGCACGCGGGGGGGGCGTCCCTGGAGTCGCCCGGCAACGGACCCACCTCGACCTCCCCGCGGACGCTCCAGACCGAACCGGGGGGAGTTGTCGAACACCCACGGGGCGAGGCGCGTGTAGCCGAGGAGGCCACCGGTCGTGGGGCAGGGGGCCGCCCCGTCAATCGTGGCCTTCGTCCCGCATCAGGCCCACCAGTGACCCCCACCGCCGCGAGCGACAACGCCGCCGTCCCGAGGAAGCCGACGAGCGAGATGAAGAGCACCATGCGACCGAGCAGCCTGGTGCCGGAAGGCCCCGTGTGCCCGGTGGCCCCCGAGGGAATCGCGG
This sequence comes from Candidatus Bathyarchaeota archaeon, assembly GCA_963697165.1. Taxonomy (GTDB): domain Archaea; phylum Thermoproteota; class Bathyarchaeia; order Bathyarchaeales; family Bathyarchaeaceae; genus Bathyarchaeum. The sequence goes on from CAVOMX010000009.1 coordinate 108,806, forward strand.
CGGGCCACGGGGAGCTGGTGATGGGCCCCGCAGAGATGGGGATCTGTGGATCGGTGCGGAACTCGGGCTTCGTCCGCGAGCAGCTCCAACACCTCGCGCCAGTCCTGCGGGCGGTCGTCGGGATCCACCGCCAGGCAGCACTGAATCGTGGTGGCGAGGCGCTCGGGACCGAGTCGGGGAGGGGCGCGTCCCTGCCAGTGGCGTAGTGAACACCAGGCGCTCGATAGTTCCTCGGGAACGCCCGCTCGTGCGTCACGAGCCGGTACAGGATGCAGCCGAGGGAGTGGATGTCCACGCGCCGATCCACCGTGGCGGCGTTCCGGATCTACTGAGCGCATGTCGTCGATGTCATCAGGGCAAGCCCTGGGTGTGCCCAGCGCTGCGCTGGGAAGCTGACCGGCCGATGACTACCTGGGAAATGCCGGCCCCTGTGCGCCAAGCAGCACGTTGGCGGGCTTGAGAATCGCGGTCGATCACGCCAGCATCGTGCGCAGCGCCCACACGGCGGCGAATACCGCAGGACCAGGCGCTCCGCCGCATCGAGATAGACCGAACGCCTCAGCCAGCGGGAGAGATCGGGGCCGTCAGCATATCCATCACCAGCGCCGGCATGCCCCGGACCTCGAACGCGTCGCTGACTGCGACCACGTTCGGGTGCCGGATCTTCGCCTGGACGCGCCCCTCGTCGATCAGGCGCTGCGCAAGCGCCGGGCCGGTGAACTTCAGGACCTTCAGCGCGTGCTCGGTCTGGAGCGCGGTGTGGCGGACGGGTAGACATCCGCGATCCCGCCCGGCTCCGATCACCGGGCGGATCACGGTGTACCGCTACGATCGCTTCTCCCGCGGTCAGCACGACTGGATGCCATGTTCCCCACCGCGTTCTATGAAGGACCGCGCACCGATTGCGCCCGAATCGTTGTTCGGAATGCCACACGGCGCGGCCCGGGCGGAGTCCCCCGAGGGTTCCGGGAAGCACGGCACGCGTGTTGCAATTAACTTCTGGCCGTCCACCCCCGCACGGAGTTCCGGTGCGTACCGCAGCCGACGTGATAACGCCGATCCGCTGTTCGCCGAGCGGGCGACGGCTTCGCCGCCTGCGCCGAGCGGATGCGTCGTCTCCACGTCCGCCACCTGCTGGTCGCGGTGCCGGGCGGCGTGGGCGACCGTCCCAGGAAGCCGCCATCCGAGGCCACGCCGCCGGCGGAGACCTCGCGGCCGCGGTCGTCCCGATCCCGACGGCTCCGCCGGATCTGCCTCTGGAGAGCCTGCTGTTGCAGCTCCTGAGCGCCAGCGGGGACCTCGTGGCGGTCGTCGGGGAGGACGGATCTCCGATCGGCGTGTTCACCGAGTACGACGCGATGCGCCTCGCTGCGGGGTACTTCGACAACGTCCCCGCTCGCCGATCGCCACGAGCGGGATGGGTCGCCGAGCCCGAGTCGACGCTGCAGCGGGCGCGGTTCGCGCTGAAGCACCACGGGATCGCCACCTCCCCGTCGTGTACGAGGGTCGGTTCGTCGGGATCGCGGACCACCGGGATCTCGAGGAGGTCGACGCGGCGTCCGATCGGTTCCTCGCCGAGATCGCCAGCCCCCCGACCGCGACCGTGGTCGGCGACACGTCGGTGCGGGAGGCCGCGGAGCGCCCTGGCGATTCAGAAGGTGGGGTGCCTGCCCGTCATCGGCCCGGACAACGATCTGCGGGCGATGCTGCACCGCCACCGACGTGTTGCGCGCGCTGATCGGCGAGGTCCGCCGGCGAGCGCCGGCATCGCTCACCGGGCGCGGCGCTTGAGCACAGCCAGGCGCTCGGTGCCGAGCGCGCTGACGAACAGACGCTCCTTGCGGTTCGCGCAGGCTGCTGGCTCCAGTCCACGAGCCCGCCATCCGAGAGGTTCACCCACGCCTCGTAATCTGAACGTCCAGAACGAACCGCCGGCAGCGGTAGTACCGCCCGGCGCGGCACGACCGTCCCGGCGCCCCGCAGCACCGGCATCGCCAGCAGCGGCTCGATCCAGCTCCGGTGGGCCGGATCGACGTGCAGGGTCAGGCGGTGAGCGTCGAGCGGCAGCCCGGCGCCTCGCAGTCCGTCGACGACGGCGAGGTGTGTCCCAGGTGCTCGCGCAGCACGTCGCCCTCGAGGCGGCGCCCGCCCGGATCGCGCCCGCCGTCACCCACGCGAACATCCGGAAGTGCTGCCAGCTCGCGGCCCCTCGAACCGCTGCCAGCCGCGGCGTGCGGTGGCTGGTGCACAGCCGCACCACGTCCGCTCCCGTGCGCCGGCGGTCGGCGGCGATCGGCGCGAGCGCCGGTTCGTCGGATCGGAGACCACCTCCAGGGAGCGGATCGCGCTGCACACCTTGTCCTGGCTCGCCAGCGCCACGGCGCTCGCCGTGCCCGGCGGCGCTACCGGGCTAGTCCCACCGCATCGAAGCTGTCGGGTATCTGCTCGAAGATCCGGGCGTCCACCACGCCAGCGCGCGCTGATCGACCACCGCGGGGCGCACGAATGGATCGCGGCGGTGCTGGGCGAGCAGATCGGTGGGCCGTCGGGCGGCGGCCTGAGGCCGGACACCTCCAGCGACGGGTGGCCCGGTCACTGCCGGACAGCGAGGACAGCCGATCCGCGAGATCGGGCACCCCGGCCGTGCGCTGCGCGCGCTCGACCGCGGCGGTCCGGTCGGACACCGGCACCTCGAAGGAGCAACCGCGGTCCACGCACACCAGGGCACGATCCTCCGAGAGCGCCCGGAACGACGGGGGGCGCGGCGCCGCAGTGCGGGCAGGCGTGCGCGCCGGGGTTCGGCTGGTGCCTCGGCGTGGGAGGCGTCCACGGCGGCACGGCACCGGCAGCCGACAGGGTCCGGTGTCCGGCACGGAAACCGGCTTCGGCAGTTCCTCTCCATCGGGCACGTCGCGGATCCGGATGTCGAGACCGTCGGGACGCGGGAGCCAGCCACACCGCGCACCGGCTGCGGCGGTACACCCCGTTCCCGGCGCCCCCGGGTACGACGCCGACGAGGGGCTCCACGACCTCGGGCGCACCCATCGCGCTCTCAGGTCGCCGACTCACCGCGGGTGTCGCCCGCACGACGTAGCGGTGCGGCTCGCGCCGCGGCCGGTGGAGGAACTGGACCTCGAACCGCCCCGGCGCCACCCACACGTCGCAGGGGGCGCGCGTCAGGAGGTGGACCACCTGGCCGCACCCACGTCCAGGGGCGGCCGGGCGATCCCGGCCAGCACGTCGAGGATTGTCGCGCCGTGCTCGTCTACCCCCCGCACCTCCGGGGCCAGCGGAGATCCGTACCGGATCCACGGCCCGAGGCCATGTTCTCTAAAATTGCAGATTTGCCATCAAGTCGGATCGAGACCTTCCGGTGCTCGCAACGTATGGAGGTCCGTTGTCAAGGACGTTGTTGATGTCGAACCTGACTCGAGCGGCACGCCGTGCGTCGGGTCAGCCCCGCGGTGGGATCGCTCGCCGGGATCTCATCCGAATGGGCCTGTGTGCGGGGATCGCGCCGGGTGGCCGCGGGCTGTCGGCTCGAGGTCTTCGGAGGCCGCACGATCGTTCTTCGCGCCGGGATCGCGGCCTGCACTGCGCGTGGCGGCTCGTGCAGGGCGACGTGGGAACTCACCGTCGTCTACGAGGCCCAGGACCGGGTGGGCGGGCGGATGTTCACGGGCCGCAACCTGCTCGCGGGGGTCGCCAGATGAGTTTGGGGGCGAGTTTTCATCGACTTGGGCCACCTCACCCTGCACGAGCTGGCCGACGAGTTCTCGATCCCCCTCGACGATCGCTTCGCCGCCGAGCGGCCAGGGCATGGTGCGGGACACCTGGTCGGTCGACGGCGCCGCGGTGTCCGAGGACAACATCGTCGCACAGTTTGCCGACGTGGCTCCCCTTCATCGCGGCCGACTTCGACGCCGCCAGTCGAGCGACGCCGACTACGCGCTCCTCGACCAGAGCACCCTCGCCGACTACCTGGAGCGCGTGCCCCCACGAGCGCGTACCCCCGAGCTCCACGCGGTGCTGACGAGCGCCTACCGGGGGGGTACGGGCTCGAGACCAGCGCCCAGTCGGCGCTGAACCTCGTGTACCTCATCGACGCCTTCGCCCAATCCGTTCCGAAACTGGAGCACGACGGCAGCCACGCCCACGGCGGCAACGGCACCGCCACCGCCCTGTACGGCGCCGTCGGCGCACCGGGCCGCGTCGTGTTCGACACCGGACTGGTGGCGATCCGGGGATCACCTCGTCGGTGGGTACGAGGTGGAGATGAAGGGGCCGGGGGAGCGGTTCATCGACTACGCCGATCACGTGGTCCTCGCCATCCCGTTCACGAAGCTCCGTCAGGTCACCGTCGACGTCTTCGACTGCGATCCCGACAAGCAAGCGATCATCGACACGCTCGGCTATGGGACGAACGCCAAGGTGATCGGCGGCTTCGCCCGCCGCCCGTGGTGGGACGACCACAACGCCACGGGCTCGTCCACGACGGATTTGCCCCTCCGGCAGACCTGGGACGCCTCCGTCGGCGAGGGGGCCTCCGGGGCGTGCTCACCAACTTCCTCGGCGGCGAGCAGGGCGTCGCCTCGGCGCGCGGGCAGCACGCTCGAGTGGTTCCCGCTCGCTGCTCCCCGATTTGGAGCGATCTCGCCCGGGACCGACGCCGCGTTCGACGGGACCGCCGTCCGGAGTGCACTGGGCCGTCGTTCGAGTGGAGCCTCGGCAGCTACGCCTGCTACACCCCCGGAACAGTGGTCGTTCTACGGCCAGGAGGGCCGACGGGTCGGCAACCTCCACTTCTGCGGCGAGCACACCTCCCTCGACTTCCAGGGCTGGATGGAGGGCGCCGCCGGAGAGCGGCGCGCTGGTGGCCGCGGAGGTGATCGACCACCACGGCACCGACTGTCGCGTCGCCACGAGGGGATGTTCGCCGCCAAGCTCCTCGCCCCCCAGGCCTGCTACCACGGCGACAAGCTGGACCCGGATATGCGCCCTCCTCGCCGCAGGGCGCTGTCCGCGCGGCTGCGCGAGCTCTCGCCCCGGGGATGATCGGGCCGACGGCGGCCGCCCCCGGCGCTCGGAGTGCTCGGTGGTCGCGGGACCTCGCCCCGGGTACTCCGCAGACATGGACCTCCCCGATCCCACCGCCGACGGCGCCGAGACCCTCGCGCCCCGCAGCCTGAAGAGACGCGCGTCACGCCGCGGGGCGCATCGTTCGAGCTGACGGGGCCCCCGCGGTTCGCGGGTCTGCAGCCCGGCAGCGCACGACCGTCTCCGTCCACGCGCGCGGGATCACCCTCGAAGACAGCGACGGCTCCACCGAGGTGGCCTTCGAGGAGCTCGACCGCTGCGAGCTCGCGTCCCTGCCCGGCGAGGGCTGGTTCCTCGTGCTGCGCTGCGGCGGGCGGGCCATGGCCAGCGCTCCTGTGCGGGACCGACCCGATACGGCCTGGCTCGCCCGCTACCTCGACGCCCAGATTGGCCGCCACCGCGCCACCACCGACGATCCCCACGCCGCGCGGGCGGAGCTCGATCGCCTGGAGGGGCTGCTCGGGAGCACGAAGCCCCGCGAGCCCTGACGTTGGATCGTCCCGCGGATTTGGGTTGACCGGCTTGCTCATCGGGCTCCCGAGGGCCGTCCTCGACCCTCGCCCTGATCCGGATACATCCGGGCCCACCCACTACGGGCGATTCAGCAGCCCCCGCAGGTGCTGATCGATGACCGCGGCGGCCACCGCGTCGAGATCGAGCTCGGCATCGTCGCGCACAACGTAGCGCAGACCATCTCCCGCAGGGCGCCGACCACGGCCACCGCGCAGACATCGGCGTCGAGCTGCCGGACGGTCCCCAACGACGCGCCGAGCCGCAGGGAGTTGGCGACGAACCCGTACAGCTGGTCGTCGAACGCGGCGAGCCGCTCGTCGACGGCGGCGTCCAGCCCCACCGCCTCGCGGAAGATGATGCGGGTGAGGGGCCGGTTGTTGACGGTGCTCAGCAGTCGCACGACGGTCCGGTGCAGCTGCTCTCGCATCGGCGCCGCCTGGGGCGAATGTCCATCCCGACGACGTTCGAACGCAGCGTGCGCAGGAGGTCGTCCAGCAGCTCGGGGAAGATGGCCTCCTTGCTGTCGAAGTACAGGTAGAACGTGCCGCGCGCGACGCCGGCGGCCTTGACGAGTCGCGTGACACTGGTCCGGTGGTAGCCGCGCTCCGGCGAACACCGTCAACGCGCGTCGTCGATTCGGGCCCCGGCGCGCCTCGCGGTTCAGCTGGCCCCGGCGCGACGCGCCATCGTGTAGGGTCGCTCATCGGGGGCTCGCGCAGGCGTCGATGCGGCCGGCGATCACCGCGCGCACCTGGTCGGCGAGCGCTGGCGATCTGCTCGTCGGTCGCCCCGCCGTCGGGGTCGACGGGTCGTACGTACACGATCACCTCGCGCCCGGGCGGATCAACCACGTTCCCTGCGCGGTTGATCTCGGTACATCCCGGTCACCGAGACGGGCACGATCGGGAGTCGACGAGATCCCGCGCGATCCGGAAGACCCGGTCCGGAACGGGCCCACGCGCCGGTCGGTCGTCCGGTGCCCCTCCGGGAAGGCCAGGATCGAGTGGCCGCGCGCGATCTCCCGCTGGAAGCGCTCCTGCAGCTCGTCGGCGCGTCTGGCCGTCGCGCCCCGGCGCACGGGGATGGTGCCCCGCGGGCCTTCATGAACCAGCCGTAGACCGGGATCTTGAAGTGCGCTCGCAGCTCCAGGCCCTGCTTGAAGTGCGGCGTGGCCGTGTAGAGCGTGACGTGGTCGAAGCAGGTTGACGTGGTTCGCGCGAAGAGGTACGGCCGGTTCGGATCGACGCCGGGTGCGACGACCGCCCTCCACGCGCGCGCCGGTGATCGCGCACCTGCCCGCGGTAGACAGCCGCGCAGGAACTCGGTGCGATGGCGACGCAGCACGGTCCGATGAGACATCGCGACCAGCCCGCGAGCATCGGCGGCCGCCAGCGAGCCGGCTGCCCCAGAGTGGCAGCGCGAAGCGCTGGCCGCGCTCATCCCGATCGCGCGCCGGACTCGACGGGGACGCTAGCGCTCTGATCGTCGCTCATGCCGCGACGTCCAGCGCGCCGGGCAGCGATCTCGACCGAGCGCGGAGCGACAGGGTCCGGACCTCGCCGTCGATCATCACCGTCGACCGGCCCGAGCTCGAGCGACGCCACGGCGCGGGCGCGGCCGATGTCGCACCTCGGGCAGCGTCGAGGTGCGTGCCCGCGAAGATCTTCGGGAACGCACGACAGGAAGCGTGCGCCGGCCCATCGGCCCGATCCGGATCACGCTCGAGCGTCGCCGTCGGCGCGGATCGGCGTGCGGCGCGATGCACATCCGCCGCCGGTGAAGCGGCTGTTGGAGAACGACAGCAGAGTCAGCGCTCCTCGTCGCGCGTGCCGCCGTCGATCTCGAGCGGGAAGGCGCGGGCGCGGCGAGCGACCGCAGCAACCAGCACCGCCGCGAAGTAGCCCGCCGCACCGAACGGCTTGAACCGCCGGTTGGTCACCGTCGCGACGTCGGCCGGGAATCCGAGGCACAGCAGGTTGATCGAGCGCAGCTCCCCGCCGCGGTGGAACGAGGCGCACGACGTCGACCGCGAGCCGCCGCCCCTCCCGCAGCGCCTGCAGCGCGTGGGCCTCGTCGCCCTTCCCGAAGTCGCGCAGGAACGAGTTTCCGGTCCCCAGCGGCAGGAAACCCAGGACGACGCGCGCGTCGTCCTTCGCGGTCCCGCCGAGCGGCAGGCCGTTCACGATCTCGAGCGGCGGTGCCGTCGCCGCCCACGGAGAGGAACGCGCGCGCGCCGGCCGCCGCCGCCTCCCGCGTCAGCTCGATCGCGTGCCCGGGCCCCTCGGTGCGCAGGATCTCCTCGATCGCGACGCCCTCGGCGCGCAGGCGCGCGAGCGCCTCGTCGGCGCGCCGCCCGCAGCGGCCGCCGCCCGCGGCGGGATTGACGATGGCGATCATGCGAGGTCGACCAGGCGCGGCGGGCTCGACGGCGCGCAGGGCTGTCGGCCAGCACGGTGCGCTTCACCTTCAGCGACGCCGTCCGCGGGAACTCGTCGGGCCACTCCAGGCACGCGTGCGACGCGCTTGTACTCGGGGAGGGTGCGGTTGCGGCGCCGGAGCTCGTCGAGCCAGCGGCCGCCCGTCCTCGCCGCGGGCGGACGACGATCACGAGCCGCTCGTCCCGCCGCTCGGGCCACACGACGTGCTCGGCGAAGACGCAGTACTCGGCGACCGGCAGGCCGTGGAAGACGACCTCGACGTCCTCGGGATACACGTTCTTGCCGCCGGCGGTCACGATCATGTTCTTGCGGCGTCCGAAGAGCCTGCAGGTGCCCGGTCGGCTCGAGGCGTCCGAGGTCGCCGGTGTGCAGCCAGCCGTCGACGATCGTCTCCGCGGTGAGCTCCGGGTCGTCGCGGTAGCCGCGCCATGACCGTGGGGCCGCGCACGACCACCTCGCCGACGCCCTCCGCGTCCGGGTCGAGAACGCGCACCTCGGTGCCGGGCACCGGCTGGCCGACGGTGTCGGCGCGGTTGGCCTCGACGTCGGTTGAGCGTCACCGCCGTGCCGGCCTCCGTGAGCCCGTAGCCGTTGAGCACCGGGATGCCGAGCGAGCCGAAGAACTCGATCGTGTCGGGCCGCGTGAACGCGCCGCCGGTGAAGAGCGCCCGCAGCCGCCCCCCGAACGCGCGGTGCACCGGCCGCAGCAGCACGCGGCTCAGCGCGACGTTCGGGCGGGAGCGGGTCAGCGCCCGGTTGAGCGCCCACAGGGCCCGGAAGAGCGCGCGGCGGACGGGAGGCTGCCCGTCGAAGCGGGCCTGCAGGCCGGCGCGCAGGTTGTCGAGCACCATCGGCACGACCGCCATGCAGGCGATCCGGTAGCGCGGGAACGCCTCGCGCACGAACTCGGGACGCAGCGTGCGCAGGTGCACGACGGTCGCGCCGCAGACGTACGGCCCCACGAAGCCGACCATGAAGTCGATCGCGTGGTTCGTCGGCAGCACCGAGAAGTACGGTCGCCGCCCGGCATCGGGACACTGCGCTGCAGCAGCACTCGCGACTGCGCGAGGTAGTTGCCGTGGGTCAGCACGCAGCCCTTCGGGCGTGCCGCCGGTGCCCGAGGAGTACACGATGGTCGCGAGATCGTCGGCGGGCGCGGCACGGCGTCGCCGGTGCCTTCGGGCAGGTCCTCCCACCGCTCGGCGCCGCCGAGATTCGGCGCCGTCGGGGGCCTCGAGCACCCACACGGCCCCGGCCTCGAGCGGTCCGGCCCCGAGCGGTCCGGCCTCGAGCGCGAGGCGCCGCCACGTCGGGTAGTCGGCGACGAGCACGGCGGGCCGGCAGTGCGCGATCAGGGCCCGCTGCTGGCCGGGCTCCAGGCGCGCATCCAGCGGCACCAGGACGGCCCCCCGCCGCAGCGCGGCGATCGCGGTGAGCAGCCACCGCGGCTGGTTGGTCGTCAGGATCGCGACGCGGTCATCCTCGCCGACGCCCACGTCCTGGAGGCGGCTCGCCACCCGGCGGGCGGTCGGGTCGACTGTCGAGGTAGGTCCACCGGCTCGTCTCGCGCTTTCGGTCGGCCTCGACGAGCGCAGTCAGCCCCGTGTGCTGGATCAACGCATCGTCGAGCGCCGGGCCCAGCGATGGCGCCGCGCCGACCACGGCGTCTCGTGCCCGCGAACCTCGAGGGGTCGACGACGTTCGGTAGTGTGCTCACAGACGCCGCCGGATCACGGCCGCGAGGCCCGACAGCGTGCGCACGTCCTGCAGCTCGTAGTCGGGGATCTCGATCCGGAATGCGTCCTCGAGATCGGTGAGGAGGTCGAGCGCCTGGAGGCTGTCGATTCCGAGTCCTTCGAAGAGATCGGCCTCGGCGGCAGCGGCCGGCCACGCTCGCCGAAGCGAGGACGGACAGCCGGGCGAACGGTTCGATTCGGAACGCAGCGCCGTCCACGGCATCCTCCATCGGTCCCTCCGGCAGCGGCAGGTACGGCCGGACGCTCGCGTCGTTCACGAAGCGCTTCAGCGCCTCGAACACCTCGGGCCGGATCGCCAGCGCGCAGAACACCGCCTCTCGGCGTCGAGCGCCTCGCGGGGCAGCGGCTTGGCGAGTCGCTTGGCGGCCGCGACCGTCGGCCGGTCGAACTCAGCGCCTCGGCCGCGAGCCGGCGGGCCGCATCCAGCGCCCCCGTCCGGCACGCAGGCCCGGCCACCACGCCGAGCTCGAACGCTCGGGTCGCCTGGAGGCTGCGGCCGGTGAGGAACAGATCGCGGACGACCGCGTTGCCCACGTCGCGCTGCAGGCGTGGATTCCCACCGAAGCCGGGGAAGCCCCAGCCGCAGCTCGGGAAAGCAGAACCGTGCGGTGCGGTCGGCGACGATTCGATCGGCGGTGAGCGCCGAGCTCGAAGCCGCCGCCGAACACACCCCGTGCACGGCGGCGATGGTGACGATATTGGCCTGATCGAACGTGTCGAACACGGACGGATCGCTCGATGAACCGACGCAGCCAGAGCGGACCAGGAGCGGGCCCGCCGACAGCATCGCGCGATCGAGCACCCCCCGGGTCGCGGGGCCGAAGCGCTGCCCGAGGCGGGCGGTGCCCCGGGTCAGCCGGTTGCGGTGCGCGGTGATCCCCTCGGACAGCTCCCGCAGATTGGCGCCTGCGCAGAAGCCGGGGCGACTCGACCACAAGATCAT
>CAVOMX010000010.1:0-65367 GCA_963697165.1 Candidatus Bathyarchaeota archaeon
TTAGACTATTTTGAATGATAAAAAGAGGCTAAAAACTAGCCGCACTCGCAAATCGAACCGAGACTGGTGGCCAAACCAGTTGAACCTGAATATTTTGCACCAGCATTCCCCCTTTCTAATCCGATGGGCAAGGAGTTCAACTACGCTGATGAATTCAAGAAACTTGACCTGGAAGCCGTGAAGAAGGACCTCTATGTGCTGATGACCGACTCGAAGGATTGGTGGCCGGCCGATTACGGTCACTACGGGGGACTCTTCATCCGGATGGCATGGCACAGCGCAGGCACCTACCGCACCGGCGACGGCCGCGGAGGTGTATCCGGGGGCGCGCAGCGTTTCCCGCCTCTCAACAGTTGGCCGGACAACGTTAGCCTCGACAAGGCGCGCCGTTTGCTTTGGCCGATCAAGCAGAAATACGGCAGAAAAATATCATGGGCCGACCTGATGATCCTCGCCGGCAACTGCGCTCTAGAGTCGATGGGATTTAAGACCTTCGGTTTTGGCGGTGGACGCGAGGACATCTGGGAGCCGCAAGAGGACGTCTACTGGGGTTCCGAAACCACCTGGCTGGGTGACAAACGGTATTCAGGGGAGAGGGATCTTGAAAATCCGCTTGCTGCTGTGCAGATGGGGCTAATCTACGTCAATCCGGAAGGTCCAAACGGCCAACCTAGTGCGGTAGCGTCGGGTCGAGACGTTCGAGAAACTTTTGCACGTATGGCGATGAACGATGAAGAGACGGTGGCACTCATCGCCGGTGGACACACATTCGGTAAATGTCATGGAGCTGGTGATCCCACCCTTATGGGTCCTGAGCCAGAAGCTGCCGGTATTGAAGAGCAGGGTCTTGGCTGGAAAAGCAGTTTTGGTAGCGGCAAAGGGGATGACACGATTACCAGTGGCATCGAAGGCGCATGGACGCCGAAACCGACTCAGTGGGACATGGGTTATTTCGACATGTTGTTCGGCTACGATTATGATTTGGTAAAGAGCCCCGCTGGTGCCTGGCAGTGGGTTCCGGTCAATCCGGACGAAAAGGATCTCGCGCCAGCCGCTCACGATCCTTCGAAGCGGGTTACGACCATCATGACCACAGCAGACATGTCGTTGCGGATGGATCCGATCTATCGGCCGATCGCGAAGCGGTTCCACGAGAACCCGGAGAAATTCGCAGATGCGTTTGCTCGGGCGTGGTTCAAGCTGACGCACCGGGACATGGGCCCCCGTTCTCGCTATCTGGGCCCGGAGGTTCCTGAGGAAGATCTCATTTGGCAAGACCCAGTGCCCACAGTCGATCATGAGCTCATCAATAGCCAAGACATCGCAGACCTTAAGAGTGAGATCCTTGCCTCGGGTCTGTCGATCTCGGAGCTGGTCTCGACCGCTTGGGCGTCGGCATCTACGTTCCGTGGCTCCGATAAGCGCGGGGGCGCAAATGGAGCGCGTATCCGTCTTGCGCCACAAAAGGATTGGGAAATCAACCAGCCTGAACAACTGGCTAAAGTGCTCGAAAACCTCAAGGGTATCCAGAAGGCATTCAACGACACGCAGTCCGGCGACAAGAAGGTTTCGCTCGCTGACTTGATTGTCCTTGGTGGGTGCGCAGGTGTTGAGCAAGCTGCCAAGAATGCTGGTTACGAAATAACTGTTCCCTTCACGCCAGGACGCACGGATGCATTGCAGGAGCAAACCGACGTGGAGTCATTTGCCGTACTTGAACCAGCTGCAGATGGGTTCCGTAACTATCTCAAAACCAAATACGCTGTATCGGCAGAGGAACTACTGGTTGATCGTGCGCAGCTGCTGACGCTTACCGCTCCTGAAATGACGGTTCTTGTTGGTGGTATGCGCGTTTTGAATGCGAATTTTGGAAAGTCCCAGCATGGTGTCTTCACCAAGCGGCCAGAGATGCTCACAAATGACTTCTTTGTGAATCTGCTTAACATGAACACGACATGGAAGGCAAACTCAGAAGATGAAAGTGTATTTGAGGGTCGTGATTGCACAACAGGCAAACTCAAGTGGACTGGCACTCGTGTCGACCTCATCTTCGGTTCGAACGCCCAACTCCGGGCTTTGGCGGAAGTCTACGCATGCGAGGATTCCAAGGAAAAGTTCCTGCACGACTTCGTAGCAGCATGGAACAAGGTAATGAACCTTGACCGCTTCGACCTCGCCTGATAGTAGTGAGAGTTAGCTAACAACGACAACAGGGTAAACCACCCGGTCCAAATCTATAAGTTTAGATTTGAACTCTCTTCGCAGGGGAAAAAATCTCCTGCAAAACTCCCATTTTATTAATTCTTAAGATATGTCCACTTTAGCAGTAGGGATTTTACCGGGGACCAATTGAGATATCACCCGTTTTTATCCCGCAAATTCCCTTTTTTTACACATATGGTAAAAATTTAATCAACAAACCCAAACATAATATGATATAGTAATGTTACAAATAGAAATAAAATAGAAAGTATATTGATTGTCTAAGAAAATGTTATGGCCTGAGTTATTATTCAGTTTTTTTCTAGGCGATAAGAAAATTTTTCTCTCAAAACTAATTGTTATAGGTCTTATACTGATAATGAGCCGAATAATAGCATTAATAATTATCTCCTAACGAAACTCAAGACTTGACAATAAAAAAGAAGGAAAACAGAGAAAGCTAAGCATTATTGATTATGTCTCTTCTTCTCCGATAACTTCAGTGCTAGTTGTGATGTAGTTTCCTTCAGGTACCCAGTAGATTGGTTTTTCGTTTCGAAGCAAATCAGCTATATATACTGCGTTTTCTTTTGGAGGGAACCAGTTTACATTACGCCAGTTTCCATCTACTTTATAATGGAAGATGATCCAGGGGCGCTCATTTTTTCGGTCGTACCGAAGGTACATAGTTTTCAACCATGTAAACCTTGTAAACCATTTTTTATCACCAGAAAATCAGGGTTAGGGGGTTTCTCCTTCACCCACGGGCTCTTTTCCCGTTCCGAGGAATCCTCTATTTGCTGCAAAGTAGACGTTGATTGGTTTTTCATTTCGAAGAACATCAAGCACATTTTCGAACATACTGGATGGAAGATGCATCCTTATGATATCACCCGAAACATAGTCGTTTTCGAAAGTCATACCAGAGTCATTGAATCGGATATATGCGACTACTTTGCTGTTGTTGTAGAGACTAATTTGTGCCCTATTTGTTTGATACCCAGTTGGACTTCCGTAGAAGAGAACATGGTATCCTGTTACGTTTACCATTCATTTCACCTTAATACATATATTGTATATTGATTCTTAATAAACATTATTGTGTTGTTATTGGTTCTCCATAGATACAACAAGAATTCAAAATGGAAGAACAAAACGAGCGAAAACATACAAGCCACCGAGACGCACACATTCTCTTGAAACAGTTAGTTCTATTACGACAGAAAAGTTATTTCCAAAACCAAAAATTAACAAACAAACTCATTTTAAAACCATATTTTACTAAATATTTCCAAATTAGGACTTATTTCAGAAAATAAGCAATTTTGGCGGGGTCGATGGTATTTACATAGGGGGACATATATTGACATCAACCGATTAATTCCAGCAAACTCCTTTTTTAGAAACATTTTAAAAAAAATTCAGGTGTTTCATTTTTTGAAACGGATTTTCCACAATGTCCCTTATATCGAATTTAGACATATATCATAAACAGAAAACACTGAGGCAGTAAAAATGAGAAAAATTGTAAGCGTCGCAATATTGCTTTTGATTTTTGCTAGCATGCTTTGTGGAACTGTAGCAGCGGCTAATACTCTTGGACCAGCACCTTACGCTGGTGATGGCGTGTCAGATGGCAGAGGGTTTGAAGCAGATCATTGGCAGAATGGAGATAGCCCGGGACCAGCCCCAAATTCCGGCGATTGTGTTCCAGACGGTAGTGGATTTTGATTTTAACTAAAAAATCAAACCTACCAATTTTTTTATTTTACGCTTTATTTATTAAAATAACCTCAATTTAATCCATATTTATTAAAATAAGCGTTTTGGTGTGGTCTAGCGGGATTTGAACCCCGGACCAATGGAGATATCACCACTGAATTTCCCGCAAACTCCCCCTTTTTTAATCGTTCTAAAACATGGTATTATATACTCTAAAACAAACAATGAAAGCGATTAAGTTTGAGCAGAAAAAAGAAACAAGTAAATTATTGAAGTTTTCTTTTTTTGGGAATTAGTTTGATATCAATTGGATTGACAGGATAAGGAGGTGAATCAATTGGCAGTAGCAGCTTATGCAGGATGGGTATTGGAGCGCACTAAAAAGGCACTCAAAGAAGCGGGAGCTACTTCTGAAGAGACTGCTAAAACACCCAAAGAACTCAAACTTGATGAAAAGTGGCTGAAAATGAGTGCCAATACAATCATACCTTCTGGTGTTGTTGCAACAAAGGACGGAAGATATTATTTAATTAGCAAAAACGAAAAGCAACAATGACTTGATTACAAGGCATTCTATGTTTCTATTATTAAGAAAAGCCTCAGACTATTACCCTAGTCTGACCTCGTCTCTAGCATGGACTGTGACCCGTCGGGTGATATGTCCCTCAAATCCACTTTTTTCATTGTAAAACTCTATTTGAGATATTGTCCATTGTTCCTTTTGGTGGGGTCGCAGGGATTTGCACCGGGGACCAGTGGAGACATCACCCGCATTTTACCTTTTTTTGCGCCGCTGAAAATACAGTCTATTTACGAAAAGGGTTTTATGAAACCAAAATCCATGCGTATACTATGTCGTCAACGTACATTGCTCCAAATTGTCCTTGTCCTGAGAAAGAGTGCAAACGTCACGGAAAATGCGAAGAATGCGTCAAGCATCACAACGAGAAAGGCGAGGAGCCCTATTGTGCAAGATAACCGCCTTAATAATCATTTATTTTCAGTTTTGCTGAGTGTAGCCATAGCGACAGCGCAAGTGAAATCACCCACAAGTCACGCGCGCGCAGGTAAGTAAGCCTAAATTGAGATATCTCTAGTGAAAGCTTGATACTTCACCCGCTAAAATCCCGCAAAATCCCCTTTTTTAACATGCAATTTTAGCCACAATAAATGAAAATCATGCTGAGAGTTATTTCTTGAAATGTGCCTTAAAGGATATAATCTAATTAGTCTAATGAGATATTATTGCATATTGGTTATAGGAGTCGGATAGTGTTGAAAGCTCCACCAGAAAAGTTAGGTTCCTTTTATTTGGGGGCACAATATGACCTTAAAAAAAGTCAGATTACTGAAAACGTGGTTAATTATGATGCAAGGGATTTGACCACTCATGCAGTCTGTTTTGGAATGACAGGCAGCGGAAAGACTGGCTTATGTGTTTGTCTTTTGGAGGAAGCTGCTTTAGACAAGGTTCCTGCTATCATTATTGACCCGAAAGGAGACATCACTAATCTGATGCTACAATTTCCCAATCTTCAGCCACTAGACTTCAAACCGTGGATTA
Source organism: Candidatus Bathyarchaeota archaeon (assembly GCA_963697165.1). GTDB lineage: Archaea > Thermoproteota > Bathyarchaeia > Bathyarchaeales > Bathyarchaeaceae > Bathyarchaeum. The sequence goes on from CAVOMX010000010.1 coordinate 5,489, forward strand.
ATCCAGATGACGCAAGAAGGAAAGGAAAAACAGTAGAAGAATATGCCCAATATACTGCTGAACTTTGGCGTAACGGGCTAGGTGACTGGGGAATAGATTCCACTAGGATTAAGGCTCTGCAAGATTCTGCTGATTTTGTTATATTTACTCCTGGCTCTGATGCTGGAATTCCAGTTAGTTTACTTAGCAGCCTTGCTGCCCCCAAGTTAAGTTTTGATGACAATTCTGAGATTATTAGAGAACAAATAACGGGAACAGTAGCGGCTTTGTTGGAATTGGCGGGTGTAAATGCTGATCCTGTTAGAAGTCGTGAAGCAATTTTGTTGGCTACCATTTTTGAGTATTTCTGGGAAAAAAAGCAAGATTTAGATTTGGCTATATTGATTTCTTCTATTCAAAAGCCTCCAGTTCGTAAACTTGGAGTTTTTGATGTGGATACTTTTTATCCTGAAAAAGATCGTTTTGAGTTAGCGATGGCTTTTAACAGTTTGATTGCTTCGCCCAATTTCCAAAGTTGGCTTAAAGGTGAATCATTAGATATTGACAGGCTACTTTATGATGATAAGGGAAAACCTAGGCATTGTATTTTTTATCTTGCCCATCTTTCTGAACGGGAAAGAATGCTCTTTGTTACTTTGATTTTAGAGAAAGTGTTAATTTGGGTAAGAGGTCAGACGGGCACTACTAGTTTGAGGGCTTTGTTGTATTTTGATGAGGTTTTTGGGTTCATGCCACCAGTTGCTGAACCTCCATCTAAAAGACCATTAATTACTCTTTTGAAGCAGGCTAGAGCCTTTGGTTTGGGTTGTATTTTGGTTACCCAAAATCCTGTTGACATTGATTATAAGGGGTTAACTAACACGGGTACTTGGTTTATTGGTAAGCTTCAAACAGAAAGGGACAAAAAAAGGGTCCTTGATGGGTTACAAGGAGTTGTCTCCCAGACAGGGATAGACACTAAAGACTATAGTGATTTGATAAGCAGTCTTTCTAGCAGAGTTTTCTTGTACCATAACGTTCATGAAAACGAGCCAGTTGTGTTTTACACACGTTGGGCTATGAGCTATCTCAGAGGCCCTATGACTAGACCTCAAATAAGGCAACTGATGATTAATCAGAAAGAGTTAACGAGCAGTTCTAAAACTACCGATTTTGAGCCACACCTGAAAGTAAAGTCGTCTGGTGTCATAGAAGAAGAAGGACTGTTTAGAAATCCACCCACTCTTTCTCCAGAAATTCCTCAGGTTTTTCTCCCGTTGGAGGTGAGCGAAAATAAAGCAAAACAGTCTTTAATTCAAAAATTTGGTGTGAACGTTTATGTCGAAAAGGTTCAACTTCGTTACAGACCTGCAATTTTTGGCAGTGGAACTGTGCGTTTCCTTGATCGTAAACAATCTATCGATGAACAGATCGAAAAAAATTTAATCATTGAAGATTTGGAGAAGACTTCCTTTGTTGATTGGAAAACTGCCAAGGAATCACAGCTGGGACATAATGATTTATTGAACACTAAAGATCAGGTTTCTGACAAAGATGCATTTTTTGAATTGATTCCAGAGCTTGCCAACAGTCCAACAGAATTTAAAAAGTTAAACAAGGACCTAAACGATTTTCTTTATTATAATAGTGTCTTGAAACTGAAAAAGAACAATGATTTAGATGTTATTCAACACCCAGAAGAGTCAGACAGAGATTTTCAGATTCGTCTTTTGCAGCGGTCCCGGGAAGAGAGAGATGCCGAAGTTGATAAGTTGAAAGGAAAATATGCTAAGAAGTTGGATAAGCTTGAGGATAAGCTCAGTAAGTTAGAGTTTGATTTGGCTGATGACGAAGCGGAGTATAAAGCAAGAAAGCGTGAGGAATTTGTTGGAGCTGGAGAATCAGTTTTGAGTATTTTTATGGGAAGTAGACGAACAACTACGGCTACTACCATTGCAAGAAGACGTCGCATGACATCAAAGGCCAAAAGGGAGTTTGATGAAACAAAAGAAGATATTACAAGAGCCAAAAAAGACATTACAGAGTTAGAAGCAGAACTAAAGAAAGCAGTTGACCAAATTTTGGAAAAATACGAGAAAGTAGCAGAAGATTTGAGTGTAAATGAGCTTAAACCCAAAAAGACTGATATTAGAATTAATTTAGTTGCTTTAGCATGGAAACCCTATTGGATAGTAGACTATAAAGAAAGGGGTTTATTGAAAAGAACTGCCGTAGAAGCATAAAAATCAATTGCAAATATAAATCAAAAGCTATTTCAAGATTTATTTAAACAAATAATCATATTTTAGCCTTTATTTAATAAAATAAGCTGTTCGGTAGGGTCGATGGGATTTGAACCCCGGACAAATGGAGACATCACCACTATTTATCCCGCACTTCCCTCTTTTTTTAGATAAAATCTATCCTCTATCAAAATTGAACAAGAAATTCTCAAAATTAGCGAGGGGCAATTATATTTTTTTAGGATTTCTGGCGAATTCTTTGGCTTGGTTTAATTCCTCTTTTGTTGGGTGTCCTCGTTTTATTAAAGTAAATTTCCCAAAACAGCTAAAGCAATCACCGAGTGTATAACCTTTATTGACTATAATCTCCTTCATAGCCGCAAGTGTGGTGGTTGCATCTCCTGCACATGTAGAAAAGAAGGCTACTTGGTTATTTGTTGTAGCATCCAAAGTTTCGACCCGTTTATTATCCCGCAAACTCCCCCTTTTTTAACGGATTATTTTTTTATACTCACATGATCATATCAAATGTTTTGGAGAAAAAGATTGTGTATTGTTCAAAATGTGGAACTAAGCTAGATGAAGGCGCAAAGTTTTGTTCCAAGTGTGGAACGACAGTTGATTCGAATGTTGAAATACATAGAACAGAATTAAGTCACAAAGCAAAAGGAAAAACTCTTAGCACCACAGCAATTGTTGCTATCATTATTGTTGTTGTAGTAGTTATAGCGGGGTTATTATCAACAGTACTTTTCCTTAGTGATGGGCATTTATTTGGCGAAGTTGTTGGTTCAGGAAATTTAGTTACTAAAGAAGAACAGTTCAGCGATTTCACGGGAGTGGATGCTGGGAGTGGATTCAATGTTGAAATTTCCAAGGCTAGTTCTTATAGTGTGATTGTCACAACTGATGATAATGTAATGGAACATATTGAAGTATCTAAGTCAGGTGATGCTTTAAAAGTAGGAGTTAAGTGGGGTACAAGCTTACGTTCAGCAACTCTAAAAATCCAGATAACAATGCCAGCAATAAACAGAATAGAATTGTCTGGTGGAGCCCAAGGAAAAATTGAAGACTTCATTTCCAGTAATCCATTTTCGGTCGAATTGTCTGGAGGTAGCCAATTAACAGGAGAAGGTTCAGCAGGAGAACTTTCAGTTGACGCTTCGGGTGGCACTCAGTTACATTTTGCAGACTATTCAGTTCAAGATGCCAACATCGAACTTAGTGGAGGAAGCCAAGCAACAATAAATCTTGATGGAACACTTGATGCTGATCTAAGTGGAGGTTCCCAACTATATTATTATGGCAACGCAACTCCAGGTGAAATTGAAACATCAAGTGGTTCTCAAATACATAAAAAATAATCACAAGTTTATTGTGGGATAGCAGGGATTTGCACAGGGGACCAGTGGAGATATCACCCGACGAAACTCCGCAATTCCCCCTTTTTTGATTTGAAGGATTAAACTTAATCTAAAACCCAAACATATATTTCTGTTCACGCACACCTTCATCCTTACCCGCCTATTCTTCTCTTACTCTCGTTTATCCCCAACATTTTAGACACATCACTCATATCTCCCACTTCATTCAAAAAGAAAGAATTTATAATCGAAAACGAGAAGACATTCATAAAAAGAGATTTACTCAGACAATAAATTATTGAGTTCTATTCTGCTTTTGCTCCATTGCTTTCTTAGCTAAAACTACTGCGTCTTCCCTTGTTTCGCCAAAAAGTACACCTATATTGTCAGCATCTTCTTTAGTCACTGCTGCACCTCCAATCATGATTACAATTTTGTCCTTTAGTCCTTCAAGTTCTACGGCAGAAATTAGCTCTGGAAGATTCTTCTTAGCTTTTGAATACAAAACAGAAACAACAATTATGTCAGCATTTGCCTCTTTAGCCTTTGATGCAAAAGTTGTGGCAGAAACCCCCCGTCCAACATCTATAGTTTTAAACTGAGCCAACTTGAGTGATCTTCTGACCATATCTTTAGCAGTAGTCATAATATCTGGTTCAAGAGTGCCTATCACAACTGTTCCAATTGGATTAACTGGTTCAGGTGGCTCTTTCTCTCTCATAGCTTTTAGCCAAGACATTTCAAAAATTACTCCTGTTTCGTTATTATTAATAATTAAAGACTCTTTTAATACTGCCGTATTTGCCTGAAACCGTCATCAATAATGTGTGCATGATCCTATCTTTTGATGGCTCAAGCACCAACACCATTAACATAATCGATAATTGCTTTTAGGTCCTCATCTGGGGTTTTTAAGGGCATTACATTGAACATTTCGAGTAGTTTTGGGGTTATAAATACTGGAAGACTCGGTCCTAAGCGAATGTTTTTCACACCCAGGTGGAAAAGAGACAGTAGAATAGCTACAGCCTTTTGTTCATACCATGAAAGTATAAAGAATAATGGCAATTCATTTATCCCAGTTTCGAAGATTTCTACAAAAGCTTGGGCTATTTTAACAGCTGAGTATGCATCGTTGCATTGTCCTATATCTAGTAATCTGGGGATGCCGTCAATCTGACCTATGTCTTTGTCAAAGAATCGGAATTTTCCACAAGCCAAAGTTAGAACGAGAGAGTCGTTAGGGGTTTTCTCAACAAACTCGGTGTAGTAATTTCGTCCTGGTTTAGCACCGTCACATCCGGCTACGAGGAAGAACGAGTTTACGTGTCCTTTCATTACTGATTCAGTTATGTTTTCTACCAATGAAAGAAAATAGTTTCTGCCAAAACCGACAGTTACTGTTTTGTCATTCTTGTCTTGGCTAAACCCCGGCATTTCTAATGCTTTTTGTATGACAGGTGAGAAGTCGTCAGATTCTATGTGAGTTACACCTGGCCAGCCAACCGGACCAGAAGTGAATATGTTTGCTTTGTATTTGCTCGTAGGTTTCTGAATACAGTTAGTTGTCATCAGAATTGCACCTGGAAAATTCATAAATTCTTTTTGTTGATTTTGCCAAGCGGTCCCGTAGTGGCCAAAAAAGTGAGGATATTTCTTTAAGTTGGGATAACCGTGAGCTGGAAGCATTTCTCCATGGGTGTAAACATTGATTCCTTTTCCTGCGCTTTGCTTCAGAACTTTCTCTAAATCTTTCAGATCGTGACCTGAAACTAGGATTGCTTTGCCTTTCTTATGTCCTAATGGAACTTTTGTGGGAACTGGATGACCGTAGGCTTCTGTGTTTCCAGCGTCCAAGAGTTCCATGGCTCTGATGTTAATTTCGCCACATTTCAGGGCGAGGTCTAAAAAGTCATTGATGCCCAGCGATTTGTCCAGGGTTGCTGCAAGGCCTTGCTGAATAAACTCAAAAACTTTGTCATCCTTTTTTCCAAGGCGATATGCATGATAAGCGTAGGCTGCGACTCCTTTTAACCCGTAAATTAGGAGCCAGTGAAGTCCATTCAACTCAGGATCGATCGAGGGATCAGCCTTCACCCCAACCTGTTTTCCTTGTTGGATCAGACCTTCCTTCGTCTTTTCGAGGAGTAAATCAACTGGACCATGGAATTCGACATATCCTCCTGCTAATTGCACCTTTTCACGCAGGATCATCACGAAACTTTGCTGATTTGGCAATATATTCGATTAATGTGTCTGGGTCAAAGTTTACATTAGTTAATGTGGCAAAAGCTGACTCGCATATGAACAGATTTAATTGCTCATCTTTGACCCCCACTTTTTTTCCTTCTAAGGCTAACTGAGATAATCCTCTAAGCATGTAGATCAACAAGTCTTGAAGCGCGGCGACCTCAGGATTTTTTCCACAAACACCAAAAGTTGTGCAGCCTTTTCCCCCAGAAGTTTGCTCACACTGATAACAGAACATTTGATTTCCATTCACAGGTTTACACCCATCATTTAGATAACGACCAACGCAAATATCTTTTGTCCCATATTTGTGGAGGGCTCAAACACTGTGAAACTGATTCTTCCCTACAAAATCATGGTTAATCCTTCCGTTTCTAGTCAGGACAACATTAGTGATTATGATCTTCAAAAGAGAATTTAAGAAATTAATAGTATTTTAAGCATTATTCAATAAAATAGACAATATTTATGCCTTATTTTTTAAAATAGGCTTTTTGGTGTGGTTTCGGGGATTTGCACCGGGGACCAGTGGAGATATCACCCGTTTTTCTCGCATATCCCTCTTTTTTCAATAGTCAAATTTTAATCCCAAACCCAAACCCCAAACGACCTCGTGGAAAAACTTAGACCGTTTGGAACCGACAACATTGATTCTTATGAAAAAGAAATTATTGATCATCTTTCAATTTTTGGGTAAGCATTCTTCCGCTCCTGAAGTTAGTGAGATTTTGGATTCTATTGTTGAGGTTTGGACTAGCAAGTTTTATTGAATGAAACTGTAGCGCGTGCTTGTATTATGTTGAAACTGAACTTGCTAGTGACAACCTAGCTCGCTATCTATGTTGGAAAACACTATTAGTGACTTTTTTACTAGTTCTGGCTGTTTTAGGTGAACTAATAATGGATCCATGGAAGTATTATGACATCACTCATAAAAGACACCACTTGTGTAATCCATTGAACAGCGAGAAGTTTGAGCGGCTGTGCCAACTCCTCCGATTGAATCGAGGGGAACGTGTCCTAGACGTAGCCTGTGGAAAAGGAGAGTTTCTCATCAGGCTGGCGGAGCTCTATGGTATTACAGGTATAGGCGTAGATATTTCTCCCTACTGCATTCGAGATTGCATGGAAAAGCACCGGAGGCGAGTACCAGACTCGGATATTGAATTTGTGGAGATGGATGGGGCGGATTATAGGCCTGAAGTTCCTTCTTCCTTTGATGCGGCCCTTTGTATCGGGGCGAGTTGGGTGTACGGTGGTCATCTGGGGACGATTCAAGCATTGAAAGGAATGGTGAAGAATGGGGGGCTGATTGTAGTGGGAGAACCTTTCTGGTTGATGGAACCGAGTAAAGAGTACTTGGAGGTAGAAGGAATCAACAGAGATGATTTTGGTACTCATCGGAACAATGTAAGAGTGGGGGAGAACGAAGGATTAAGCTGCCTTTACACGCTCGTGAGTGATCACGACGATTGGGACCACTATGAGACGCTTCAATGGTGGGCTGTTGATGAGTATGTCAGAGCCCATCCCGACGACCCTGATATCCGCGAGCTAGTGAAACGAAAGACGCGTGAGAAGCATATCTATCTTCAGGGAGGCAGGGAAACTATGGGATGGGCGATATATGTTTTCAGAAAGGATTAGCATTCAATACCCCCTGCACTGTACCAAAAGTTGGTCCAGGACCAATTTCCCATAAGGGAAAATATGATGAAAGCCCATCGTATCTTTTTGAGTTCATTTTGATTCGCCCAATCGTGAAACATGTCTACTGACTTCTTGAATTTTAAGTTAAATTTTAACGCCAAATACCCAACCAATAAATCTATTTTATTCTTTATTTAGCAAAATAGCATTAATTTAGGCTTTATTTAGCGAAATAAGCGTTTTTGGTTGGGTCACGAGGATTTGAACCCAAGACCAGTGGAGATATCTCCCGACCCACAAAAAAATCCCGCAAACTCCCCCTTTTTTAAGGGCAAAATTTAACTCCAAATCCCAAACAGCACTCAGCTACTCTTTACTCCAATATGCACTTCCGTTTGTGATTCTGACACATTAGATAGAGCAATGACTTCGATGTTCCATATCATGTTTTGACTTGGATACAAGTAAAAGAGATCATCATCAGTCAACCAATAAGTTTGGTCATCAATGAAACTTTTTGTAATATTATGGCTGGTCTGATCTAAGAAATTAAGTATTATTGTAACGTTCACTTCTTCATTTGCACTTAAGTTTTCAATCTCTATGAAAGCATCAAAGCTGCCGATTGTAGCAGGATTTCTGCTTATATTCACAAACTCACCAAATTTTAGATTTCTATATTCTTTGAATACCGAGGGATCACCGTAGATCCATTTATAGTCTAGATTCTTGATTCTAGCGTCAAAGTCTCCAAGAAAGCTTGTACCCTCATGCGAAAATCCTATCGAATCCTCTCCAAGATAGATTCCGTAGATTGTACCATTCCCAAAACTTTCAAAGACTACTCCACTTAGGATAGAATCTGACATTACGCCCTCCAAGTGTAGACCTGTCTGATTTTGAGTGTTGTTTGCATGCATCCAAATTCTCATATTGGTCCATTGACTACTAGAAACTTCAGCATTTTTCTCAACCATTATAGCAACTGAATTGTCATCGTAGAGATTGAAATAACAACGATCAAGTGCCGTATTCTCATAGGATCCTGTGGCATTTCCTGTGGGTTCCTTAAAAGTTAGACCTGTCCGACAGTTTTCCCAATAACAATTCTCAAATTTTGTAGCTTCACTCCACGTATAAGTGTTTGAAACCTCAATAGCTGATTCGCAGTCTTCAAAGACCATTTTCTCAAATGTAGCCCTGAAGGCGTCTTCAAGATTTATAGTTCCATTACGTATAACAAAGTTTCTGATTTGATTGTTACTGTTATTTGAGTAATGATCTGACACAAAAGATATGGCATAACCATTGAGATTGATAACTGATCCTTGACCATCTAAGATCATGTTAGATTTGCTTTCAAATATTACCTCTGAATCAAGATCGTAACTTCCCATTGCAAATATTACTATCTTACCATTATCACGAACATGCTGGAGTGCCTCAGAAAACTTTGTCGTCTTTAAAACTTCTTTGCCTGTTATGCCAGACTTGACAATGGTCATGTTACCTCTAGAAAACAAAAGGAAATCATATTCCTCTTGCAGTAAACTTTGTTGTTGATCCTCAAGAATATCGGTCCTAGTTTTCAAAATCTGAGTAGTCTCAGCTAAATCTCCGTATTTGTTTTCAAGCAAAGAAAAGTTATTGGCCAAATCAGAGGTTACCCTTTCAAGCAAAGAAATGTTCTCAACCAAATCAGAGTTTGTGATTTCAAGCAAAGAAATGTTCTTAGCTAAATCTGCGTTTGCCCTTTCAAGCAAAGAAATGTTCTCAACCAAATCAGAGTTTGTGATTTCAAGCAAAGAAAGCTCTTGGGTCGTATCTTCTTTTACCTCAAGGATGATACTATAATTATATAACCCAACTAAAAGTGCAACCGTAATGAAGATCCCAAATATTAGAAAAACTATTTTATTCATTTTCACTCCCCCGAGCCAATTTGTGGACTTTTGCATATTATCCTTTTCCAAATTCAAGAATTGATAAAATGGTTACGTATGCAATACGTTAAAGGAGTTTCCATTGTCAGTATTACCCCAAAAAAAGAGAAACCGTCTCCAATGTGTGTTTATGAGCTTAGTTAACAGAATTGGTTTGGATTTAGGATTAAACTTATCCCAAGCCTGAACTAATATTAAAATTAGATATAATTCTGAGGTTAGGAATACACCCCAGCCACAATTAATATCCCCAAGACCTTGAACCCCAGACCAGTGGTGACATCACCCGTTAAAATCCCGCAAATCCTCCTTTTTTTCATGGCCATAAAAAAATTTGATTTTTGAAAAAATGAACAGGTTATAGTGGAAGATTTTCGAATACCGTTTTCATGTTTTTTAAATATTCGTTGAAAGCAACGCGGCCTTTTTTTGTTAGTTTAAGTGCTGTGTGGGGTTTTCGCTCAATAAATTCTTTCACAATCTCCACATAGCCTACTTCTTCGAGTTTACTTAAATGAGCTGATAAATTACCAGGAGTCATCTGAAGTTGATGTTGAAGAAAGAGGAAGTCTGCGCTTTCAACCACATAGAGCTGAGACATAATCATGAGTCTAGTCGGTTCATGGATCAATCGATCAATGTTCTTTAAATCAAATGGACTTTTTGACAATTATCTAATCGCCTCTAGAGAGGGGATATTTTTGTAAAAATTGTCTTAGAAGCACAAAACCATAAATTACAATAGCAAATCCTATGGTTAATAGGAAATATTCGAATTGAATAGCCATGAAATGACCAACTAAAAACATCACTAGAGTTACTAGTCCATACAACATAGAGTCGCTTGAGACCCATTGTATAGGCGAAGAGACTTGATATAAGGACTGCACTAATACCAATAATGATCATGCTGTTTGAAATAATCAGATCCATTACAGCTATTGCCCAACTCTGACCCATAGAACCTCCCAGACCGAATACCATAAACACTCCCAAGCCAGCTACCGTTAGTCCTAAGAAGACGGCCATTAACTTATTTGCACTTCTTAAACCAAATTTTACATAACCAATTCTGGGTATAGTAATTCTTCTTTTAAATGAAATCCAAATAGGCACCATGATGCTTGGAAAAATTGCTGGAATAATAAACCATGTGCTAAACTCTGTAACAGTGTGAAGGAGAATGCCTGCCCCAAACAATAGAATGTAAAATCCTACAAATATGTCAATCAAACCGTCTTGATGATAAGACATGTAAGTATTTTTTTCGATTTCCCTCAAATTTGGTTTTTTCATAACGCATCACCAATATAACATAAACTATTTTCTAATATAAAAAGCTTTGCAATACAAAGTAATTTACATCAAGATAGGAAATGATGAGCGCGTTAAGTTTTCGAAGTTAAATTGATCGCTAAATAAATTAGAGTCTAGGACCAAAGAAAATTAGTATGCGAGTAGAAAATAGTAATCATTATCGTTCCAAAAATTTGAACTCAGGAACCTTTGAGAGTTTCACCAAGTAAAATTCCGCAGTTCCTCATTTTTTTAAAGTTTAAAATTTTGATTCCCAACCAAACCCCAACCGAACATTGTTTATTTTACACCCTATTAGCTCAAATAATCTTGATTAAAGCTTTATTTCTTAAAAGAAGCGTTTTGGTGGGGTCGCGGGGATTTGAACCCCGGACCATTGGAGACATCACCCGTCGATTTCCCGCAACTTCCCTTTTTTTATTGCATTCCCACATGACACCAGTTCCGATTTACTGTTGAGGCAAAATATTATGAACCCTATACATACTTAGTCTTAGACATGAAAATGAAAGCGATTGTATACGAAAAATATGGGCCACCAGAAGTTCTTCACTTCAAAGATGTGGAAAAACCCACTCCCAAAGACAATGAAATTCTAGTAAAAGTATATGCGACAACAGTACATAGAGGCGATTCTAGAATGCGAAGTTTCAGTGTTCCTCGTGGAATGTGGCTCATGGCACGAATAGCTCTTGGTATCAGAGGACCAAGAAAAAAAATACTAGGGATGGAATTAGCTGGGGAAATTGAAGCAATTGGTAAGGATGTAAAACGGTTTAAGAAAGGTGATAAAGTCTTTGCATCTACCGGTTTTGGTGGTGCCTATGCCGAGTACACCTGTCTGCCCGAGAACGGATTTGTGACAATAAAACCATCCAACATGACCTATGAGCAAGCTGCTGCAGGAATTCCAACCGGGGGAGATATGGCATTGACATTTATTAGAAAAGGAAATATCCAAAGTGGACAAAAAGTCCTAATCTATGGCGCTTCCGGAAGTGTAGGTACTTTTGCGGTCCAGCTTGCCAAATATTTTGGAGCAGAAGTTACTGGAGTTTGTAGTAACTTCAAATTTAGAATTAGTGAAGTCTTTGGGGGCAGATACGGCAATTGATTACACTAAAGAGGATTTTACGGAAGGAGGAGAGTTTTATGACGTCATTTTTGATGCCGTTGGAAAAATCTCGAAATCACAGGGGAAGAAAGCATTAACTCCGAACGGGACATTTATGTCAGTTCATGATAAAAGAGGAGATCAAAAGGTCGAAGATTTAGTTTTTCTCAAAGAACTTGCTGAGGCGGGGAAGATTAAACCAGTTATAGATAGAACTTATCCATGGGAACAAATTGTCGAGGCTCACACTTATGTTGACACATGGCGTAAGAAAGGACATATAGTTATAACTGTAGCCAATACTAACAAGACTTAACAAAGCGTTTTATTCGTCACCAATATGCCGGTCAATTATTGTGAAAGCAATTATATGGACAAAATATGGGTCACCAGAAGTTCTTCAACTCAAAGAAGTAGAAAAACCAGTTCCCAAAGACAATGAAGTGTTGATTAGAATAGAAGCGACTACAGTAACTTCAGGGGATTGCGAACAGCGAAGTCTCAAATTGCCATTCTGGCACAGGCTCCCCATGCGAGCATACGTGGGTCTCAGAAAACCAAAAAGAATAACCATAATGGGAATGGAATTAGCTGGAGAAATTGAAGAAATAGGTAAAAATGTGAAACAGTGTATTGAAAGTGACCAGGTTTTTGCGGCTACCGGTTTTATCGGTATGGGTACTTACGCGGAGTACATATGTCTGCCAGAAGAACCAGAAGAAGGGGCACTGGTAATAAAACCAACCAATATGACCTATGAGGAAGCCGCAACAGTCCCTGTTGGGGGCCTTGAAGCATTGAGTTTTCTAAGAAAAGGAAATGTCAAAAGCGGACAAACAGTTTTGATTAATGGAGCTGGTGGAACGATAGGTCCTTTCGCAATCCAGCTCGCTAAACACTTTGGAGCTGAAGTAACCGCAGTAGATAGCACCACGAAATTGGGCATGTTGAGTTCCATTGGCGCAGACCAGGTTATTGATTACACTCAAGAAGATTTCACTAAAAGTGGTGCGACCTATGATTTTATTCTGGACTTGGTAGGCAAAAGCTCTTTTTCAGGCAAGATTAGGTCATTAAATCAAAATGGATGTTATCTTATTTCAAATCCTACACTCAAACAGATGATTCGAGGGCGATGGACTTCATTGACAAACAGCAGGAAGATGATATTCGGGGCAGCAACCCCAAAAACTAAAGACTTGATTTTCCTCAAAGAGCTTATTGAAGCGGGAAAGATAAAACCGGTCATAGATAGAACATATCCATTAGAACAAGCCGCTGAGGCTCACAGGTATGTCGAAACCGGGCAAAAAAAGGGCCAAGTAGTTATTACTGTGGTGCACAGGAACAAAATCTAAAGAAGCGCTGCAAATAACTTTTGAATTGTAATCCTAAATTTAAACCAAAAAACATATTTTACGCTTTATTTACCAAAATATCCACAATTAAGGCTTCATTATTTAAAATAAGCAGTTTGGTGGGGTCGCGGGGATTTGGACACAGGACCAGTGGTGACATCACCCGCTAAAATCCCGCAAACTCCCCCTTTTTTCAAAGGTAAAATTTTAACACCCAAACCCAAATGAACGGTAGTATTGACAAAATAATATTACCGCAATTCTAAACTAGAATAATTTTCCAGTTTGTATATAGCCCATTATCCATACCACGAAAAATATGGCAGAAATTGCCAACACTAATAACATATTCCATTTTCTTTCCACTTGACACACCTCCTTTTTCTGAAATACTTGCTATTATTCTATTCTATCTAACTTTCTAATTCCAATATAAAGTAGAAAAATTCCTACTAATGTAAAAACAATGGTTAACAAGAGATGGTCAAATACTCCAGCAGTAAAAGTGTCTATGTTTGCAAGAATTTTTTCAAAACTCAGACCTGCTCTAGATAGACCAATCTCAAATCCTATGGTTGCAAAAAAGATTATCATCAGGTTTATTATGATTCCCATGTTGCGTTCTCGTGATTCTTCAGCAAAGATTGGGTTAATAATAGCTAGACCTAGAACTACAGCAACTAAAGCTAAAGCTCTTAGCGCACCCCAAACTACATTGATTAACAAGATTTCTAACCCAATTTGAGGAATTAGGATTGTTGAGACAGCAATCACCACTATAACGATTGGAACTGCCACCAACCAAGCTTGCAAGAGCCTAGCCTTTACAAACTTCCAAATTCCAGACGGTGATTTTTTAAATATGAAGAGCGTGTCTTTTCCTCTGCTTACTGTCCCAACAACAAAAGCAGTAAGAAAAGGGATCGCCATCGTGCTTAGGAACATCAATTGATCTAAGGGTTCTGAAGAAGAATCTGAAATGAATACCCGTATTAAAACGACCAAACCCACAGCATAGATAATCCATGATAAGTTTTCAAGTCTTCTACTGTAATCCTTGAATATAGAAGACAATACAGTTCCAAATGACTTGCCACCTCCCACAAATCTAATTGTTTTGTAGAAGAAACCATCAGGCTTTGCCGTAGAAGATGTAAAGTTAGAGGTATCAAGGCTATAGGCGCGATTGGCTACTTTTGTGCCCGCCCATAGGGATGCTGTGAAGAATATTAGGAGTCCTCCAAATAGGGTCAAAGTCTGAAAGCCAACAGCCCCAATATCACCTGGATTAGAGGCAAAACCAACAAAAATCTCTGCGCTCCAAGAACTAGGCAATACACTAAGTGCTGTTCTAACCATTTGACTCGTTCCCGGATTGGCTAAAGCTTCAGGCAGTCCGCCTCCAATAATCGCGTACAACACCGCAATCATGGGTAGAACGATGATTACTGCAAGAGCTCTTCCAAGATCCTTTCCTCGAGCGATTTTTCCAAGCTTTGTTCCTAGGACTGCAGCAACAACAACGCCTATCCAAAAAGCAGAAAGAAACGTTATAACAAAAACTGCGATCATTATTGCAATCTGAGCCATATCCAATCCAAGTGGAGTAAGAAAAGCTGTGAAAGTACCAGTGAGTACTGCGATGGCGATGGCATAGAAAGGCATTTTGCCCAGAAATTCGCCAAGAAGCACGTCACTCGGCTTTACGGGAGCAGCCAAGAAAATCTCTATTTGGGCTGTTTGCAGTTCTCTCAATGTATCGCTAATTGGAAATAATATCATAAAGAAAAAGAACATGAAAAGCATAATCTGCACTAAGGGAACTGCAGCTTGGGTTATTATGAACACAAGAAAATCATCGATAAATGGGTTTACAATTGCAGGAGCAATAATCCCAACATAAACTGCTAGTAATCCAATAGCTAAGTAGAGGAAGTAGGGTCTGATTCTCCGTATGGCACTTGTGCTAATTCGGTATTGATTCCTTGCAACCACGAGCCACTTAGGGGATACCACTCTTCTGTTCCCTCCATGCCAATAGCTCCTTCTCTTCCACACCTCCAGTTATAGCAATGAAAGCCTCTTCCAACGTCTTTGTTTTTGTTTTAGCAATGATTTCATTTACTGTACCTATAGCGATAAGTTTGCCTTGAATAATTATCCCTATGCGGTCACACAACTCCTCTACAACAGGGAGAATGTGGCTGCAAATGAAGATAGTTTTTCCTGCAGTTTCGGCCAACTTCTTTATTAGATCTTTCACCATAAGCGCAGCACGCGGATCTAGCATGGATGTAGGCTCGTCAAAGAATAGAATGGGTGGGTCGTGAATCAGAGCTGATGCGATTAGGATTTTCTGTTTCATTCCTCGGCTGTAACCTTCAAGCAGATAGTCCCTTCTCTTGTATAGGCCAAACAGCTTCAGTAAATCTTCTATTCTTTCGTTTAGAATATCTGTTGGGACATCGTAAAGGGCTCCCATAAACTCCAAAAACTCATGGGCACTAAGTTTATCGATATAATCCAGGAGACTCAGCAAGTAAGCCTGTGACTCGTTTTACTTCCGTTTCTTTCTTGATGATGTCATAACCATTTACTGTGGCTGTACCGCTGTTGGGTTTTATGATACAATTTAATAAACGGACGGTTGTTGTTTTACCAGCTCCATTTGGTCCAAGTAGACCAAAGGTTTCACCCTCATATATTTCGAGATTCAGCTCATTTACAGCTTTTATCTCTTTTCCCTTACCATAAAACTTAGATAGCTTATCTGTGCGAATTATGACTTTCTTTGATTTGTTATTCAATTTTCTATTTCCCTCAAGAACATTGATTATTTTGGTAGACCACTAAAGACTTGCTTTAATTTTTGTTGATATTCGTTAAAAGAATTGCGTCCTTTTTTTGTTAATTTCAGTGCTGTGTGGGGTTTTCGTTCAATGAACTCTTTTACTATTTCCACATAACCAGCTTTTTCTAGCTTGCTTAAATGGGCTGATAGATTACCGGGGGTCATTTGAAGTTGGTGTTGAAGGAATAGGAAGTCTGCACTTTCAACAACATAGAGTTGGGTCATAATCATCAATCTAGTAGGTTCATGTATAACTCGGTCAATGTTCTTCAGGTTAGATGGATTCTTGGACATTGATTTTGTCACCTTAGGGTAGTGGATATTTTCGTATGAATTGTCATCAAAAGCACAAAGCCACTGATAATTATTACAAATCCTATGGTTAATAAGAAGTATTCAAATGGAATCGCTATGAAATGACCTGTAAAAAAAGCACAAATATTAACAGTCCATATCCATAAAGTCGCTTGAGACCCATAGTGTATGCGAATAGACTCGATATAGTTACCGCTCCAATGCCAATGATTATCATGCTATTTGAAATAAAGAAATCCCTTAATGTTAATGCCCATCCTTCACCCATGGATGCTCCCAAACCAAACACCATAAATGCTCCCAAGCCTGCTACCATTAATCCTAGAAATATTGCCATCATTTTGTTTGCGCCTCTAACTCCAAATTTTACATAACCAATTCTTGGCATTGTTATTCTCTTCTTTGCCGAAATCCAAATAGGTATCATAATTGCAGGAAAAATTGCTGGAATTAATAAACCACGTGCTAAAGTCGGTCATAGTACAGTAGTAAAATACCTATCCCAAACAATAGAACATAAATGCCGACAAAAATGTCGAGTAACCCGTCTTGATGATATGACATGTAAGTCTTTTTCTCGATTTCCCTCAAACTAGTTTTTTTAGTCATTTAATCACCAAATACTATAAACTACATCTAACTATAAAAGACTTTGCATTACAAAGTAATTTATAACAATAATTTTTGTGCTCGTGTGTGGAATGGCTGTGAATTTAACGGTAAAAAGCTCCACATATAGAAATTGTGATGATTTTATTTCTAGAAACATGAACATATATTCGGTTGAGTCTCTTTCTATTGGTGGTTAAAATTATGGTGGATGAAGATAAGGAACTGCCAGAATTAAAGGCGCTGTACGATGAGCTTTGGAGTGACGGAAGAACCATGATTAAAGATATGAACAGAAGCATCTATGTATATCTCTTCGCGGGTTTCATAACGTTGGTTTTCTCGGTTATAATTATTGGAACAGCAATCTCTGATTGGAACAAAATACTCTCAGGAAGCGCAACCAGTCTTACCTATTTCTACGCCATAATGGAGACACCTGGCGCAGTGTTTTATGTTGCATTTGGTGTTTTCTTGCTTTATTGGTACATTAAGCTCAAAAATCGATATTCTCGATTAATCAGATTGGAAAAAACTATCAAGGAATAATTAAGATGTGTCCAAGGATAACCCCTTCTCCTTCAAAAGCTGCGAAAAGGTTGAAAGAATACTTGGACATATTTGACGTAGGATACGCTAAACGGGGTAAAACGCTTAGGTATGACATATACAGAAGGGCAGGAACACAATGGCAAACAGACCGAATGATAGAATATCTTGAAAAAAATGGTTTGATTAAAGGGAGACAAAACAGAAGGTTACCACAAAACGGAGAAAGGCGAGATATGGCATGATATCTTGAAAAAACACAGCGATCTTGTTGGTGTACTGACAAAGGAATTGAGCGGAGATCGTAAAAAACGCTTGTAAAAAACTGTAGCTAGTGCACGTGCATTCTATCTTCTCAGTCTTCTTCCACTTAAACTGGCGAATAATTTGATGAGGTTTCCGCTCTTCAGCAGTTTATGAAAAAGTTCGCCTCGTTCTGTCTTGATATAGTAGTAGCGTCTACCCTCTCGGCGTTCAACGATGATTTTTTCTTTAATAAAGAACTCGGTTATCCATATCCTGAACTGCGTTTCGTTCCCAAGAACTTTAACTAAATCCCATTTCGTGGCTTGTTCCCTTTCTTTGATACAATCCAGAATATCTAAGGCTATAGAATTAGGGGATCTACGGGAAGCCACTTTTAACGCTCCTACGCAGCTATCTGTTCCTGAAGAGATTTGAGGCGTGCGTACCCTTTTCTCAGTTTGTACCATTTTCGGACCTGTATGGCTGCATTGAAAGACGTTACGGAGAGGATAATGAATCCAGCGGCGATGTATTTTATTTCTTCAGCACGAATGCCCCTGTCGAAACCTATGACTAGAGCCGCCAATCCAATTCCGATTAGGACTAGCGCTGAGATCGCAATGTAGTTGATGCCTTCTGAGAGATCCTTGATGAGGGTCTTTGAGTCAATCAGCAATTCTTCAAAGATGGCGTTCCACTTGATGAGCTTCTCGTCAACACCTGGTTCGCTAGAATCTTTATTATCCATGTCTATTCACTACATCCTCTAAAAGCGCTTTCTGATGCTTTAAGATTTGTTCTGAAACTAATGTCCTCATTAATTCCAGTATGTACAAGGAATTTTTGGGGTTAAAATTTACCTCCAAACCCAATAAATGAACGGTTCCAACTTCTAGAACACCTTGGTCTATTAAATAGAATTAAATCTCTTAAATATTGTGTACTACAACTGATAAAATGCTGAGAAATTGGATTGACAGGATAAGGAGGTGATAATAATTGGCAGTAGCAGCTTATGCAGGATGGGTATTGGAGCGCACTAAAAAAGCACTCAAAGAAGCGGGAGCTACTTCTGAAGAGACTGCTAAAAAACCCAGAGAACTCAAACTTGATGAAAAGTGGCTGAAAATGAGTGCCAATACAATCATACCTTCTGGTGTTGTTGCAACAAAGGATAGAAGATATTATTTAATATGCAGAAACGAAAAGCAACAATGACTTGATTACAAGGCATTCTATGTTTCTATTATTAAGAAAAGCCTCAGACTATTACCCTAATCTGACCTCGTCTCTAGCATGGACTGTGACCCGTCATGTGATATGTCCCTCAAATCCCCTTTTTCCATAATAGTTATTGTTTCTTATTTTTGAAAATCAAAATAATTGTTCCGTGTTCCGCGTGGTGGGGTCGCGGGGATTTGCACCGGGGACAATTGGTGACATCACCCGTTTATTTTCCCGCAAATTCCTCCTTTTTTGAGCATTAAATCCTAAAACCCTGAACCAAAAATTGTCAGATTTTTTAAAAATTGGAGAAGATTCCTAGTATCACAGGAATATCTGTTCCTGCATGAAATAAAATTGAACCTATCAGACTATCTGTTTTTTGTATTACTGCTCCGAATGCTAAACCGAGCAAAAATACAATGAAAAGGAATAATATCATTACTGGTGAATAGGTCTCACCTATATGAGCTAAGGCAAATATCATCGATTGTAAAAGGTTAGATGGATCAACTCCCAATAATGTCTCATATTTTTTCAGGAAAAACCCCCTAAACTGAATTTCCTCCTTAATTCCATTCGAAAACACAAAAACCAAAATCCATGGTAACCAAGCAATTAGCTTGTTAAATGTCAAGTTTTTTCCTTCGTAGAGTAATGTAGACGTCCAGACTGATGTTGCTAGGAAGAATAGAAAAAGTATTATTCCAATTGTCAACCCCAGTTTGAGTTTGCCTTTTCTTAAGTATATTGAAGCTAAATCTTTCTTCGTAACCTTAGTTAATAATACAATTGGAATTATTACAATTAATGAGCTGAGAACCTTAAATAGAATAGTTAAATCCATCCGAGAAGGAGAAATCCAATATAATAATGACTGATTCGAATACAGAAAATACTCAAATATAGTAACAATAGAAGAAATAAAGAACGCAAAGATCAAAGGTAAGAATTTAGCAAGATAGGTTTTTCTGCGAATTAAAAGAGCACTTGTGAAGAAAATTATACAGACTGCAATTCTATATATTAATTTAATTGGGTCAGGAAGAAGTAGAGGAATAGTGAAAATGGAAATTCCGCAAGTAAGAAAAAATGCAAACAATGTTGATCTTCTAAATTTCTTATCAGTTTCCATTTTACTCAAAGTGTTGTTTCTCATTTAGAAAATATAACTTTTATAATTACGCGCTTTGCGTAGGTGGATTAGATATTAACATTAAATAATAAATAGCGGTTACTCAATTTGGATCCTATCAGCTTAAATAATCCTGATTTGAGCTTTGTTTGTTAAAATAGGCGTTTTGGTGGGGTCGCGGGGATTTGAACCCCGGACCTCGCGCGCCCCGGGCGCGAATCTTGGACCATGCTAGACCACGACCCCCCAGGAACAGATCCCGACCCTAAATACGAGATCTCCCTTTTACGGAAGATTCTTCCACCGTCATCATATTCGCCGGTGACGTATTCTAAGCCGAGTTCGATCAGTTCGGTTGCTTCTTTTACGTTCACTGCAACCTTACTGATGAATCTTTCTTCCTGAGGCACATCTACGAGCTGAATATATTTTAGTGTTGTCTTAATGCTCCGATGACCAAGCAAATGCTGAACATATAGGATGTCTTTGGTTCTAGCGTACTCTGTGGTGGCCTTCCAGTGCCTAATCGTATGAAAGTGAATCATTAGGATCCTTGGGTTTCCCAGCTTGTGAGCAATCTTCTTTCTCCTCTTCTTCATTGTGATCCCATGGAAACCGCCAACCATAACGCTCCTTCTAATGCAAATACAGGCTATGAGCTGCTAAACCCAAAACGAAACTAGCCAAGCAACCAACAACAAAATTAATCAAATCAATCAAAAAATATCCACCTAACCAAAAGCAAACGCCTCTAACTCTAGTTTTTTCATTTCAATCGTAGCATACACACTAAGAGCAACAGCCCACCAAACATCATCATGCGTCCCATAAGGATGACTAAAACAAATAGCACCATTCCTACGCAACTCAAAACGTTCAACATTCATTTCACTACAAAGGTCTCCACGATACGGCCGTTCCCAAGTCAAAAACGGATAAAAAAACCGCTGAGCCATCATCCTCTCCTTTAGTAAGCTAGCCATCTCGCTTTTCCTAGAAGTTTTGAAAGTAACTCCTTCGACGTTGTTGATTCCAGCCTCCTCCATATCACTAATTATAGAGGGTCCTTCCCTTGTGTTGCGCGCGCGTATCACTTGTTCCTGCATTAACTGGCTGCCACACTCAATGAGACACCTTAGAAGAGCTTATGAGCAACACAAAAGAAGCCATCAGCCTATACATAAAAACATTAGAAAAAGCGGAAAAACAGTAGGGATAACAAGAAACAGCGTAGTGACACTCTTTAGCAAAAGCACCAAACCAGAATTCATCAAATACATAACCGAAGATCTCACAGAATTGATAGACTGGTCTAACTAGACATCGAGTTTTTGTGAGAAATATAAAATAGAGAACCTGTGGTTCATCAACAAATATATTTATAATAAACTGTAATCTAAGATAATATTGGAATTATGGTGACTTTTTATGGATGAAAAAATACTACGGACTGTACAAAACCATGCATTTGAACGGTTGACTTATGCCCAGCGAGAGACAACCAACCTGCATATTGACGTGCATGTCTACAAAACTGGTGAGGTAATCGGCCCCCAATTTCAGAAGATCAAAGCATTAAAGCCAAGCATATTGATCTTTGCAGACGATGAACCGATGGCTAACTTCGGACACACTTGCCGTTACTTTATGTATGATAGCAAGACTGGCGACTTCTTGCATGAAAAGGCGGCGCGTTTTCCCCCAGTAGCCAAAGCGAATCAAGCGATGACTTTGAAAGCATACCATGAGCCGGTGAGACTGGTAGAAAATCCAAACCTGTTTAAGCCTTATTTCCCAGCCTGGCGCTGCCCCATCATCATACCTAAAGGCACACGGTACGCCATCCTATTCTCGGGGATGTCAAACAAGCGACACCTAAACGACATGGAGTTCCTCTACCGAACACTCATTGATATCTACGCCTTTAACCCAGCACACATCTACGTTCTCAACTATGACGGCTCCTTAAACACCCAAAACGGAGTACAGACAATCTGGCCTGGTGACGGCACACCCTACCGCATCTCAGTGACCGGCGCAGGCAACAGTGCAGGCTTCGAGGCAGCAATCAATGACTTGAAAGGAAAAATTAAACCACTGGACACACTACTGATTCACTGCAACAACCATGGAGACTCAGACACACCAGACGGAGGGATCACCTGGGTGCCTAACACAGCCTTCCTATGCACCTACCCCAGTTGGGGAAAATATTACCACACTGACTTTTCCAACAAACTCGCAGAATTGCCCAAGTTCCGACATCTAATCGTAATGCTGGAACAATGCCACTCCGGCGGGTTCAACGCCTCAATAATAGCCAATAGCCCAGCTGATGCGACCAGCGTAGCCTCGGCAGCAACAGAATTCAAAAACTCATACGTATCCGCAGACGGCAACTGGGACCCATTTGCTCGAGACTGGATTGCAGCCCAGAACGGCCATACTCCATTCGGCGGCTCCCTTTCATACAATCCTGACACAGACAGCAATGGCAAGATCCAAGCCAACGAAGCATTCCAGTACGCTTACACCGTGCGGGACCTGCGCGACACACCTAATTACAGCGAGAGCTCTGCAGCAGGTGGAGACATCGCCTTGGGCCAAGAATACCTAGTTTGGTGGTGGTGGTGCAGAATCTGGTACGCAGAACTCCTACCTTACATAAAGAAGCTACCGCCTCCAGAGTACTATATGCGGCTAAACAAGATTCAACCAGAACTGGCTAGAATGACGGCAGATCTTGATAAGACATCGGAAGCGCTGCGGAAGAAGACTGAGGCGCGCGTTAAAGCACTGGTGAAGAAAACCTTCAAGATGTAATTAATCAACCACAACTCATTTCACGGTATATATCCATTGGACACATGATTAATTAAAGGCAGTTTCAAGCAAGAAATTGCATTTGCATAGCCTAAGCTTTAGATAAAATGAAACCCACCAAAAAGGTTGATTTTTAGATTAATTGCAGCCAATAAATAGGTTCAGTAGGAATAGATTTATGTCTTGTGTGCTGATTCTAGAGATCGAGGAAGGAAATGCCCCTATCATTTAACGATTTTATCGAGCTACTACTTTCACAAATGACAGACCAAGAACAACAAGAAGGCATAGCCTATGTCGCTGAGGAGTTACTACAAGCGGGTTCAAAAACCCAATTCAACAAGATTACCCTCAAGATTTCAACAGACTCGTATTTGGGGTTTATAGACCGGGAACCCCAAGCAAATTGGGGACACTCAGCTAGGTATGTAGTAGTCGATCAGAAGAGCGGAAAAATCTCTTCACTTGAAACTCGATTCCCTCCTTTCAAAAGCAACAGTGACATCTCTTGGCGTTCCATCTACAAAGCGCCGGGTGTACCCGACATATTTGCGAACATCCAAGATAAGGGACAAGCGCTTTCCACAGTATCATTCTCTTTAACTGCAACTACTTGCTTTAAAATCTGAAGCAACTGACTTACATCACTTCTCAGATCCTTAACCTGACTCGATAATCCCAAAATCTGTCGTTCTAATTTTTGCACTCGCTCAGGCATTAAAATACTCAACAGCTGCATCTCTGCTTAAATGATCGATCTCACCCTCTAACTCTCCGGGACTATGATCCATTTTACGTTTTGGAGTAGAGATTGTAAAGTATCTACTAAGTAGTTTAGCTATGGGATCGTCAATCGCCAATTCGTAACCTTTTCCAACTTACTTGTACCTCACCTAACAAAACACTATACTTACTCATCAAAGCATGGGCAACCCGATCACCCAAATTCTTTGCTAAACCAAACAACTCACCAGGATCCTTATCATACAACCATTCCACATGAAATATCCAATTACGAGAAGTCTTACGAACACTAACACCATGAACCAAACCAAGCAAAGCAGTCCAATTCACCATCTCAACTCTCCTAAAATCATCAGCATGATAGAATCCCTCCCTGACAATCGAAAATAAAACCTGACACTTATGCAAGCGAAATACACTATTACTATAGACAACTCTCTCAACTTTGCTCTTAAATTGACCCCAAAACTTGACGAAAAACCGAAACAGGCAATACCACACTTCTGAGACACCAAAACCAAAAAGATTCCACAAAAAACCAATACATTCCTCAAGCAAATATGTGTCATCTGGCTTCAAAAATATGAGTAAAGTATAAACATGTGTACTCCCAGTCAAAGTGAAGAGGGTTAAAGTTGCCTGCAATTGAAGTAGGAAGAATCTGCGTCAAAATAGTAGGGCGAGAAGCAGGAAAAAAATGCATAATCGTAGACGTTGTAGACAAGAACTTTGCGCTAATCACAGGTCCTAAAGCTGTCTCTGGAATAAAACGGAGACGATCTAACATTAATCATCTAGAGCCAACCAACGAAAAAATCGAGATAAAACGAGGCGCAACCGACGAAGAAATCAGCGAAGTACTAAAGACATCAGGTAAATTAGAAGAAATAGCAAAAACAGTAAATCCCGCCCTATCCTAACTCTTTTTTCCATTCTGGAGAAATATTATGGGAAGAATCAACCAACCGTGGGAAATCAAGCGCAGCTTGGTAGTTAAAGCTGAGGAAGAAACTAATCCTCGCTTCGGTCACAAGCCTGAAGAGAGACCAATCAAAGATTACATGCGATTTGGAATAATTAACGTAGACAAACCTGCTGGACCATCAAGCCACGAGGTTACAGCATGGCTTAAAAGAATCCTCAGTCTTGAAAGAGCCGGTCACGGCGGGACCCTTGAGGCTTAATCTGGCCGGGGAAATCCCAAAGTCACTGGTATTCTACCTAATGCCTTAGACGATGCTACAAAGGTAATTCAGGCGCTACTACTAGCAGGTAAAGAATACGTTTGCGTAATGAAGCTTCATTCTGAAGTTCCAGAAGACAAAGTGACAAAAGTTTTAGACGAATTCCAAGGACCGCTATATCAGCGACCACCTGTAAGATCAGCGGTTAAACGACAGCTCAGAACAAGAACAATCTACTACATAGACTTCATGGAGATGAACGAACGAAATGTTCTCTTCAGGGTCGGATGCGAGGCGGGAACATACATACGCAAACTCTGTTATGACGTCGGTGAGGTTCTGGGATGCGGCGCTCACATGCAAGAGCTACGCAGAACAAGAGCTGGACCATTCATAGAAGACGAAAGCCTAGTCACGTTACATGACATATCTTATTTGTATAGCCAGTGGGAAGAAACCAAAGACGAAAGCATACTTAGAAAATTTGTTTCACCAATGGAAAAAGCACTATATATGCTGCCAAAAATCCATGTACGAGACTCTGCAGTAGACGCTCTATGCCATGGAGCACATCTGACAGCACCAGGAGTGCTATCAATAGATTCTGAAATCAAAATCGGCGACACAGTAGCGATTTTAACCCAGAAAGGGGAAGCAGTAGCACTGTCAAAAGCGTTTGTTTCCTCAGATAAGATACTAAAGATGGATCATGGTTTTGTTGCAAAGACTCAACGGGTGATGATGCCACGCGGAATCTATCCAAAAAAGTGGCACAGCACCAAATAAAAACAGATTTTTTCGAAAAGACTAAAAAACCCGTTGATTGCTATTCTACAGTTGTGCCGAGGTGTCCTAGAGCAACTTGCGGGAAATCTGGTAGGGAGCAGATTCCAAAAATGGAAGTTTATGCCTGGAATTTCTCCGACTACGGTCAGCCTGTGATCCATTGGGTCGCGAGGGTTCAAATCCCTCCCTCGGCGCCACAATAACTAATTATTATACTGTCTATCCGAGGCTTTTTCTTAGTCTTGCAGCTTCTTCGAGATAGTCTTTAGCTCCCTCGTCGTCCCGTTCCATGTAAGCGATAAGAAAATTGCTTACCGTATTCTCATACTTTCTGTGTCCAAGGGTTCTTGGTCCAAACTTGATGCCGAGGTCTTCCTGAGCCACTTTAATGTCTAGTAATAGACGTGTTAAGGCTGACCTTAGGCGCTCTTCTTCCATTTCTGCTCTTTTTGCCACCGCCTTGTACATGTCCATAAGCATGTTGAGGTTCTGCCAAGACAAGTATCCCGCAACGGCATTGAGATCAGATTTCATGTTCACATAATACCGGTTCAACACTTTCCACTCATCTTCGGTTAACTCATTTAATGCTTCCAAGCCAATGAACTCAGCGGGTATACCCAACGAGTACAGTGCTGCAGCAAAAGTTATCGCCCTTGGAAGAGCAATTCCATCCACATTCCTGCTGTAACCAAAGAGCCCTATGTGCAGTTTTCTTGCTCTTCGTTTAGGAATATACGACACCACACTAGTCACTAAAGGAGCCAAATCCTCCACCACCATCTGATACTTCAACTTGAATTTCTCAAGTATTCCAAGCAAAAGTTTCTCTTCAGCAGCTTCAATGCATATTCGGTTCGCCATAGGGAAGCTTCTCGTTAAGAACAGCAACAACATGTTTGACATCCTCAACAGGAAAATCATACTTCAAACCAGACTGTATGCTTGCAGTGTAAACTCCTTTATACTCATTGAGAAAGCTATCCAAGTTACTTGGGGACAGGTGACCCCTGAAAGGCATAGACCCCACACCAATAATTGGGTAAATAGGTACGCCTTTACGTTTCTCTACTGACTTTAGCTTTGATAATGCAATCTTCGAAAGAATGTCGCGCACACAAGACCGTAGTTTAGTGCTGGGTCTGATCGTGCTATGAAAACTCGAACATAACTGGGCTTGACAGCATCTATGTATGGTTCAACTATCTGGTCTATCTTCAAGAGGCTATCCATGTCCTCAATCAATGGAATCAATTCGATGCTGCTTGGTTTGAATGAACCAACCCAATCTTTAACTTTCACAGAACAATCCAATTCAATGTCTTCGACTCCAACAACTGCCTTCTTATAATAGTTAAACAGGCAGAGAAGCTCCTTACTGTCAGTTGTGAACGGAAGTATAACCTCAAAGATCGGCGTGACCCCAGTTTTATAGAATGCGGAAGCCACATCATAGCTGACGGCAATGTTTTGAAGGGTTTCAACCACAATTTTTCGTTCAGCAATCTCAACTCGAGGATTAGGAATACGGTATGTGAGAAAAACGTCTTTTCCAATCACATTTTCTTTGAAGTAGTCTCCGTGTGCAGTCAACAATTTTCTTATAACACGAATGTCTGTGTCCTTTCCCTCAGAGTCCCACATGACCTCTTGGCAACCAAGCTCATTGAAGGCAAAGTATGCTTCATAAACTTCAGCATCGCCCTCAATCACTTTATCTTTATGCCACAAAGGAGCACAAGCATTGTCAGGGTGCTGAGTAGACATAGTACGTGGTATCTTCCGCATCATGATTCACACTTCGTTTATTAAATGGGAAGTTAAAAGCCGTTCCTCATGTTCCTAGAGACGCAACAAAGCATAAAAAATGTGGAGATCAGAAAATTTGGTGATTACTCTACGTTTTAATTCTAAAACTCTGGGAAGAAGTGTACCTAAATAGTCCAGCAGTTAAGAAGAAACTGGCGTATATTCAAACGACCACGTGCTTTCGCTTTTGTTGGGATAGCCTTTTCTATCAGATCACATTATGGATGAAAACATTGGAGAACGTTTACGATGAACGTTGGAATAGTCGGTTGTGGATTCATTTCTGGAATACACGTCAACGCGTGGAGAGACAACGGACTTTCCGTGACTGCCGCTTGTGACTTGAACGAAAAAATTGCCAAACAATTCACCAAAGACTGGAAAATTCCATCACACTACACTAGCTTCTCTGAGATGCTAAAAAATGAAGACTTGTTTGCTATTTCAATCTGCGTTCCACCCAGATTTCATGCGAACATAGCTATTGAAGCTTTGGAGTCGGGTTGCAACATAGTTGTTGAAAAACCGTTCACCATAAACACTGAAGAAGCAAAAAAGCTACTTGATGCTCTTCAAAACTCATCTGGAAAAATGACGATAATACATAGCCAACTGTTTGAGCACTCAATTTTTCATGCAATGAACAAAGTAAAGGCAGGAGAAATAGGGCAAGTCATAGGCATGGACGTTGCCATTTTACACAGCCCTGACGAAACAATGGCAGGAGACAAAAACCATTGGTGTCATAAACTAGCAGGAGGCAGATTCGGAGAAAACTTGCCACATCCAATATATCTTCTCCAAGCTTTTCTAGGAAAACTGGAAATAAAATCCGTATTAACTGACAAACTGGGTCCTAACCCGTGGATGCATATTGATGAATTGCGGGTAATTTTAGAAGCTGAAAAAAACAAGTTTGGAACCATTCACATCAGTTTTAACGCTCCAGGACACGACCGAACCGTCGTTAACGCAAACATCTACGGAACTGGCGGCACAATTCAGGCTGATATTTATCCTGTAAGTAGCCTACTTGTTTCGAAACCGGGACGTGGAATACTGCATTTTGGTAATGTGTCCCAACAAGCCACAATATGGGGCGCATATTTGAAGAACATCATAACCAAACGAAAAGGACCACGAAACTATAGTGTTTCTCATGAACGAATCATCAAATCATTTTTGGATAGCATCTCAGGCAACGGAAAACCTCTAGTCACCCCTGAAATGGGATACGAAAACGTTCAAGTTGTTGAACAAATCTGCAAACAAATAGATGTTATAACACAAAAAGAAATAACAACACAATAGAATGGACTACAGATGTTTTCCTGCCGCCAAGACACTCTTTTCTGGATACATCCACAGTTTAACACTAAATTTTATTTTCCAGTGTTCACGTCATAAGAGACTACTGTAAATGCGGATTTCGAAGCACATGCTTAACAGTCTTTTCTGTTTCCACATGCACTAACCGATGTTTTTTGCCGCAGATGCTACACGACAAAACCTGCCCAGTATCCACTTCTTTCTTAGATGCCTTCACTTTCAGTGAAGCCTGTCTCCTTCTCTTTCAGTTTCTCTTCAGGCGAAAGACTCAGAAAGCCCCCATGCCCGTTCAATTACAAAAAGAGTCACAATCTTCTTTTCGTTTTCTCGCTTACTCAAAGTGACCAAATTCTTACCGGGAGCTTTCTTCCCAGTCGCCTCCTCATAGGACGTGATTTCATAGTTCTCCCTGATAACTAGCGGAACCTCTTCGATACCCGAAACAACATTTCGCCTAAGCCTGTCATTCTCATCTAGATATGTTAAGGAAATGACATCATAAAGCATCTCTCCAATCTTGCTTTGTTGAAAAAGCATGGTGCTTCCTTCCAACTGCGAAAAACGAACACCAGCTGGACACTTTACAGCTTTAACCATAATCTTCCCATTTTCTGCGTCTTTACACAACTTGAAAAGCCATTCACCCGTGAGAAAGTCTTTAACAACATAAAAACTCACTTCACCGCTCCGCAATTGACGCAAACTCATGTCATACCAAACATCATTCGATCTTGTTTCAATTTGCCTAACCTTAATGTACTTTAGAAAATTCAAACACCAACACCACCTACATACCTTTTTATGTCAAGTTTAAGATTTTCGGGGAGTCGTGCATATGTTATAAAAAAGGCTTACGCTATACCAAAAAAACAAAAAAAGGAAAAGGGGGATATTTTACCCCTATTTTAGTAGGGGATTTATCCGGCTATTTTTCGCTGTATGATATAGACTGCGGCTATTGCTGCTGCTGCTGCTATCAAAGACAACACAACGGCTACAATCACCAAAGTGTTGACTCCTCCGATAGTATCAGATAGGTCGCTTACTGCACTATCTACTGCGGCATCGACATCTGCTGGAGTTGCGGTTGCATCGATAGCGGTGTTTGCGTTGTTTAGAGCATCATTTAGAGTATTCAGTTTTGTTTCAAGTGCAGCAATGTCTGCGTTTACTGCGGCAACATCTGCTTTTACAGCTGCTACATCTGAGTCGGTTGCGGCGTTAGCTACTGCGGCCTGAAGAGCAGTTAGCTTTGTTTCAAGTGAAGCAAGGTCAGTGCTTAGACTGGATACAGCTGAACTTACTGCGGCTACCTCTGTTGTGGTTGCGGAAGTTGCGCTAAGAGAGTCTAATTGAGTTTGGAGGTCATCAATGATATTTCCAAGGTTGTTAACAGCGGTGTATAATGTACTTACTTGTGATTGCACAGATGATGTGTCGCCTTCTACAGAGTTTAGTTTATCGTCAAGAGCATCTATTGCAGCCATGATGTCTTCCAGAGTGACTTCTGCAGGAAGAACTGTGAAGCTGGTTGTTCGAGCAACTGCTGGACCAGTGTTACCTGGCACCGTCGTTTAGACCCGTTTTTAGCTAGTGTAACGTTATAGCTTCCTACTTGTGCCTGTGCGTCAGATAGCCATACAGTCACTTGCCACCTGCCAGTTGATGTGTGAACCGGATTAACAGTGATATGCTGAAAAGGTGTCTGGCGCAGTTAGGGTTACTGTAGAAGTTCCAGTAATCACTGGAGTTCCAGTTGGGTAAGTGGCGTCAAAGAAGATTCGAACGTATTCTCCTGGACTGTAACTATCGTCATTTGTTGAATCGATGTAATGGTTACGGCAACTGCGAGTAAATCGAAATTATTTGTAGTTACGTTTGCTGTTGGTCCCATATTGGTAGTTGTAATGTCTTTACGTTGTTTCTCTTACCCAAAGTGTAATGATTTGTAAAGTGTTATTAAATGGACTATTCCCGTTGAATTGTCCAATGTTGGTACGTTGAGTTAAGTTAGATGCACCAAGTGTCACGTTTGCGACGTTCGTGGCATTTCGGTATACTCTAACTGTTACGGAGCCAAGGTCTGCGGCAGTGAAGAATGTGTTGTCTGGGTAGGTAATATTGATTTTTGCCATTGCAGTTGAAGTTCGTGTGTAATTTATTGCTGGTTGCTGTGTTACTTTCACAGTAAGAGTGGCGGGAGTTACTGCGAAAGTAGTTGTTGAAACAGCTGCGGTTGGACCTGTGTTGCCATTTGTGTCCAATAGATCTTATAGCTAATGTGAATTTGTATCCGTTTCCAAGGACTGCGTTTCTTGGAATTTTCCAAGATATTCTCCAGGTTCCGTTGCACTGTTATAATTCGCTGCGGTTATGGAATTACGGTTCCAACCATTGTGTTGTTGCTACTAAACACTAACTGTTATGGAACTGAACTGTGTAGTATTTGTGTAAAATGTGGTATCTGGATATTGAATTGTGAAAGATGCAGTAGCAGTATTGGTTCTCTGGTAAGCAGCTGCAGGCTGAGCAGTTATAATGACTGTTAAGGCTGCTGAACCTACCTCGAAAGTGTGCATCGATGCAACAGCTTTGTTAGTTCCTGTAGCTTTGCTGCTTCAATAGTGTATGTTCCCATTGTTGCATTCCAAGGAATTAGCCACGAACCAGCGAACTATTCCTGTAGTAGTAACATTTTGGTTTAGCCATGATTTAACGACTGTTCCTGATGGATTCTTGATAGTTATGCTAACATTTTGGTTAATTGCCCATCCGGCAGTTTGGACATTAACTGTTTCAAACCGTCCATAGGACAACTTGTCTGTTAGACCTACCGTGAAAGCTAGTTGAAGCGGCGTTAGTAATTGCACCAGGAAGAGTTCTATTAGCTACAACTGTGTATGTTCCAGTCAAGTTAGTGCTTGCACCTGCAGAGAAATCTGTAGGATAAGTTCTTAACAACAGAACCAGAACCTAACTCCATCTGTTGAAAGGAGAAATTAGCAGAAGTATACATCGTTCCAGCAGGATTTACTATTCCCACAGTAAAGTTGTTTAGTGTGACTTGCTGCTGTTCCTCCAGTTACAGTTATGTTAACTGCAACAGTGTTGCCTTCTAGGTTGTGTGATGTCGCTGTTATTGTTCGTTTAGTAATAACTGCGAATGATACTGACTGTGCACTCAGTGTTTGCTCATCACGGAGAACCACTAAGTGTCCATTTCCAGCATCGCTACCCAAACAAGGAGGAACTGTAAATGTGTCATTCACTGCATATGAGTTGGCTGGAGCATTGCCTGATTTAATAGCTCCGTCATCAAGAGCATTGCCGTTATCATCAGTATCGAAAAAGATACTGTATGATCCACCTTGGGTATCAATTGTGCCAATTACACGGACTACTGTTCCAACATTTCCTGAAACAGGAGTAATTCCGGTAAGAGTCGTTGCACTTACAGGTAGTGTTGGTACGATTGCGATTAGCATTGTTGTCATTATGATTGCTACTAAAATTTTTGATATTGTTTTGTTATGCATTTTTATTTCCTCTATATTTAACATATCTTCAGTCATCAGATACTTCATATATACTTTATGTTCACACTCTAAAAATTAGAGACAGATTTGTGCACAAAGTGCAGGAGGAATGTGCTTATGTGCACAACGTAAATTCTACAAGAATTAGGCCTTTCATGAACTCGTTATTCAAGATTTTGTAGGCCATTCCGTCTAGAGCGCCCGAAATAAACTTGAGAAGCATTTCAGTTCCCTCTTTTGTCAAAGATGTTGATGTGCATCTGAGCTTAAGTTTGCCATCAATCTTTTTAACATTGACTTCATTCAGGTCCCATCTTGCCGCCTGTAGAAGATCAGCTAAGGCTTGAACTGGATTTTCAAATTTTTCTGTGATATATTTTCCGTACCACTTTCCGCTCTCAAACCACGTATCCAAAAGCTGATCTTTATCAGTGGCGTAAACCTTGTGTATCAGGAAATCGAAAACAGTCAATGGCATAAAGATGGCGCCCGACGCTTTTTGTGATTGAAGAATTTCAAAATAATGAACCATTCCATTTAGGTTTTGACCTGACTGAAAGACCTTCACAGCTTGTTGTAAAGCTTCTTCAATGTATCCATTGAGTGTTTTGCCGTCTTTGCTCGATGCATCCATGAGTCCCTTTAGAAGTGCCTCAGGAATAGGAATCAGTCGTTTACCTTTACTTTGCCCTCCAGACATCAACTTTTTCTCCTTTGAGCTTTAATCCTAATGGTTCCTCGCGTAACATCTCTATTGAATCTTGCGTAGCCGAAAGTTTTCAGGGCACTTTCAAGAAACGCCGCCAACAAGAAGGTATAGGATTCAGAAAACTTTGGGCTGATTATTCTAATTGTCACTTCGTCTTTTTCGGTCTCAACATCTAATTCAGAAGCATTCCAAGTGAAAGCCTCCAAGTCACACTTAAAAGCTAAAAACGGGTCCCTAACCCCACTTGAGATATAGCGTTTTGCTAGCCATTCTCCAGACTCGACCCAACAGTCCAATGCCCTGCGTTTTGCCTTTTCACATGTGATATCTACCATTTCATACCACAGGTTCTCTAAACCGAGAATGAAACCGGCTTCTTTGGCGGCTTTTAGTAGTCCACGTTCTTCAATTAGACCTCGAAGGTTTACGCCCAGTTCTTCAGCTTGGAGAGTTAGCTGCAAAATTTCGTTTATGAAAGCATAAAAGCTGAAGCCTCTTTTTTTAGCAACTTCACTCGCGCGTTCGATTAGGTCTTCACGAGCCGCGAATGTTTTTCTTCGAAGTTTGGGCATTCTCAATTCTCCAATATGCAATCAAAGTATTAACGTGTATAAGGCAATAGTGCCTTAAATCCCTTTTAACTTCTGTCCTGAAACAGGCGTTTTACTATTATGTTTGGAGCTTTCATTTTTATATTTATGCTGTAATCTGAGGTTTCTCAAATCTTTTTCACAATATTCAACTTATTGATTCAACAAAATACTAATTATGAAGCAA
Source organism: Candidatus Bathyarchaeota archaeon (assembly GCA_963697165.1). GTDB lineage: Archaea > Thermoproteota > Bathyarchaeia > Bathyarchaeales > Bathyarchaeaceae > Bathyarchaeum. The sequence continues at coordinate 39,336 of CAVOMX010000010.1, forward strand.
GAATCCAAAGTTTATTACTTTTTTCTGGAGATTAAGCTTTACTTTCAAGTCTGTTCATTGCCGCGAAAGTTTCTGGTGTTTAATCCAGAAGTTTGATATAGCGTCTCCACAATCCATTGGACTCTTCAGTATCTTCATCTCCTTCTGGTAATAACTTGGAAGCAACTGCTTGATGTTTGGACGGGTAACTCGTTCATCCAACATCACTATGCATCCCTTGTCTTTGGCTGATCGATGGACGCGTCCACAAGCTTGAATCAAACGGAATATGGCTGGCGTCAAGTAAGCGTAGTCTCTTCCGCGCCCCGGAAATTGGTAATCAAAGTAGTCTATCAGCGCCTTCTGATACACGTTCCATGTTGCGTAGGGCAATCCCACGGTTACTACGCAGGTTAGGATGTTGTCTGGGTAATCCATGCCTTCGCTGAATTTTCCGCCCATGACCCCAAATAATGCGTTATTATTTGAACGCATTAGTTTGTCCATTACGTCGCTTTGTCTGGTTTTGCGTTCTTCAATAATCATTGTTCTGTCGGTTTCGACGTTCGAGAGGACGGTGTTCATCAGGTTATAGCTGGTGAAAAAGACGCCCATGTTGCCTTTATTGGTCATGGATATTGCTTCAATGTAGTCTTTCCATCTTTTCAGCATTTGGTCGGTTCTCTGCTCATACCTTGATGAGACATCACTGGCAGCTAATATTAACCTGTTTTCGGGAGGAAATGGAGAATCGAACTCTTTGAGATGGACATCTTGCTTGTTACGAAATATCAAGTCCCTGTAGACTTTTGGAGGTGAAAGGAAGCCACTCATGACTATGCTTCCTTTAGCCTGCCGAAGAACTGGGTCGGTTATTTCTCTGCCGTCTAGGCTTTTTACTTCTAGGTAAATTCTGTCTCCCCAATCTTTCTCGAGCAAGTGAACATATTTTTCTCCAACTCTCTGGAAGAAGTTCTCTACGAAGTCGCCTACACGGTGGGTGTAGCTGAAGATTTTGTCGTAACCTTGTTCTTGGCGTGTCTCTCTTACGTGTTCGCCGTATTCGTGGAGGGCTTCTGCGACTTTTTCGCTGGATGTTCCGCTCCATTCACGGAATTTTGTGGCGATGTCTTGGGGATCCAGCAGTTTAAGTTTTGAAGTTCCTAAACCTTTCTGGATATATCGAAAAATGTCGTCGTCTAACACGTTGAGGTAGCCTTGAATGTCCTCCAAGTTTTTGTGTTCAAATTTTTCTGTTTCTTTGATGGCATTTTCGATTGTGTTTTGTGTCATACGGTCAGAAAGGAGTTCGCGGGCGAAGCTTGGTATGTTGTGGGCTTCATCTACTATAAGATAAACGTGGGACAGGTCTACTCCCCAGCTTTTCAGCAGGGCGTTTCTGACTTTTGGGTTGAATGTGTAATGGTATGTTCCGAGGAAAATTTTTACTTTGCTAAGAATCCGCTTTAATGCCTCGTATGCACAGAAGCCATGCTTAGCCATCCGTAGTGTAGTCTCTTGTGGGTCAAGTATTTTTCGGGCACAGTCCAAAGCAAGGGTTTCGGCTTGCTTCGTTTTCATGTTCATGTTCCAGTAGTATTCGCAGAAAGGTTTAGTTCCGGATTCGCAGTTTTCTTTAAGACGTTTGCATTCCTCGAGAAAGTCAAAATATGAGCCTGCCCGTTTTTTTTGTAGCGGGCACATGTCCTGTTTGCTGAAGAATGATACTGTCAGAGGGCTCTGTTTTAGTCCCCTTAATTCTTTGAGGAAGATGTGCAGTTGGCTTCTTGTTCTGAAGCTGATTAGGAGCTTGTTTTCGCCCAGCATAGGCAAGAGACTGAGAAGCGCGGCTAGAGATTTTCCTATTCCGCAGGGGGCGCTGCCCACGAAAACTTCGTTGTTTTCTAGAGCTTTGGTTGCTTCTTTGATAAACTCTACTTGTCCTTTGCGTACTTCGTAGCCTCTGGGGAGCCACTGGTTATCTGAGGGCTTGTTTTCTGTTACAGTTGTTGCTGTGGGGATGCGTCTGTTGGGATTGGCAGGAGGTTACGGTTCTGGAGGTTAGGTATGTTCCGCAGTCTCGGCAGAAATGGCTCTGGCTAAACTCTTCAGCGGAATGTCTTTTTCTGCATTTTCGGCAAACGTAGATTCTGGTCAACTTTCTCCCCTATCATACCCGATGCCAGTAAAATATGCTTTGCTAACATTTTCGGCTTCGCGGAGAATAACCAGCCAAATGAATTTGGCTTTTTGCTTTGTTTCACTGAAGGGATAGCGCTGTGTCACCGCAATCGATAAAAGAGTTTGGAACTTTATTTTTGTTGGGGTTGGATGTTTTGTCTTATTGTGTGAAGTGTGGAGCAAAATTGGCTGAGGATTCCAAGTTCTGCTCTTTCTGTGGCGCCGCGGTTGCCAAGGTGACCACTGAGGAATATTCTGTTGCGTCGGACAATCTAATCGAACGCGTAAAAGAGCTGCTTCATGAAGGAAACGTTACAAGGATAATTGTGAAGAACGAAAAGGGCGATGTTCTACTTGAGATACCCGCCACTGTCGGAGTTATCGGTATTGTTCTTGTTCCTTGGCTTGCAGCATTGGGCGCAATAGCCGCCTTAGCCACAAACTGCAGAATAGTTGTAGAAAAAAGAGAGTAAACGGGTATTCTAGGGTAGTTCAAGAAGTAATTTTTATTTAACCAAAGGTGGTTAAGACATATCTAATTCTGTCTAGAAGTTGAATATTAATTATGAAGTTTAACAAAAGAAGTAAAGGGCTTTCTCCAATATTTGTAATTGTATTAACTGTTTTCATAGACATAACTGGTTTCGGAATTATTATTCCACTTTTACCATTCTATGCAAATGAATTTCAAGCTGGTCCTACAGCACTTGGGGTTTTGATAGCTTCTTTCGCTATTATGCAATTCTTCTTTTCACCGCTATTAGGAAAAGCATCAGATAAAATGGGAAGAAAACCGATATTACTTATTTCGCTTCTAATCTCTTTTATTAGCTTTACAATATTTTCTTTTGCCAACTCATATCTTATGCTACTTTTCTCCCGAATAATAGCGGGTATCGCTACAGAAAGAGCGGTAGCACAAGCTTACATTGCAGATGTAACCGACCATAAAACAAGGACAAAAGAGATGGGAAAAATTGGTGCAGCTTTAGGTGCAGGTTTTATCATAGGTCCAGCCATGGGCGGAATCCTTAGCACCTATGGGTTTTCTATTCCTGGATATGCAGCCATGATTCTAACTTTAATAAACATTGTATTTGTAATTTCTTTCCTTCCAGAACCTCAAAGAATCAAAGAAAAAACGATAGAAAATATAAGTAAAAGTTCAGGATATTTGCGGGGGTTACGTGATTCTTTAAGAAAACCTCTCTTGGGTCCCACGCTTCTAATTCTTTTCATTGTTACTTTAGCTTTTAGTACAATACCCGTCATTGTCCCATTACTGAGTATAGATTTCTTCAACTTCAATTCTCTTGAATTATCTTATGTTTTCATTTATATTGGATTGATTCAAATCGTAATGCAAGGTTTCTTGATAAACCCACTTTCCAAAAGATTTGGCGAAGAAAAGCTAATTGCATTAGGTCCAATATTGATGGCGGCAGGGACTCTTCTAATGCCAATTTTTCAAAACGTGGCAATTTTCTTTTTTGCAAATGCTTTATTAGCTGCAGGTTTTGGAATAATAAACACATCTATTCCAGCTTTTCTATCAAAAAGAATTTCTCTTGATGAACAAGGAAGCATATTAGGAATAGCAGGTTCTGTTGCGAGTATTGCAAATATTCCAGGACCATTAATAATTGGCTTAATTTACGATGTTGCTGGTTCATTTGTCCCCTTTTTAATTAGTGCAGTTATGTTAGCCGCAGCTTTTTTAATAGGTTGTAGAGTTTACAGTTCTTGCAAGTTCTTCAAGTAGACTATATTTCACACTTGAACGACTTTGGCAGTTCTTTTGGAAGGTTTTGAGCAACCAAAATAGAGTTATAGCATATACACCATAAATGATTTTATGGTTAAAGAGGCAAAATATCGCCTAATCAAAAAATTGGATAACGTAGAAATTAGACTCTATACAAACTTGATTATCGCTGAAGTTGACGGTTACGGGGATGGAGGCTTTAATCTTCTTTTCAACTATATTTCGGGAAATAACACAACACAAACCAATTTAGAAATGACTTCACCGGTAATATCAAAAAACATCGAAATGACTGCACCGGTTCTATCAGAAAAAGACTCGATAGCATTTGTAATGCCTGAAGAATACACACTCGAAAATACGCCAAAACCGAATGATGAACGAATCAAAATCCAACAAATACCAGAAAGATATGTAGCTGCATTACGATTTACCGGCCGTTGGACAACCTCAAATTTCACAAAAAAATCAAAACAACTATTGACAGAACTGCAAACATCAAACATAAAAACAAAAGGAAATATTTTCACAATGCGTTACAGTGGACCTCTAACACCATGGTTCCTACGTAGAAACGAAGTAGCAACAGAAATCGATTTCAAATAGAAACTTTACAATCCACGAACATTAAAATTAATTATTCCACAATTATTTCCAGTAGTCTTTTCCGTCACAGTAGCTGGTCATTAAATCAATATCAATAAGTTCTTTTGGATAAGGCTCAAAGAAAGTTTGACTCAACAAATAATCATCTTTGAACCTTAAAAGCCATGAATTGAAAATTCCCATAAGTACACTTAAAGGAATAACGCCTGCTTTATAATCATCCAATGATTTCAAGAAAAACTCTTTTTCTTCTCCAGAAAGACTTTTTGAAAAATAACCCATACTATTCATTAAAACATTAATTTGAGAACCACACCTAGGAGCACGTTTTAAAGCTAGTAATAGATGTTTTTCATAATCCATAATCAAGTTGACTATACTGTATTGATCTCTTTTCGCAACTATTCTTCCAAGAAGTCTCATTTCTTTTTCATTAAAAGCCTTAAGCAACAACTTGTTTTCTGAATGAAACTTTAGAATTTCTTTGGCTGATTTTGACTTTTTAACTTCTCTGAAGTTAGCTAAGGCGTAAAGTTTCGTAAGGAAATTGCTCTTGATGTTTGGATTTCTAAGTCTGCCTTCATCTTCTACTGCTAAATGAGAAAATCTTTCTAAAACAGCTTTTCCTAAAAATCCTGGACCTTTCCCCTTTATTGCATCACCTGGATTTGGACCAGAATATCTTCTTGCATCCTTTAATGCGCTCGTTGGTGATCGTCCTTTTAATATGAAGCCATCCACATCAGGTAGAGATTCTAAAAAGGAAGTTACAAAGTTCTCCATTTTTTCAGTGAAATCTAATCCCGTTTTCGGTTGAATAAGCTTCATTTCTTCTTCTTTCATAACTATCCGTAATGCCTCTCTGGGTGTTCCTAAGCCTATCTCAACTTCAGGACATACAGGTATTAAGTTGACATGTGGAATTAGCTGTTTAACAAAATCACTAGCAATCTTCAACCCATTATATCGACACGGATCAATTTCAATACATCTACTAAGAACAACTGTCGGAGTAACAAAATTTCTCATAACAAAATCAACTTTAAACAGTATTATATTGCATTATAAAAACGCAACAAATCAATTAAACAATTTTGTGATCAAAGCTTGTTACAAAAAAAGGGAATATAATGATTTTTGATGGTATTGTCATTCCTTGTTTGGCATTAATGCAATAAACACGGCAACTATACCGATAACAATTTTTAGGACTGCATGCCAATCAGGTTCCGTTCCCATATCAGATACGCCCGGCAGACCCGCGATTCCCATCACAACCATTATTGCTCCAACAATAATCAAAGTCCACTTGCAATAATTCAAAATTTCACCCCCTTAAACTGTGATTAATTATTTATGTATAATTCAACATTTATAATATCTTCCATATATTTCAAATTACAGGGGAAGGTTTAATTGAATAGTCTCCCATTTATTAAATTCTGAAAAAGCGTTTTTGGGGGAGGTGGAATATTTTGAAATGTGGACTTTGTGGAAAAGAAGTCGATAAACAGCCAATGATAACAGCTGAAGGCAAATGTTCAGTCTGTGGTGCAAAACTAAAACCAGCTTAGATCTACCTACGGGGAAGTAAATGTGAAATTTACACTTTTATTTCCCTTTTTTTAAAAAAAAGTAAGGTTGATGAGACGGCAGAAACCTTATTTCTTTTGAAACTAAACATTTAAAGTACTTTCAACAATTCACCTTTTTAGTTCAGATAATTTCTCTTTAACTTCTTCAACATGACCTTTGACACGAACTTTTGTCCATTCGTTCTCTATATATCCTTTAGGATTTATAATGAACGTGCTTCTTACTACACCCATATACTCTTTACCATACATTTTCTTCAACTGCCAAACCTTGTATTTTTCTAGAACTTCGTGTTCAGGGTCGCTTAGAATAGTGAAGTTTAGATCGTGTCTTTTGTAAAAATTTTGATGGTTCTTCACCGAATCTGGGCTTACCCCTACGACAACTGCCCCCAAATCCTCGAGACTTTTCACATTCTCGGTAAAACTTTCCGCTTCTAGAGTGCAACTTTTGGAATTATCTTTTGGATAGAAGTAGAGAACAACCCAGTTATTTCTATAATCTTTCAAACAAATCTTTTCACCATTTTGGTCAAGCAAACAAAAGTCAGGTGCTTTGCTTTTCTTTTCCAAAATTTCATCTCCCAGAATTTCACCATTTTTCATAATGCACTAACTCATCAATGCTTTTCCTATTAGTAATAGAACCTTTCTTCTCAGCTGGATACCCTAAAGGCGTCATTGCTACAACACTAGCTTCAGGTTTAATTCCCAAAATCTCTTTGATTTTCTCTTCGTTAAATGCGACTATCCAACAGGTTCCCAAACCTTCTGAACAAGCTTGCAAAGATATATGAGTCATTGCAACTGCTGCGTCAGCTTTCCAATATTCTTCACCATCATCCCTAACCCAAGCCTCTTCTGGAAACGCACAAACCACAATAATTATTGGTGTGTCCCATTTCTGATTGCAAGCAGAACTAATTTTATGTATATTCTCATGGTCAGCTGTTACCACAAACGCATATGGTTGCCGATTCATTGCTGAAGGCGAAAGTCGAGCAGCCTCCAATACTTTCATAAGCTTTTCTTTTTCAACAACTCTTTGTTGATATTTTCGAATGCTTCTTCTATTCTTTATTGCTTCATAAACTTCCAAATAGAAATCCCCCAACAAATCATTGATCTTGTGAAATAAAAAACTGTCGAGTAAAAAAAGGGGGGATTTATTTTGGGGTTTATTAGAACGGTGCAAATATTCCTATAAATACTAGCCAGGCTAAGATTGATTTTGCGGCAAAGCTTAGAATGATATAGAATCGTTCTCCATACAGATAGTCTTTCCAACGACTAACGCCTTTGTATTGTAGTACCATATTAAGGGCAAAGATGTTGAAGACTATGAAGTATATGAATAGAATCATGTAAACAAAGGTGGGTATATCTGCGTTTATTGATAAAAGCGATCCAATGAAGTATGCGTAGAGGACGACCCATGGGACCCCACCGGAAATTGTTCCAAATATGAAGGATGACCAGTTTGTTTTTTCGGTTTTTTGGTTTATCAGTTCCATTAAGTATCCGAACATTATCATCATTGCGTTTAATACGAAGATCATTGTCAAAGACCAGAAATCCCATACGCCCAAAAAGAGGGCGATTAGCACGATCATTATCGAGCTAGAGAATGCATATTCGTACCATCGGTAAGGGTTCATTCCTTTTTTCAGATTCTCGTTATACTGTTTATTCTTAATGAATGCAATAGCGAAATGAGCTAATGCAGAAATTAGTGGGAATGATGCTACAATGATTCCTAAGTATCCTATGGTGAACAACACCTGTGGGTCAGGGGTCACGTCTATTTGAAATGGTGGGCCTTCAATTATTGTAAATTTTGTGTAGAAGGTATAAAGACTACGTTCCCATTCGAGTTGAGTTCCTAGAACAAGCATTAATATTCCTTGTATTAGATGTAGCACAAAAGCAGCTGCATTGAAGCGTTTCAGATATTTGAAGGAAATCGGTGATTTTGCAATAATTTCTTGTCTTTCTTTAAAATTCATAAAATATTGTTTTATCTTAATTAGTATATATGATTTTAGCAAGGTTTTCGAGTGTTTAATCGTCTATAATTTTATATTTAAAAATCTTGAGATGGTCCCTTGTAAGAAAAAAGCTGTTTTCAACAATGAAGTATTATTAGTCTACTAATAATTGTGATGTTGGATTGTTTGTTTAGATTAGTCTTTCTAAGGTTAACCACTTTTTTGTGGAATCAACCAAGTTTTTGCAGTCGTTCTGTGTGAAATCGTACTCGTCGGTTTCTGGCGGGTATTGCTTGAGTTTATAGGAGTATGTTTTAAGCAAACCCATATTATACTTGAGAAGTTCCAAATCGTGAAGGGAATCTGACTTCTTTTTCTCTTTGTTGATTATTTCTAGAATTTCTGTGGCAAAAGACTCCATAGTATTGGTGTCCAGTGTCTCCAGTTTTTCTCTATTTTTGATATAAATGGTGGCAACTTTTTTCTTAAATTCGGCTGATATCGTGGTCACTTAAAAAAACCTCCAGTAATTCAATCTAAATTTACGTTGAAGTTTCTTATATTATGTTGCATTCGCAAACATTGCATTTTCTATAACATTTTGAATTTTAGGTATTTATCTCATACTTTGCAGGACAGCAAACGGGTTGCCTTCAGGGTCAATGGCTAACGCAATCCAGCCTACGCCCGGAACTTCCTGTTTTTGTCGAGTAATTGTTCCGCCTAGGGTTTTGATGTTCTGGATGGACTCGTCAATGTTTTCAACAAGGATATAATTGACTGGTTTAATCTCAGGCTGTTCTTTTTTGTACATTCCGGCATTCACTCCGGGTCTAAGGAGCATACCTTGTTCGTTAACAGGAACAGTTTCGATCATCCAGTAGTCGATGGGTCCAGGGGCGCGGTAGATTTTCCAGTTGAAAAGTTTTGAATAGAAGGTTTTCAGTTTCTCTAAGTCTGTTGCGGGAATATCAAAATGTACAATCGAATTGTCTACCATATTTTTTCACGTATAAGAATCGGTTGCGAAAAAATAAAAGTTTTTAGAAGCCCTCAACGTGATTCGCTATTGTTTGTTTCAAAAAGCGGAAGGTTAATTTCTTCCCTTTTGTGTTTATGTCGCAATAATCTCTTTAATAGAGGAAGAGTTGTCTCCTAATTCCTGAGTAAAATAGAGGCGCCAAATAGAGAATGCTGATTAGAGAAGTTATCTTGGAAAACTTCATGTCCTATGAATATGCGAGGATACCCTTCAAGAAGGGTGTCAACGTAGCCTGCGGTCCAAACGGCTCAGGCAAATCCTCTATTCTTATAGGAATCTCCGTGGCTCTTGGTCAATCATATACTGAACGCTCCAAACGATTAAGCGATCTAATCAGATACGGAAAAGACGAGGCGCGAGTAACCCTTGTATTAGACAATTCGCCACGAGATGGACGAAGACCAGTTTCCAGAATAAAAAAGGATCAAATCTTTTTAACAAGAAACTTGAGGCGAGATGGAAAATATTGGTTCGAACTAGAAAACACAGCCGCAAACAAGGTTGAGGTGAACCGTCTACTTGCCAAGTTCGAAGTTGACCCAGAAAACATGCTTATCATCATGCACCAGAACATGGTTAACCAATTCAGCGTGCTCTCTGCTCAAGAAAAACTAAGAATGGTCGAGGCAGCAGTTGGCTTCGAGTCATACAGAGAAAATGTTTTGAAGGCTCAAAAGAAACTAAGTCGCATCCTAAGCCAAGGAGATTCAGTTGGGAAACTTCTTGAGTCAGCCCAGCAGACCCTCACGTACTGGCGAGAACAGTATGACCGTTACCAAAACAAGAAGCAGCTGATAATTAAAAAGAGGTTTCTTGAACGGGAACTAGCATGGGCTGAGGTGCTGAAACGAGAAAATTCTGTCGCCAAACTAAAAGAACAGAACCTAGAAAGCCAAAACAGAGTCACAAAAATCGAAACCGAAACCGAAACAACAAACGAGCAACTATCTGAGCTGCAAAGCAGATTGAAGCAGTCTAGGTCTTCATGGAGGAGCCTCTGGGAAGACCGACTGTCGCTGGAGCGTGAACTAGCTAAACTTGAGTTAACCGCCCAGACAGCAGACCAAGCCCTGAAAGAGACAGCGTCATGGACAACCAATCACCGCGATGATATGGAGAAGGTTTTGGGCAACATTGAATCTCTTGAGTTTGTGATAGGGGAAAAAACAAACCCTATAGATCTTAGACCACAACTCAATGAAATAAGGGCAAATTATGATGCTTTGGACGATTCGTGGATACAACGTTTCAGCCTGAGAAATGCTGGTTTGAAAAAGTCTTTTGAAGCATCTAATGAGCAACTCCAGAAAGTAGGTCTGCAGAACTTGGATATCAAAGAGAAGACGGATTCTCTCTATCTTGAAACCGAAAACATAACCAACGACATTATTGACCGCAAGATCAGCCTAGCCCTCCTAAAGTACCAGAGGGAACATTACGCAAAAGTTTTGAAGCGTTTAGATAAGGAGCTAGGGCAAGCCCTACTTGATTTTAACGAATACGTGAAGCAGGCAGAAAAGGCTGGGCAAAGAATTGTGCCCATGAAAACTACAATTGAGATTCTAGAGGAGCTTCGGGTAACTGATGGTCATCTCGCCGCGTTAGCGGACGTTTCCGAGGACATAGAACGGATGTATGAGTCCTACTCGAAACTGTATTTGGAGCTCAAAGAGAAAGCCCGCTTGGTTGCAGAAAACCGCGAAAAAACCCTAGAAGAAGTGAATACGAGAAGCGACACATGGCGAAAAATGATTCACAATCTTCTGGACCAAGTTAACGTCAAATACCGTAAGATTCTCTCGGAAGCCTACGCGGTTGGAGAAGTTAAGCTAGCAAATGAACAGGACATTGAAGAAGCTGGCCTCGAAATACTTGTGGGATTCAAGGGAGGAAAACCTGTTCCCCTTAACGCTTATACGCAAAGTGGGGGAGAAAGAAGCACCGCAACCATAACTTTTCTTCTTGCATTGCAACAGCATGTTCATTCCCCGTTCAGAGCCGTTGACGAATATGACGTTCACATGGACCCAAAAAACAGGGAAATCATTGCAAGTCTTCTTGTCTCCTCAGTCAAAGGCTTAGACTCCCAATACTTGGCGATTACACCCAGCCAGCTTACATTCACGGGGAAGGATGTTCACCTGATAACTGTGCAGAATGTTGAAGGAGCCTCGCTCATCAAAGAGGTGACTTAAGTGTCCAACAAAGAAAAGAAACTGAATAGTGAACGGATTCAGCGCGTAATCGCATTATGCAAATCCGTTGAAGAACGGGGAGTAGACCCGTTCGCTGTGGACGTGGACGATATCATAGCAACGCTTCAAAAGTATTTTCCCGAGTGGGAATCGCCAGAAGAACTGTCAATGGACGCAGAAGCGGTTCAATGCCTCGCGTCAGTAATACAAAATCAGGGAGACTGGGTGAAATACAGGTCAACCTCTCTCTACACTGACCCGTTCCTGCTTGAAGAAAAAATCCAGAGACTAGACAAAGAAGAGCTTGCCGCAGTTTTTACGCAGGTTTGGAATCCAGTCATCGAAATGGAGCAACTATCCCCATCCACTATCTCTGAAGCCCTGAAATACTGGAATGACCTTGCTCCAATAGATGAGAGGTGGCAAAGAAATGGTCCCATGCAGGTTGAGACTGGAGCCACTACACGGGAAGAACTGGTCAAGCTGAAAATTTTAGCAGAAAAAACATTCAGGGAAGAACTGGAAACCTTCTGGGAGGAACTGAAACAGAAGATAGGTGTTAATGAGAAGATTCTTTACTGGAACTTTGTTGGCGCCGACACGTACCAAGAAACTTTGGATAGAGCATACATGACTAGTTTTCTGGTAACTTATGGTTATGCAACGTTGGAGTTGCATCCGTTAGAAGAGGAGGTTTTCATTATGTCCTTTACAGAAGTTCGGTCAGAATTGGCTGAGGCGCGGATGGTTTCTGTTCCCATCTCGATAAGCCATGAAGAATGGTTACAATGGAAGGAGACTGGAAAATGACACGGAAAGCTTACTATGCACAAAAAATCAAGAAGGCAACCCAGCTACTTTTCTATAAACGTCATATGAAGCCGGGAGTGAAAGGCTGGGAACTAAAGAATGCGTTAGGTTCAGATTATCCTAAAATTCTCAAAGTTTTGGATGACCATCTCGAGAAGCTGGACCTGCAGGTGAAGACAATCTTTGAGGGAGAAACGCCATCTGGAGAGCCGACAATTGAAGAATTGAACAGGGCTCGTTTCTATGTTACTGTTAGAGGCGGTTTTTCTGCTAAGGATGCCAAGATGATGGGCTGGAGAATCGATGATATTGCGGGTTTGGCTACATCTATCTCCCATATTATCTCGAAGAAGGGAAAAGCGTCACGAGACGAAGTAGAAGACTTGCTTCGAAGTAAGCTTCCTGGATGGAGAGTCGAAATGAACATGAACCGTTACATCAAGTCAGGATACTTGGCTGAGGATGAGCACAATCAGCTTTACTTGGATTGGAGAACACGAGCAGAAGTCGACCAGAAAGCGCTTGTTGAACTGCTTCTACTAAAATAATTAACTTCTTGCAATCAAATTTGGTTACTGGGTTTGTGAAATATTATCAAGTTCTCTTTTTCTAACTGCAAGAAACATTAATTTTGCTCTACGGTCTACCTGTATCGGAGTCGTATCCAGAAGTACTGCATGCCAAATCCTACAGCTGCAAGAAGCAATGCTCTTCTGTAATCTCCTGTTACCACGAGAAATAGGACTCCTATTAGACAGATGATTAGTGGAGAATATTTCTTAAAGAGACCTTGAAGCTCGTCCATGTCCAAAGCGGTATCATCCTAGTATTTACACGATTTAGGCGTGTGGGTATTTTACTGTTCCTGCTTTGGTTCTGTTCTGATTGTTGTTTAGTCTAAAATGTTCAAACTGAAACTTATATAAGCATGACATACGTCATGTTATTTGGGGGACTAACAGTTCCAACAAAAAAGCTTATTGTAACAGCATTCTTGGCAATTATTCTAATCACAGGAACGTCTGTTGGCATTATGGGCTGGTGGATCACGAAAACAAACGAAGCAAACGCCATAGATTACGTTGAAATCAGAGAATATGAAGGACAAGACCTCTCATCAATAAATTCGTTCAGAGAAAACTCGATAAAAGGACCACAACACATCGACAACCAAACCTACAAGCTAACAGTCACTGGTCTAGTGACCAACAAAAAAGAATACACCTATGAGGAAGTTCTCGGCGGCTACACGCTTTACAAGAAGGTTGTCACACTGAATTGTGTAGAGGGATGGAAAGTAACCATACTCTGGGAAGGCATCTTACTAAAAGACCTGCTAGCAGACGCAAAAGTTAATTCAGCCACAAACACTGTGATATTCTACGCTTACGACGGCTACTCCACATCATTGCCTCTAGACTACATAATAGACAACAACATAATGATGGCTTACAAAATGAATAATGTAACCCTTCCACCCGAACGAGGCTTATCCTTTTCAGCTGGTGGCAGAGAGCAAATGGGGATACAAGTGGATAAAATGGATAACCACAATCGAAGTGTCAGACAACGAGGCATACAGAGGATTCTGGGAAAGCCGAGGCTACCCAAACAACGCAGATTTGTAGTAAACTAGATTTTTGTTAATCAATCATAAGGCTTTTATGTATTAATCATAAAAAATGAATTGGGCATTATAGAGGGAGAAGAGTTTGGAAGTTTTTCCCGTCGGGTATTTATAATACGGTTTTTGTCAAGTTCTTGAAGAGAGAGGAGTTAAGGAGTAAATAATATGCAAAGACGCGAATGCAAACTTGCCATAGCTATACCCGTTTCAGTAATTTCGGACATTCCTCATATTCGAGAAAAAACGTTGGAGATAGGTTTGATTGGTAGAGCAGCAGCCATTTTTCGCGTCAATGAAATCATCGTGTTTTCAGACAATGCAGGCGCGCCTAACCAAAAACGGGACAGAGGTATGATTGCCGCCCTCCTGGCATATATGGAGACGCCCCAATACCTAAGAAAACGGCTCTTCAAACTAAAACCTGAACTAAAATATGCAGGTATTCTCCCGCCACTACGAACTCCCCATCATCCCCTAGAACGAAGAGCAGAAAAACTCAAAAATGGAGAACACCGCGAAGGCGTAACAATAGCCGTTAATCAAAAGGGGTCTCTTGTGGATATAGGCGTCGAACATGCACTCTTAATTCCAGATAAGAAATTGCCTCTAAACAAGAGGGTTACAGTAACAATAATACAAGTTGGAAAACACCAACGATTAACCCTAGCCAACCGTGAAGATGTCAAAGATTACTGGGGCTACATCGTAACGACCTCAAAAGGTTCCTTTGGACAAACAACTAAATCGCGGAAATACGATTTGGTGATTGCCACATCTAAGATAGGAGTTCCTCTACAACAAGTCACGGATGAACTGTCTGAACGATGGCAAAAAGCCAGGAATATTCTGGTGGCTTTTGGTGCACCCTCTCGGGGACTACAAGAGATTGTTGCACAGGAAAACCTTAGCTTAGACAAGCTCGCAGACTATACAATTAACACTATTCCCAATCAGGGAACCGAGACAGTTAGAACCGAAGAAGCAATCTATGCATCTCTAGCTCTGCTGAACACAATGGGTAACTAAAAAAGGGAAATGTTGATCGTTTAACTGCAGCAGTTTAAAAGAAACACAGCGTTTTAGGAACAGCACAAAAAAAATTATTATGTTACTTTAAAGTTTGAAATAAATTTAAATACATAAAAGAGGGAACGTTGTTACAATTCAGTTAATACGTCAAAACTGAAAAGGTTGAGTGTTTATTGAGTTGTCCAAACTGTGGTAAAGAGATTCTTGATGAAGATTCCCCGTTTTGTCCCAATTGTGGAAAATCCCTTGCATCTGATGCTGATGGTATACAAAACGCATTTGAGGTGCAACAGAAAAGCACGGATTTGGTGCTTGCGGCAGCCATTTTAACAATAGTTGCAGCCGCCTTTTCGGCTGGCCTGGGATACATTGGAGTTTACCAATACACCTCTTTAGTTGCTTACTACGATTCCTCAATATTGACTGGGTTCTTGATTTTGGCTGCAGTTGGTTTGACTGTTTCTGCGTTTGCCATATTTGGAGGAATATTCATGCTGAAGCGGAAGTACATTAAAGTTTCAGTCTTAGGGGTTGCTCTCCTGCTGGTTTCAGTGGTTGCCAATTACGTGACTCTTCAACATTATAACTATGGTTTCTCGGACATCATAGTTATGTCTGAAATAGCGATACTCATACTCTCGGTCTTAAGCGGAGTCTTTGTTGCTACATCAAAGGCTGAATTCGCTTAAGCTAAAATCCTTTTTTTCTTTTTGAATTATCACCTCTTTAGACGAAACGACAACATAATTAAAAATGGACTTGGTTTTTCCCAAGTTAAAAAAATTAGAAAATTTACCCATTGAACGTTGCTTAATACATCAATTTCAACAGGAAATGGGTGTTAATGCTTCTTGTTTCTGATTATTTCCTTGCATTTGTCTGCGAACTCGCACCAATCTAAACAAGACGCATCCTTTTCTTGTCTGATAACTTCTTTGCCGCATATGTCACAGACTCCACTATTCTCGTCGCTCCAAACCTCGACGCTTCCGGCGCAGTTTGGGCACTGAATATATTCTGGTTTAGGGCGAAGAAACTTTTTGATGCCCGGACACGATTCAGAGTTAGAACCTTCCAATTTGTTTTCATCTCCAATGTTTAACCTTGCGATATTATTTCTCCCGTTATGCTGATTGTTTGTTGCTTCAAAGGAATTATCTTTCCAGAAAGCTCTAGAGCCTCTTTGACAATACGATTTAAACCAAAGCAGCACGGAACCTCCATGTTGACTATTGTAATACTGTGTATGTTGGAAATTCGAAATATTTCAGCCAACTTGTTTCGGTAAAGAGTTGCATCATCAAGTTTAGGGCATCCAATAGCGAGAACTCTGCCTTTCAGCATTTCCTCATGAAAATCTGCGTACGCAAAAGGCACACAATCAGCAGCTATCAACAAATCAGCGTTTTCGAAAAAGGGTGCATTAGGTGGCAAAAGTTTTAGTTGGTATGGCCAGTTAGAGATTCTGGACACCGTTTTTGCAGTTGTTGTTTCTGCGGGTTCGTTTTCGAGTTGCATCGCTTTCACTGATGGGCACATCATGGGAGTGGGACATGCAGAAGGGTCTGCTTTGGTTCTTTTTACGTTTTCTTCTGCTGCTTTTTCGTCGAATTCTTCTGCTTCTCTCTGTATTACGGTTATGGCGTTTTGGGGGCATTTGCCCAAGCAGGCTCCAAGGCCGTCACAGTATATGTCTTTAACTAGTCTGGCTTTTCCGTCAATTATCTGGATGGCTCCTTCGGCGCAGGAGGGTATGCATATTCCGCAGCCGTTACATTTCTTTTCATCAATTTTGACGATGTTTCGTAATACCATCTGTTTTCATTCCTTTTTCTAATTGTAAATAAAATACCACGGTTCTCTTGCTAGTTCATATGGTGTAAAGTGCATATTTGGTTTCTGTTCTTGTTTTTGTGTTATGAACACTGATTGGCTTTTTTCGAGGCGGTTTATTACTTCTTTAAAATCTATCTCGTTGACTTCGATTGATTCAATGTTTTGGTTTTTGTTATTTTTCAGGAAGAACAACTGAAAAGGGTTTTCTTTTTTCTTGTTTTCAATAATGCTTTTCATCATTTTTTTGTTCTCCTTTTTGTGTGGTTTTTCTATTGTGTTGAGATAAATTTCATATGAATATATATTCATATGTGTTTTATAAGGATTATGGCACACCAAAAACAAAAACGCGTCATCAACCTCTACAAAAAATTTATAACAGCGTTATAACAAGATTATATCACAACAAAAGTTGGAGATTTTTATGCCAGACAAAAAGAAACTTGCAATAATCGTTCACAGCGGCACCATAGACAAACTCCTCTGCGCCTTCACACTTGGCTCCACCGCAGCATCCATGGACATAGAGACACATCTATACTTCACGTTCTGGGGACTCAACATGCTCAAGAAGGGAGCCATGGAAAAAGCAGGACTCCCAGCAACCTACAAGCAACACGAAGAAATGCTGAAAACAAAACTGAAAGAGATGAACTACCCCACACCCTATGAGATGCTTAAACGGATGAAGGCCACAGGAAACGTCAAAATCTATGCATGCAGCCCCACGATGGAGATGTTCGGGGTAACAAAGGACACACTAATTCCTGAAGTAGATAAAATCGCAGGTGCAGCAGCCTTCCTAGACATAGCCGCAGACGCGGACATAAGCCTCCTAATCTAAAAAAGCCCCAAAGAAGCACACCTCACCCCCTTTTTTTGCTTTAAACCATTAACGCCGACCACAAGAAAACAGCCAGAAACGATTTAAACTATTTAGCCACAAAGATCCTCTATATTATAGCAAGTTTTGTTGCAAAAAGGTCAACGAGGCTATTTTCATGACAAAAACCAAAGTTTCATGGCTACAATGGTGCGAAGAATCATTTAGAAAGGCACAAGACATTGATAAGCCAATTCTTTTAGGCATCAGCGCTGTTTGGTGCCACTGGTGCCACGTCATGGACCAGACCACATATTCTGACAACGAAGTTGCACGACTCATCGAAGACAGGTTTGTGCCCATAAGGGTGGATCGAGACCAGCGACCTGACATAGATAAAAGATACAACATGGGAGGCTGGCCCAGCACCGCTTTTCTGACCCCAGACGGCGAGGTTCTAACTGGCGGTACATACATTCCCCCGCAGCAGATGGCGGCTTTACTTGAGCAGGTAAGTCTTCATTACCAGAAAAACAAAGTTAGTCTGAAAACCAGAATAAAGTTAACAGAAAAAGAGACACAAAAATCTTCACAAGCATATAGTCTGGACCGTGAGGATTTCCAGTCAGTTATTGATGGCTTGACGCTTGGAATTGCTTCACGGTTTGACTCTCTCCATGGAGGTTTTGGTGATGCGCCCAAGTTTCCTCACACTGGGGCATTGAGGTTGGCGCTACTGCAGCACCACCTGAAGGGTCATAAAGCAGCATTAAACATCGTGAAGAAAACGTTGACTGCGATGGGGTCTGGCGGCATCTACGATAGTGTAGAGGGCGGCTTCTTTCGTTATTCGACCACCCGTGACTGGAGTGTACCCCACTACGAGAAGATGTGTGAAGATAACGCTAAACTTCTCGTCAACTACTTAGAAGCGTATCAGGTTACAGGAGAGAAACATTTCAGGGACACCGCCAAGGGAATATTGACGTATATTAACGCTAAACTTAGTGACCAAGAAAATGGTGGATTTTTTGGTAGCCAAGACGCTGATGAAGTTTATTACAAGCTAAGTCTAGCCGAACGGCAGAATAGAACTCCGCCTAGAATAGACAGGACATTATTTGTTAACTGGAATGCCATGATGGTTTCGGCTTATCTACTGGCTGCATTGGCTCTTGAGGAACCATCATGTCAGGAGTTTGCTCTGCGGACGGTTGTCATGTTATTGGAAAAGGCATTCAGTCCCAATAAAGGAATGAAGCATTACATAATTGAGGACGAGAGTCATCTTTCAGGTCTTATCGCCGATCAGGCGTACATGAGCCAATGCTTGATCGACAGTTACCAGATGACCTCAGATAGAACGTTTCTAAAGAAGGCAGAGAACCTTGCAGAATTCATGTTAGACAACCTGTGGGACAACAATGGAGGCTTCTATGACAAGCCAAAGGAGAATTATGCTTTTGGGGCTTTGAAGCTCCTGGACAAGCCCCTTGACGAAAACAGCGTAGCAGCCGAGGCATTCTTGAGGCTTTATCACTTAACAGGTAAACAGAATTACCTGCAAGTCGCAGAGAAAACGTTGGAGCATTTTGCTTCAACCTATCAGCAATACGGTATTATGGCAGCTGATTATGGCGTATCTGTTGAGCAGTTTCTTCATCCAATGCATGTGCAAATAGTTGGTTCCAGAAAAGACGATGCGACAAATAATTTGCGAGTTGAGAGCCTTAGAGCATATAATCCTCTGAAGATCGTGGAAATGTTAGACCCTGTTCTAGACGCTGACAGATTGAAGGTTCTTGGGTACCCAGTTGCAGATTTGCCCATGGCATACGTCTGCTTTGAGGGAAAATGTACTTCGGTTAAGAATCCAAAAGAACTTTCAGAAAAGATTTGAGGACAATACAGTGGAACAAAAAACGAACGATCCAGAACTTGACGCCAAGACCCGGGTCATGAAAATTATTGGGTTGCTAGAAAAGGAGTACCCAGACGCAAAAACTTCTCTAGATTACAAGAATCCTCTTGAGATTGTGGTAGCCACTATCCTTTCTGCCCAATGCACAGACAAAAGAGTCAACATTGTCACGAAATCTCTCTTCAAAAAATACAGAACCGCAACAGATTACGCCAACTCCGATTTAGGGGAGCTAGAGGAGGATGTTCGGTCTACTGGATTCTACAGAAACAAAGCCAAGAACATAAAGAATACTGGGCGGATGCTGGTTGAAAAATATGATTCGCAGGTTCCCCAGACGATGAGTGAGCTACTTGAGTTGCCTGGTGTTGCCCGAAAAACAGCTAATATTGTTTTATCTAACGC
Source organism: Candidatus Bathyarchaeota archaeon (assembly GCA_963697165.1). Classification (GTDB taxonomy): domain Archaea; phylum Thermoproteota; class Bathyarchaeia; order Bathyarchaeales; family Bathyarchaeaceae; genus Bathyarchaeum. Next base: position 59,138 of record CAVOMX010000010.1, read on the forward strand.
TTACGGAGTTATCGTAGGAATAGCTGTAGATACCCATGTTCGTAGACTATCCAAAAGGCTCGGGTTGACAGAGAATACGAATCCAGACAAGATCGAAACAGACCTCATGCAAATAGTTCCGAAAACTCAATGGAAGAGAATCACAGACTTGCTGATATTTCATGGAAGAAACTTTTGCACAGCAAGAAAACCAAAATGTGGCATTTGTGTTTTGAACAAGATTTGCCCCTCAGCATTCAAAGCCTAGAAAACAAAACTGAAAGAGACAGGAAAAGAGAGCTTCTTTATGTTTCCTAGTTTTTCAGAAAAAAGCTAGTTTTGGAAGATTAACTACCGTAAAAAATTATCTTCGGCATTAAATTGCGTTTTAGCCGGAATTCTATTTTTCTTCGAAGTTAATCGTTGAAAAAGAATTTTTAACCCAAGCAGACGTTGATATACATAACAAATCTTTAATAAAATTAGATATATACAAGTTTTGAGGATTCAATTTGACTGAAATAAAAGCTCCAAATTGGCTTCGTGCTTTTGATGTTATTTTTGGTTTAATTTCAGTAGTTTTGTCTGTTATGGTTTTAGCTTTTCAAGAACTTACTATTTTAACTTTGATATTTATTCTATCTTTTGTTTTGTTGTTTTTGGGCATTGCTAGGGTTTTTGGAGGAATATTCGCTATATATCTTACAGGTAAAATTCGTGCATTAAACGTTGGAATCGGTTTAGTAGCCATAGTTATGGCAATATTGGCGCTAGTTTATCCCAATCTGACAATTCAATTCCTGATTTACATCATATCCTTTGCTCTACTTCTAAATGGAGTTGCTAGATTTGTAATCGGGGGTTTTGCAAAAGCGTTCCCAAAATGGGTAAGAGGATTCTTCATTGTCATTGGTCTTCTAACCATAGGGTTGTCTATTGTTGTCTTTGTGTACCAGAGTTGGGTTTTCTTGCTTTGATATTAATGCTTTCAATCACATTCATGATCAATGGATTAGCTAGAATTCTTCAGGGAATAATTGGCACAACAGAAGAAGAATGGTAACTTGTAGCTCGACTAACTGTGTTGGAAACTAGATCTAGTTTAGATTCAATTTGTGCTTTTTATAAAAACTGATCACAACTTTTTGGAATATAATTTGTTAGAAAGAAAGGTGTGTTAGAATTAGCACGATTATTACAGTAATTATTAGAATGGGTAATATTTTTAGAGCCTTTTGGTTGAATTTTGTTGCCTCTTCTATTCTCTTTTTATCTACAAGTCGCATGATATAGACGGATACAGAAAGGTTGTATAGAAAAAGCACGTAGATGCCAATCATCATTCTGTCAGCAAATGTCAGATAGCCAGTTGGAGGAATCCCATTTACAAGAGAGAGATGGAATGCTGTGGCAGAAAGCAGTGTTGTAACTCCTAAACCGATACGTTGGGCAAAATTGTTTGGCGATATAAAGAAAGCAAGCAAAGCAATGGTAGTTATTACAGAAATTGGTAAAACACTCTTAACAAAAGCTGAAACTATAGGTCGTTCTAAGATTAGTTTAGAATTAAAACGTGAATATGATTCAGCTCCATAAGAATGCTCATCAATTATGGTATCGAAGTTTACTATATTCCATCCCGTGACAGTAGCTTCCGGGTCAATTGTCGCACTTTCTGAAACATAGAGTAGTTGGGATGAATTAAGTGCCTTATGATCTAAGTGAATGGATAAATCCTGATTTTCAAAGGGATAATGTGTGAAATCAAAAGTTTTAATGAAATCGCCTCTAACCCTGTATTCTAAATAGCCTTCATCCGGTTCCGCAGCTATTTCGTATTTTGTTGGTGCACCGTTGATAAATTCAAACTCTTTAATGTCCATCAAGCTTATCTGAGAAGGGTCAAAATTGAACCATAAATAGAAATCTAATTTAAAGCTACTCGCAGCTAAATCCACTTTTTCAACATTAACTAACCAAATCCCCACCTCAACTTCCGTGGCAGTTTCTGCTTTCACCTTTCCAATTTGTGGAAGAGAAACAAGTATAACAGAAAATAAAAAGAAAAATAGGATAGTTGATGCAAGCTTTTTCATGGCATTCCCACTATCCGGATTTTTTGATTTATAGCTTTCGTCTATACAATATTCCAATGATTGCCACTGAAACCAACAATATCAATAATAGCGACCAAGATGGAAATTCTGGGATTGGTTCAACCTCGAAGATGTTGGTGTCAATAATGGTGTATGAGTTAGTATAGGTTACTGCTGATTCAATTATGTTTATTTTCATTTCAAATTCTATGTTCATTCCAGAAGCCTTATCGTATATGTAAGCGAATGTGGTATCCTGACCTGCGTAGGAGTAAGTGAAATTGAGGATGTTGACGCTTCGACTGGTACCTAGAATCGTTCTGGTTTCTGTTTTGTTGATTGTATCAGTCGCTGCTACGTTGAGTATTTTGTCGCCTTGGTTCAGGTTTGCTGCTATGATGTATCTTTGCCACATATTAAATCCCCCCTCTTCAATATTACATATGATCTCAGAGGATGGAAGAGCAGTTCCATTCATGTATGCTCCAGTTGTACGCAGAGTAACTTCCTTTCCAGAAACTCTAATTACCTCCATCATACTCCAGTCCGGGCTGAATTACTGATTCTGCTGGAGTTGTCACCAAGTAATCGCCGTATTTGATCCATTGTCCCACTGAAACACCAGGATTATATTCCACAGCAAATACGGGAGCAACGAAAGCTACAGTTAGGAGAATGCAAACTAAAGGAAATGCAATTTTTAATCTCAAGTTCTTCATTTTCTAGTATTCCCTCCTGTTCCTGCTCTATTACCTTTAGACTTTTTACCGAACTGAAATCCGCCCTGACCACTTTTTTGGTCAGCTATCGATCTGGCGGTGTTTTCTACTCGTTGGTGAAGTAATTCCCATAGCCAATCAGTGAATTCTCGCAGGTTCTTGGTTTGTATCCAAACTTCTCCAGGTCCATAGATTTCGGTAACTAATCCTTCTCCGCCTAATATTGTAGATTTTAATCCACCGAACTTCTTGACATCATATTTGCATGTATCGTCGAAGGCTACTAAGTGATAGTTATCTACAACCAAAGATTCTCCACTCTTGAGGCTATGATGATCCATAGCTCCAAAAGCGTTCACGAACATTTGCCCTTCTCCAGAAATCTTAAGCATAAACAGGCTTTGACCAAAAAGACCCTTCTTGAATCCTTGCCATTCGGTATCTAAGTGAACATCCTTTGTTGAAGCTACATAAGAAGACTTTTGGAGAATGAGGCCTTTTCCAGCTTTTACCTCGAAGGGTTGTATATCTCCCACAGGTGCTGGAACAAATCCGACCTTACCTGAGCTCTTCTCTGCAATATATTCATTAACAAAGAATGATTCTGAACCCAACAGAGTTGTTTTTATGGTTTTCCATATGCTCTTCTCCTCCCTCTTCCTTGTCTTGACGTTGATATGAGGAGTCATGTAAACCATTGCGCCAGCTTCTGCTACAATAATCTCATTAGACTCTAAACTAACATCTAATAGCGAGTATGCAGGACTGTATTTAATTTCATATTTCATTTTATTTTTAACTCCTACTTTATGCTGCTCTTGCAGCAAAATTCATGTACCTAAAAGCAGCTTATAACCCGCGCTCACGATAAGTGAGTGCCATTTTGCCAAAAAAACAAACAAAACTTGAACAAAAAAATTATCATTATCTAGCTGTAGCTGAGCCCCATGTGTTTCATGAAATCAAGAACTGCTTCATACTCTTTTATGTACTGTTTACCCTTTTCCGTTAATCTTAGTGGGGGTTCATCAACAATCAAACCTAGTTTCTTAAGTTCAGTTAAGTAAACTTTTAGGCGATCAAAAGGAACATTTGTTTTCAATTGAACACGAGTGAGGACAACCTTTTCGGCTCTAGCTTCCCCATAAAGAATAGTCAGCAGATCTCCGTAGATCTTTAATTTATCTCTGCGCGGAAGCCTCCTCATTCCAAATCCCTTCTTTTGGGAACGCTTGCTTTGAACCAAAGAATGTCTGATAGACTACAAATACAAAAACCAATAAACCTGCTATTCGAAGAATGTGCGCTCCCACATTTGCTACAAAGACTGTCTCAAGGGACCAAATCAGAGAGGAGTACTGACCAAAAGCAAGCAACAGATAACTTAGAGGAATCCAAAACGTCTTAGAATCAGGTTTTGATAAATGCCTTCTCAAGGTATGCACAAAAATGTATGACAGGCAAAGTATGTTGAAGAGTTTGAAGTATTCATCTACAGTCTTGTAGCTAGGTAATTCTAACATTGGGGGTTCGAAAACAATTAAGTATGAAATAACAGCAACGAAAATTAATCCAGCGTAAGTAATATTCCACCTTATGTTTTTGTGTTTTGAAGATTTGGAAAAAAAGTATGTTATAGCAAGAAATGCGAATGCGTAGGCTTGAGTGACAAGCTGAAGCCACTTGATTTCTTCAACAAAAAGAAAAGACTCGAAGTAATAAGCGAATCCCATGAATATGTATGATAATCCTAAGAAAGCAAAACCTAATGGTAATCCAAGGTAACGAGCTTCATGTGTAACCCGATAAGGTCTTATCATATATTTTAGTAAGGCTAAGCAAAGTGTTGCAGAAATAATTTCAGCTAGGATCAAAGCAGCATTTTCCATACTCCTCACTCTATTTTAATTTCTTTATCTTTCTTTCTATAAACCTGAACTCACGTATCGTGAGTGTTTTTTAAATAATCGTCCTCGAGCATCAGACTATGCATCTAGTTTGAAATAAAATGGAGTTGAAAAAAATGAAAATATTAAACAAAATCGCCATCATCCTGACAGCCCTTGTTGCACCGTCCACAATAGTATGCGGATTGTCCATTTCCAACCAGCCTATTATTGAAGCCAGTTCAATAAGTTTCCACACAGCAATTGGATTACTAACGGTTCTATTGAGCTTTACAACTATGGCTCTACTCGCTCGTTCAACCAAGTAATACTAAGCAAAGGAGACCAAAGAAAATGAACAACAAGGTGCTAATAGCTTTCGCCACAAAGTGTGGAGCAACAGAAGATACGGCACATCAAATCGCCAAAACTCTGACTGCAAAATATACCCTTGAAGTAGACCTAGTAAACCTAAGCCAAAAACCATCACCAAATATCTCCCAATATGGAAGCATAATAATCGCAAGTGGCATCAGGATGAAAAAATGGTATAAAGAAGCAGAAAAGTTTCTGGAAAACGACTTCCAAGGCAAAAACATAGCTCTATTCGTAAGTTCTATGTATGAAGGGAAAAAACCAGAAACCTACCCGATGGCAGTGGAGCGGTATCTCGAAAAAGCCTCAAAAAAGCACCTTAACGTCAAACCTTTTGCTATGGAAGCCTTCGGCGGAAGAATGAAGTTCTTAGGAAGAGTAACTCAGGAGAACAGGAATCTGAATAAAATCAGTGCATGGTCAGAGAGCATCGGCAAGAAGATATGCACCCAACAACTTCAAAGTTTACCTGAACCTTATGAGCTTGGAAATTAACAGAAGATGGGTCTTTGGTGACCCCTCAACATTTTTTTGGTGAACAATATGGTGAATCCCCTAAAAACTGAGAGAAAGTCAACGACTTACCTGATTGTGGTATGGGTAATAATCAATACAGTCCTTATGTTACTGATGCTACCCGAAGATTTCTTGGATTTAAGCAATTGGATAGAACTTGTATTGTGGTCTTCTTGGATTGTTGGATTGCTTTCTATGAAAAAATGGGGAGCAGCCTTTGTGACATTTACCTTGTGCTACACACTCAGCACGAGCGTAGGAATTCTAATTTATTACCAAATCGGGCTAAACGCAATTAGAGTAATTATAAATGTGCCACTCATCGTTTACATGTTCAAACGCATATTCGATGATGAATTCCAATAATACAGTCTGTATACAAAGATGTGTGCTTTCACTCACGTATCGTGCATGTGGCTTAAATATTCACTCAATGTTTTTAAGCTTAAGTGGTCTAAATATACGCTATAAGAAACCAAGAGAATGAGCTGTCTGTTTTTTTAGGGGGTATCAATTCTCGAAGGTTTTCTTTGAGCGTCTATTTAAAAGTAGAATGGTGGTGAAAAATATGGACCTTGGAGAAATATTTACCGAATTCGTTTCGGATGTTGCTGGAGCTTTACCTGCAATAATCGCAGCCATAATAGTGGTTATCATTG
>CAVOMX010000011.1:0-203523 GCA_963697165.1 Candidatus Bathyarchaeota archaeon
CTGGACTATTTCAGGTTCAAAAACATCTTAGACTTCGATCTCCCGGAAGGCTCCTTATTTGTGAGGGCACAATGCGAACCATTTAATCCCAAGATGGAACTTTCTCAAGACCGAATGATACGGTGGTTACAGCATTTCAAAATAAACATCAAGAACGACTGCAAACCTTACCAAATTCACGCCAGCGGTCACGCGTCTGGTCCCGAACTACAGGAAATGATAAACAAAATCAAGCCAAAACTCTTAGTTCCAGTTCACACAGAGAAGCCAAATCTTTTCAGTAATCCTGCGGGCAAAGTTCATATACCCAAAAAGGGCGCAGAAGTGAGTTTATAATAACGTTTTTTAGAGCCCAACAGCTATTTTATTTGGGAGATGTGAACGTTTTGAGTACTGAAAAAGAGTTTTCTTTAACTGAATTGAACAAGCCAGCAGACTGGAATAATCTTACGGGTATGGCCAAGAAGCATGTGCCCATTATCGAGGCACCAGCTATGGTTAAAGCCAATGAGCCATTTGTTGTAAAGATTAAGGTTGGCGGAATCGACGGCGTTGAGCACCCCAACACTTTAAGTCACTGGGTAAACTGGGTTGCCCTTTACGCCGGAGAACGACTAATCTCAAGGATAGAGTTTGGTTCTGAACTGTCAGATGGCTACGTTGTGTCCCTGAATGTAACCCTGAATCAGTCAGCCACCCTGAGGGCACAGGAATTCTGTAACCTGCACGGAATCTGGGAAGGAAAAACAAAACCAGTCAAGGTCGAGTAAACCCAAAATTTCTGATTCTGAGCTGCTCAAGTCGGAGCCAATTTAGAATAAGAGTTTATTTGAGAATACAGACATGCAAACAGGCAACAGAAGTTCAAGCTTTTTTGAGTGCCCTAAAAGCCACTATCAAAGCCAATGTTAAAACCAAGAAGACTCCACCAAATACTGTAAGTAGCATTTTGAAGACTGGTTCTCCGATTAAAACTTGAGATGAAGGAAACGGAAAGAAATATGCTGCTGAGAGGACACAATAGAAGATTGTGTTACTTTTTGTCTTCCAGTATCAGCATGGTTATGGTTGACCTGACCTCATTGAGGCTACGCACATTCCATGTGACTATGTCTTTTAGTTTTTCCATTGTTTCCGCTTGAATCTTGGCTACTACATCGTAGACGCCGTAAACAGGAAATATTTCCACAACAGCGTCAAGTTTCTCCAAAGCTGATACAACATTTTCCATATGTTTAGGTTCAGTGTTAATCAACACATAGGCCATGTGCATACAATCGTCTCCACACCTATTCATGTAAATATCCTAAAGAATGTTACCTTTTTAGGCAAGTCTTCAGGAACAATAAGCCTTTTTCAGATTGCCATCTTGTCCCACTGTTTCTTCTTTTTTTCGTATTCTTGCTTCGAGTAGTATGGATGGGCTGGAGAACCAAAAACGACCGTTCTCGCCTGAACATCCTCCAGAACGAGACTTCCTGCACCTACTACGCAGCCTTCGCCCAGTTTTACGCCAGCTGAAATCACGGAGCCGGAACCCACAATACAGTTGTCCTTTATGACTACCGCTTCTTTGCGTCTGCTGGGAGGATACTTTTCGTTAATGAGGCATACGCAGGGGTGGATTAGGCAGTTGTTTCCGATTCTGGTGTATTCGGGAATGTAAACCATGCCCTGTATTGTGCAGTCGTCGCCTATCGTCACGTCCCTGTCGATGTGAACAAAGTTTGCGATAACACAGTTTCTGCCGATGGTGGTGTACTCGCCTATGTAAACGAAGCTCCAGACCTTTGTTCCATCCCCGATTATTGCGGTTTGATGAATGTCCTGCTGTTTTCTGTTGGCTACTGAACCTGACATCGAAACCCCCATTTAATCCCCCACAAAAACATAAACGCCCGTAATATGTACAGATGCTAAATCAGCTTTTTAGATTTTTTGTCAAAAACAGCCAATGTTCAGTCTTTCACGTAATCAAATATCCGTTTCTGGATTCCCCCATCCTTCAAACCCATAACAAACTCTATCACATCATTGGGCTCCTTGAAGCGCAGGTTAACTAGGCTCTGGAAGCCCCAATCCGAGCATTTAATACGAGAAATGGTAGATGCTGCACTAACTGATTTTGCTAAATCTTCAGTAAGGTTGTAGGTTGCCAGAAATGCTCCACACCAAACGTCTCCAGCTCCTGTAGTGTCAACCACCTTGTCTGGCGACAGATTTAATGCAGGAACCATCTGCATTCCCACATCTTCTCCGCTGATTATGGCACCCAAGTTTCCCAAGGTGACAATCAGCTGTTTAGCTTTCAGAAGCCTAACAGCAGAAGAGAGAGAATCAGTTTGGGCTAATGCTTTAGCTTCTGTGTCGTTTACAATAAAAAAGTCAGCCTTCAAAGCAATATCCTTGAGGAGTCTCCTGTTTTTCCGTCCTTCTTTGATGTAATCTATCCACGTGTTAACCGAAACTTTGGTCTCAGGAGACTTCTGCTTTATCTTATCTAATATTCTGGAAACCTTCGAGGGACGCATAGGTGAAATGTGAAAAAGGCTCTTGTGCCTAAGCCACCTGTCTGAGATTCTGCGGGACGTTATTCTGGAGCCAGCGCCATGTTCGGCTTTGAGGTAATGGGCTTCCCAGCGGCGGTCATACCTGATGTGAAACTTTGTGGATGGTGTGTCGTAGATTTTTATGTCCTTGTAGGGCAAAAGATTCAGGACATTGAGGAATTGGTTGTCTTTTCCAGTAGCCGAAATCAAGGTGACGTTCTGGGACAGGGTTCTGGCTGCTATTGCCGCGTATAGGGCTGCGCCTCCTGGCTGAACACGTGTGCCGTTGACGTTTTCTACTTTGTCAACAGATATGTGACCGACAAACACTAGTCTTTGAGCTAACAGACTATTTTCCCCACCCTAGTCCCCATAAGATTATGTTTCTGAACACACAGATAGTCAAGTTCGCTTTGAATAATCTTGCCCTTACATCCCAAAGCATATTTTGTTTAACTAAACAAGATTTCAAGTATTCTACAGAACCAAAAGATAACTTTTATCAACTATGTTACGTTGGTAAGTTCTACAATTAAAGGGTGTAATGAACGTTGAGCACTAAACAATCTTCTCTTCTGAGGTTTCGTCTAAAACGGAATCTGGACAGGCTAGCAGCCAGAGAAGGCAGAGGAACAGAGCTTGTTTCACTGTATGTGCCGTATGGTCGCCAAATCAGCGAAGTAATAGCCATGCTCAACAACGAGTATGGAACTGCTTCTAACATCAAGTCTAACACCACCAAAAAGAACGTTCAGGATGCCATAACCAGAGTCACGCAGCGATTGAAAATGTTCAAGAAGGTGCCAGAAAATGGGCTGGTGCTCTTCTGTGGAGCAATTCCCCAGAATGGTCCTGGAAGCGAAAAGATTGAATTGTATATAATATCTCCGCCAGAGCCGATTCAAATTTATCTGTATCGTTGTGATGCCAGATTTCACACTGAGCACCTGCAAGAGTTCCTGAAGGAAAAAGAAACATATGGAATCATTGTTTTAGATGCCTCACATGCATCTTTTGCTACGGTCAGAGGAAAACGTCTCGATGTAGTGAAGCAGATTACGTCGGGTATTCCCGGAAAGTTCAGGGCAGGAGGACAATCTGCCAGAAGATTTGACCGTCAAAGAGAAGCAAAGATGCAGGAATATTTCACTCGTATAGGTGAACACGCCAACGAAGTATTTTTGCCCATTGATAATTTGAAGAGCATACTTTTGGGGGGACCTGGACCCACAAAGGACGATTTTGAGAAGGGAAACTATCTCCATTATACACTGAATGATAAGATTGTAGCCACCGTTGACACGGCCTATACGGATGAGCAGGGAGTATCGGAGGTTGTGGAAGGATCTCAGGATATTCTGCGGCGGATACGTTATGTTGAAGAAAAGAAGGTTATGCAGAAGTTTCTCCGTGAAATAGGGCAGGACACGGGCTTAGCTACATACGGCGAAGATGATGTGCGAAAATACCTGAACAACGGAATCGTGGCTACTCTTCTGCTTTCTGAGGATCTTGAGTCGGTTAGGGTCACCGTGAAGTGCGGTTCCTGCGACTACCTCAAACATGAAACTATGAAGCTGCATGAGGTTTCAGAGTTTGAGCAGAAAACAAACGGGAGTGCGTGCCCGAAGTGCAGTGTTCCATCTCTATCTGTTACGGAATCCAAGGAGCTTTTTGACGAATTAGCCGAGACAGCTGAGCTGGCTGGAACGGATGTGGAAGTTTTGTCTGGCGAAACAGAAGAGGGGCAGATGCTAAAGAAGTCTTTTGGTGGAGTAGCGGCGATTCTTCGTTACAAAGCCGCAAACTAATACTCCGCGATAAAATGGACATCAGGGTAGCCTTGTAATTCTCGTCCTTTGCCTTTAGTTAGTATGGCTTCCATTTTTTCTATTTTGCAGGTTCCAGCAAGGTCTTCCTCTGCATGACACAGAACATCTATTTTCTTTTGGTCTTCAGAGTATACTGTTAGTTTCTGGATGGCTGCATTTAGTGGCTTCTGGTTCTCTGCTTTGTCTCTGCGAATTTCTCCCATAACCGCAACGATGAGGTCGCCACTTTTTTCAGTCTCTTCGTCAATCAGTTCTTTTTGTATTGTAGGCCAGTGGGAGACGTGGATGCTTTCATGTTTCTTGTTGTCCTCATACATTATCTGGTATAGTTCCTCTGTGATGTGGGGTGAAATTGGGGCAAGAAGCTGGATTATCCTGTAGATTGCGGTGTAGAGTGTGTATTGGGCTGCCTCTCTCTTTTCTGTGCCATACGTCTCAGGTTGATACAGTCGGTGTTTGACGGCTTCGATGTACTGGTCGCAGAAGCTGTGCCAAGTGAATTTTCTTATTTCGTCAGTTGCTACGTTGAATTGGCAGCTTTCCAGAGCCTCGGTTACATTCTGGGTGACATGCTCCATCTTGCTAAGCAGCCAGCGGTCAATAAGTTCTAGTTTTGCTGGTTTCTGGTTTGGGTTGTAGTCTTCGAGGTGCATGCCTGCGAAGCGGGAGGCGTTCCAGAGTTTTCTGAGGAACCTCCATGCGTACTCTACGTCTTCCCATCTGAATGGTATGTCTGAGCCTGTGGCTCCTCCGCCTGTTGCCCATTGTCTGGGAGCGTCAGCCCCATATTTCTGGAATACGTCTGGGGTGGCTACGAAGTTGCCTAAGGATTTGCTCATTTTTCTGCCGTCGGTTCCAAGTACCATGCCGTTAATGAGGACGCTCTTGTAGGGTTTCTGGTCGAAGAGTGCGAGGCTGCGCACCATCAGATAGTATGCCCATGTTCGTATGATGTCGTAGCCTGACGGATGCACGTCTGCGGGGTACAGTTTTTGCCAGTCTTTTTGGTCTGGCCAGCCCGCATGCACCGCGCAGGTAATAGATGAGTCGAACCACGTGTCTAGCACGTCCGTTTCTGGAACAAATTCTGTGGATGCCACATTTTGGGCATTTGCCAGTTTTTGGGGCTTCGTTTCGTGGGTCTATGGGAACCCAATCTGGTTCTGCTATTATGGTTTCGTTGCATTGTTTGCAGTACCATGCGGGGATTGGGGTTGCGAAGATTCTTTGGCGTGAGATTACCCAGTCCCATTCTAGACTGTTTGCCCAGTCTATCATGCGTTTTTTCATGTTGTCTGGGTACCATGTTACGTCTAGGGTGTTCTTTTTGACTTGCTCTGTGAAGATACGGGTTTTCATGAACCACTGTTCATGTTCCAGTATTTCGATTGGGGTTTTGCATCTCCAGCAGGTTCCAACTTCTTGACTGAGTGGCTCTGTCTTTTCTAAGAGACCTGCCTTTTCTAGGTCTGCTACTACGGCTTTTTTTGCCTGTTTTGTGGTTAGTCCAGCGTATTTTCCTGCGTTTTCGTTCATTATTCCCTTATCGTCGATCAGGATTATTGAGTGGGAGTTTGTGTGTGGTTACGGCTTTTACGTCTGCTTTGTCTCCGTAGGTACAAATCATTAGGACTCCTGTTCCGAAGTCTGGGTCGACGCTCTGTTCAGAGATTATTTTGACGTTGCGGTCTGCTATTGGAACATAGATGTTTTTGCCTATGTAACGTTTGTAGCGGCCATCTTGTGGGTTAACGGCTACGGTTACGCAGGCTCCTAACAGTTCTGGGCGGCTGGTTGCTATTAGCAGGTGGTTGCCGTCTTCGAGCGTGAATTTGATGTAGTGAGGTGTGCCTTCTTTTTGTTCATGTTCGACTTCGGCGTCTGCGATTGCTGTTTCGCAGCTTGTGCACCAGCTGATGGGATGTGTTCCCTTGTAGATTAGCCCTTTTTTGTGGAGTTGAATGAAGCTTAGCTGGGTGTTTTTCCAGTAGTTTGAGTTCATGGTTTTGTATTCTGTTGTCCAGTCCACAGAGCAGCCAAGACTGTATTATGGCTTTTTTCATTATGGCTATGTACTTGTCTATGACTTGTTTGCAGAGTTTAACGAATTCTGCTGGGGGCACGTCTGTTTTTTTGATTTTATGTATTTCTTCGGTTTTGACTTCTGTTGGAAGTCCGTGGCAGTCCCAGCCCTGAGGGAATAATACGTTGTAGCCTCGCATTCGCTTGTAGCGGGCTATGGCGTCTATGTATGTCCAGTTTAGGACGTTTCCCATGTGAAAGTTGCCTGAGGGATAAGGAGGAGGAGTGTCAATAGTGAATGCTGGGCGGGTGTCGTTTCGGTTAAAATGGTAGATGCCCATCTGTTCCCAGTTTTTTTGCCACTTCTCCTCAATCAAAAGTAAATTGAATTTTTTAGGGAAAGACTTCATCAGATCAGCCTCTATAACACTGGTTTATCGTAAAATTAACGGGGAACTAATTTAGCTTTTAGGTTAATTACCAACTGTTTAGTATAACTTTCACTTCGGTTTTCTGAAATACCAATTGTCCACCTTATGATTTTTTCGTCAGTACTTCTGCGTCTAATCCAACTCATTAATCATAAAAGATGGAAGTTGTTAAACATCAGTCTGCAGGCTCATGTTCATCAACTTCTAATAAGCGCCTTTATGCACGCACATATAATACTGAAAAAAGGGGGGAAATTTCGGGATTATTTACGGGTGACCTCCACTTGTCCCTAGGCAAATCCTCACAACTACTAGTAATCTCCTGTATGTAGAGTATTACATTACTATTTGTTGGTCAGTTAGTGTAAGTTTACGAATCAATTTACTATGAACAATCTTTTATTTTGAAACCTTCCGTATTTTATTAAGGTTCACCACATGACAAATCTTGTCTCTAAATGTGGAATAGATTGCGGTGTATGCCCTTGGGGACCTTACCCACGAAAGGACATGACTGCTGAAGAATTTGAACATTACAGAAAAAAAGGCAAGGAAATTCTTGGTTATATGCCAATTAAAACTCCATGTGTGACTTGCCAAACTCCAGACGAAGAAATCCCCAAAACCACAAAGTTGCCAAACAAAAAATGCTTAATCCGCCAATGTGTAGACAAAACTGGAGTAACAAACTGTGCTTATTGTTCTCGGTTTCCATGTGACACATTGAAAGCAACTGCAGGTCTTTGGAACCGTAAGAGCATTGAAGATGAAGCTTGGTGCGCCAATTTCTGAAAAGGATTATCATTCATTTGTTGAACCATTCGAGGGATTAATTCGTTTATCTACTATTCACTCTTCGTTGAAACAAAATGAGATTGTAGAGCCAGCAAAAGTTCCAAAATCCAAAACAAGAATCGTTAAATTTCCAGATAATCTACATATTAAAGAAGATTTAGTATCCTTCAAGGCTGTTCATAATTTACTGTTGAATATTGAGGCTTCTTCGTTAGGATTAAATAACACTGACACATTCGCGCAACAGCACAAACTTGAAAATCAGAAGGCACACATTTTGAGGTTTCTGTGGATACTCGGAAATTACGGCAAATTTGAGAAAAGAAATAGTTCATACCTTGTTGTGGACGCTGAGACTTATTACGTCAATCGAGGCAAAGAGAAAACACTGTCTATTTGGTCTTTTGTTAAAGACATTGTTTTCAAGTTTTTAGCTGAATTTGGAGTTTGTTGCGAACGTGTTGTGTTAAAAGGAGTAAAGATTGAAGACTTAACCACGGGTACAGGGTATCTTCGAAAGAGGGGCTGGGTTATGAGGATGTCGTTTGAGGATAAAACTGGGGGTAATGCTGCTCTTAAAGCGCTACAAACTTATGCGAAAAAATTAGACAAGAAATATGGTTCAAGAGCGTTTCAACACTTCCGAGACGCAGACATGACTATTTTGGTTGAAAACTGATATCCGAGAAAATTAAGGGTCAGGACAAGGAATTCCTAAAAAAGGTTGGAAGTTGCGGGATTAATTGTCGGGTGATATCTCCAGCGGTGACCAGATCCAGACTAGCCTAGAGGACTTTTTGGTGACCTGATCTGCCTCGTCCTAGGGCAGTTTCAAAAACAACTAATTTTTCGCCCGCTCACCCGCCTGCTCTCTCACCCACACGCACAAAGAAAATAAGAATAAAAAAATTAAATGTAGATTTTAATTTAGGTGGTTAAGATTCAGATATTTTCGGTTAGTAAAAATTATAAGGGCTTGATAATTGCGGATTAAATGTCAAGTTCAAAAATCTTATATTGACAGGCCTGTTGTATCGCGTTTTCAAATTGATTTCTATTGGTGTTTTGTTTGTGTTTGTTTAGTGTTTTTTTAAGCCAATTCACATCATCAGCCCCATCATCATATATTGTATATAATGACTTAATATAATTGTTATTTTTATCTTGGAATTATGTCAAAATTCGAAATATATCAAAAAAATATCAATAATTCAAACGACTTTAGTAAGCACGCATGGGGATTAAAATATAACCCTAAAAAAGGGGGAGTTTTAGAACCATAAACAGGTGATTCAATAAATTAGCTTTTAGGTAACATGCCCTGTTTAGTGCTAGCAGATTTTCAGAAAAAAAAGCTGCGTTCAACAATGAAGCATTATTAGTCTCCCATTATGAATGTTGATGAAGATGTTTTCTGTCAGCGTTTAGCTTTTGCTTTGGTCTTCTTCTTTTCTGTAGGTTTTTCTACTGGTTTTGTTTCTTCTTTGCCTTCCCATTCTACATGTCCATTTGCGGTTGGTTTTTCGAGTTCGCCTGTGGAAAGCATGTCTGGCGGCGGGTATGAGGTATCTAGGAGGTTGGCTAGCAGGTATGTTGAGGTGAAAACTTGCTGGTAGACTCTGTTGAGTAGCAACGGTATCTTCGTTTTGGGGTTTACTTCTAGCAGTTTTTCTATGTCAGGATTTTTTCCTTCAATTGTTACGATTCCTTCAACCTCAAATTTTGCGACACTGGGTTTTGTGCCCACAGTTAACACGAAACCGACAACGCGTTTACCGCTTCTTCGGTCTTTTTCTTCCAGTTTTGCGTTGATATCAAAATTCAACTCGACGGTTTCTAGTCTATCTTTTAGTTTAACGCCTCGCAAACCGAGAATGTCAACCTTGACTTGAACGTCAGACTCACAATTTTGAGTTGAAATTACTGATTCCTCACGCTACTTGACCTGCAAACATTATGTTTGTAATACATCAGTGGTTATAATTCGTGGTTTTAGATTTTTTCCATTTAGTGTGTATCATATTACTACACACAGTGGGGTATCTGATCACTCAACAGCTTTGAGAATCGCCAACAGAAACAAGGCCATTTCTCTCCAGTGCCAACAGAGTTTCAGAGCAACCAGACAGGTAACAAACTGTCTAATCAGTGGAATCTTTCGAGAATGCGTTAGATATCTTCTGTATCTCATTGGTCACCGCAGATAGAAACTTCATCCTGTTTTCGATTTTCTTTCTGTGAGCGCTAGTAAGTTGTTTAAATTTTGGCATCGTATCTTTCATGACACATATCATGAGGTCACGTTCGTCCTTCTCACTGAGATTCCTTATCTCCACCTGCCCGTCTTGAAATAGAAGCATCAAGTTTCCTTTTGGGTCAACGTTTGCTTGCATCACGTTTCCCAGATCATCAGGTGTCAATAATCTGATTCAGATACACGAAATTACTAATGAGGAATAGCTTTTGAGTGGGTGGTCAACTAAAGGATTTTGTTTATATAGCATACTTCTAATTAGCATAATAATGGGAGTAGCGCCAATACCCTTTCTATCAGTCGCCCACGTTTCAGCGCAGCCCAATGTTCCATACACTCTCGGAAACTGGACATATGTAAACAAACCCACTCTTCCAGTCAAAATTAGATGAGTCCCAGATTCCTGTAGGATCAAACTGGACATACATTTACAATTTAGAAGCAGGCTCAGCTTACAGAGTGTACTGTTACGGAGACTGGATAGACTACTCATCAGAAACCAACAAGACAGACTACGATATATTCGTCTACGACCCTTCAGGTGACTTGCAGTCGTATCACACTGAGGCAGCGGGACTACCCGAACACTTGGGCACAACAGTTGACCACCCATACTTTATAGCAGCCCAAAGCGGCAACTACAGTTTTCTAATAAAAAATGATGCCCGAGAAAGCAGAGGAGCCGAGGCGGCTACTTTCATGCTAATTGAGCACATCGAGACAGATAAATGGTATAGCAGAAACATGGAAGGAAAAATAAACGATCAGCCAGTTGAAAAAACGAGTTGGTCATACGAATTCAACACAACAAACAGCCATATCGAGGTGTTGGTTGAAGTGCCAGACACCATAGACATGTACGAAGTAAGAATGTACATCATGGCTAACCCATCGAAAGATGTAGGTACCATTCTGAATGGAGTGCCTCTAGCATGGGAACAGGGACTATACGGTAGCACTTCAGGAATCTACGGCGGATACAACATAGACAGTGATGGCTTCAGAATCACCAACGCGATGGCAAGCTGCGAGTATTCGGGAGACAACATGTTGATCAATTTTACTGCTCCCGTTGAAGGAAATCTGCTTTATCACATCACATTCATAGCCGAGAATGGAGAAGGCAACATAGAATTTCTGGTAAAAACAGATTTTGAGGCTCCAGAGTTGAGCCTATTAAATGAAATAAAGAAAATTAGCCCCAACAACAAGACAATCATAAGTGTACACGTGAAGGAGCAATTCACCTTGGAAACAGTGACGCTGAATTATACAAAAGATAATGGGACAACATACGCTGTAGCAGAAATGGTTGCAACCCAGAACAGAATATACACGGGAACAATTCTGGGGCAACCAGCTGGAACATTAGTCAATTATACTGTTTTTGCGAGGGACGTAAGCCTAAACAGCGCAAAGGTTTTGGGAAGCTATTCAGTAAAGAACTCGGCAAACGTTACTTTGGATGTGTCAAGTTCGATTGTTAATTATGGAGAAAACATAACGGTGACCGGTTCAATCCCTGTAAGTGGAACAAATGTGACTTTAACTTATGCGATGTTGAATGTTTCTGCGTTAAATGGCACCAGTTTAGATTATGCATCAGGGAATAATAAGGTGTTGAATTATACATCGAGCGGTTCAGCAGTATCCAGAGTGGTGCCTACAGATTCTTCAGGAGTTTTTTATGACGAATATTCTCTGAACAAAACGGGAAAATGGTTCGTTTGGGTAACTTGGAATGGAAGCGAAACATACTTTGGTGCATCTAGTGACTACAGAAACGTCACTGTACAGAAGGTGTACATAGAAGTAACATGTAACATAATGTCTAGCAGCTTGCCGATTGGAGACAACATTACCGTAAGAGGCTCTGTTTATCCTATCATAGAGAACTTGACAGTCAACGTAATCTTCACCGATGCAAACTTGACCAACAAACAAACCACCTACACAGACATGAACGGAACTTATCGGGTAAGCTGGAAAACCGATTCGATGGGGCTGTGGCAGGTCCATGCTAACATAGCTGAAAATGACTCAATAAGTGCAACCTACAGCAACGTAAGCACCTTTACAGTAACTGAAACTTTCCTAAACCAGTACTTGCTCTACATTATAGGAGGCGTTGCTGGTGTTGCAGGAGTCTCAGTTGTAGTTTTCATCAGAAGAAGACGAGAGTATGAATAAAACCGTCACACAGAAACGAGGAAAAAAAGTCTAAAACTGCTCTTTTAAGTTCAACAAGAAGGTAATCAAGGAGTACACGCAAAAGAGGGCGAATTGGAGTGTGGTTGGGAAAACGCCCATATTCAACTTTGAAACGGGTTGAGTTGGCTCACTTCGGATTCTGACTCTGAGTAATAAATCAGTTCTGGATCGTCAATAAATATTTCATGCAACCAAAACTTGAAACTAGAGTCACATACCAAGATTTGCTCCTGGCGATGAAACGATAGAAACCTAAACGCGCAACTAAGGGTACAGAAGAGTTAAAAGCGTTCCAGAATAGAGCTTGGCAAGAGAGGATTAAGCTTGTATATTAGAGGGCTGCCTCAAAGGCTTATGGTGAAGAATTGAACATGAAAAAGCAGCATCTGTCAAAAAAAGAGGTTGAACACGTGGCTTGGCTCGCCCACATAGAACTCTCCGAGCAAGAGAAGGCTCTCTTCACTGAGCAGTTCAACGAAATTCTAGATTACTTCAAAAAGATTGATGAAGTAGACACAGAAGGAGTCGAACCCACGTACCACGTTTTAGACCTCAACAATATTTCTAGGAAAGACGAAACTACACCTTCGCTACCCATAGAAGAAGCCCTCAAGAACGCCCCAAAAAGAGAAAAAAAATTCTTTAAAGCCCCCAGAATTGTTTAGGAAGCAGATGGCATGTCAAAGTTACACGAGTTAACTGCCAAAGAGACCATCCAAAAAATAGCAAGTAACGAAGTTTCCGCCAAAGAATGCATTCAGGCGGTTTTCGAAAGAATCCACACGCTAGAAGACAAGATTAATGCCTACGTTACCCTCGTTGAGGAAGAAGCCCTCAATAAAGCAAAGGAGATTGACAGAAAGGTCTCGGAGGGGAAGCCTGTCGGAAGATTAGCGGGCGTCGCCATCGCCGTAAAGGATGCCATATGTACGCAGGGAATTCCTACAACCTGTTCTTCGCGAATGCTCAAGAATTTTGTTCCTCCTTACGACGCGGAGGTCATTGAACGAATTAAACGAGAAGACGGCGTGATTATTGGAAAAACAAACATGGACGAGTTTGCCATGGGCTCCTCCACAGAAACAAGCTATTTCGGTCCAACCCGCAACCCATGGGATCTTTCACGGGTTCCGGGAGGATCATCAGGAGGCAGCGCAGCGTGCATAGTCACTGATGAGGCTATCTTAGCATTGGGAACTGACACAGGAGGATCTGTTCGTTGTCCAGCCAGCTACTGTTCAGTTGTTGGCTTAAAGCCAACTTATGGGCTGGTTAGCCGTTACGGATTGATCGCGTACGCGAACAGTCTTGAACAGATTGGTCCAATGGCAAAGGATGTTTACGATTGTGCCCTGTTTCTTACGGTTATTGCGGGTCATGATTCTAGAGATGGCACATCCGTGAATTTGGCGCCAAAAGATTACACAAAATTCCTGAATGATGATGTTGAGGGATTCAAGATTGGCGTGCCCAGAGAGTTCTTCGGCGAGGGAACAAGTGATGAAGTGAAAAAGCAGGTTTGGAGTGGCATCCATAAACTTGAAGAATTGGGGGCAACTTACGAGGAAACTTCGCTTCCCACTCTTGAACATTCTCTTGCCGCATATTACATTGTTGCCATGTCTGAAGCCAGCTCCAACCTAGCAAGATACGACGGCTTACGTTACGGCTACCGAGTTGACAAAGATGAGGGAGACTGGGCAACAGTTTATTCACAAAACAGACGAGACGGATTCGGGGCAGAGGTGAGACGAAGAATAATTCTTGGCACTTACGCTCTTTCAGCAGGATATTACAACAAATATTACTTGAAAGCCCTCAAGGTTCGAACCCTGATTCGAAAAGACTTTGAAGAAGCATTCAAAAAATTTGATGTTCTAGTTGGCCCAACCATGCCTTTTCCGCCATTCAAGATCGGGGAAAAAATAGAAGATCCGATAGCACTCTACATGAGCGATGTCGACACAGTATCAGCGAATCTGGCTGGATTGCCAGCAATATCTGTTCCATGCGGATTCACGAACGGTCTTCCCATCGGAATACAGATTATGGCTCCACATCTCCGAGAAGACTTGACCCTACAGGCTGCATACACATTCGAACAGAACACACAATACAGAAACCTAAAACCAGCATTTAAATGAAGAAATGCGAAAGAACTATAGTCTGCGTAATCAACGTATTGTTTGGTGAACCCATGGACAAGCCCTATTTCCGCCAACTCTTCGAGCCGCAACTGAAAAAACCGATTCTTGTAGAGGGACTCACTGGTTTGGGAAATGTAGGAATGATTGCGGCAAGACACCTCATAGAAGTTACCGACGCTAAAGTCTTCGCCGAATTGTATACTCCATACTTCCCAGATTATGTAGCAGTAACCAAGGATGGAACATGCCGTCCACCCCATTACCAGTTCTACGCAGCCAAAACCGAAAAAAACCATTATATTATATTGACCGGAGACTCGCAGCCTTCCATGGAGGACACGTTAGCATACTATGATGTATGCGACGAAATACTGGATTTCGCAGAGAAACATGGAAGCAGATTTATAGTTACCATGGGTGGAGTAACTAACCAGAACTCGGCAAACGAAGTTTACATAGCCGCAACTTCCGAAAAACTCGCCCAGAAACACCTCGCCAAAGGAACCCAAATCTATGGTGAAGGCAGAATAGTTGGAACAACAGGCCTACTTTTGGGACTTGCAAAAAGGCGAGGATGGAAAGGCATTTGCCTGCTAGGCGCAACAACAGGTTTCGGAGCCGAAAGAGGAGTTGGTCTCTCCATCTTTAAAACTTTGACAAGCATCCTTGAGGACGACACAAAAAAAGAAACAGGAGAAAAACAAGAGCGGACACAAAACAGAAAAGACGATAAAACACCAGAAGAGAGCCTTAAAGGACTCTTCTAAAGCTTGTCTTTAGTTTTTATTGTTTTTAATTTTTCTTGGATTAACTGGTTGGCTAACTGAGGATCAGCCTTACCCTTTGTCCTCCTCATTAGCTGACCCACCAGAAAGTGAACTGCATTCTCTTCCGCGAGTGCATCTTCCACACACTTGGGATGTTCACTGAAAACTTTCTCCACAATACCCTGAAGTTCTTCTCGGGAAGAAATCTTCACTAAACCCTTCTCTTTGATAATCTGAGAAGGCTGCTTTCCAGTCAAAACTATTTCGGGCAGAACTCTTTTGCCGATCTTACCACTTATGACGCCATCCTCTATCAATTTGATCATTTCAACCAAGAGTTCAGGAGTAATCTTGGATTCAGTGAGCTCAAGGTTATTTTCGTTAAGATTCCGCAGAAGGTCACCCATCATCCAGTTACTAACCTCCTTGGGTCTGTCATACAGCTTCACGGTTTTCTCAAAAAAGTCCGCTAACGCCTTATCGCTAACCAAAACCTGAGCATCATACTTGGGCAAACTATAGGCTTCAACAAAACGGCTGATTCTAGCTTCAGGCAGCTCAGGCATCTTCTTCTTAACATCTTCAACAAAATCGTTTGTGATAACCACCGGAACAAGATCGGGCTCAGGGAAATATCGGTAATCGTGCTCTTCTTCCTTCATACGCAAAGAAATGGTTACCCTACGAGTTTCATCCCAGTGCCTCGTTTCATGCTGGATAGAAAGGCCTTTCTTAACCAAGTTTTTTTGGCGCATAATCTCGAATCCTAAAGCACGCTCCACCTCTTTGAAGGAGGAGATGTTCTTAACTTCCACACGGGTTCCGCCAGTTAGAGAAATGTTGGCGTCACACCGCATCGATCCTTCTAACTTGCCTGAAAAGATTCCCAAGTGCTCCATGATGGAACGCAGTTTCTGGAGGAAAATTCTTGCCTCTTTGGGAGAATCAAGGTCAGGGTCGGTCACAATCTCCAGAAGGGTGATTCCTGAACGGTTATAGTCCACTAGAGTGTAGGGGGACGTGTCTATGGCGCCCTGATGAACCAGTCGTCCGGGGTCCTCTTCAAGATGAACTCTGCCGATACGAACCTTTTTCTGTTTCTTGCCAACATCGATACAGAGATAGCCGTCCACAGCAAGCGGAACTCCTCCAGCTTGGTCGTATTGCGAAATCTGGAAGTTTTTAGGCATGTCCGGATAGTAGTAATTCTTTCTGAAGAAGAACATGCACTCCGAAACTTTACAGTTCAGGGCAAGCGCAGCCATAACAGCATATTCTACTACTTTCTCGTTGAGTACAGGAAGAGATCCGGGCATTCCTAGGCAAACTGGACAGACCATAGAGTTTGGGTCTTTTCCCTTGTAATCTGCGGAGCATCCGCAAAAGAGTTTAGTTTTTAGGCTGGTTAGTTGGACGTGAACTTCTAGACCTATGCGAACTTCGTTTTGGTTTTCGGTGGACATCTCTGTTACGTTAATTTTGTCTGTAGAATTTAGATGTTTTGTATTGAATATTTCAAAGCAATCCTTGAATGAACAAGACCATTTTCAGGCACGTTACACTAGTGCGAAATAGTTAAATTTGCAGGTCTCCACCGTGCACTTATGCCTAGAATATGCCTTGTCACGCACTTTTTTCCACCCCACATGGGAGGCATAGAAAAGGTATCTTATGAACAGAGCAAAAGATTGACAGAATCAGGCTACGAAATAGATGTTTTAACCAGCAAAATAGGAGGACAAAACGAGCATCCCGCAAAAGGAATTCGAGTTGTCACATATCCAAGCATAAAACTTGCTGAAAGATTTGGTGTACCTTACCCGATTCCTACAATAAAAGCATACAAAAAGTTTGCACAGGTAATAAGTAAGTGCGATTTAGTTCACGCTCATGGACATGTCTACATGTCATCATGCCTTGCGGGGAAGCTCGCCAAGAAATACAAGAAACCATTCATAGTAACCCAACACAACACATTCATCGACTACCAGTCATGGCTGAACATAATGGAAAAAATGAACGATTTTACTATAGGCAAATCAGTTTTGAAACATGCCGACCGCATACTTACAGTCAGCAAAGAAACAATGAAATACGTTCTAAAACTAGGCGCAGACAAATCAAAAACGTCAGTAATTTACAACGGCGTTGATACAAACCGTTTTCACTCTGTAAAAAAAGGAGAGAGTAGAAAAAAACTTGGTCTGCCCAAAGAACGAAGGATAATCTTTAGTGTGCGGAGGCTAGTCTACAAGAATGGCGTAGATACCTTAATAGAATCAGCTCATCTTGTGGCACGAGACAATCCTGACGTATTGTTTGTTGTTGTAGGAAAAGGTCCAAGCAGAAAACTTATCGAAGACCGCATAAAAGAATTGGGAATCGAAAACAACATCAAATTAACAGGATTCGTTCAAGATGAACTGTTACCAGTATACTACGACGCCGCTGACTACTTTGTTCTCCCCTCTGCTTCAGGCGAAGGATTACCGCTGGTTCTTTTTGAAGCCATGGCGTGCGGACTACCAGTAATCGCAACAACAGTTGGAGGAACACCAGAAATAATTAATCACCTGAAAAACGGGGTTCTTGTGCCCCCAAAAAATCCGGAGGCAATAGCCGAGGCGCTGTTAAAACTGCTAGCAGACGAAGAATTAGGAAAAAGCATAGGCGAGGAAGCAAAGAGGACTGTTGAGGACACGTTTACGTGGGAAGAAAATGTTCGAAAACTGAAAGAAGTATATAATGAATTCATTTAGTACAGAAACTATTTTATACAAAGAACCGGAAGTCTTCAAGTAAAAATAAAAAATTGACAAGAGCTGCCCCCTTTGACCAAAGAAGATCCTGTAGTGTCCGTAGTTATACCGGCATTTAAAGAAGGAAAAACTATACGTAAAGTCATACAAGACCTCAAGAGTTACTCAAGCTACAATACAGAAATAATAGTTGTTGACGGCTATTCCAATGACGGAACCGAAGAGATCGTTAAAGAGGAAAACGCCCGGTTTGTGAGCGAATCAAGGATAGGATATGGAAGGGCAATAAAAACAGGAATAGACCATGCAAAGGGCGATGTATTGGTGATAATAGACGCCGACGACACATACCAAGCAGATGCCATAGACAAGCTAGTCCAACCGTTACTGAAGGGCGAGGCTGATGTCTGCTTGGCTTCAAGACTTGGAGGAACCATCTTACCTGGGGCAATGCCAGGCATGAACTTGTTTGGAAACCGAATGTTCACATCAATGTACAACGTGATTTATGGACAAAATGTCACCGATACACAGACAGGATTTCGGGCATTAACGAAAAAAACGATTGAATGCCTAGACTTGCACTCGGATGGCATGGGTCTTTCAACAGTTTTTCTAACAGAAGCTGCGAAGAGAGGCTTTAAAATCACAGAGTTTTCCACAGTCTACCGACCAAGAGACGACAATAGTCGATCCAAATTGAACAGATTAAAGGCCGGATGGGAAATCCTCAGAATTCTTTTATTTGGACAAGCCTAAATGTAAACAGGTTAGCTCACCGTTTCAGGGGATGATTAGGTTGAAGAGAGATCAACATAAGAACTTCATGGAAAAGAAAATCAAGAGAACAGGAAAGGGCACGAAATCCGGTTCATACAGCAGTGAAGAAAAAACAATAATTATTACAATTTTGGTAGCGCTTGTTATTATAGGTGCGCTCTTAGTAAATCTTGTATTCTTCACGCCCGTAGAAACAGAACCGTTTTCCGCGATATATTATCTAGATTCAGAAAAACAGATAACGAACTTGCCAAAAACGGTAGTTTTGGGTGAGAACAGCACGTTCTCGTTATGGGTTGGAGTTGAAAACCAGAATTACACAATGATTGATTATCAAGTGTGGATTAAGATGGATGATGGAAAAGGACTGTTGAATCATACTTCAACAGAATACATACAAAGTTTTGAGAAAACATTAGCACACGGAAAAATTTGGGAGTTTCCGGTAACGATAAACATAGAACAACTGGGACTCAATAGGATTAGCTTTGAATTACGGTTCTTCAATGGAACGGCGAATAAATTTCAATATTCAGGAAAATGGGTCAGCCTTTCAGTTGAAGCACTTTAAGCAAGTTGAAGCAAAAACTTGTAAACAGAAGATGATGCGCCTAAAGGGTGAATAGAACATTCTACATTTTGGGTCATGTGAACCTTTTTTTCGTTATGGAATCGCTGGCTTTTTGGAAAGATTAACTAATGAGTGTCTCCTTAGATTCCAGTCATCAACTGGGGAATTGCTTTGAAAGCATTCAAGGAACAAGAAGTTGTGGTTACTGGCGGCGCTGGCTTCATAGGCTCTAGCCTCTGTAAAACACTGCTAGAGCAGGGCGCCAAAGTAACTGCATTCGACAATTTATATTCAGGAAAAATCGATTTGATAAAAGACCTAATGGATAAGGGCCTCAACTTTGTGCAGGGCGACATAAGAGACCCAGAGGCAATAGAGAAAGCAACAAAGAATTGTAAAGTCATTTTTCATCTGGCAGCCCAAACAAGCGTTCCATTTTCTATGGAAAATCCCAAAGAAGACAGCGAAATTAACGTTATTGGAACATTGAATGTCCTTGAAGCCACCAGAAAAGCTGGCGCCAAAATGCTCTTCACGTCATCATGTGCAGTTTATGGCAACCCAGAGAAAAGACCGACACCTGAAACATATCCGACACATCCAATCGCGTTCTATGGGTTAACAAAACTGCTTGGCGAGAACTATTGTCGGTTCTACCAAGAAACTTATGGTTCAGAAGTTGTTATGTTCCGCATATTCAATGTTTATGGCCCAAACTGTCACGGTGCAATATACGATTTCCTCAACAAACTGCGGAAAACACCCGACAAATTGGAGATTCTGGGAACAGGAAAACAATCCAGAGACTTCGTCTATGTATCGGATATGGTAGATGTACTACTCAAGGCTGCAATTACTCCTGAAGCTGCAGGACAAGCCTTTAACATTGGCACAGGAACAACAACCTCCGTGGCAGAGTTAGCGAAGATGATTGTGGAGATTCTGGGATTGGAGAATGTTGAGATATATTTCAAAGGTGGACAAGCGTGGGCGGGAGACATGGATATAACATTGGCAGACAACAGCAAAGCAGCGAACATATTGCAGTGGAAACCTCAAGTGAGTTTGAGGGAAGGACTGAAAAAATTAATAAGCTCAAGAAGATATTAGGCTCGATTTAAATGGTTTCGCTTAAGAAAAGGCTGAAAGCCGTTATTATGCTTCTTCGGCCACCTTACTGGCTCATGACGGGCGGGCTCTCAGTTTTAACAATGTTTACTCTGTGGAGAGGCTTGCCAGAAACTGATCTATTGGCATTAGTTGTTTTGTCAGCAATCTGCATTAGTTCTGGCGGTTTCGCGTTCAACGATTACATTGATCAAGAATCAGATGCAATCGTCAAAAAGAACAGACCTATTCCTTCAAAAAGTTTAGCGCCGTGGCATGCTCTTCTGGCAGCTGTAATTTTGTTTACCATTGGACTATTAGCAGCCCTAAGAATCAACTGGCTGTGCTTTGGAATTGCTCTCATGGATATTGTTCTTCTTGTAGCGTATTCTAGGGTTATAAAGAAGTCTGCCGGTTTCTTCGGAAGCTTTCTCATGGGTTTTCTTATAGGAACATCGTTTGTTTATGGTGAAGTTGCCCTGTATGGAACTTTCACAGTTACTTCTTTATCTTTGTCGTTTATGAGCATGGGCAGTATCGGCGGAAACATATTGCGGGATGTATTAAGTTTAGAGGGAGACCAGAAAGCGGGTTATGCCACCTTGGCAGCTAAGAGTGGTCCAAAATTCGCCACTAAGGTTGGAGCTGTTTTCTTCTTGCTCAATGTAATAGGCTCCCCAATCCCTTTTCTAGTGGACGCAGTCGGTTATGCATACTTGATTCCGATAATCATCTGGGATATAATACTCGTCATTTCAGGATTTTCTCTCCTCAAAAACCAAGATATTAACTTGGTAAAGAAATACGAAAGATTAGTGACTAGGACAATGATATTGATACCAATCGCATTAATCTTAGGGGCTTTGACTTGAAGGAATATAAGATTCTCAGGGAAACTTTCAGCGTTTGCCCAGTTTGCCTAAAAAAGATAAAAGCACAAGTCGCAGAAAAAGACGGAAAAGTTGTGATTCTAAAGGAGTGCAGCGAGCATGGAAGCTTCAATGACACCTACTGGTCTAGAGCAGACATTTACCATAAGGCTGAAGATTACAAAAAACCCTCTTCCAAACCGTTTCAGGACAACTGTCCTATGGGGTGTGGAGTAAAAGACTGCGCTAATCATGTGTCCACAACAGTCATGGCGGTAATCGACGTAACTAATGAGTGCGATTTAAGGTGCCCTATATGCTTCGCAAACGCATCAAAGCCACCTGATGTGTATAGACCAACTTTTGAAACCATTCATAATATGCTAAATTTTCTGAAGAAACAGGATCTACCGCCTCTAGCGGTAATGTTTGCTGGTGGAGAACCCACAGTCCGCGAGGACATAGTTGAAATCGTGAAGATGGCTCATGAAATGAAATTCATGATTCTTCTGGCAACAAACGGCATTAGAATGTCTAATGACCCTGAATTGGTCAGGAAACTAAAGGAAGCAGGATTGAATATAGTGTATCTGCAGTTTGATGGACTCACGGATTCACCCTACGAGAAACTGAGAAATGCAAAACTGCTTCCGAATAAGCTGCGGCTTGTTGAACTTTGCAGAGAACATGACATAGAAATTATTCTGGTTCCAACCCTGCAGGGCGGCATAAACGACAACGAAGTGGGAGATATGATCAGATTCGCCGCAGAAAATGTGGACATAATAAGGGGAATAGTTTTTCAGCCAATGTCATTTACTGGAAGAACCGCGGAGTATGTCTCTAGAAAAAACAGGATCGACAATTCGCTCCTTGCCCAGATAATTGAAGAACAGACCAAAGGGATGATCAGTGAAGAGGACCTGTTTCCGGTTTCAGTAATGGTTCCTCCCCTGAAAGTTATGAACAGTTTCTTAGCTAAAACATGGCCCCCATTCACGCCAACACCCTATTGTGGACTATGGAACTGGATTTTAATTTCCAAACAAGGAAAAGAAAGGTTTACACCAATTAACCGTTTTCTAAATTTCGAAGCCTTCATGTCCGACCTGAAAGCCCTGAACAAGCTGATTGAGAAACGAAAAATCAGTAAAATCGGAATTTATCTAAGATTGCTCTTTGCTGCCTTTCGTTCATTAGATTGGAGAAAAGTGCAACGAGAAGCTGGTCTTCTGAATGCAGTTAAGACTTTGATTAGTATACATACTGACCCATCATACGATTCTCTTGGATACATCAGACGAAGACTATTGTTAATTGGATGTATGGCATTCATGGATCCCTACACTTTCGATGTGGAACGGGCACACCACTGCGTCATTCACTACACAACTCCAGATAACCGAATCATACCATTCTGCGTATACAACATGTTCTACCGAAAGCAAATAGAAAAACAATTCAGTACCCCACAAATCAGCACCAAACACAAATAGTTCCCCGATTTTTTGCGGAAATATTCCGCTTCCTATTTGTTTAGGGTCATGAATCAAAGGGGAATTCCCAGCATTTGGTCCACCAGTTCTTTTTAGCAAGATACCTTTTGTTTATGTAAGAAGTTTGTAGTAGTGTTCAATCAGGTGATGGTAATGTTCCGGGGGCATGAGGGAACGGAATGCTCTATCAACAACTTCGCTCAGAGCAGGATGAATGTGCATAGAATCAAGTATGGGTTTTGGGCTTTGTTCCGCGGTGTACATTAACGGTATGATTTCGTGGATTAGAACAGAAGCGTACGGTCCTATGATGTGGGCTCCAAGAATCTTGAGTGTGCCCCGTTCAACAATAATTTTAACGAAATAGTCTTTTGCATCCATGGCTTCTCCTTTTGCCGTATCCTCGTATCTGTGAAATCCAATTAACAACTTATCCGCTCCATGTTTTTCTATCGCCTCTTTTTCTCCTAGTCCAACTGATGCAATCTCGGGGTAAGTGAAAACGGCGTGGGGCACCGCATGGTAATCTGCCTTCACATTTCTCTTCAACACCGCATTATAGTATACGATAGCTGATTCGTAGTTAGCTACATGTTTGAAGGGATAGTTGCCGTTGGCGTCTCCGAGAGCCCAAACGTTAGGCTGAGAAGTCTCCAAATACTCGTTAACGACAATCCATCCATGGCTGTCAGTTTCTATTCCACCTTTTTTGGGGTTGAGTATGTCTGAGAGGGGCGCTCTTCCGGTGGCAATCAATAGTTCGTCTGCGGTTACCTCTAACTTTTCTTTGGTCTCTCGGTTGACGGCAACTAGCATTTTCTTGCCCTTTGAGGTCAATTTTGCCTCCTGAACGTCATGGTTAGTATATATTGTCACATGTTTTCCAAGTTCTCTATTGGCTAATGCCGAAACCTCAGGTTCTTCTTCGGGTATAAACTGGGGATTTCTGCCGATAACTGTGACCTTTGCACCCATAGATGCGAGAAAGTGACTGTATTCTGCGGCTATGTATCCGCCGCCTACGATTATAACGCTCTTGGGCAGTTCATTTATCGTAATGATTGTGTCGCTTGTAAGGTAACCAGTTTTCTCGATTCCCATTTATGGCGGGTATAGCGACTTTCGATCCTGTGCCCAGAACAATCATCTTAGCGGTGATGGTTTCTTTGCCAACCTTCAGCGTGTATGGAGCAACAAACTCTGCAGGTTCATGATAGTAATCTACATGTTTGGATTGAGAAAGCCCTTTGCGGATATTGTTTATGTCATTGTAGATTATGGTTCTCATTCTTTCCATGACAGTCTTGAAGTCCACATTTTTTATTTCAGAGTCGATTCCAAACGTTCTTGCCTTTTCAATTGTTCTCACCAACTCCGCGGGGTAAAGAAGAAGCTTAGAGGGGATACAGCCCCTTGTTAAGCAGATGCCGCCCGGTTCATCCTTGTCTATGACAGCTGCTTTGATCTTAGGGTTCTCGCCAATCATTGCTTCCACAATACTCATTGCAGAACCCGTGCCTATAGAAATTAAATCGTATTGTTTCATATACAAAGCCTCTAGAATACACTAATTTAACATGGAATAGGCTTAAATTAATTCCTTAAAGGACACAAGATACCCTTGGAACTTGCACGTCTAGTGTTCTTCGTTTTCCTCAGATATGTGGTGCGCCACGTGAATACCTAACACAGTTGCAGAGCCTGCGGCGACACCAAGCAGCAATTGAGTAAGCATTTCATTTTGGTAAAACAGGGCAAAAACTGCAAATGCATCAAAGACCAGCGCTACAACCAGATATTGATAACACCAGCCTTTCATACTTGTTCCACCAGTAGGGTCGTTGATGCCAACAAGTAACATCAAAACAAAGAGCACCACAAAACCAATCAAAAAATAAATCAAGTATTTTCACCAATGTCTGTTTTACACAATTACTAGAGAAACGGTTTTGGCGTGGAATCACATATAAACTTTGCCAAACTGCACTCTTCAGAGTGTTGACAAAAAAAGGCGTGCATATTTATAGACCAGACGCGGTGCAGGCAGAAGATTTTAAAAGTTGCAAAACATTAAAACAGGAAAACACTCCACAAGAGACAACAAAAGGAATTCTCACAAAGCATGGAGGAAAATCAGTCGACAATTCCTTGGGTTACGCCATTAAGAAGCTTGGTTAAAAAATGAAAGACGGAGAAATCAAAAAAGAATGACAAAAAAACACACTGAAAGGTCAGCTGTTTACGAAAAAACAATGCACTGGCCACCTTTCACGTATCGAGACTATCCTGAAGTTGCACCTGAGACACTCCAAGCATTCATGGACATGTTAGGAACCGAGAATACCAGCAGAGAAAAGAAAGAATTGCAGCCATGGATCCCTTTCTGCAGCCTAAAGTGTAACTTCTGTTATTTCCCAACAGAACTGATGTCTAACAACCAAATGGGAAAATACATTGCTGCGATGAAAAAATCTCTTAAAATGTATTCGGAAACAGAATACATTAAGACAAGCGAGTTCTCCGAGATATACTTGGCAGGTGGAACCCCAAGCATCATGTCCACTGAACAGACAATTGAGCTTTTAGTGTTCTGTGAAAAAAACTTTGACGTAAGTGAGGATTGCGAAATTAAAGTGACAGGTTGCACTCACGATTTTGACTACAAAAAACTTGAGGCGCTTTCAGAGTATGGAGTAGCCCAACTGGATTTGGGGATACAGACCTTTGACGACGATGTCCGAAGGCTTGTTAATCTGACGGGATAAGGCAAGAAACGCTGAGGAAACAATCAAGACTGCACATAAGCTGGGACTTCGTGTAAGCATTGATTTAATGTATAATCTTCCCGGACAGAATTTGAAAGTCTGGAGCAGAGACATTCAAAGAGCCCTAGAGTTGGATGTGGAAAGCGCCGACTGTTATGCCTTGGACGTTTATCCTGGAACTAAGCTATCTCAACAGCTTCAGTCTGGAGATTTACCTCCGATGGGAGACCAAGAGGCTGAAACAGAGATGTACCTTGAAG
The DNA here is from genome assembly GCA_963697165.1 of Candidatus Bathyarchaeota archaeon. Lineage (GTDB taxonomy): Archaea > Thermoproteota > Bathyarchaeia > Bathyarchaeales > Bathyarchaeaceae > Bathyarchaeum. The sequence continues at coordinate 25,616 of CAVOMX010000011.1, forward strand.
CTAGTAGTACCTTCAAGTCGGCAGGATACGAAAAGACTTGCCACAACCGATTCTCCAGAATACCAGAAGACTTCCAAGAACCATGCATGGAAATCCTTGGCACAGGTGCAGGTTTCTTCATGGGGAACCTAGGAAAATTCTCTTATGTGGACATTGAACCTTCCAAAGCGTATATTGACGCCGTCAACCATGGAAAGTTTCCCATATCAAAACTTTCGATGGCCTCGAATGATGATGACTATGAGGAAGATGATGATGCGGCTGTATATTCGCCTGCCCGTCAATAAACAGGAGTTCAAAAGTCGCTTCGGAAAATTGCCAGAAGAAGCTTTTGAAAATACAATCAATAGACTAGTAAATAAGGAACTGATTGAGGTTGATGATCAGGAGATAAGGTTGACCAAGTTGGGTGACGTGTGGAGAATCAATGTCTGTTGGGAGTTTTCTTGCCCACCAGAAGAAAAACAATGAGTTAATCAGCGGGGGTTGATGGTGAAGGCGTTAAGGATCTTTAGGGGATTGATGGCTTTTCTCACAGCTATCCCCGTGAAGATGGATGAGAGCTTTTTGGATATCTCCGCTCGCTACATGTTCCTGTTTCCGGTGATAGGAGCTTTGATCGGAGTTCTTGTCGGCGTATACGCTCGCTTCACAAACACTGTTTTGTTTCTTCTCTTCGGTGCCATAAACAATGTAGTCTTTTCAGGCGCCCACGAAGTTTTTTTTGATTTTGTAGCCAAGGGACTGGCAAGTGCCATGACTATCGCGTTTCTTCTTGTTGTTATAGGGCTTCAGCACACAGACGGGTTAGTTGATGTGGGCAATGCTTTAGGCATAAGAAAGGCGTCTCTTAAAGAGAAAGTGGATATTGCTCATGTGTGGACGGTTACCAGAACAGGAGCATTTCTTGCCATCCTCGTTTCCTTCTTTACTTTTTTGATTATTTTCTTGACAAACACTGATGTTGTCATTCAGTCACTCATAGTTGCCGAGATTTCAGCGAAACTGGCAATGGTTACTACTGGCTGGCAAGGCACATCCCCGCCGCCCCGCTTCTATGAAAACAGGTGGGAAAAGGGAAGGAGCTTCATTGATTCCATTAAAAACAAACATGGACGATACGCGATTTCATTAATTATCTCGTTTTCTGTCAGCGTTGTCTTGTTTGGTTTCAGTGGCGTTTTTGCGGTAGCGGCTGGAATACTGGTGGGCAGCTTAATGATATTTGTGGGCAAGCAGGTTTTTGGGGGAGTAAATGGGGATGTATTCGGCGCCACTAACGAGATAGCTAGAATGGTTGTGTTATTTGTGCTGCTGGTGATTTGAGAATGCACATCGTAGCGTTGATTATGGCGGGGGGAAAAGGAACACGTTTCGGCGGCGACACAGAAAAGCCGATGGCACAGTTCATGGGCAAGCCCCTCATACGAAGAGTTATTGAAGCCACCAAGGAATCCGAAAGAATCACAGAAACTTATGTGACGGTAACATCTTACAGTCCAAAAACAGCACAGGAGGCAAAGAAGGCATCCGTGAAGGTTATTGAAACTGACGGAAAAGGATACCATGAGGACATCCAACAGGCAATCAAGGATGCTAACTTGTCGTGTCCGGTCTTGCTTATTTCAGCGGACCTTCCTCTTCTGAATGGAGAGTTTCTGGATGAAATAATCAACAAATACAGGAAGTCGGGCAAGCCCGCCTTGACCGTTATTATTCCTGAAGAGGCTTTCCGTAAGTATGGGTTGTCAGCTGTTTCTCTTTATGAACATAAGGGAAAGATGTATGCGGTTTCTGGAATCAACATAATGGATGGACAACAAATCTCGGAGGAGCAGGAGCAAGAAGTTGTTGTAAGCAGTAGACCTGAAGCTGTTTTCACAGTGAATTCCCTCAAAGATTTGGAGGCAGCAAAAAATTATCTGCTGCACATTAAGGGAGATTCTAAACGAAACAAGGATTAAGAAAAGACTATTTTTTGTTGCCTAACGACTTTAGTTGTTCTATCAGTTTTTTGTTTTCTTCTGGTCGCCTAACTGTTACTCTGAAGAATCTGTTATTTAATCCATCGAAGTCTTTGCAGTCTCTGATAAGTAGCCCATTTTTGGCAAGCCCTTCTTTGATTTGTGATGATGTTAAGTCTCCTTGGACTATCTCAACAAGCAGAAAGTTGGTTTCTGACGGATACACCTTCAGCCAAGGAATAGCCTTGAACATCTCCCACATCTCTCTTCTACTATTTGAGACAAGAAGCCGAGACTTTTTGATGAAATCGACGTCCTTAACTGCTGCCTCAGTAGCAAACATAGCTAAACTGTTTACGCTCCAAGGCATCTGTACATTCTTCAGAAAATTGACAAGTTCAGGAGAGCCTATGCCAAAACCGATTCTGACACCCGCTAAACCAAAGAATTTTGTTAATGACCTGAGAACAAACAGGTTGTTGTATTCTTTAACATACTCAGCCATAGAATACCGTTTGCCGTCGTCAACGAAATCAATGTAATCCTCGTCAAGAAACACAAGAACATCCCTTTCTGCAGCAAACTTGATAATTCGTAGAAGGTCTGCTTTTTCATAAAGCACTCCGGTTGGACTGTTAGGATTGCAGAGAAAAATGATTCTAGTTTTCTTTGAGATTGACCTTTCCAGTTCTTCGACGTTTAGCTGAAAATTCTTTTTTGAATCACATTTTAGGAAGGTCATGTTGCCGCCGAATCGTTCTATGGCTGCCTTGTATTCGCTAAAGGACGGAACTGGAATAACAGCCTCGTATCCGTCCTCAAGGAAAACCTCATTGAACAGATAAATCAATTCGGTAGAGCCGTTGCCCACTATCACATTGTTAGGCTCTACACAAGCAGATTTTGCAAGAGCCACAAGAAGCCACTCAGGATCGGGGTCAGGGTAATGTTTTATCAAGTTGAGGTGCCCACGAATGCTTTCCATGGCGGTTTCGGGTGCACCAAAAGGGTTGGTGGAAATACTGAAGTCAATCATCTCTTCTACGGGAATGCCGTATTTTTCTGAAAATTCCCAAACGTTTCCGCCGTGAAAGTAGGGAGTCAGAGTTCTAAGGGATTTCTTAACAAGTTTGGAAACGTCTACCATAATTTGGCTTCCTTTTCGGGTTTTCAGACTTTATTGTTCAGACGGATATAAAAATTAACAGCCAAAAAAAGGCGTTAACTGGCTTTTTGGTCGAGTTCCGTCAGGAAACGAAGTAGTTCATCTTCGATCATCCATTGCATATGGAAGTGAGTGTTGTAGTCATTGAAGATTCGGTAGAGCCAGTAGGCGGCTGCTAAACCAAACGTTACAACACTTAGAACAAGATACTTGTCCAGCGGGAAGCTCGGTGAAGTCACAAAACCTTGAATTTTCAGGGGCACTTTCGAATCTTCTGCCAAAGTGTTTACTTCAGCCAGAAAATCATGCTCGTGCTCTTCGTGCTTCTGAAGGTCACTCTTCAGAAAATGGAAAACGTAAAAGGCGGGGACAATCAGAATGGTGGAAAGAGTCCATGCCTTCGCGTTTCTGGACGAGACACGATTCTTTGGTTTCGAAGAGTCTGATGTAACATTTTCTGGGCTGAATGATTTTTTCAGCTTGTTTAAGATTATTTCTTCCAGTTTTTCTTGTCTTGAGAAGTGAGCGTTTCTTCTTTTGATCAGATAATATATCATTGGAAACCAAGCTACGCCGAAACTAGCTACTGAGAGAACAACCCACATGGAGAACCACAGGATTTTGTCTGTTTCTTTTCGGGAGTTGATGTTTTGTTCGATTTCCAGCAGAGTTTGCTTCACTTTGGTTTCGTCTCTCCATCAAGGAGTGCAATAATTCTTGTTGCACAGTATTGTAGAACTACATCAAACACATTTAATATAAAAGTTAGACCATCAATCCCGAATGCGAAAAGATTGGCAAACTATATAATTCATGAAGTGGACATCTCTCAAATACGATGGCAAAAAGTAAGGAAGATGGGAAACGAAAAGTTTTCGTCTCTGTCATAATTCCAGTCTTCAATGAAGAAGCAACCGTAGGGGACATAGTTAATCGAACAAAGAAAACACTGGAAAAACTGGGATCCACATATGAAGTTCTGGTTGTCGATGATGGTTCAGATGACCGGTCAGCAGATATAGCACAAGAGCAAAAAGCCCAAGTTCTAAGATACACACATCAGGGGAAAGGTTTTGCTCTCAGGTCTGGCTTCAGACAAGCTAAAGGCGAACTAGTAGTTACCTTGGATGCAGATGGTTCCCATAAGCCAGAAGAGATACCTTTGGTTCTGCGACACTTAACTGAAGACAGAGCAGACTTTGTAATAGGATCAAGATTCGCTAACTCTGAAGCAAACAAAACCAAAATTTCGAAAATAAACAGGACAGGAAACAGACTATTCAACAATCTGACAGGATATCTTACTGGCGTGAAAATCTCTGACACCCAATCAGGCTTTAGAGCAATCCGAGCCTCACTAATAAAAAAGATGAAGTTAACGTCCCACGGCTACGAGGTGGAATCCGAGATGCTTGTTAAGGCGTTGAGGATAGGCGCAAGAGTCAAAGAGACTCCCATAAGTTTTGATCAGAGAACCGTGGGAAACTCTAAACTTGACCCCCTAAGAGACGGCACAAGAATACTTTATGCCATAATAGCATCCTATTTATCATAACAGATTACGTTAGTATTCATGGATCGATTACAAAACATGAACAAGGGGCAGCCACTTGAAAAACAAAGCATCCAGAGAAGAGGATTCACTTCCAGGAGTCAGCATAATAGTAACCACATTTAATAGTGAACCAACCATAGATGAGTGCCTCCGCTCGATTCTGGAACTGGACTACCCCAAACAATTACTTGAAGTAATCGTGATCGATGGAGGCTCAACAGACGCAACAACAGAACGCGCCAAAGCGTATCCTGTTAAACTGGTTTATAGCAAGCTTAATCCTCCGGCTGCTTACAACCTCGTTTTGAAGAATGTAGAAAACGAAGTAATAGGGTTGATTGATTCTGACGCAAAAGTGGAAAAAGACTGGCTCATGAAGCTCGTCAAACGTTTAGATAATTCTGAGGTTGCAGGAGCAAGCGGAACAGTGGAAACATGGAACAGTGATAGTCTGGTTCCAAGAGCCATAGGCTACGAACTCAATTACAGGTATCTACGACTTCCCAATACGATTGAGAGAGTGGCGACGATGAACCTGTTACTGAAGAAGAAAGTGATCATGGAAATCGGCGGTTTTGACGAGGCTCTTTCAACCCAATATGACACAGATATAGGAGCAAGACTAACCAAGGCAGGCTATAGGATAGCATTTGACTCTGAAGCAAAATGTTACCATTTTCATCGTCCCACGCTGCGAACGTTTTTCAAACAGCAGTACAAGTATGGTCAGAACACTTGGAAGCTATACTTCAAGCATCCGCAGCTGGCTAAGGGCGACAAAATAACGGACGGGTGGATGAACATACAGCCCATACTATATGGGATTGCAGCCATTATACTTGTCACGAGCATAGTGCACCAACTTTAATATTATACCATCTTCAATTTTTCTAGCCATAGTTACCATAACAATAGTACATTACACAGTTTCAGCGGCAAGAATCTCATACATTTTCCACGACCCAACAGCAATGTACCTCATCATAATCTATTTCACCAGAGCCGTTGCGTGGACAATAGGAGGAACAACATCTTTAATCCACACAGCATTAACAGGAGGAGAGGACCAGAAAACTTGAATGTCTGCTTCGTAACTCCAGAATATTTTCCGATTTCAGGAGGAACAGGAGCCTACGTCTATTACTTGTCACATAACCTCCAAAAGCTTGGGCACAATGTTCACGTGGTAGCCAGAGACAAACAGGATTCAGAAAAAACAATTAACGGCATCCACGTCCATTACATAAAGGGCGTAGGAAATGCCCTAACTAGATATTGGCGATTCGCCCGCTCAGCCTCCAAAAAAATAGAAGAACTAAACAAACAGAAAGGGTTGGACATAATTCATGCTAACCTTCCATTGGTTCCAAGTTTTGCAATACCAAACGATTCGTCAAAGGCAATTGTTTGTGCTGTCCACTCAACTTGGAAAGGAGAAGCAATGGTAACAAAGCGGGACAACCCCAAAGAGTTGAATCCCAACGAAAAGTCGATGCTCAGGTTCAATTTTGTGCTCAGATCCTATGAAAAGAAGCTGATGAAACGTTCAGACGCCTTGATTGCGGTAAGCAAGTATACCGTTGATGAACTGACTGAACTTTATGGCATCAACAAAAAAAAGATTCATGTAATCTACAATGGTGTAGATATACAGAAATTCAAGCCAAGACCAAACAGGGCTGAGTTACGGCGAGAATTCGGGTTAGAAGAGGACACGAAAATAGTTCTCTTTGTGGGACGACTCTATCACAGAAAAGGTCTAGAAACCCTGTTACATTCGATTCCGCCAGTCCTCAAAGAGTTCAGTAACGTAAAATTTGTCATATCAGGAAAAGGCTTCAAACAAAAAGAAGAGAGCCTCAAAAACTTGGCAAAACAACTGGACATAGAAGAACACGTAACGTTTCTGGGATACGTTCCAGACGAAAAACTTCCCAATCTCTACTCTGCATCTGACATATTTGTGCTGCCCGCAATCTACGAAAACTTTCCATTTGCAATACTTGAAGCCCAATCCACTGGACTTCCAGTTATTTCCACCAAGGTGGGAGGAATACCCGAGTTCTTAGTAGATAATGAAAACGGGTTTTTGATAGACCCCGGAGACCCAACACAACTAACACAAAGAGTACTGACTCTGCTGCAGGACCCAAAACTTGCAAAAGAAATGGGTGATCGCGGAAGAAGGCTAATAGAAGAAAAGTTTGATTGGCACCTCATTACAGGCCAAGTAATCGACCTGTACCACAAGCTTTTGGAGACAACTTAACTACAATGAGTTGTCCCAGTGTTTATCTACCCACTCTTTTCCCTTGATTTCAGTATCGACTTTCCTGTAGACGTTCATGCAGCCCTGTAGCATATTCAAAAAGGGCGTGCCAAAGCAAAGACGGGTGAGAAAATAGTTTTTGTATACCCAACGTTGAGCCCTAACAGCAAAATCTGCATATGGAAGCAGGAATGGGCGCTTCACATCCTCAATTTTTTCGCCTATGATTTGAGTCTCTGTTTCTTCACGTTGATAATGCTTGTCAATGAACTTTAGGTAACTGATGTCAGCCCAGTCAATACCCATGATTTCACAGCATAACTTGTCCATGGCAAGAAGGTCACTACTTGTTAGGACAAGATTCATTGGTATGACGATTCCCCTGTTGGGTCCGTTTCCTTCCATGGCAAATGTAGCATCCATAACAACAAACTTGGGTTTCAGCAGAACAAGCAAATCATGCATAACCATGTCAAAGTTAGGGTGAAGAAAAATGCGCCGATTATTAGGTATGCAGCCGAACAGGTTCTTTATGGCGCCGCTATATGATTGTGAACTCGTGAGTCTTCATAACTGGAAGGTCAACAATAGAGTCTGCTTCGACAAGAGTTTTGGGCAACGGAAAATTTTTCAAGCAAAAGGTTTCAGGATTCTGAACATTCACGATTTCGTCGTTAGATAGGTTAATTGTCTTTCCGCCAGCCTTGGCGACTATCTTTTCTACGCCAGTCATTGCCAGAGCATCGTCACAGCAGTAGTTGTAACCATTGGATTCACCAACAACAACCTCTTCAGCCCTGTCCCGAAGAAGGCTAACCAAATGAAAGAGAAGCTGAGGATTTGTTACAGCCCCCGGAATATAAGTTTTGGAGCACAAGTTCGGTTTAATGAAAACCTTGCCCCGAACATGCTTATCCCAATCCGCAGCTTTCAGCGCCTCTCGTAAAGCAGACTCCAAACCATCATCAGTTCTGAAGATGCCCATCTTCACCTTCTTCATTTGTCAGTCACCCTCCGAGAGCTTTTTGATGCAGCCGGGGTCAGACATAAGATAGTCATCATGATATGAGAAAGCTCTTGCTCTACATCCGCCGCAAACAAACTTGTACTCACACTTGCCGCAACGCCCTTTCAGTTTTTCTCTGTCTCTGAGATCCTTGAATACTGAAGAGTTAAACCAGATATCTTTTAGTCGTTCCTTCTTTAGATTTCCAACTACTAGGGGCATGAAGACACAGGGTTGAACATCCCCTTCGGGAGAGATGGCACAATAGAATCGTCCAGCTCCACAGCCTCCAATGAAGTCGGCTAGAGCCTTGGCTCTTTTGCTTATCTTAGCGGCTTCCATGTGCGCAAGAGGCATTATGATATCTTTTTGGTGTTGGAGATTGAGACTGCAAAGCCACCCGAGCGAGCTGCGGAGTTGTACTCAATATAGCAATTTTATGGTCCTCAGACAACTTTTTAGTGAAGAAACGTAGAAGCTCCTCACGCTCCTGAGGAGAAAGATCAGCCGCCACTATGTCTTTACCTCTACCTGTCGGCACAAAATTGAATAATGTGAATCTGTCAATTCCCATGTTCTCAGCCATTTCAAGCACTAAAGGAATTTCTTTTAGGTTATTTTTGGTGCCTGTTATTGCTACACAGGTACAGATGTTTTTGTCCATACAATTCTTTAATCCCTGTAACGTCTGCTCAAAAGCGCCAGTTTTTCCCCTGAAGAAATCATGCGTCTTGGCGTTAGCGCCATCAAGGCTAACTTCCACGTAATGGACACCAATTTCCTTGAGTTTTCTAACGTTCTCTTCGTTAAGCAGGGTCCCATTTGTTGCTAAAGAAACATATAGTCCCGATTCAACAGCGTGACGTGCAACATCAAAGAAGTCTTTTCTCATCAAGGGTTCACCCCCTGAAAAGGCTAAAGAGGTAACGCCGAAATCTGCCAGTTGATCCACAACCTTCATGGCATCCTCGGTAGAAAGCTCCATCTTTGAAATGCTGCCGGAGTCCGAGTAACAGTGCTTACATTTGAGATTACATTTGTATGTGAAGTTCCATACCACAAGGAAAGGTGCATGAACCTGTATGGGACGATTGAAACCAAACTCAGCAAAACCGGATACTATGCTGTTTATGGCTCTTCGGGTGTACGAGTCTGCAAAAAGTTTGGAAACACGGCTCTTTTCAACGGCTAATGCCTTTTGTATGAAACCTATCCAGAATCCTATGACTCCAGCGTAAAGGCCACAGGAGAAACAAAAGGAGCATTTCTTGCCAGCGTAAGTATCCAGTGCGGTTTCAAGTGGGGTCCTGTTACATTTTTGGCATGCGGTCAAAGTGGTTTTCAGCATCCATTTTACGGGTGGCGTCTTTAGAACAGCGTTCCATAGTCGTTCGTTTGTCAACAAGTCCATTGGAATCTTTCCAGAGGGATGGTTTTAAGATACAATTAAAGTTAGTAGTGGAAACGGTAAAAATAAACTTACCGAGATAAAGAGCCAGACAAAACGTGCAACGTAATCGTGTGGCGGCTACAGCAAAAAGTTGGAGCCAACCAGTCAAGGGGCACCAGTATTCATCAAGATTTTGTGTTAAAAGTGGTTAGACTCTAATAATAGGTAATATCGACAGATTTATGAGGAGGAGTCAGCCCTAACTTTCTAACTAAACTTTAGTTGGGTCGCTTTTAAATGACAGATAATAACGGGGATAAATCGCAACCCTATGAAGAAGTAGAAAACTGGCCACCCTACACTTACACAGAATATCCAGAGGTTACAGCCGAGAACATTCGCACCTTCACAGAATTTTTGAATACTGAAAACGAAGTCGGCCTAAAAATGGAGCTGCAACCGTGGGTGTCTTTCTGTGACTCCAAATGCAGTTTTTGCTATTTCCCGAATGAAAGCTTTTCGAGACCCATTATGGCGCCATATGTTAAGGCTCTAAAGAAAGAGTTGAAAATGTATGCAAAAACCCGCTATATACAAACCAGCGTTTTTGACGAAGTGGTTTTGGGCGGTGGAAGTCCCACCGTGTTGGATGCAGACCAGCTAGTTGATATCCTATCATTCTGTAAAGAGAACTTCAACCTAACTGATGATGTTATGGTTAAGGTTGCTGGATGCACACATAACCTTACTGTGGAGAAACTGAAGGCAATTTCAGATTTCGCTAACAGAGTGGATGCCAGATGCACCCAAATTGATATTGGTGTGCAGACGTTTGATAATAAAATAAGAAAAATATTGAATATTGTTGATAGCGCAGAGGATGCATCAAAGGTTATTAAAACTGTGCGTGAAATGGGGATTTATGCCTGTATTGACCTGATGTATAATCTTCCTGGAGAGACCATGGATACTGTCAAGAAAGATGTTGAAACTGCAATGGCATTAGAGCCTGAAGGGATTGATTATTATGCACTTAGCATACATCCAGAAACTCCTCTGCAAAAACAGGTCAATTCTGGAAAGGTGCCGGACTTAGCGGATTCAGAAACAGAGAAAAAGATGTACATAGAAGCGTATGAACTGTTCAAGAAAGGAGGCTATAAACCGACAGGGCATAGCCGCTTCTCTTACGTACAAGAGCATTTTACCGAATCTTGTGTTGCAGGATGGCCTTGGGCGGGACAGCTTACAACTGGTTCCGGCTGTTTCATGGGTTATCTTGGGCCATTTTCGTATTTGAACATCGAGCCTGCACGTGCTTACATCGATTTTGTCTCTAAAGGAGCTTTCCCAATAGCGAAACTTTCAGTGGACTCCAAAGAGGATACAATGAAAAAGGTAATGACACGACTGTACGTCCGTCAGCCCGTGGACAAAATCAAATTCAAGAAAGAATTTGGCAAGACACCTGAAGAAGCTTTCCCAGATGCAATAAAACGATTAGTGAGCAAAGGTTTGATTGAGGTTGACAACAAGGAAATACGAGTAACAGAAAAGGGCGACCTGTGGAGATACAACATCGTATGGGAGTTCTGTGAAAAGTAACGCGTGCAGATTTTTATTCTGTTCATGATGAGCTCTGTTGAGCATAATCGGTTATTAATCACTAAAAACCCGAGGGGGAAACAGAAACATCAGAAGGGGGTTTAACGGCTTTTTCTATACGCTAATCATAATTAGCATGCTAACTGTGACGTTTAATGTTTTGCCGCTTGAAGCAAAATCGGATGTGATAACAGTTCCAGATGAATATTCCTCAATTCAAGAGGCCATTAACAATTCAAAATCAGGAGACACTGTTTTCGTTAAATCTGGGATCTACTTTGAGCACATAGTTGTCGACAAAAATGGTTTGAGACTTGCTGGAGAAAACAGGGATACAACAATAATTGATGGTGCCGGAACAGGCAACACAGTTTATGTGGAGGCAAACAATACTGAGGTAAGTGGCTTCACTGCACAGAATAGTGGCTGCAACTTCACTGAAAGTGGAATTTACCTTAACAGTTTGTTCAACACATCTATTTCCAACAACAAAGTAAGCAGCAACCATCTTGGCGTTTACCTGTCTTCGTCGCCTAACTGTGTTCTCAGAGATAATAACATGACAGGTAACTTCTATAATTTTGGTGTTTCCGGACACAATCTTCAAGAATACATTCATGACATAGATGTTTCGAATATTGTGGATGAAAAACCCATTATTTACTGGGTTAACCAAACCAACAAGCAGCCTCCAGCCAATGCTGGATATGTAGCTATCATTAACTCCACAAAAATCACTGTTGAAAACTTAACATTAACAAAGAATTGGCAAGCGGTATTACTTGCATACACCACAAACTCAATTATCAAAAACGTCACAGTTACATCCAACATGGATGCTATATGGCTAATAGAGTGCTCTAACTGTGTGGTTTACGGCAATAACGTAAACGAAAATAATTGGGGCGGCATCGCACTGGTAAATTCTTATCTTTGTTCTGTTCAGTGCAACAACGTAAATAGCAATAAAGAGTATGGAATTTTCCTATCTTACTCCTCAGACAACATATTTTACCATAACAACTTGAACAACAATAAAAGACAGGTTTGGCTTTACGGGGTCAACAACAATGTTTGGGATGCGGGCAATCTAATCGGCGGCAACTACTGGAGCAACTATAACGGCACAGACAGTAAAGGAGACAACATTGGGGATACACCATATATCATCGATTCAGACACCAAAGACAGTTACCCACTTATGCAGCCTTGGATAATTCTGCCTCCCGAAGTCTCACCAATAAGCAGTGTGGTATATCTCATTACGGGGATAGGGACTATAATTGCACTTATTATAGGTATATACCTATTGAAACACCGAAAACGATCCTTTACTGGCGGCAAAATCCGACATACTGAAGAATAAAAGGAGAGGGGAGATAAAATGAAGAAACCCAAAGAGCTGATAAAGCTGATACTATTAGTAATGATAGTATCTGTTTTCTTGTTTTACCTCAGTGTAGCCGTGTATGGTTGGGACAATTGGGGTTTCGCGATTCTAAACATCATATTTTTTGAAATCTTCGTTTTATTTACTCAAGTTAGAAAGAGGCTGGCACGCCTTCCCACAAGCATTTACGTGGCATTCATATTTGCATTATATGCTGAAATGTATGGATTCCCTTTAACGATGTACATTTTCACTTGGCTCTTTGGATACAATAACGTGTATACTTTGGGACAACTTCTTGCAGGAGTAATAGGAGAAAACTTGTTTGCCATAATTTTTCACATAATCATATTGCCAGTCTCGAGCATAATCATGTTAATAGGGATACTTTTGATCATCTTTGGTTGGAGAAAAATTTTCAAGGCCAAAGGAGAACTTGTGACAACGGGCATCTATGCATATGTTCGTAATCCACAGTATCTAGGAATTTTGTTACTCACGTTTGGCATGAACATTCAGTGGCTTACTATTCTTACGCTCTTGTTGTGGCCCGCCCTCGTTATTGTATATTATCGACTTGCCAAAGAAGAAGCAAAAGAGATAGAGAAGAAATTCGGAGAAGAGTATCTGAAATATAAGCAGAAGGTTCCCATGTTTATACCGCGGTTACAAATAAGGAAACATGCACAAACTGGTTTGGACTAGAAGCAAAGTCAGTTATGTAAGTTTTGGATATTTCAGTTCCATAAAAATGATTGATGTTTTGATTCAACAGAGTTAAATTTAAAAAGACTTATCTGAAGTTCCATCATTATTACTATTATGAGCATAAATGAACCGAAGAAACGTTTTGGTTGTCCTTTTTTGTTCTCTGCTGATTGTTTCCCTTGCATTGCATTATGTTTTCCTTGTTAAAGATTCACCGAAAGGTGAGCCACTAGAGGTTTTTGTTGGAGTTGATGTAGCTTACGACAACATTGCAGAAATTGAAAGTCTTGCTAACGAAATCAGCAATTACACAAATCTCTTCGTGATCGGTTGCACCGGCATATCATATAACATCACGCAGCTCTACGAAACGTGTCAATATGTTTTCGAAAAAGGCTTTTCGTTCATAGTTTACTCTGACATGCCTCCTAGATTGGAATGGTTTGTATGCTGTTATCTTGATTGTGGCAATCAATGGGGTGAAAAATTTCTGGGATTATATGCTTTTGATGAAGGAGGCGGAAGGCAGTTGGACCTTAAAATACCTAGACCTTTTCGTGTTGATGAAGCAGACAACTACACTGATGCCGGAACCAAATTTGTAAATAGTGCAACTGAGCTCCTGAACTGGTACTGCCAAGGTTTCAATAGTTCTATGAATTTTCCCTTGTTTACTTCAGACTATGCTCTTTACTGGTTTGACTACAAAGCGGGATATGATGTGGTCTTAGCAGAGTTTGGCTGGAATTACAGTAGACAATTGAATGTAGCACTCTGCAGAGGGGCAGCTACAGTTCAAAACAAGGATTGGGGAGCAATGATTACTTGGACATATAATGAGCCTCCGTATATTGAATCAGGCGAAGAACTTTACGATGACATGATTTTAGCATATGAAAATGGCGCAAAATATATTGTAGTATTTGACACCAACAAAGAATATATCCATGGGATTTTGGAAGAAGAACATTTAGATGCTTTAAAACAATTTTGGCAATACACCCAAGACAATCCCAGAACAACTACTGTAACAAATAACAGAGTTGCATACGTTCTTCCAAAAGATTATGCATACGGTTTTCGAGGACCAAACGATAAAATTTGGGGCCTATGGGAGGCTGACGATTTTGCATTCGAACTATGCACAAACCTTGGCAGTCTACTAGAACAATATGGAACCACATTAGACATAATTTATGATGATGGATTGAATTCTAGCAACACAAACTTATATAGTAGACTAATATTTTGGAACGAAACAGTCTACGATACATAAGTACGTCAGCGTTGTTACTCGCGAAGCGCTTGTGGAATGTAAGCGCATGCGGGATCGGATTCGAAGATGTCTCCTGTGTAGTATTCGGCTCGTGTTCTGCAGCCGCCGCATATCTCGCGGTATTCGCATATTCCACATTTGCCTTTGAGGTTGCGTTTGTCTCTTAGCTTCAGATAGAATTCGTCGTGTTGTAGGTCATTCCAGATTTCTCTGAGACTTTTATCTTTCAGGTTAGCCAATTTCAGATGTTCATTAAATCCGCAGGGTTTAACGTCTCCATTCGGAGATATGCTCACGTAGTGGCCGTCCATAGTGCATTTACCCAAAAAATCGTTTGCGTACCAGTCCCAGAAATTGTGCATTCCCCTATCTCTGACTATACGGGCATAGAATGGACTATACACTTTGATGTCAACCTTGCCCTTGTACTCTTGATACAAATCGTAAACATGATTCCATAGTGATTCATATTCTTCAGGCGAAGGAGCAAGTTCAACATTATATTTTCCGTTACCTACGGGAACGTAGTTGTGAATAACCACACGTTTAGCATCATACTCGTCAGCTACGTTGACTAGATAATCCATTTCTTTAAGGTTAAGTTTTGTAACTGTGGTTACCAGACAATCTAGAAGCCCTACTTTTGACAAGTTTTGAATTGCAGAGAGGGCTTTTTTATGTTCACCTTTTCCCCGAAGTTTGTCTTGTACTTCTTCAGGGCCATCAAAGCTAATGGAGGTCATGACGTTTTCTTTTATGAGCTTGTTATAAGTATCGCCTTCAACAAAAAGGCCGTTTGTAATCAAGCTTACATTCATGCCCAATTGGTTTGCGTGATGAATTGGTTCAAAAATGTCTCCACGCGTAAGTGGTTCGCCGCCACTCAATCCAAACCATGTGGCGCCAAAATCATAAATCTCATCTACTACATGCAAGGCGCCTTTAACATCCATTTCGTCCTCGGCTGGAATCTTAGGAAGGTCTCCACCTCGAAAACTACAATACATACAATTGAGGTTACAGCCATGAGTGCATCGCCAAACCATAATAAACATAGGTCCTTTAGTTTGCAGGTGAATCAACCTCATCTTTTAGTATTCTACTACAAGATTTTCCATATATATTAAAATATTGTTTTTACTTACATATAGAAAATATGCAAAAGATTTCTACCCCAAAGTGCTTGCTCCATACCTAAAACTATCTTTTTGACTGTAATTCGGCATTTCTGATGACAAAATATCCTTTCGAGCCTTCCCAGAAAACTTCTGAATCAAGTACGTTTATTCTTTTCTTGTATAGGGGACAATCTAGAACAAAAGTGTGGTATGCTCCAAGTTCACCCGAAGAATTTATTTTTTGTTGCTTTTCCAGTTCCTCCATTTTCTGTATGATGTTCATGTCTAGTTCTTTTCCAATCCAGCTTTTTCGGGAGCCCCAGGAAGTGTCTAGTTCAATTATCTTTGTTTGGAATCCCAGATTCTTTATTTCTTTGAGAGCTGCTATTGGTTTTTTTCCCCAAAGTGGAGCGTAGTGTTCAACGTTTATGGGATCGCAAATCTGTTTGTACCAATCAATGTGTTCGGGCGTTATCATCACTCCAGAGATAACTTTGGTTGCATTCAAGGCCCTAAGCGTTTTTCTTATTGCGGGCAATTCTTTTTCAGTAGTTACAACGGGTATTCCCAGAGTTTCTGACACTAGTTCTAGTAGCCAACTGTTTAATCGATGTGCTTTACTGCCATTTTTCACGAATAACAAGTAATCCACGTTGATTCCGCTGTTTAATGCCACGTAAAGTGCGTGCATCGAATCTTTTCCCCCAGACGAAAAAGCAACTACTTTCGACATTTTGGTAACACCTACAGTTCAGTGCAGTAACTTGGCTGTTTTACATCTGTAGAATATGAGCATATAAGAATACCGTGACCACCATCGCAAATAGGTGGATACTCCAACGTAGTTTATAACGACTCAAGGGCATAACAAAAATTGGGCACATAACAACGCCACTTGCATTTGACGAGAAAATCAGCATTCTTCAGCTACTATTAGTTACACATGTTTGAATAAACACAGCTCATAATAGCCGCAATAATGCTTCCGACGAAATCTCCTAAATTATCTACAGCTGCTAAACGGGTATCATCAAGTTTGAGGTTCTCTGACTGATTCTTGTTACATAAGCAATTGATTACGGCCGTTTCAAAGATTCCAATGATCATGTACTTGTCGAACATGTCTCTTGGAATCAAACCCGCTTTTACATCATCGTCAAGTCTGAAACCTGCAATTACAAAGGGAGCCACTTTCGGATCAGACAATGCATGCTGTACTTCTTCTTTAAATTGATCAAAATGTTCAGCAAGCTTGGGATGAGTACCCAAAAAGAGATTCATTGCGTGTTCAATGCAAATCTTTCTTTCTTTTAATCGTTTTGTTAAACATCTATCCGCAACAACTTGTTGCTCGTTATAAAGAGTCTTCTTTAACGATTCTTTGACAGATTTGCCTACAAGTTCCCCCAACACCGTTGCGGTTCCTGCATATTTAATAGGTGTTCCCCGTTTTGTACATGCAACAACTACGCTGTCTGTTACTGTTCCGCTGGCGAGATCTCCAGAAAAGCAACTTCTGATATCTAGTTCTCTAAGGGCTACGGTCTTGGCTTCTATAACAGTTTTTAGTATGTCAACCATGCAGCTTTCCGTAAGATTTCCATCGATAAGCAAGATGATGTTAATTGTACCAACTGAATCGATTTTGGAAGAGTTTGGTTTAGAAATGGTAAGTTCTCCTGCCGTGGCTGCAACTTCGACCCCCGCAGTCACGAAGGCGTTTAAGGTTATGTCTTGATGTCTTTGATGTGAAACATCCACGTTTCGCACATCGGCATGTGTCATAATTCCCACGACCGCATCTTGGTCAATACCTAGTTTTACTAAAGCTCTTTTTAGAATGATTTCTGGGTTTTCATGAAGTTCTTTGTCAAGGTCTTCGTAGCTTCTGTCACAGTTCTCGTTATTATCTTCTGGCACATGAATGCTGATTATTTTGTTTGCTTTCCTGAAACCGCCATTATGGACGGCTGAGCTAAGCACCTCAAGAGGTCGTTCAGAGGATATAACCAGTTTGTGTTTGTCCACATCAGCTTTGATGAAATCAATGGATGTTTGCAGTCTCATTTTCAGATACCTTCTCATAGGGTGTTGCATACCGAAATTTAAGTTATTCCAGAATATCAGATTTGAACCCTGAACGCGTGTAATGAATTGTTTATAATAAACCCAAAAAAACGAACAAGCATAGGTAAAAGCATATTTGTTGACAGGGCATAATGGAACACATGCACTAGACCTAGAGATTTCTTCGTAAGACTGCTAAAAAGCCATCTCGCCTGATTTTTCTAAGTATACTCTTTGGTGACCTGTGGAAATCTCTGAGGAATTTTCTTTGAAGTTTTAGCAGCATGTTATAATCGAAATCGTCAGTCTTAACGTAAGCCACAAAATCTTCGAAACGATCGTAAAGACCATTCTTTATAACCTCGTCATACAAAACACTGCCCGGATACGCCACAAAAATGTTGAAATGGATCCAATCAGGATTCAGTTTCTTGGCAAAATTGAACGTGGCTTTCATGTCACTGACTGTTTCTCCGGGTATCCCCAACATTAAAGAACAGGAGATTTGGATTCCCTCTTCTCTACAAAGCTTAAACGCGTTAACCGTCTGCTCAAGAGAAACACCCTTATTGAGTTTCTTCAAAATATGAGGAGACCCTGATTCCACACCAAACCAGATAGTTCTGCATCCAGCAGCCCTCATTTCCTTCAACAAATCTCGCGAAACCAAATCAGCTCGGGTATCGCAAATCCATTCAATGTCCAGTTCAGACTTTAAGAGTCTACAGAATTCGATTGTTCTCTTTTTGTTAATCGTGAAATTGTCTCCAATAAAATAGATTCCTTGTGAACCATACTTGTTGACAAGATGATCAATCTCCTCTACAACACGAGAGGGACTAAAGGCGCGACACTTGGATCCCCATAATCCCTTAGTGTCACAAAAAGCACAATTGTATGGGCATCCCCGTATTACGTTCATTGTGTCCACGGGATTAGCATCCAAAAATTCCATCTTTCTCAAGTAAAGGTCCATCGGCAGTAAATGTCTAGCCGGAAAAGGAATCTGATCCAAGTCACTAATTAGAACCGGAGCATTTTTCGCTACTTTCCCATTATATCTGCAAGCGACGCCCGGAATTTTGGAAATAACTGAATCGTCGTCACCTTTTGTAATGCTGTTTGCAAGCTCCACAATTGCACGTTCGCCTTCTCCCATAACCACATAATCTATCTCTGGATGCTGCAACATGCTCTCAGGCAAGTATGAAGGATGCCAGCCGCCTACTACAACCGTGCAGGAAGGAAGCACCTCTTTAACTGCCTTAGCAGTTTCAATACAGCGCTGATAAGTTACTGAACCACAGGTTATGCCAACAATTTGTGGCGCAAGCCTTCTGACTTCACTTTTTATGTAATCTGTTGGCTTCTTAAGCATATAATTATCAATTATTTCTACCTGAAAATCAGCCTTTTCGAGAGCCGCAGCGACATAAGCTAGCCCCAGTGGAGGAAGTTTTCTACCAAAAATCCAAGGCGAATCTTCTGGCGGAGCTGTCGTCATCAACAAAATCACTTGCAGTTCTTCTCCTTTTTCTATTCACAGCGTGTGATCTTAAATTATGCAGTGGGTAATTTATTTATGTATACCAGAAATTATACTTCCCTAAAACAACAAAACCAGCTTCTTTTGCTTGTGCATATGAAAAAACGGAAGCTTTTTAAAATTCTCATCGTTAGTACACTTTCATCAAGTGACGGATTTGATAAAATGTCCTGTTCTAGTCCTCCAGGAAAACAGAATGGTCCTCTGATGATAACTTCTTGGAGAGCTACAGGAGCTTGCAACCTTAATTGTTTATACTGTAATGTTAATGCAAACATGAAGCCATCCCCTGACGAATTAAATACAGAAGAAGCGCTAAATCTTGTTGACCAAGTTTACGAGTTTGGCTCCCAATGGTTCGGATTAAAAGGCGGAGAACCACTTGTACGAAAAGACGTTTTTGAAATTATTAGTTACGCGAGGAGCCGCGGGCTTAAGGTATGCCTATTAACCAACGGATACTTCGTGGATGGAGAAATTTACGACAACTTGGTCAAAAACGAAGTTTACACATCAATCAGTATAGATGGTCCAGAAAAAGTGAATGATATCCTAAGAGGGAAAGGGGCATACAAAGCAGCTCTTTCAGCTATCAAAAAATTGTCAAAAGCGGGCATCCTAAACGGTTTATCGATGGCAGCCACAAGCATAAACTACAAAGAAGCAGAGCATATAGTCAATTTAGCTGAAGAGTACGGCGCAAGGTTTGTGTGGTTCAACCATCTGGTTCCATCTGGAAGAGCCCACGAAAACGTTCACTTAGAACCAACACCTGAACAGTATGAATGGTTCCTTAACAACGTATACGACTTGACCAAAAAAGAGTACAAGCACGATTTTGGGTTCCACATACATTGCCCATTCTACGCCAGAATAGTTAAACAGAGAGATCCAGAAAACTTTTCGGATTGGTACGAGAACGAATTCACGGGCAAATGCATTTACTTCCTGTTTGGCGGATACCTAAGCGTGCTTGAGAACGGGGACGTAATACCCTGCTTCTATTCTGAAGGCCTAAAAATTGGAAACATTAAAGAAAAAACATTGACAGAACTCTGGGAAGAAGTTAAAAAATCAGGGTTTTATCCGCAACTACAAGACCCCAATAACCTGAAAGGAAAGTGTGGAGGCTGTGAATACCGTGACGTATGTGGTGGCGGATGTAGAAATAGAGCACACGCCCAAACAGGTGACTGGTTCGGTTCTGATTTAGCGTGCGGACATGTGCCTGAGGATAGACAAGAAAACTCTTTGCATACATGTATGCCAGCCACAAGTATAGCATGCGTCAAGAAGGAAAAAAGTAAAAATACACAAGATTAAACATCAAAAAATTGAAGCCATGATTTGCAGCACAATTCAGTCAAGTTTGTGGATTTGGGCTATTAGTGTGTTTGATTTAAGTAATGGCGCGACTGTTAGATACATAAAAGCGCCATTTTCTAAATTTGTCACCAATAGATACAAAACTTAGCAGGGGTGAACAGTTTATACAGCAAAGGCATCAGGAGTGACGTTTGATGGATGCAGACTTGGTTTTAATTGATTGTAATGTTTTGACAATGAATCCAGCTCAGCCTCATGCAGAAGCAATAGCAATGAAAGAGGATAGAATTGTCAAGGTCGGCACAAAAGAAGAGATCAGCAGATGTGTTGGAAAAAACACAAAAATAATTGAACTAAAGGGATCAACGGTTGTTCCAGGATTAATAGACACTCATTTGCATATTGCCGATTTTGGAAGGTTCTTAAAGTGGCTTGATTTGAATGGTGTCAAATCCATCAAAGAAATGCAGAAGGAAATCAAAAAGCGTGTACAGGAGACGCAGAAAGGAAAATGGATTTTAGGCAAGGGATGGAGCCAAACAAGTTTCGTTGAGAGCCGATATCCAAACAGTCAGGACTTGGATGAAGTCGCAGTAGACTATCCAGTCATTCTTTATCACCAAAGTGGTTGTATGGGTGTCGTCAATAGCAAAGCACTAGAATTAGCGGGAATAACAAAGGAAACAAACGCTCCAGCAGGGGGAACAATAGAGCAGGACCCAGAAACAGGTGAGCCAACGGGTGTCTTGCGTGAGAACGCCATGAATTTGATATGGACGATCATTCCCGAGCCAGATGAAAAAGAGGTTTTAGATGCAACTAGACTAGCATGCGAAAAGGTTGTGCAAGCCGGAGTAACCAGCGTAAACTGGATTGTTTCATCATTGAGCGAGACTCAAATAATTCAGAGACTTCGTGCAGAAAACAAGTTACCCATAAGAGTTTATATTATATTTCCAGCAAATATTTTGGATCAAATAACCGGTTTATGTTCACGTACAGATCTTGACGATGATTGGGTACGGATTGGCGCAGTTAAAATTTTTGTTGATGGGTCTCTAGCTGCGCGAACGGCTTCTCTGAAGGAGCCATACAGCGACGACATTACAGTAAAAGGAAGCCTGCTATACACGCAAGAGGAGATTAACACGTTAGTTGCCAAACTTCACAAAGCCAATTTTCGTCTAGTAATACATGCTATGGGCGACCAGGCCATAGAAATGGTGGTAAATATCCTAGAAAAAACTTTGAAACAATCACCTAAAAAAAATCATCGTTATCGCATAGAGCACGCGTCAGTTCTCAACAAAGACTTGATTCAACGAATCAAGAAACTAGGAGTAAACGTGGCGATACAACCGTGCACCGTCATTTCCGAGTTTACGGCATGGTCAGCAATTGAACGTTTAGGAGCCAAAAGAGCCAGATGGCTGTATCCGCTTAAAACACTCATTAAAGAAGGCATACGGGTTAGCGGCGGATCGGACTGTCCAATGGAACAGATAAGTCCCTTTGCAGGCATGCAAGCAGCAGTAACGAGGCAATTCTTTCCTGAGGAACAAATTACAGTTTACGACGCCTTACGTATGTACACTGTTAACGCGGCATACGCATCCTTTGATGAGAACATCAAGGGATCAATTGAAGAAAACAAACTGGCAGACCTCACAGTTATTTCATGTGACCCACGAACAACTCCGCCGTACCAAATCGAAAATATTAAAGTGCAAATGACTATTGTGGGCGGAAAAATTGTTTACCAAAAATAGTTTTCTGGAATTCTAAACTACATAGATTTGCACTTGTTTGGCGGATTCAACAACATTTGATGTCGAAACATTTACCGCAGGTAACAGAAAAGCAATGTAGTATAAAGCAGCAAATACAATAGAAGAATAGTTTGTTCAAGGAAAAAATAAAGATGATAGTGACTTAAAACTAGAAATTGTAGAAAAAATAGTTGAACACATAACATGCCATATCAAGCAAACTTGGGAAGAATTTGTTTCCACATAAAAAAGAAGATTATTATATCTATGAATATCGTCTTTCAGAACCATCGGAACACACTTAAACTTGTATGAAAACCTACTATCTTAATACTTGATTTTCATGAATCTGGCGTTTTACTTTTTTGGAATGTAGTACGCTATTATGTAATTGTGACAAAATAACACCTGAGACTTGAGAGGAAAAGTAAGAGTGTTTATTCATAGAGCATGCAGAGAATATTACCCACTGGATTTAGGAATTCAACTCAAGAAACAGCTAAATAAACTTGACAAAACATCTCCTTTTACACTATTCTAAACACTAAATGAAAAGAATTCCCTTAAGGATTTGAAATAGCATAGTATTCTCTTGTCTCTCTTCTATAGTTAGACCAAGCTACCGTTAACAAAAGGATTCCACTGTTTGTACATACCAAATATAATTAAGACTTGTAGAATTTACTAAAGAAGAGGGGTTGTAAGCCTTAAAGAAATAAGGAAACTAAAGAGAGTTTGAGAGATTTTTAAGTTTATGATGGTCTCAAGTATATTTTTAGTTGGTTTTTTCTGACTTTGATTATCACACCTTTTTCTTTGCGACAAGCAGATCCTTTTTGTAGTGCTGAAATGGCTAGTTTATTTCTAATGGTAGTGTTGGCACCTAGAATTTCTTTGGCAGCTTCTTTAGTTATTTCAACGTCGAGATGAGTTAATTTCCATTCTTCTGGATCAATAATAACACCTTTGATTTTTCCAAGCTTCATCTCTTCAACATATATTGGTGAACCAATAAGTTCTGGACTTTTTATTCTAATCACCCCCTATCGATAAATATGAGCTTCTTTCTCACACTTATTACTAGCATCATTCTCTGCTAAAGACCCTTTCCATTGTTGGATTGCCTTTTTTATCTGACCAATAACAAAGACATAAGACGAAAGTACCAACTAGAAAGTTTTAATATAGTCTCCTATCCTAGAGTCTGAGAAATGATTGTTAAGGTATCAAAACAAGACGAGAAGTACCAGTAGTAAACCATCATTTAACTAAAAATGATAAAAATATAAGTCTCAAGTTTCCCAGTGGCGTTGACCTGATGATAAATGTTACAGGATTGTTAATCACGCTTTGCGTTCTCGGCTTAGCCATAATCATAGACAGAATTATCGGAGATCCGCCGCCACCTCCATGGAAGTCACTATATTACAAAATTCATCCAACAGTCTGGATGGGCAGTTTAACAAATTCACTAAAGCCCCATTTCAAGAACTCTAACCCAAAAATCGAAAAAATAAACGGTGTTCTCTTAGCGCTTGTAGTAATAGCAGTTTTTACGTTACCAGTCTACTTTGGGTTAAAAACTATTTTCACCTCACTTCACGTTATCGTTTATGTTCTAGTTGCCGCTTTGATACTGAAACTAACTATCTGCATAAAACTGGAAACAGACTGGGGAAAAGCAGCAGCAAAAGCAATCGAATCTGGAGACCTGACAGAAGCCCGAAGGTATGCTCACTTTTCGCGAAGAGACAACAAAAATTTGACGGGCCCACTAATAGTCTCTTCTGTTATCGAGTCAATAACCGAAAACCTGACAGATTTTAGACTCTCTCCCATAATCTATTACGGCTTTTTTGGTGTTCCAGGCGCCGTTGCGTTCAGAGCAATAAACACACTTGATGGAATGGTGGGATTTAGAGACCCTGAAAACATCAAAATTGGATGGTTTTCTGCGAAGCTGGACACAGTAGTTAATTATATCCCATCGCGATTAACGGCAATACTGATAGTTCTTGCATCAGCCATTTTAGGAGAAGACTACAAGAATGCTTGGACAATCGCCCGTCGAGACCAAACCAAGGTTCCTAGTCTAAATCATGGATGGCAAATGGCAGCTATTGCAGGAGCCCTCAGAGTACAATTAGAAAAACCTGGACACTACATTATTGGCGACCCAACAGAGGAGCTGAATCCAAACAAAATAATACGAACATTAAGAATCCGAAACGTA
Source organism: Candidatus Bathyarchaeota archaeon (assembly GCA_963697165.1). GTDB lineage: Archaea > Thermoproteota > Bathyarchaeia > Bathyarchaeales > Bathyarchaeaceae > Bathyarchaeum. The sequence continues at coordinate 50,003 of CAVOMX010000011.1, forward strand.
TCCTTGATACTATGCATACTGTTTATGATTCCAATATTTATACTAATGGACAACTATATATTCCCATTTTAGACGATATAATTGACTTTGATGCCTTTTCATTGGCTTATCGTTATTTTAACATATGTGAATACGATTATGCAAAACATATTAATCGCACGTAACTTCATCTTTGTGGCATAATAAACTTAGGGAAGAAACTTAAGGATGAACGTAACTCTTGTGAATCCACCATACCCGAAGGGTGCACATCAGCATCCACCATTTACACCCTTAGGTTTAGGATATTTGGCTGCTGTTTTAGAAAAGAATCAACATCAAGTTGACGTTATAGATTGCCAAGCATCTAAACTTTCATACGAAGATTTTAAACGAGAAATCAGCAAACGCCAACCCAACATGGTTGGATTAACATCCACCACTCTCACATACAAGTCAGCCTTGAAAGTAATAAAAATAGTTAAAGAAGTCCACCCAAGATGCTTAACCGTTCTTGGTGGCTGTCATGTTACGTTCTGGGACGATAAAGCACTGCAAGAATGCCCACAATTGGATTTAGTAGTAAGGAAAGAGGGCGAAAACACGATAGCAGAGATTGCAGAACGGTTCGAGGCAGGCAAGGACTTTCAGGATATTCTAGGAGTAACATACAGAAAGGGTGAAGAAATCTACGGAATCCAGATAGACCGTACATAGAAGACCTTGACAGCTTACCGTTTCCATCTCATCATCTTTGGCCTCTTGAGAACCTACGGAAATATGGAAACATAATATTCCCGTTAATGACAAGCCGAGGCTGCGTCTACTGGTGCGAATTCTGCTCAGCAGTCAGAATGTTCGGGAGAGGATACCGAATGCGGAGTGCAAAAAACGTCGTAGACGAAATCGAGTATCTTCACAAAACATATGGCGCACAAAATTTCACATTTTATGATGATGCATTCACGGTAGACCAAGCAAGAGTCGAAGAAATATGCAAAGAAATCCATGAACGCAAACTGAAGATAAAGTGGGATTGTGGAACTCGTGTTGACATGGTAACGAAGGATTTGCTTCAGAAAATGAAGGATGCGGGTTGTATTGCCGTATGGTTTGGCGTCGAGGCAGGATCACAGCAAGTTATAGATGCAATGGGAAAGGGTTTTACAGCAAATAGGACAAAAACGGCGTTTAAATTGGCGCAAGAAACGGGCCTAATGACAATTGCAAGTGTAGTTTTGGGATTTCCAGGAGAAACCCGAGAAAGTGCATTGGAAACAATAAAATTTATTGAAGAAATCAACCCAGACGACGTAGGCTATTATATTGCTACTCCTTATCCAGGGACTCCTATGGCTGAGAATGTGAAGAAAATGGGTTGGCTAAGGGTAACTGACTTTGACAAATATGACACAGCGACGCCCATCTTTGAGTTACCCACATTAAGTATGGAAGAAGTGAGAGAAATCCGCGAGAAGGCTTTCCACAGGTTTTATCTTCGTCCGACATACATTCTTCGCATGTTCGCCAAAGGTGGAACATACGGATTTTCAGCAACAAAAACAGCGCTTGCACATCTAATTAGAGCAATAAAGGCCAAATTCTAGCACTTAATCAAAAGGTTATTCACAAATTGTTAGCGTTGCAGTTTCTATATTATGGACAGGCATCACCAAATTATCATTTTATTGAATGGTAATAGCATAAACTGAATTTTAAGATTGTACATTGGATAAATAGAGAAACAAACAAGGCTTCTGAAATCTTGAACACAAAAAGTATGATTCTACGACAGCATCAGATGAGGTAACGGTCTATTTACTTTCCCATGGAGACGTGAGTGGACACTTTGTTGCAGTTAAAACTTGGATTTAATGGCTTGAACAAGGTAAGATAAGGCTATTCGGGATACTGTAAAACCGTACCTGCCTCTCTTAATGAACATACGAAGAATAAAGGTGGGACGAAGATAGAAACTTCGAAAAGCCTTTGCGTAAAGTTCCTCTAACTCTTTCGTGCTTAACATCGGAGTTTCAAAGACTGGAGTCTTGCAGTCATATTTGTCAAAGTCAGTTATTTTTAGCCAACCATTTTCTTTGACACGATCGTACAGGGGCGTTCCGGGGAGAGGCGTAGCTATGTTATAATAGGCCATATCATCAGGACTAATTTTCTGAGTAAACTTTATGGTTTTCAAAGCACTTTCCTTAGTCTCACCGGGGAAACCGAGAAGCACGTTCGGAGCAGGTGTTAGTCCAAGCTCTCTTACCCAACCAACTGCTCTAATCGTTTGCTCGGTGGAGATTCCCTTCTGCATTTCATCTAAAACATGCTGTGAACCTGACTCGACTCCAAACCACACTGAGACGCAACCGGCATCCCTCATTGTAATGAGCAACTCTTTTGTAACCATGTCCACACGGGTTCCACAGTTCCAGTTTATCTTCAAGCCCCTTTTCTTGATTTCATCACATAACTCTTCAGTTCTAGCTTTATCGACAGTGAATGCATCATCGCAGAACGTAAACTGGGTCGCACAATAAGTCTTGTGTAGATATTCAATCTCATCCACGACATTCTTGATGCTTCTCATCCGATATCTTCGACCAAACATTCTGACCGCAGCACAGAATTCGCACCAGTAGATGCAGCCTCGGGTAGTCGTTAAATAAAACACATCCTCGACTTTCCGAAGTTCCTCAAGAGGCCAGAGATGACGGGCAGGAAACGGTAAGCTGTCAAGGTCTTCTATGTAAGGGACGATCTGGGTTTTTCACAATTTTTCCGTCTTTTCTAACGGTTGTACCTAACAGATCATGAATGCTTTTTCCCGCTTCTAATCGTTGTACTAGCTCCAGAAATGTGGTTTCGCCCTCTTTCCTTACAATCATGTCCAGTTGTGGACATTCATTTAGAGCCTCCTCATCCCAGAAGGTGGCATGTGAGCCCCCAAGAACTGTTAAACAGTCAGGGCAGACTTCTTTAGTGATTCTTGCTATCTGTAAAGCGGAGTTATACAAGCGTGTGGTCGAGGTTATTCCGACGATGTTGGGTTGTCGCTTGCTGAGTTCGCGTTTAAAATCGTCATATGAAAGGTTGGATGCTTGGCAATCAATAACATCAACGTCATATTGATTCTTTTCTAAAACAGCAGCCAAATACCCTAAACCTAACGGTGGAAATGGAGTATGCTGGTAGGGTTGAGTTGGGTATGGCGGATTCACAAGAGTTACATGTGGTCGCATATTAGTAGGTCACTACCGTTTTTATCCTCTCGGAAATACATAAAGCTGATTGTTTAAATGTTTTTCACAATTGCATTTACACCAAAAAAGGTCATAACAATGAAAGGTGTGTGCTTGAGTATTAACTCTATTTGGAAACGAAAAATGTAGGATTCAGATTTAATTAAAAAAGAAAAGGGATTGGGGTTGGGTTAATTTGCTTGTGTATTGTATGCTTATGTCATCTGTCTTGGGGATATGCCGAACCAGCCGAAGAGTGTGACGAATATCGGTATTATAATTCCGTAGATCAGCTTAGGTAATAGAATGGTGAACGCGACATATGGAATATCTGTTGCCATGCTAATAGGTGAGATCACTCCGGCCCACAACTGAAATGCGCTAGCAATAGCTCCAGCGATAAGTGCAGAAACTACCATTCTTCGGAAACTGTAAGAGCCCCTGTTTAATGCACCAGAAATGTAGCCGACCAGCATAGCGCTCACTACGAATCCAAGGTTAGTAATTTCTTGAACCATAAATCCTGCAGACAACTCTATGTAGCCCATAGCGACATATGCAGCGTATACATCGTTAACATATAGAGCATATATGCTACCTAGCAGGAATCCTGCGCCACCTCCAGCCCACTTATTCCAGATTAATCCAGCAAACAATGGAATTGCCGTAACTAGAAGTGCTTCACCAAGACCATCAACAAGGATAGCATTAAGACCGAAAGAGGGGTCTACTTCAAGGAGGAGTTCAGCAATTGTAGTTGGAAAGATTATGATTAAGAATGCCGCGATAACAGGTAGTATTATCCCATAGATTATATCATTTAGTTTCCATTCAGTCCAGCTTGCCATTTTATGTTCACTTCTTTCTTTTTTCACTGTTACTATCATTATACATTTATATTTTGTGCATTAATCAACTTGCAGACACAAGTATACATTTCAATCGCAATAATTGTTTTGGGTACTGAAAAACAAGTGTAAACCCATATTACAACAGCATAATTGAATGAAATTCTAAAAGAAAAAGGTCAGACAAAACCAAAAACGATGAAACATAAAATTATACTAAAAGGGAATAATTATAAAAAAAGAAAATGCAGATATGCACCAAAAAATGTGCACATCTTTAGGGTTTTTATGTAGCTACTGCTTGTTAATTTTGTCTCTAGCAGAAACGATTATAGTCTTTAGATCGATTCTCGCTGGACAAATAAATGTACAGTGACCACAGTTGTCACAGTATTCGGCACCTAGTTTTTCAACTCTTGCCCAATTGCCTTTGTCAGCAGCTTCTTTGATCAGTATGACTGGAAGATTTTTGCAACAGGTTGTTAGACATTGTCCACAGCGAATACAATCAGTGACCATGGCGTCTCCAAGTTTTTTAGCTTTTGGAAGCTTTACTTTGATTCTAGTTTTGCTCGCTTTAGGAACTCCGACGCGGTCAAGTATAGGACATGTTAGGTTCATGATTATCAGTGCGAGAATTGATCCACCCAAGAATCCAGTGTACGTCTGAATGATAATTGTCAATATTGCTAAGCCTGCACCAAATATGAGTTGGCCTAAACGGGTCAGTGGAGTAGTTGCAGGGTCGGTAGCCATGAAGAATGCCATGAAGATTGAACTGCCCATGAATAGGTGGAACACTAGTCTAAGTATTGGATCTCCGCCGTAAATGAATCCCATAATAACAGCAAACACTGCAGTGGTAACTAGGTAAGTCAGAGTTATTCTCCATTTAATGTATCCGCGGCAAACTGCAAACAAAACGAGACCTATCGCCATCACAAGGATGCTTGAAAAGCCACCGATCCAGCCGTGAGTATTTTGCAACCAGCATAGTAAAGAGAACATCAGGAAGCGGATTCTCGAATGAACCCATAGTATAGGGGGTTCAGAGGACTAGTAGAATAGCAGGTCAGCAGGGTAGAGCCGAAAGTTGTGGTTTCCATTGGGTAGTAGTCGGGGAAACCAAAACTACCTGGGTTTAGAGGATTTTGCAATTGTATAGAACTGGTGTGATCTGAAGGCAATAGGGATGTAATAGCGGGCATAAATAGCAAACCGAGAATCAGAAGTTTCGCGATTGCAGCTGGATTAACGTATTTTCTGCCAGCCAACCCTGCAAGTTTCTTGAAGACAACCAATCCTACAGCCGAAATTAGAGCAGGATACAGGTATTGTTCAAGTCCACCAGCCAAAGTTGGGTTTGATTCCATGGCCATTATAGGCAAACCTAACGAGTAGGACATGGCAACGATTAATCCGAATACAGCAGCAGACATCATGTTTTTGGGTCCCTTAGAACCCATTACCATAGAAAGCAGAAAATCGCAGCCCACAGCAACTCCAACACGAAAGTAGGGATATTACAAGTGATTCAAGACCAAACACGAAATAGGATAAGAATGCAATAAAGAATAGCGCAATTAACGTGTACTGCATCAACAGATTTTTTGTCATAGGAGCTTTTACCATTTTTAGTAACCTCATATTTATGTGAGTTAGCTTTCTAAAATTTTGAATATTTAAGCTTTTAGACACTTTCTATCATGAATTTTTTGATGAAGAACACGTGCTTTTTTGACTTCTGACATCAGAAAAACTTCCAAAAACTTTCAAAAAAGAGGTAAAAGACGATAAGAACAGTAAGACGATACAATAAAACAAGACAAACGTTAAACAGATTTAGACATGTATACAGATAAAGCGCCCCACTAGACAAAAAAGGTAAAACGGGCGTGGTTTTATTTTAAATCATATTTGGGCTAGGGAGATTTGGTTTTTTTCCAAACGTTTTTAGGTTTCCATCGAAATAACTGACATTGTTGAGTTTTGCTCAGCCATAAATGTGATAACAGGTTTGAACGTACCTGCCAAGGTAGTGAACAGCAAATATGCGTATTTGTTTGATTAATCCGCCACGCATTCATCCAAAAGGTTGGGGAAAACCAACGGTGTATCAGCCGTGGGGAATAGCATACGTAGCGGCTGTACTAGAAAAGCAACATAAAGTAAGCATTATAGATGTTCCCACAGAAGGCTGGAGAAATCTTGAACAGATAGATGAAACAAAATATCGGGTAGGTTTAACAAACAAAGAGATAAGCTGACAGAATAAAACAGTTGTCACCCGATATTGTTGGAATAAACATCCCATTTTCTGGTTGGTCAAAATACGCATTTGAGGTTGCTGACACAGTAAAAAGCATTGACAAGGATATCACCACAGTGCTGGATGGGTTACATCCATCTGCAAGATCTGTAGAATGTCTTTCAGATTCAAACGTAGATTTTGTTGTAAGAGGAGAAGGAGAACAGACAATATCAGAGTTAGTAGGCGCACTAGAACAAGGCAAAACTGAAGATCTTGAAAAAATAAAAGGAATCGGCTTCATCAAAAACGGGAAGACAATTATTACACCTCCAAGACCAGGAGATTCAAGATTTAGATTCTCTGCCCTTTCCGGCAAGGCATCTACTTCCGATGGAAACATACTTTGCTGCAGTAAAGGAAAACCCCATAAGAGGAGTAATCCACAAACGGTGGGCAATAATGACCAGCAGCAGAGGTTGCCCGCACGAGTGCATCTTTTGTTCTAATCATATTGTTATGGGAAGAAAGTGGCGGGCTAGAAGCCCAGAGAAAGTGGTCGAGGAAATCGAACAGTTAGTTGACACCTACAAAATTGAACAGATTGACTTCTACGATGACAACATGACGCTGAAAAAGAAGCGGGTAATAGAAATTTGTGATTTGATAAAAGAAAGGGGTTTAGACATCGAATGGTATGTTCCAACAGGTGTTAGAGCGGACACTCTGGATGAAGAGCTTTTGACAAAAATGAAGGCGTCTGGCTGCAGGGGATTACGGATTGCTCCCGAGTCTGGCGTTCAACGTGTTGTGAATCAGATCATAAAAAAGAACCTGAACTTGAAAGATGTAGAAAAAGCTGTTGTTTTGATCCAAAAAAGTGGGAATCAAGTTAGGCGTTTTCTTTATACTGGGGCTTATCGGCGAAACAAAAGAGGATATAAAAGAAACAATAAATTATGCATATAAACTGAGAAAACTAGGAGCCGAAAATTTCCACTTCAGCATAGCTACCCCTTTATATGGAACAGAACTCTATGAGCAGGCTATGCGCGGCGGTTTCTTAAGGGACGGCTTTAGTGATGAAGCTTTAGCTGCGGCTGAACCTCTGATTGAAACTGCAGAGTTTACGGCAGACGAGTTGCGTGAATTATGTTTGCAAGCAAATTTGGTGAATCAGACTATTACTCAGGATAAACTATTGAAGGCAATTCGTAACCCAAAGAAAGCGATAAAGATGTTATTGAGAAGAAGTGAGTGAAGTAGAGGCTGAAACACATTTTTTGGTCGATAATTTGGATAAAGACTCTAAATGGGCATAACAACAATAAAGATATAGCTAAGAAGTTCTAACTGTTTGACTATTCTGGCTTTTGCCGCAATTCGGTGTGAAAAGTGACGAAGATGGGTAGAAAACTTAAGACATCATTGGTCAACCCACCACCCCTAAAAGGAGTTTATCGGCATCAGCTTTATCTGCCCATAGGCCTAGCCTATCTGGCAGCAGTCCTTGAAGAAAATGGACATGAAGTATCTGTTATAGATTGTCCAGCGCTAGAAATGACCCATGAAGATTTGAAAGCAAAGTTATCTTCCATTCAACCTGATTTGATTGGCATCACGTCTATGACGCCAACGATACAGTCGGCTCTTCAATCCGCGCATGTTGCAAAAGAAGCATGCTCTGAATCACTGGTTGTATTGGGAGGTCCACATGCCACTTTTATGGATGAACAAGTTCTTGTTGAAGAAGAGGCAGTGGACATAGTTGTGAGGAGCGAGGGCGAACAAACCTTACTAGAGCTAACACAAAACGTATCCAACCCGAAAGGACTCAACAGCATTGATGGAGTAACATTTAGAAAGGATGGACAGATTGTTCGCACACCTAACAGGCCATTTATGGAAAAACTTGACGAACTACCCCTTCCGGCATACAAATACTTCCCGCTAGAAAAATACAGGCTTTTTGGGAGAAAGATGCTTCCAATAATAACAAGCAGAGGCTGCCCCTCCCAGTGTTCGTTTTGTACGTCAGCTCAAATGTTTGGGAAAGGCTTCAGGGCGCGGAGTCCAAAAAACATCGTGGATGAGCTTGAGTGGTTAAGAGACGAGCATGGAGCTGATGCTTTCACATTTTATGACGACACGTTTACGCTTAATAAGAAAAGGGCAATCAAGATTTGTGAAGAAATCAAGAGTAGAAAGATTGGTCTTCCATGGGATTGTCAAACTAGAGTTAGCACAGTTTCAAGAGAGATTCTGCTCAAAATGCGGGAAGCAAACTGTCAACAGGTCTTTTTTGGGGTTGAATCAGGGTGTCAAAAGATTCTGGATGCTGTGAAAAAGGGAACTACGGTTGAACAAAACGAGAAAGCGATTAGATTAGCGAAGGATGTTGGTTTGTTCGTCGCCGTTTCCGTGATGATTGGATATCCTGGAGAGACCAAAGATATGTTACAAGAGACTGTTGATCTTATCAGAAAAGCGGAGCCCGACGATGTATACATATGTGTGGCGACGCCGTATCCCGGCACTGAGCTTCGCAGACTTGTTGAAGAGAATGGATGGGAGATGTCTAACGATTGGGGACGCTACGACACAATAACGCCTGTTTTTGCGAATCCTAACTTGTCGGCAGAGGATATCAGAAAATTACGAACCTCTTTCTATAACAGTTTTTATTCTCCAAAATATGTGCTCCGTCACCTGTTTAAAAGAAACTTCTATAGTCGAGTGATGGCTCGAACTGCTGTGAATCATCTGCTCTGGAGAATAAGGAACAGTTTCTAATCAAGAAAAAATTGCGAGCTTTAGGCGCCCTACTTTTTTGGCAGCATCGATTTATGGAACAGCATAATAATTGTTGGTGTTGCAGTGTATACAGGCTTTAAACGTTTAACTTCACATAAATCGAATTTTGCACCGAGCATCTGCGTTAAAGTTTCTACGGTGAAATAGTATTTGTGTGCGTCATAACGCAAACCCTCTATCCCTTCAGGCGTGGATACTATCAAATGTCCATCAGTTTTGAGAACTCTGTAAGCCTCATCTACGAAACTGTGCGGATTCCATAAGTGCTCCATTATTTCAGAAGCTAAAACAACATCAAAAATGTTTGAGGCAAAGGATAATCGTTCTGCGTCGCCAGCTACAGCTAATAGACCTTCACAGCTGTGAGCTTGAACAGCAACTGTTGGCAGGTCTACGGATGCTACGTTGTTGCCCATTTGTGATATGCGTTCGCCGATGATCCCGTCTCCAGAGCCAACATCTAGTATGTCCAAACCGTTTCCCAGACGACCAACCATGTCAGAAATGAGTTCTATTCTCTCCTGATTAAATGGGCGTGTGCGTGTATCGTGAAGAGCCTCCATCAGTGCATTGTATGCGCGCTCTGAGTCATATTTCTGCCACTCCACCCACATCCGCTTACTCTTGTTCCTAAACTTGTAGCGGGTTTCTCTTATGATGAGATGCTTCAACTGGGAAGGATTTGATAGCAAATAAGCAAACCCGTGAACTTGACTTTTAATCAGCTTTAACATGGACGTCTCCATCATTGTTATTCTATCTTAAGGGATACACAAGATTCAATGCCGGTACAACATATGAAACTAACGCTGCAGACACGCCTGAGCTTCCTTCAGCAAAGATATAATCGGTAAGTTGTATGGACATTTTGGTTCGCATTCGCCGCAATCCGAACATTTGGTGACGTCAACTTCAAGTCCGCTATATAGTTTTTTTGCCCAAGTCTTCAACCCGTAAGTATTGTAGAGAATATGAAACCTGAGAATAGCTGCTATGTCAAGGTTTTGAGAACAAGGCAAACAGAGTCCACAGTCTCGGCAGTGTTTCTCATCAAATTGCACTCTAAAACAGTCTTTTTCATCCGTTGTTAACCCTACGTAATTTTCTCCCACTTTAACGGCGGTCTCAACTTCTTCAACTGATTTGCATCCTGTGACAACCACGGATACATCCTGCGCCAAAACAAACCTGAGGGCACTGCTTACCATTGAACGTGTATCCTGTCCCAACAGAGCCTTCAGTCCGGGATCGTCAGAAAGTAAAGACAATGAAGGCTCATATAAGCAGGTTATGAGCTTAGAGGTCTTGGCTGACAAAGGCTTCATTATGGCAATACCGATGTCTAACTCTTTTGTTAGAGGAACCAACTCATCCAGAGCTTGCCTTGTGACAATGTTAAGGGGCACAAGTACAGTGTCGAACTCGTTTGTTTTGATGGCTTTAATCAACACGCGAGGCTTGTGGCCTGTAATGCCGATGAAGTCTACCAAGCCTTCAGAACGAGCCTTTTTACACATCTCCAGTGAACCACTTGGACCCATTGCATGTTCAAGAGTTTTTTCGTCATCTATCCCATGAAGCTGAATCAAATCCAATCTGTCCGTTTTTAGTCGGCGCAAACTACTTTTGAAGTCAGCTAACGATTCGCTTTTCGTTCTTGAGGCAGTCTTTGTAGCTAAAAAGCACTTATCCCTTACATCATGTAATGCTGCTCCAATCTTTTCTTCGCTGTCCCCATCCAGTTTTGCAGTGTCGAAATAGTTTATTCTCAAATCATAAGCTCTTTGGATGACCTTGACTGCTTCATCCATACTTAGCTGCGAAATCCATGTGCCGCCAAAACCGACAATGGACACCTGAAGACCTGTTCTGCCAAGAGTTCTTTTCTGCAACAAAGTAATCCTCCAGCATTCTACAACAGAAACAATTTGAAGAAATTGTGCAGATGGCTAGAGATTAGCTGAAGCTTAGTTTGGCCATCATGGTTCTTTTAAGCCACGCCAAGGCAGTTTTGGTCGTCGAGTAGCCGTATACTCCTCCTTTGCTGAACGCACGAATAATGTAAGTTGGACGAAGATAGAATTTTCGATGCGCCATATCATGCAGTTCTCTTAGTTCATTCATGCTCATTGTTGGCGTCTCGAAAATAGGTGTAGCAGTGTCATATTTGTTGAAGTCTGTTATCTTTATCCAACCCATCTTTTTCACGTAATCGTACATGGGAGTCCCAGGATAGGGCGTAGCAATGTAAACGCCTATCTCGTCAGATTTTATTCGCTTCAAAAGGTTTATGCTTTCCATGGCGGTTTCGCGGGTTTCACCAGGAAAACCAAGAATCATACTTGCGACAGTCATCAGACCAACTTCGTTTGCCCACTTGAAAGCATTAAAAGTCTGTGTGAGCGAGATTCCCTTGCCCATCGCTTTTATAACCTGTTCCGATCCTGCCTCGACGCCAAACCATACGGCAATACAACCCGCATCCTTCATTTTCTGAAGCAAATCCTTCGTTACCATGTCAACACGGGTTTCGCAATCCCACTTAATCTTTAAGCCTCGCTTCAGGATTTCGTTACATATTTCCTCGGTTCTGGATTGGTCTACAGTGAATGCGTCATCATAGAAGGTGTATTGATCTTCGCCATATTTTTTATAGAGAAACTCAAGTTCGTCCACAACCTTTTGTGGGCTTCTCATCCGATACTTTCGACCAAACATCCTAACTGCAGAACAGAAGTCACACCAGAATGTACAGCCCCTGCTTGTCATAACTGGAAAAATAATTTTTCCATACTTTTTGAAGTGTTCAATAGGCCAAAGATGAAAGGCAGGATAAGGTAGACTTTCAAGGTCTTCGATGTGAGGACGGTCTGGATTCTTTATGATATCGTCGCCTTTTCGGCAAGTTGTGCCCACAACATCATGAAAACTCTTGCCATTTTCCACCTTTTTGACTATCTCAAGAAGTGTAGTTTCGCCTTCTCCCCTCACGATTATATCCAGCTGCGGGCATTCATTTAGAGCCTCCTCGTCCCAGAAGGTGGCGTGTGAGCCTCCAATAATTGTTAAGCAGTCGGGTAAAACGTCCTTAGCCACTTTTATTATGTTAAGGGCGGACTTGTAGGTGAGAGTTGTAGAAGTTAATCCAACAATGTCAGGTTTACGTTTGCCAAGTTCTTTTTCCACATCGCTTAATGTGAGGTGTAGAGCTTGGCAGTCGATGACGTTGACGTCGTACCCTTTTTCTCTAGGACTGCGGCGAGGTATCCTAGACCAAGAGGCATGAATGGTGGGTGCTGGTGAGCGCCTGGTGGGTATGGTGGATTTACAAGAGTTACTTGCATCCTTCACACTTTCCTAAAATATTTTCGTTTAATAAGACAAAGAGGGCTATTAATAAGGTTAGTGCGGAATATTTTCCAGAAACCCAAGAGGTTATGGATGAAAAAATAGTAAAAAAGATTGAACAAAAATGATGCATAAGCAAGCCATAAAATGATGAAGGAACATCTTAAATGACAAAGCTTAGAGGTACAACTGATGAAAACACTTCTCATTAATCCGCCACAGACATTTTTTCCGGGTTCAGATATTCCAGCAGCTAATCTGCCTTTAGGTTTAATGTACATAGCCGCGGTTTTAGATGAGGCAGGATATAATGTGGAAATTTTAGATGCATTCATGACTGATTTGGCGTTCCGAAAAAAGGGTGATATAACAGAAGTTGGAATGTCTTACGAAAAAATAAGAGAAGAAATACAGAGAAGAAATCCAGACATTGTGGGTATAGCAAATCCGTTCACAAGCCAAGTAGAGCATGCGATTAAAGTTGCTGATATTGTCAAAGAAATAGACTCTAGCATTTTAACTGTGGTTGGAGGTCCTCATGGAACCGTAGTGCCAGTAGAATTCTTGGAAGCGGCAAAGAATGTTGACATTGTAGCAATCGGTGAAGGCGAATACACAATGTTAGACATTTTAGGGTTCTTTGAGGGAAACAAGAAAATCAATGATATACAGGGGATTGCTCACCGTATGGCGGGTAAGGTAGTGTTGAATTCGCCAAGAGAATTTAACAAAAATTTGGATGTGTTGCCGTATCCTGCTTACCATTTAGTGAATATGGAAAAATATCTTAATCCTAAAACGATAGAATATCGCAGTTTTAAGAAAAGAGCATTATCGATGGTGACCAGCAGGGGATGCCCTTTCAATTGTAGCTTCTGTTCGGTTCATCTGCACATGGGAAAGACGTTTAGAGCGCACTCGGTAGATTATGTTGTAGATCATATTGAGCATTTGGTAAACAAATACCACGTTAAGACGATATACTTTGAGGATGACAACCTCACATTTGACATACAGAGATTTGAGGCAATTTGTGACAAGATCATTGAAAGAGACATCAAATTCCAGTGGGAAACACCGAATGGAGTAAGGGCAGACTATTTGACGTTAGATCTTTTGAAGAAAATGAAAAAGACAGGATGCCAAAGCGTTTTTGTTGGCGTCGAATCTGGTGACCAGTATGTTTTGGATAACATAATTGGTAAGAGCCTCAGATTGAAGAATGTGGTCAAGTTTGCTAAGATGTGCAAGAAAATTGGGCTGAGAACTGGGGCTTTTTACATTATTGGTTTTCCCGGGGAAACGAAAGAAAACATGAGAAATACTGTCGAGTTTGCCCTTATGTTGAAGAGAAAATATGATGTTGGCATGCACCTTCTTTTTGCAACTCCGTCATACGGCACAAGACTGTACGATGAATGCAAGAAAAATGGGTATATCCGAGGCAGTTTGACGCCGAGGGCTTTTGCTGAGGTTAGACAAAACTGGGGATTGCCGTTGATAGAAACCGAAAAATTCACGGCTATTGATGTAAAAGAGATCGCTATAACTGCACTTAAGACATACAGGAGATTGTCCATAATCAACTATGTTAAGCAGCCCAGAAAAACATTGAAGAGTGTGATGAGTCAGCCAAATCTTGTTGGAAAATTCATCAAGAACATGCAATCTCGATGAACAACGCAAAACATCAAGATGGGAAAACAAATCAGTAATTGTTTTTTTCTACTTGTAGGATATGCGTCATTTTGGGTGTTGTTTTAGAAACCTTTAATTCAGGATATTCGATAGAATCAAATGCATGGTAAAGGCAGCTAGGGTTAAATCGCCTACATCTTACAGTAGAATCGCGGTTTTACCCTTTCACAAGATAACGCTTTGAAGTGAAAAACATGAGAATCACAAAAATTACCTGTTCAACAGTTGCATCCGTCTTAGTTTCGTTATTGATTGTATCATCTTTTATGATGGTCCCAGTTTCTGTTAGCGGCATCGTTGCTGATGCAAGCACTACACTAGATGATTACGGCGATTTACTTCAGTATGAGTGGCCACAGATTCACGGCGATTCAGGTTTTACTCGTTACTCGGAGGGACCAGCCCCCGAATCAGCGGACATCCTGTGGAAAACAACCATCGAGGGGATAGAAAGTTATGTTGCAGCATTTAACGGTAAAATCTTCGTTACAACAGCAACGAATGTTATTGCCCTTGACAAGGACACAGGAGCAATCATCTGGAATACCACCCTTCCTGACCGTCAGCGGTGGCCAGCGGTATTCAAAATTGATGAAACTCGCCTGATCATATCAAATTATTGTCTTGAAACAGAAACTGGAGAAATTTTGTGGAGAAGTGACGAGTTTTCTGCTAAAGTGTCCTATTGGGCTGAAAGTGTTTACAGTCCAGAAGAAAAAATGTTCTATACTCAAGGTGACTCGGTAGTTCTAGCTTGGAACGTCTCTGATATGTCAGAGCCGCCCGTACTAGAATGGGAAACCTATGTGTCGGGAAGCACAGGATCTGGAACGGGTATACAATATGGCGATGGAAGAGTTTTCCCCGGATCTTTTGAGCCTCACCAGATGGCTCTTAATGCCACGACAGGCGAGGTTCTTTGGGATGTTGAAACAACAGGTGCAATGTGCTTCTCAGGTTCCTATTATGAGGGCAAGTTACTCAAGGCTGCTGAGCAAGATAACATGTTTTACTGTTTCGATGCTGATACGGGCAACATATTATGGGAGTATAGTCCAGGAACTCAGCTTGGATATTGGGTCAGCGGTAGCGCCGTAGCGTATGACATGGTCTATGAACTCAATAAGGATGGACATCTTTACGCATTGGATGTGAACACGGGTAAATTGGTATGGAAATACCAAGGCGCAGATTACATGTATTGGCCAGGTTGGCCAGTGGTTGGTGATGGAAAAATCTATGCCACAGTAGGTCAAAGAGTGTCTATTCATCCTTACACATTGGAATATGGTGAATCTAAGTTTGTGTGTCTCGACGCCTATACGGGAGATCTCATCTGGGAACTGCCTATAGAAGCCTATGCTCCAAGAGAGTCTACTACAATCGCGTACGGAAACTTGTATCTTATTCCGGGTTACATTGAAGAATTCAAAATGAATAGCTACGTAACTCTCAACGAGGTTTGGGCTATAGGCGCTCAGCCAAGGTCTATGTGGCGTAGCGATTCGGAGAACACTGGAACGGGTCAGTCAGGTCCCACCAATCTAAATGTCAGGTGGAAGTTTACGACAGGCGGCGGAGTTGTTTCTACGCCAAGCATTGTCAATGGAAGAGTTTATGTTGGTTCACAAGACAAAAACATCTATTGTCTCGATGCAGGAGACGGCAGACTTTTGTGGAATTTCGCGACTGAGGCTCGAATCAAATCGTCACCAGCTGTGGTTAACGGAAGGGTGTATATTGGACCCGACGATGGGTATGTTTATTGTCTGGACGCAAAAGATGGCAGCTTCATCTGGAAGAGTTACGCTGGCGGTTACATTGAAGCCCACTTCGATGCTGTAACTGGAATACGCTCTTCGCCCATAGTGGTGAATAATATGCTGTATGTTGGTTCGCTGGACACCAATTTATACTGTTTAGATGCAGACAACGGAGATGTCCTGTGGACATACAAGACCGATGGTCAAATCACGTCCTCTCCAGCGGTATCAGATGGCGCAGTTTATGTCACTTCGCAGGAGCCGACCTCGGGTGCTCTATACAAAATAGATTCCATCAATGGAGATTTCATTTGGAAGCTGGATATTTCGTATATTCTTTCGGCTGATAGAGGCATTGATTTGCATGTATCGCCAACAGTTGCAGATGGCATGGTTTTTGTAGCTGCAAATAAGGATGAGTATCATGGGGTAAACGCGACAACGGGTGAAGTTGTGTGGACATTCGTTACTGCTAGGGGCACAGAAGATGCAGGAGGATATTTGGTTGGTTCTATGGCGTATCATGATGGCAAACTTTTCATTATTGACATGTTCTTCATAACAGCCCTTGACGCAAAGACTGGAGAAGTCATTTGGAAGAGCTGGCAGGGAACGGAGTTGTATGCTTCACCTACCTATGCTGATGGCAAAGTCTATGTTGCTACAGACAGGCGCATAATTTACGTCCTAAATGCCTCAGATGGAAAGAGGCTCTCATTTTTTGAGCCTAACTCTAACTGCTGGTCCTCCCCCGCAGTCTATGAGGGAAGAATGTACATAGGAAGCAACGACTGGAATGTCTACTGCTTTGGCAATTACCCAGTAACAAATGGTCAGATTTCCCTCATATTAAACAATAATCAAATTAAACAGGGAGAATCTGTTACGGGTAGTGGTCAAATTACTCCCGGAATTGCATATGCGCCCATAACTGTGTCTTTTGTAAAATCTGACGGCACCACAGACAAGTTACAAGTTAGAGCACGCAATGATGGAACCTTCAACTTTGATTACATACCCGATAAAGTGGGCGAGTGGACAGTCTCCATCAGGTGTTCAGGAGCATCATATATAATGCAGAGCATGGAACTCTCCTTCAATGTTGTTGATAATCAGCAATCTGTACCAGAGCAAACACCACCAGAACATGAAGAACCGACAAATGAGCAGACCTCAGGCATACCAGCAGAATATATCATTGTGGCGGTTACCGCATTAATTGTGGCGGTGATTGCAGTAGTTGCTTACCTATTTGTTAAGAAGAGGAACCGAAGTTCACCTGTTGCGATAACAAGCTAAACAATATAGAACATATATTAGACCAAGATTTCCGATGCTTCAGAGTAGACCTGAAACATTTTCTGGGAACAAATGTCCCAAGAAAAGTTTTTGCTAACAAAGTATCTGCCAGAGCGCCCCATCTTTTCCCGTAAGTCTTTGTTTGAAAGCAGACAGGAAATGGCGTTGGCTAGCTCGTAACTGTCGGGTTCAACAAGTAATCCAGTTTCTTTGTTTTTTACGACCTCATTGATTGCGCTAACGTTGAATGCAACCACTGGCTTAGCCGTGGCTTGTGCCTCCAACAAGGATATTCCCTGCCCTTCCTGTATTGATGGTGAAGCAAAAACATCAGCGCAATTATATAACCTGTGAAGCATGGCTTCGGAAACGTCGCCTAAAAAGGCAAACGTGTCCATTACACCTTGCTCTTTTGAGTAGGAAATCAGATTGTTTTTGAGTGGGCCTTCTCCAACTACCACGAACTTTGTTTCTTTATGCTCTTTGATGACATGTTTTGCTGCTTCGATTAGGTAATGTAAGCCTTTTCTGGGTATTAGGTTGCCAACGAAGAGTACCAACTGTTTGTTGTTTCCGCCGATTCTATCCTTGAGGTGTTCACAATTTTGTGTTGGCTTGAATCTTTGGATGTCCACACCATTTGGAACTATCCGTATTTTCTTACTATCAACAGCATACAACTGAACCAATTTTTTGGCTGAATATCTGCTGACAGTAACTATCAAGGTTGCGTCTCTTGATGCTTCCTTTTCGATTCGTGCAAGATTCCACATGAAAACGTTAGAGAGCTTCATTCTAAGGGATGGAGAAACACTCTTTGACGATTGAATATACTCGTCCGCCAGAACCCCATGAACAGTCTGAATGAATGGCTTTCGGATTTTCCGATTTTTTAAGGCTTTCAGGAATTTGTATCCGCTAACAGTGTGCGCTTCATAGACGTCGGCTTTGATGACATCAACCATTCTTGAGAGGGAACGGTTGAAAATCCAGTTGTCCAACGGAAAAAGCACATCAGTAGAGAGGACGGGAACGAGGGTGGTTCCGTTTATCACAGCAGGTTTGTTGAAGCCCTTTTTTGTTCCGCTGTAAACTGTCGTGTCGACTTTATTTAGCAAGTTTTTGGCATTCTCAACTATTCGGCGTTCAACGCCTCCGAAGTAAAGGTGAGGTGGCTGAGTGTTAAAGACGGCTACCTTCAGCTTCCTGTTCATGTATGTGTGCCTCTAAGTTTGAAGCGTTTTTTCCTATGCCATTCTTTGGCAACATTAAGTATTAAAATGGAACTAGATGGGGTAAGCCCCGCATACTTTACAGAACTTGCTTTTTACGTTGCCGCCTGTAGATTTGCAGTATGGGCACTGTTTGCCTTCTACATCTTTGAAGGCCTCAGAGGGTACCCCAAAAGTGGACCTGAAAATCTCATAATAGAACAGGTGCTCTTTGTCTCTTATTGTGACCTGATCAGTTTCCTGATACTTTTTGGATTTCTGTTGGAAATATTTGTCAGAAATTTTTTCGCCGAAAACTTTTGGAAAAATGGTGGTTCCTGAGCCAAATTCTAGTGGAGTTTTTATTCTCCACACGATTTCGTCGGGCAGGAGACCCTCGTAGGCTTTACGCATTATCCATTTTCCCCACATTTTGCCGCGTTCACGCCTAATCATCAGATTTGTGTCAACATTGTAGGTGTACGATTTGAATTCAGGATCAAGAAACGGGGGCTTGGATACTAGTCCGAGCGATTTTGCCATGGGAATCGATGTGAATTGCATCACCTGCCACATGTTTGACAGGTAGTCCTTTAGTTCTTGTTCGTTGAGACCAAAAAGCCAACTGTATCCGCCTAGGAGTTCGTCTAAACCATCGCCTGTCATCATTGCTTTGATTCCATTTTCTTTTGCAGCTTTCAAACCGACGTAGGCTGCTACGCTGTTTCTGACGTCCATGGGGTCAAAAACCTTCAGAATCTTGATTACATCTTGGATGGCTGAGTGCATCTCCTCTTCGCCAAAAACATGAACAGTGTGATTCATCTTCAGCAAGTCTGCCATCAGCTTTGCATACTTGAGGTCTAGAGCAGGCGAGTTCTCGAAGGCGACAGTGAATGACTCCAGTTTAGTGTATTTCGATGCTTCAAATGCGACGATGCTTGTGTCTAATCCTCCAGAAAACAGGATTCCGTCAGTTAGATTTCTTTTCACAACCTTGTCTGTGAGTTGACGAATCTCTGAACAAATTTGATTGATTGAATCCAAATCTAATCCCTTCAGAACCGAGCTTACAGGATGGTTATGCAAATTTAAGGTTTGTTAGCTAAACCTCAGCTAAATCAACAAGTATGTCCTAGTTTGGAAGCTAGAAAATGTTTACTGAATTTTGTATTTTCGAATTAAAGCCACTGCAGCCAAAGCAACAACTAGAGAACTCAATGATGGAAGCGCTGTTACTAGGGTTAAACCGAATGGAGTGAAACTTAAGAAGAGACCTGCTAGGGCTGTGATGGCAAAGCTTAATCCTATGGAGAAAGTGATTCTTTCGATTACATCTAGTGCTTGCTCTTTGGGAAACAGTGTTTCGGTTAGGCAATAGCCTGGCAGAAAGGCTACGAGAATGAAGGCAAATATGTAACGTATGTAGGATAGCGGGTGTCCGGTTTCTGGAAGTAACAGGATTGAAATGAATGAAAGAGCGGATGTGACTATTGCTATCCAGAACCAGCGGCTTGTTTTCGGAGACAGGAATCTGATGAAGTTTTTGTGGTATGCTGGTTCTTCTAGGGCAACTAGCCCTTTTTTGTGGAGAGCCTTTATTTCCTGTTCTATGGCTATGGGTGTAGCGTCAACCTGTGCTTGAACTAACTGAAATAGCTCTTTCACATTGCCTGGTTGCTTTGTCTCTAAGATGTCTAGTATTACATTTTCGAGGGAGTTCATTTGTACACCAGTTTTCTTATTGGCGGTTTACCATAAAAGCGTAGTTCTTGAACTGTGCTGGTTTAGAACTGTAAATAGGACAAAAACAGTAGAAGTCGATACTGCTAAGCTGTTCACAGGGCGATAAGGCTAGGAGTCTAATAGAAAAAATAAAAGAGGGCATATTAGCCCATAGGAAATTTCTGGTTTGCTTAGGGATTTAGCCTACTAGCTTGAAGAGCGGATGTTTGCCTTCTTCGGCTGGTCGTGTGCCAAGCTCTGCGGTCGCAGTCAGTATGTATGTGTCAACTACTGCAACAGCGGGGAAGACGAATTCTGCAAATTCAATTGGACCAAACATGATCCAGTCACATCCGATCATTGGCAGTATGGCATTCTGTGCTGCGTCGACGGCTTTTTTGATGTCTTTCGGGAAGTTGCCTTTAACCCATCCAAGGGTGTCAGAAACGTTTCCGATGCCGGTTCCAACGGCTCCGCGGTCACCATACAGTTCTTTGATTACATATATGGATCTGAGGCCTGCTCCTACGCCTATGCCCCATGCGGGCATAGCTGTGTCGATGAGAGCGCCTTCTATTCCCGCTTGGTCAGCCATTTCTAGTATTCCGGGTAAAACATCGAGTTTGCCTTGGACGGTGTCGTCTGTGGGGTTGTCACATAGGATAATGGATGCTTTTACGTCGCTGTCTTTCAGGTTTTGTAGTTCTGCTTCTTTGACTCCTTTGTAGATGGAGTTGTTGATGAGTCTAGCTGATAGGCCAACTTCGTGTGCCCATTTGATTGTTTCCATTCTGAGTTTGGGGCTTATGGCGTCTATTTGTATTGGTGCTTGTGTTACTTCGCTGATGAAGGTGATGTATTTTTGGAATGCGGGTACCGAAGTGCCTACAACATCCAAAATGAAGGGGTTGGTTGTCATGTCAGAGAGCTCGTCCATCCTGTTGATGAGAGCTTCTGCGCGTGCCTTGTCGAAGATTCCTTCCTTCTTATCTGTAACAATCTTGTGACCACTGTAAAAGATTGTGGCAGTAAGAGCTGTTGGAACTTCTCCAGGTTGACCTCCGACTTTAATGCCGCCAGCGTTTATAATTTTTTGTTCCTTTTCAAACCTAAACATTCTAATTCACTTCTCGCATTTTTGCGGAGAATTTACCGCTGAACTTACTTTCCTAGAGCCTTCTTTGCGAGGGCTACAGCTTCTTCCCTAGTCTCGCCGAAGAGAGCACCTATTTCTTCAGCATCATCTTTGTCTACTGCAGCGCCACCGATCATGATAGTGACTTTGCCTTTTAGGCCTGCAGCTTCTATGGCTGACATTAGGGCGGGTATGTTGTTTTTGGCGGGTGCGGTGTTTATTGATACTGCTATGATGTCTGCGTTGACTTCTTTTGCTTTTTGGGCGAATGATTCTGCTGGTGCTTTTTTGCCTACGTCATAGCATTTGAATTGTGCTTTTGTTAGTGATTTTCGTACCATTTCTTTGGGGGTTAGGTGTACGTCAGGGTCTAGGGTGCCTATTACAATGATTCCAAGTGGGTTTTCTGGTTCAGCCGGTTCTTTTTCCATCATGGATTTTAACCAAGACATAAAGATTTCATCCTTTATTGTTGAGTAACTGGGGTTTTATGGATAGACGGGCGTATAAGCTTTTTGTCGCAACATTATAAAAAGACAGTTTTTGGTGTTGTTTATTGGGCAAGCTTAAAAGTATATTATGGTTCATAGTTTTGCTTGTCAATGCGTATTTGGAGGCTGTTCTGGGTTGCTTGTTAAGGGCTTGAAGGGTTTGTTTGGTTTTTTAACGATTTTGCCTATTGGGATGGAGTCTATTGAGGCGTTGTCTAAGTACTTTTTTTTGTGCCCCATTGTAGGGTTGGCTATTGGTTTGGTTGCTGGGGCTGTAGGATTTGGGGTAGGTTTTGTTTTGCCTGATTTGATTTGTGGTTTTCTTGTTTTGGTTGTTATTCAGCTTTTGACGGGTTTTCATCATTTGGATGGTCTTTTGGATTTTAGTGATGCAGCGATGGCTAGGGGCGATACGAAACGGAGGTTGGAGGTTATGCATGATATGTTTACGGGTGCGGCTGCTGTGGCGTCTGGGGTTATTGTTCTTGCTTTGACAGGTTTGGCCTTTGGAAGTTTTTCGGGTTTGGACATCTTGAAGGTGGCGATTGTTGCTGAGGTTGTGGCTAAGGAGAGCATGGTTTTGACTGCATATCTTGGAAAGAAACCAACCTACAAGGGGTCAGGATATTATGTGGTTGAAGCCATGGAGAAAAAGCATCTTGAGGCGTTTTCTTCTTTGGTTTTGTGTGCTGCTGTAGGTTTTGTTTTGGTGGGGGTCTGGTTTGTTTTTGTTTTGGCTGCTATGGGTGTTGCTGTTTTGGTGTTGACGTCTTACTCTAACAAGACTTTGGAGAGTGTAACCGGAGACGTTATGGGAGCAAGCAACGAAATCAACAGAATGATAGCACTTATCATGATGGTCGCAATAATGGTCTAAAAACAGAAACTTGATACATTAAAACCAAATTAGCACTGATTTCAGAAAAGTTACTGTTTTCAACAATGAAGTATCATTAGTCTCCTAATACCGATACGGGTTTTGGGAAAGCAATAAATTATGTTCAACAGAAAAAGGTAATCATATTGGCTTTGCTGGTGGTTTACAACGAGAAACAAGAAAATACTGCTGCTTTTGCTAATATTCGCTTTTTCATTCTTGCTTAGAGTAGCAGTCATCTTTCATAACCCTTATCCCCCAAGTTCAGACATTGGCTTTCACGGCAGCATCATAAACCTCATACTCGATCAAGGAGAATTACCAAACTGGAACCCGTATCATATGGGAGGCGAACCACTCGCAACACCACCCGGATTCCACTTTTTCGTAACTACCATGATACTTCTCACTGGAATGGATCTGATACTTGCAGAACTAATCACAGCTGCATTCTACAGCTCAGTCATAGTATTTCCTGCATTTCTTGTATCAAAGAAAATATGGAATAACAACAGTGCAGGTTTACTTGCAGCATTTTTTACAACAATTTCAACTTTGAGTCTTGAGATGATAAGTTGGGGCGGATACACAAACATTGTGTCCCTCTTGCTAATCGTAATAATTTTTTATCTGTTCCTCAAAGATACAAACAAACCAAAACTTAGTCACTTGCTTATAGGTGCCCTTCTTTTTGGGAGTCTAATTATAACTCATACGTTTAGCTTGTTTGTAGTTTTTCCAATCTTAGGGTTCTACCTTGTTTTGTTGCTGATAGGAAAATGGAAGAAAATAGAAGACATACAAATAAAGAGTGTGTTGCGTTTTTTTGTGGTTTCTGTAGGTGCAGGTGTTGTAGCCGTGTCGCCATGGATACTTAGGGTCTTTAGTTTTTATGTTGGTGCATCATCTGAAGGGGCAGCAACTGGTGGACTTGATAACCGAAACATTATACTTGAGAACCGTGCGGTTGATAGTATAATTTTGCTGTTAGTGATTGTTGTTATTCCAGCATTGGTTATGTTTAAAGTATCAAGAAAAAAAATGTTTGACATCCAAAGTCTTCTTTTGATTGCATGGTTTCTTGTTCCGGTAGTTATGACGCAGGCTTACCTGTTTGGAGTAATCATTGATTACTCAAGATTCATGTACTTTTTTGACTTCCCAGTAATCATAATAATCTCAGCAGGGCTACTCTACCTTTTCCGTTACACAGCGATAGCTATCAAGAAAGCCCCAAGAATCAGATTGAACAGAATCAAAAAAACTCTCCCAATAACAGCATTAATTACAAGTATAATCATTTTCATCATCGTTTCGCCAGGGTCAATCTTTCCAGACGATGCCATGCAAAGAGGGAACTTCTACTCAACAATACAAGAACCTGAAGCCGCAACACTAGAATGGATCAGAAACAATACTCCAGAAGACTCTGTTCTTGTAGCAGATCACTCCTATGGATGGTGGCTTGGAGGAATTGGTGAAAGAACAACCCTGAGCGCTGCAGACTTTGAATTTCTCATATATTCCCACGAGCTGGAGGTTGCCAGAGCAGCACAGCTTTTTTTTGACAAAAACGACTACTATTTTGATAATAGCTTAATTCAAGTTAGAGACAACGAGGGAAACGTTTCGGGTAAAGGCATAGAAGTTAGCATAGAACTGTTGAGTGGAGAATCTTTCCCAATATTTAACATCCAAGAAGAGGAGATGGTTTTTGAGTATCTGATTTACACTCAGGGAAAAGAAATCAATAGAACCAGAACAGTTTCAGAAATGGAAAGGGTTGGAACACCTACCATAATTAAAGAGGAAAACTCCTTTGTAACATTGATGGTACAATACCAAGATGAATTGTTCACGGTTAATAGAACATTGACAGTAAAACGAGGAGAAAGATTCGCTGAACTGTCATATGACATAGGGGTCAAAAATTTTCAAACTAACCTGTACCACATTTGGTTTCCAATAAATGTTAGAGAAGGTATCATGACCCGAGATGAGCTAGGTTTTCGCCAGGTTGGATTTTACTCTTGGTTTGGATTTTACTACTACCGGAATCAATTGTTTGGACAGGTAATCTTCCAAGAAGACCTCCCTGGACAGATTGATCACATAGAAAAGGAACCAAAAAGGGTCCGGATGCTGTTTAGATACCCAGGAAATAGAACTGTAAACATCAAAATGTTGATTGGGGTGTTTGACGCCCACGATCTAAGCTGGTCAGACGAGAGAAATAGTAGAAGACAAATATCTTGAATTTCTAGCAGCGCCCCAAGAAACAGAAACCACAGACTCATTGTTTATATGGGATTACACAGAAATGATCGAAAAATACAAAGTTTCATTTGTAGTTTGCAGAGACCAAGAAGTCTATTTGAAGTTCTCTGAAGATCCCAACTTTCGGCTATTATTCAACAGCGGAAACGTCGCCATTTTTCAAGTAGTAAAATGACCTATTTCTATTAGGTTCAAAAGGAATCTGGAAGACCAAAAATCATCTATTCTATCCTAAGTAAAATTAACCGCCAACTGTCCCACTTGCTTCTAGAAGACTAGCGAAGATAATACATCTCAAATTAAACTGCCGTAAAACCTTCTGCAAATATGAGAAAAGCGGATACTAGAAAAAGATAAAGAGCATTCAATGACAACTAAAACAGCATCCAAAAGATCTCAGTATCTGAGGAAGTAAAAATAAAATATATTACTTCCCAGAATAATCTGGTCTCATCCAATTCAAAGTAAAATCAACCATTGAATCCAGAAAGGTGTAGGCGTATGATTGAAAATGAATTCAATATTCTACCAGGAGGTTGGCGCAACAAGGATGAGCCTATTATTCTTTGGGAGACTTTGGAAATACATAGTGCGTGTATAGTTATTCAGACTTTGAATAAGGCATACTATACGAAGTCTTATCAGAGAATGCCTTTCGAGGTCTTTGTTGAGATTACCAGCAAAGGATCTATAGATAATCTTTTTACAAAGATAATTTCTTTAGAGGAGTCAATCAAAGAACGAGTATGGTATGTTGGTGGCTTCTATAAGGCGGAGATCGAATATTCATGAGCGATACTATTGTCCCTGTTTACGCGGAATATAATTGGGCTTCAAGGATTGGATGTATAGTGGTGTGCAAAACCTGAAAATAGCTTTTCTGACCGAGTTTTTCCACCCCCACGTAGGCGGATGTGAGCGAAGGTATTTGGAAATTGGGAGTAGACTAGCGACCAAGGGCCATGAAATAGATGTGTTTACCATTAAATATGATCAAAATTTGCCTAAAGAAGAACAAGTAAACGGAATATCTGTACACCGATATGCTTATTCTCGGAACTACGTTTCACCTAATGGCTTTCGTTCTTTTGGGGGTATTGCAAAATATTCAGCAGCCACTTTCATGCGATTACTAGGCTCAGATTACGATCTTTATTACTGTAACCAGTGGCCAATGCTTCACTCTGTATTTGCAAAACCTGTAGCTACTCCTCTAATTCAGGAGTGGTGTGAAGTTTGGACTAATTTTATAAAAGTAATTTTGATGCAGAGACTACTAAAGAAGGTTGGCGACTACCATGTTGCTGTTTCAGAATTTACGAGACAAAGACTATTGAATCTTCTGAAGATTAGCCCCTCAAAAGTTGCCTTGATTCCCAATGGGGTCGACTTCGCAAAGTTTAGCAGTTCACATACCAAGGTATGGGGGCGGATCGTCTACGCCGGCCGTATCGAGTCTCATAAACATGTAGATTTGTTAGTTGAGGCTTTTCGTAAAGTTAAAAATAAAATACCTGCCACAGAGTTACATATTATAGGTTCTGGTACAAAACTTCAGTCAATCAGGGACAGGGCTGCGGGTATCAAGGATTGTTTTGTTCATGGCTTTATGCCCGAAGATGAGATGGTTGATTTATTGAAAAGTGCTTGGCTTTTTGTTTTGCCAAGCGAGAGAGAAGGTTCAGGTATTGTGGTCCTGGAGGCAATGGCGGCGGGTGTACCCTTTGTTACTATAGACCATCCAGATAACGCCACAAAGGAATTTTGCAATTTCAAATGCGGTCTAGTGGTAGAACCGCGAGAAATTTCAATTGCTGCAGCTATTACTCAGCTTTTTAATAATGAGGAGCTATGGAAAGAACTGAGCTTAAACGCTTTGAACTTTGCTAAAAAATACGACTGGGATATAATCACAAATTATGTTGAAGACTTTTTTGGACGGGTAGTCAAGAATGCTGGCAAATAGGCGTTTGTCTTCATATCTTCCTTTGTTTCTAATTCTACTGCTAGTAATCATTTCTTTCGTTTATTATTTTGTTGGGTTAAGCAATTTCAAGGCTCCGCCTGGTTCTGATTATGGGAATTATCTTACTCAAGTAGAGATTTTGCGTGGAAACGACTTAAGAGGATGGGGTCTTCGGCATAACCCAATTTTTTTTATCATACTTGATATTTTTCTTAGAATATTTGAAGAGTTTGATGCATTGAAAATTGTAGCCTCTTTGGTCTTTTCATTATTGGCTATTCCATTTTTTCTTTTTGCAAAAAAACTCTCGGGTAGTCGTCTTGCTGCTGTGATTTGTACATGGCTTTTTGTTTTCTTCATAAGTAATTCTGAGATGATTTCGTGGGGAGGAAACCCCAACTTTCTAGGTTTTTCTTTTATGTTACTCACTTTATTCTTTTTTACCGATTTAATGGATGAACCTTCTAAAAAGAACCTACTACTTTCAGGTTTCTTCTTGAGCTTAGTTATAGGCACACACATTCTTGTTGCAATTTACTTGTTGTTTTCGTTTTTGATCTTCTTTATAGCGACAACGTTGGCGAATAGAGGAATTAACAAAATCCGAGTCAAAAATATATTTCTAATGACTTTAGTTACCGTGGTATTTTGCATACCCTACTTTTCTTTTTACATTAATTTTCTTAGGAATTCTTCAAATGAGATGGCGCAAAATACTCTTTTTCAAATACAGATACCGCAAATTTCCTTTGGTAGCATATGGGGATTGGTGGAATACTGGGAATTCTTTGTTGTAGCAATTGTATTTGTTCTAGGCATCTTTGCGCTATCTAAATACGTTAAGGAGGAGAATAAAAATAATGGACTGCTTCTCTGCAGTCTTTCCCTGTCGCCACTTCTTCTAGCTTTGGTTACTGAACACCTTTTCCGATGGCTCTATTTTCTGCCCATCCCCCTGATTTTGTGTTTCGGTATTTACTTAAGAGACCTGTTTTTCGATGTAGTCTGGCTTTTTGACAATATCAAAGAAAACATCATTATACATGCTTACAAGAGTGTTAAAAATTCAAGGAAGACCATTTACCTTCTTGTTATTTGTTTTATATCAATAATCGGTTTCTATTCAACAGTAATGACGTTTAGATATTTTTATCCGAACAATAGATCAGTAATAGCAGCACCACTAAGTTACCAGTTCATAGAGAATGATGAAATCGAAGCATTCAAATGGATCAAAGAGAACACTGCCCCGAATGCCACAATAGCAACCTCTGGACATCCAAATGGGAATATAGGTGGCGGAGGCAATTCATACGGCTGGTGGATCGAAGGATATTGCAAGCGAGTATGTGTATTTTCAGGAGATCTCAACTACTTCTCGTACAAACTTGAGCGAGACGAAATCCGAATCGCCAATCGCATTTTCGCAGGAACTTATTCTGCTGAATACGAGAATCTTAGAGTAACCGAGTCTTATCCTTCAAGCACCACAAACCCAAAGATCGCTGCCTTTATTGATAACGATTATCAAGACATGTCTTACCTTAAACGATGCCCAACATCAATTGTTTTTCTCTCCAAACGAAAACCATCTGAAAATAGGATTGCTCCATTCTACTCTGAAAATAGGACTTCAAGCATCGAATATGGCGATACATGGGCAAACCTTACTTTTACCTACGAGCAACCTTATTTTGAACTCATTCGAAGTATAATCATTGGAGAAGAGAAGTCATCGGTGGATGTCGTCTTTCAAATACTGCCCAAAAACTCTACGCTGAGGTTGTTCAAGGTTAATCTATGGTGCATTGTTCGACACATCACTGGAAGATTGTGAGCCAATAGAAGATTATGGATTTTCCCTTTCTCAAACACCACCCAATGAAGATGCACAAACTCAAATCACATTACAAGAAACCAACGGAAACGTTGACGAGTGCCAAAGTCCTGTTCGAAAACCCAAAAGGCTCCATGCCAGTTATATCTTACTCCTTCGAACCATTGCAAGACAGTCTTTATGTTCGTATTAGGATATTAATAGAATCCCCCACCGAGGATACCGATGACACTCAGGAATTTCAACTTTTACGATTCATATGACTTGATCAAAGATCTGACACATTGATTATATCCTCCTAAACAGGTATCGAGTGAACGAATTTCAGAGGTTTCTTTATGACTCTGAACACTTTACCTTTTTGAAGAGTTTCAAAACGAAAGCATAGTTATATTCAAAGTTAATTAGGTTGAATTCAAAAATTAGAAGAAAAGGCATTTATTCGCTGTTTCGTTTACAATGGTACATTGGGAAGATAGCTAACGTAGATTTCAAAATAGTTAATATTCCTGTTAGTTGTGGCAAACACCATATTAATGGAGACGGTTTCTCCGCTTTTCAGACTCAACTCGTAACAGCCCCGAAATGGATTACCGCGATGAAGCGTCCCCACAATGTCTCCTTCTTCATCATACATGTATACATCTATCCCGACGAGACAATCGCTAATGCCTTCTTGTCGAGAATTGAATAATTTCCTCTACGGTGTAATCATTCCTGACTGTTGCGTTTATTACAATTGCAGGAACACCCATGTAAGCCTCATAGCCGCTATCGGACGTAAAGCTTACGTTGGAATAATCGTAAGTTAGAGTGGCTGATTCAAGAAAGATTTTGGTTATTTTATAACTGTTGTTTGGAAAGTATGGTGGCCTAGATAAATAGTGTGGACCAATTGTCATAGTATCAGATGCTGAAAAATCAGATAGTGCGTCTGATTCCTTGAGATGACAATCGGTGTTTGTTAGCATAAAGAACAAACAGTATACTGACTCCTACAATAATGACTGCGATTGACGAAATCCAGATGCGTCTTCCCAACTCACTCAAGCTCTCGACTGTATTATAGGGTTAACTATAATTAAACTTTTAAAGCCGAGATAGGATATTATTTGTTGTTTTCCTTTTGTCGTGGAGAGAGTTGCTACCTGAAGTTCTCGGAATACCCAAACTTCAGATTCGTATTCAACAGCGGAAACGTCGCAGTTTTCCAATAGTAAAATAAAACGGTTCTATCAATGACAGCTTTTCGCGTTCACATGCACAATCGTTTCAACCATATCATCTAATTCGTTGACAGTTACATGTCTTATTGAATCCAGCACCTTAATTCACCCCGCCTAAACGATCAATGATGGTTGGGCACAATTTAGTTCCATTGATTAGAACAGACTGTTCTAGTTACTGAACATTCACTGCGTCTGAATTCTTTTACGGTTTTTTGATAATCTGAAAAGAATACTGGAAACCAGCCTCTTTCGTTTGAGGTTTATTTCCAGAGTCCCAGTTTCCATGCAATCCAAACAGATGTTAAACTCGCAGGCCAAACCGTCATGAAAAACAAACTTGCAGGGATACACTGCAACAACCGAATCGCCGCAACAATCACAGAACATGTGCTTCATGACTTCAACCTTAAGAGGCAAGAGATGACACAACTTAAAAGGAAAGTTTCTTGAGCAAAAATGCTAGTAAAACGGATGTATTTACGAATTAGATATAATACAGTATAGAAACAAAGCCAGACCAAAAAGGAGCAAATAATAATTCTCACCCAAAAGAAGAACAAAAAACAACATACACTAGAAGATGCCGCTAATCCACGTGAAACTGATATTTTAATTAAGGCAATCTCTGTAACAATGTACTTCTGGCGCCCAATAACATTGGAGGACTATTAGTGCGAAGATTAAAACTATCAACTATTGAACTGATTTTCATACTAATTTCCGTATCCATGTTATGTTCTATCACATTTTACCAAATGTCCACAGCAGGAATACTACCAGGCAACGACCCTGGAGTACACCTTGGAAAATCACAAAAAATCGTAATCGACCAAAGAGTCACATACAGTGCAGTCCCATGGTATCCCCCCCTATTTCACACAATACTCGCAATGCTCCAAATATTAGCAGGAACCCTAGACGTCATAACAGCTGCATTTATATTAAAAATGCTAATCGCAACACTCAACATCCTAATCCTATTATCCACCTACCTGCTGTGCCGAAAATTATTCGGAACAGGCGTCGCAGTTGCAGCATCCGTCTTTACGATTTTGTCAGTTCCACTTTCTGAAATGATCTTCTGGGGAGGCTATGCAAACTTTCTGGGTTTAGCATACATAGCATTCATTTTTTATATAATGAACAAAGACATACAAGTTTACCTTAAAATGGGACTCCTATTTGTTGGATCATTCACCATCGTATTGACACATCAACTTGCCACCTTCGTCTTCATTCTAATGTTCATTCCTGCTTTTCTAGTCAACAGAACAAGCGGCAAAAAAAGAAAAAACCTAGCATTACTCGGAGTTGTTATTGGCGGAGGCTTAGCACTGCTGGCATGGTACGCAAGGCTGTTAATCGAGTATTCCAGCATGATTATTGAGCATCTCTTTTTTGCAATGCAAGAGAACGTTTACAACATACCCGAAGTATGGTTTGACGCATTAATCAGAAACAATTTTGGGGAATCACTATTTTTGGCGTTAGCAGGCATTCCCTTGACCTTCATCTTACTAAAGAAAAAGAGAATGTGGGAGGCATTAGTATTAATTTTTTCGTGGATTGCCATTCCCTTTCTTTTGTCTCAGTCATACCTTTTTGAGCTGTACTTACCATACATTCGTTTCGTCTACTTTTTTGCCACACCAATAGCCATTCTCGCAGGAGTATTCACCTACAGTCTCACAAAGATACCCGAATTCGTCGAGAAGAAAATCGCCTCAAACAACAGAATAAAACAAACAATCATGAAGGCTACCAAAGTTTTCACTCTGACAATAATAATTGCGTTATTCATCATACAAGGCGCCTTCTTTCTACAAAGAACCGAAACATATCCACAATTCTATGAAAGAGGGTCAATCTCAAGCTACAGTTCGGGTCTTTGGATAAAAGAACATTCACCATCAGAAGGAACAATTGTTACAGCAAGAAGCCCGGGGTCATTGTTCTCCATCTTTTCGGGTCATCAAACAATTGAAGAAACAAACCCTTATTATTCCAGAACCGCAGTTGCCGAATCAGTATTGTATAGCTTCTATGAGATAGAAAACAGTCGCACGCTCATTCGAGAGTATGCGCATGCAACCCCAAACGCAGGACAGGAAATTTATGTCCCAATTCATAACATTTGGAAGAGAGGCATCAGCATAACTAACCAAAATGCAAGCCTGATTTATATTGATCCGCTAGGCAAGTGGGTTACAATTCCGCTATCCGAAACAGAGGAATCGATTCACTGGGTTATGAGAACCCCTGATGAGGCACAGCTGGTTTCAGAATATATTCACGATATTTTCACCGTCGAGAAGATTGTTACGTTTTCGAGCAACAGTTCAGTAATTGATGTTAGTTGGGTTATTGAGGCTCACAAAAACTTAGCAGACGTCAAACTGACAGTTAGCAATGATATGGATCCATCTTTAGATTTTAAGGAAGCCATTGTTCCAGGAGTTCTTGAATGGCAGAATCCTTGGGACAACTCCACATACGTTCACGAGAACGGTCTTTGGACTGTTATAGAGGGTTCTTTCGATATGGTAGACGGAAATGTTGTAGCGATACTTGATCCAAAAAATGATGTGTTAGCGGTTTTCGAATTCCTTGACAGACCAGATTGGCTTATCCTTGGCGCCCTAGAAAACCGGTTCATAGACGTTTTGAGGCTCCGATACGAATTAGGCAATTTGAATGCAAACGAAAAAAAGGAAATCTCATGTTCAATACTTCTTTGCACCTCAGACTTCCAAGACATCAAACAGTGGGCAGCATCGGATTTGCA
Organism: Candidatus Bathyarchaeota archaeon; assembly: GCA_963697165.1. Lineage (GTDB taxonomy): Archaea > Thermoproteota > Bathyarchaeia > Bathyarchaeales > Bathyarchaeaceae > Bathyarchaeum. The sequence goes on from CAVOMX010000011.1 coordinate 82,778, forward strand.
GCAACAATATGATTCAACAACAAAACTAAAGATCGAAGAAAGAGACTATGCCACATACATTGAAGAGTATGACATCAAGTTTGTGGTCTTTGACACAAAACAGGTTCTTACAGACAAAGTGGCATCTCCTGACCTAGACAGAATTTACGACAACAACAGAACCACAATATACACCACAAAAAGATAGTTGCCTTTACGTTGCAGACTTTACCTTTCACGTAGACTTTTTGGAATATACGCGCATGAAGGATCAGACTCGAAGATATCACCAGTGTACATTTCTGCTCTGGTTCGGCATCCACCGCAAACGTCATTGTATTCGCATACGCCACATTTGCCCTTCAAGTTTTTACGGTCTCTAAGCTGTATTGCAAGCTCTGATTTTTGCAGTTCGCCCCAGGTTTGCTTCAACGATTTATTCTGGATGTTTCCCAGTCGGATACGGTCATTGAAGCTGCATGGAATAATGTCTCCGTTTTCGATTACGCTCATGTATTTGCCTGCGATTGCGCATTTGCCAAGGAAGAAGTTCTTGAACCAATCATCAAAGTTTGGGATTCCCCGCTGTTTAGCAACCCGCGCATAGAATGGACAATAAACGTTGACTTCAGGTTTCCCTTTATACTTCATGCTCAAATCGTAGACGTCGTTCCAGATTCTTTCGTACTGCTGTGGCGAGGGGTTCTTGGCGAGGTGCTCTTTTGTGTTGTTGAATGGAACGAATCCGTGAATCACAACCCACCGTGCGCCATTTGCTTCAGCCAATTTGATGATGTGCTCCATATCTTCGGCGTTGACGTTATTACGGTCTTGGTCGACGTTAGCAAGGGTTGCAACAAGACAGTCCAGCAGTCCCGCTTTGGAGCTCTTCTCTATTGCCGAAACGGCTTTTTCGTATGCACCTTTTCCGCGTATGGCATCGTTGATTTCTTCGGCTCCATCAATACTTACTGAGATTCTAACCCCATTTCGGACTAGGACGTCGAAGATTTTGTCGTCAAGAAAATAGCCACTGGTTATTAGGCTCACATTCAAGCCTACTTTTTTGGCGTACTCAATTATTTCGGGGAGATCCTTTCGTTGAAGAGGTTCTCCGCCGCTTATTCCAAGAAAGGTTGCCCCAAAATCATAGATTTCATCTATTATATGCTTGGTTTCTTTGGTTCCAAGCGCGTCAGAGGCTACGGGAGTTGATGCAAAACCGCAGTGCAAACAGTTGCTGGTGCAGGCTTGTGTACATCTCCAAGGCAAAATAAACAGGGGTCCAGTTTGTCTCACAATACTCACCATACGCAGACGTTAAGAGTTTAATGATGAAATAAAAACGTATTTCCTAAAAATAACTTTGCTCAATTTTGGGAAAGACAACTAAATCAACGGCATCTGGGTTTTCCAAGAAAATCATCTAAAAAGCAAACAATCCAGATTGAACAGTTCGGGTTAAATTTTAGGCCCCAAACCCAAACATTTACGTTTACTTTTACATTCTCTCTTACTCTTACTCACTCACATAGAAAACACGCTACACGCACGGACATGCGCTTACGTGTGTATGCATTACTGACAGGTCATGTGTTCCTTCTACAACCATCCTAATTTGTTCGCATCAACATCAAAATTACAGGCTTGCAGTTCCTTAATTAGCTCAAAATACCACCCATTTTTATATTCAATCCAAAGAACTCCGTTGTAATCGTTTGGAATTTCGAAATCTTTCTTTTTTCTATAAATTGCAATCACGTTTTGTCTTCCAAGTCTTCCTAAAAAATAACCTAATTCAAAAATGACGTTTTGTCTTGCTCTATATTTTGCTTCATCTGAAGTTTTTTCTTCTGGGTAAGCTAGATCATCGGGGGATAAAAGCACTACCGCAAATGAAACGTGCGCATAATCAGTAATTTTCTCGATTATAGTTCGTCCTCTATTTGGTTGTTCATGTAAAAGGATGGGATCAAGATCTAACTTTTGCAGTGTTTGAGCCACATCTAATTTCATTTCGTTGTCATGGCCATGAACTACAAAAATCTTGTTTGATCTAACCTGATTGTTCACTTTATTATCTGAAGCAGGTGGAGATAACAAAAGCTTTACTTTTTGTAACAAACTATTGGATGCATTGGTAATTTCTCTTAATTTTGCTTGTTCATGTTTAGTAAATCCAGTGGTAAATGATTGGTCACTAAATGGAACGTGTTCAATAAACTTCAATTCTTTAAAAAAGCCTAGAACTTGTAAATCTTTCAACAACAAATTAAATTTATCTACGTACGTTTCGTAACTATTCCAAAATTCGTTAGAAAAATCTTCCTTTGAACTAGAAGCAAGTGTTTCTAAATCTACTATTAAAGAACCAAAATCTATCCCCATTTACCCAACCACTTTTAAAAACTAATTCCTTTACCCCCTATATTACATATTCTTTGAATAAATTGACATTAACCTTTTCAATAACACAATTCTTGGATTCCACGTATTTCTTTCAAGGTATAGATATTCTCGTTTTTTAGCTTCTTTCTAGTGCCGTTCTCGGTTTTGATTATTAAATCGTTATGGTTAAAGTTTTGACAGTACTCGATTAGAAAATCATCTATTAAATAACGATAGAGTTCCATGAAGAAACAAACAAGATTAGGTTTTCCATACTGTACCGAATGGAGGAAACGAGATGTGATGCTAGTTTTGCTTTGACTAATGCCCTGTGAGTTTTCGATGATGGTATTTCGTAGGCTAGGTTGAAGATGTTGTTTGTTTTTCTTTGTTGTTCTTTGTTTCTAAGTTGTTGATGAAATTTACTAGTTCGCGATTGCTCTTCACGGTTATGGCGCCTTTGTTTTTGAGTTTCTTTAGGTATTCTGTGGCTTTGCCGTTCGTGAAGTCTCTCTCTTCGATGAACCCCTCTTCAAGCAGGATGGTTGGTATTCCTTTCTCCAAAGCTGTTTCTGCAGCGTCGAGGTTACGAAGGTTTCCTTCACCAAACTGGGTCGGCGTTACCACAAGAACATCGACTTTACTTATCATCTGCAGGTTTGCCTTGTGTGCTTCGTCTGTTATCGGAGAAAATGGAGCCTCGTTTGTTGTTGGAACAGACAGCAACTGGGCAGTCTCGTGGTCTGTATCTAACAGGTTGAGGACTCCAGCAGTTACACGGTAACCCTCATCCACCAGAGTCTTCATCACGGGGCTACCAGTTCCGCCTCCACAAATCAAGTGAACAATAATGTTCTTCGGTATCAGAATTATGGGTCTTGAGATGGGAATCACATGAAGAGAACCCGTAACAGGATGCTTCTTAACGATAGTGTCAACACCAAAAACTTTTTTGACGTTTTCGCTTGTAAGAGTCTCATCCGATTTGCCAACAGCAACAATCTTACCGTCCTTTAAAAGAATAATAGAATCACAGTAGCGGGCAGCCAAGTTAAAATCATGAAAAACTGCGACAATCAACAACTTCCGTGTTTCGCACAGATGTTTGATCAGGTCCATTATTTCCAGTTGGTTGCCGATGTCCAAGTGGGTTGTTGGCTCGTCTAACAAAAGAATGTTGGGTTCCTGAGCTAGGGCACGAGCAATTATCACCCGCTGTATTTCTCCACCGCTGAGTTCGGTTACAGGTCGGTCAGCAAACTTCCAAGTGCGGGTTATCTCCATGGAATGCTTTGCAATCTCTAGGTCCTTTTTGCTTTCCATCTTGAACCGTGGCATGTGAGGATTTCGACCCATAAGAACAACTTCAAGAGCAGTGAAATCGAAAGTTACCGGCGTAGACTGCGGAACCACCGCCAACTGTTTTGCAACATCCACAGTTTTCATGTCGTAAATGTTCTTTTCGTCTATCAGAATTGTTCCTTTCTTTGGCTTTAGAACTCTGCTTATGCTTTTTAGTAGCGTAGTTTTTCCTGAGCCGTTGGGACCAAGAATGCCTAAAAACTGTCCGCTTTCAACAGCAAAACCAATATCCTTCAGGACATCAACGGAACCATAAGAACAGTTAACACCATCAATTGTTAATGTCACCATCTCTTTTAGTCACCTTATACTGAGTATCCTCTCTTTCGTCTGCGAAGTAGATATATGAAAAACGGACCTCCTGAAAGTGCTGTGATAACTCCAACAGGTGCTTCGCCAGAACCCATTGCTATTCGTGCTATTGCGTCACAGAACATTAGAAAAGAAGCACCAACAACAGCGGAAGTGGGTAGGAGAATTCGATGGTCAGGACCTACTATAACTCGTGTCAAGTGTGGAATTATCAAACCAACGAAACCAATTAACCCACTAATAGAAACAGCGGCTGCGGTCAGGAGAGCCCCACAGATAAGCAATATCCTTTTCACTTTTTCTATTTCAACACCTAAATGCTGTGCTTGATCTTCTCCTAAAGCAAGAATATTCAAGTCGCGTGAATAAAGATAAGAAATGACAATGCCAATAATTATGAGCGGCAAAATGGACCAAACTTTAGTCCAGTTTTCAGTAGATGATAGGCTTCCAATAAGCCAGAAAGTTAGTCCATGAAGAACACTTTCGCTGGCGATTACTTGCAGAAAAGTGACTATGGCACTTTGGAAGTAAGTTACCGCGATACCTGTTAAAAGCAACATTGTAACTGGAACTCTGGAACCGTATTTAGATATGCTGTAAACAATAAGCACAGTAGTTAAAGAACCAACAAAAGCAAAGACTTGAACAGTGTTTACGCCAAAAAGGGATATTCCTATTCCAAGAACTAAGACAAGCGCTGAACCTAATGACGCACCCGACATAGCTCCAATGACGTAAGGGTCAGCCATTGGATTTCTGAATATTCCTTGATATATTACGCCTGCAGTCGCCAAGGCTGCACCAACCAGAGCACCACAGATAACTCGCGGGAGTCTGATTTGCATAATTATTACTTCAGCAGTTTGAGTGATATCTGAAGGCGCCACCAAATCTCCTAAGAAAGGAACGTTTTTGATCAGTATATTCAAAATGTCGCTAAAAGAAATAGGGGCGTAACCAAGGTTGAGTGATAAAATAAAAATAATTCCAAACGCAACTATAAGTATGACCAGATATAGCTTCCAGTGAGAAACGTGTCTTAAATGAGATGTTTTAGTGTCTGTTTTCATTTATGTTTCACAAGTTATTTTAGGGTATAAAAAAGAGAGAGATATTTTAGGGTTGTCCAAAGATTTCTGGATGAACCATCTTTGCAATAGCTTCTAGCGCGTCAACGAGTCTTGGACCTGTCCTAGAGATTATGTCTGCATTGATTTCGTAGAGTGCATCGTTCTGAACTGCACTTATTGAGTTCCATCCAGGACGGTCTCCCACAGCCTCTATGGTGTCATAGAAGTTATCTCGCCCCATGTACATGTCTGGGAAAAACATCACGTCAGGATTCTTTTCGATAACTGCCTCAGAACTAATTTGTGGCCAACTTGTGGTTGCATCGTTGAAGATGTTTTCTCCACCTGCCAAAGTTATCAGTTCGTCAATGAATGTGTTTGGGCCTACGCTCATGAGGGGTTCGTTCCAAACTTCATGGTATACTGTTGGAGTAGTAGTTGCACCCATTACTTGATTTGCTACGGCATCTATTCTTGCTCTCATGTCTGTAACGACGGCGCTAGCTTCAGCGTCTTTGTAAGTTGCTCGTCCCACCAAAAGGATATCCTGAAGAATAGCGTCAAGGGTTCTGGCCTTCTATTACTAAGACATTATATCCTAGGTCATTTAGAGTCGCAGCAGCGTCTAGGCTTCCAGTGCTTGCAAGAACTAGGTCAGGCTCTAATGCCACTATTGGTTCCACTGATGGTCCGTAATAATTTCCGATGCTGCTCATGTTGCCTGCTTCGACCCATGCTGTGAAATTGTAAGGATAGTCACAGTAGTCCGTAACACCCACAACCATGTCGCCTGCTCCAATAAGAAACAGTGTTTCAGTGTTGCTTGGTGCTAACGACACTATTCGTTCTGGAGCCGAAGTCAAGGTTACTACGTTACCCATAGCATCAACTAGCGTGACTTGCTGGTATTCGGTGATTTGTTCTTGCTGTTCAGCAATAGTTTCTTGGTAGTCGGTGATCTGTCCTTGTATTGTAGTTAGTGTTCCTTGGATGTCACCTAGTGAGTTTTCTAATGAACTGTTGGAATCTGTCAAGTCATTGATTTGTCCTTGAAAAGTGACGAGTCCATAAGTTGCAACAACTAAGGAAACAACCGCTAAAATCGCTATGATATATGTGATAGTTTTGTCCATTGATTTCTACATCCATTAGGATGGATAATCCATCCTAACAGCATATATAAAACTTGCGACAAAACCAGACAAAAAAGGCTACAAACATACAATAAACACGGAAGTCACACAAAATTTACACAATCGACACGTTAAGATAAGCCATATCCTTCCCAACCTTCCTCTTCACAGACGCTACCTTGAACGATTTCGAGTATAACGGACACTCAAGAACTAGTGTATGAAATTCGCCGTTTTCACCCAAAGGATCAACTTTTCCAATCTTTGACAGAAACTCGGCACCCGTCTCTTCACTGATAACGAAACCCAGCCACTCTTCCCCTAAGTCTTTCAAGTTCACACCAGTAATCAATGCCTTGAATCCTGAACCGAAGATTTCATCGAAAAGCTCGGATGTGTCTCTCCCGTATATTGGCTCAAGCAGCTCCAAACCAATCTTCTTACAGACAGCTTCAAAAGCCGTCACATGCGCCTCAACATCAATATCCCCAGCCACCAAAGCGTCAACATTAAGGCTTTTTAGCGCCTCAACCAAAGCTTCCTCTTTATGACAATCAACAATTGTCAGATGTTTACCCATGGATTTTGCTAATATCTTCAGAGATTCCAAGTTCTCCGCATGAGGAGAAGGCCAAGGAAGAGTTGGAAGTAAAGTTATAAGATGATCAACATTGACGCCTTGTTTTTCGACAAGTTGCACGGCATATAGTGAATCTTTACCACCAGAAAATAGAGCAGCAGCCTTCATGGAAACAAGCATCCTCTACAAACTCTTCAAACAAACATTTGAGGAAATATTTAAGAAATTGGGTTAATCATTTTTTCCAGTAGTTCTAAGGCTTCAACGAGTCTAGGTCCGGGTCTGGAAATAAAGTCTCGTGGAACCTCATAGAGTCTGCCGTCTCTAACAGCAGTTATGTTCTCCCAGCCCAGCCGTTTCTTGACAGCCTCGAAGCTTCCCCAAAATCTGGGAACACCTGGAATAACTGGAAACACGATGATGTCAGGGTTCCGCTTTATGATGTCTTCTGGTTGGATTACTGGCCACTCTGAAACTGCGTCTTCAAAAATGTTTGTTCCGCCAGCCAAGTTGATTAGGTTACCAATCCATGTTTTTGAATTCACGCTGATGTAAGGTCTGTTCCAGACCTCAAAATATACGGTTGGCTTATGAGGCAATGTCTTCGAGTTTGCTATTACAGCGTTTATCTTATGTTTCAGGGTTTCCACAAGGTCGCTGGCTTGGGCACTGTTTCCAGTTACATTTCCCACCAGCAGGAGGTCGTCGAGAACATTATCCATACTGTGCGGAGATAAGGTCAAAACGTTTAATCCTAAACTTTTGAGTCTGTTGGCGACTTTTGTTGTCAGTTCACATCTGCGGCTGCAGTTCGTCTTGCAATTGTTTGTCTTCACTGTACACTGGGCTGTGGAAACCAGAATTAGGTCAGGCTTCAAGTCCACAATAGCCTCAACTGACGGGTTCCAGTAACCTCCAACCCGCGCTATTTCGTCTGTTTCAATCTTTGCCTCTAGTTCAGCGGGATAGTTGCAGTGGTCTGTTACTCCAACAACTTTGTCGCCAGCACCAACAGCAAACAGCATCTCCGTGTTGCTGGGAGAAAGAGACACTATCCTTTCTGGATGAACCGTTAGATCCGTCACATAACTATAATCATCTGCCATCTGCAATGTCGCTCCCGAGTCCTGAGTTCCTAGAATCTAGAATCAGCCGGTGACTTTAGAACCTTTTTCTTAAACCAACACAGAAACATGTTTGCTCTTCTGAACTGCAGGTCTATTTTACAGTGACAGATTTGGCTAAGTTTCGGGGCATATCAGGGTCATTGCCGCGCTCAAGTGCCATGTAGTATGCGAGGAGCTGAAGCGGAACAACAAAAGGTATCGGAGACAAAACTTCAGGCAATCCCGTGTCTATCTCTATGTAATCGTCAGCCAACGCTTTTATCTCCTCATCACCCTTCTCAACCACTACGATTACGGAGGCGCCGCGGGCCTTCATCTCCATAATGTTGCTGATTATAGTTCTATGCGTGCCATCCTTTGGGCATACGAAAATTACAGGAAATCCGGGTTCAATCAGGCTGATGGGACCATGCTTGCTTTCTCCGGCAGGATAAGCTATAGACGGAATGTAAGAAATCTCCATGAGCTTCAGTCTACCCTCAAGGGCTACAGCCGAGCTGATTCCCCTTCCCAAAAAGAAGAAAACTTGCTTACCCCGATATTTCTTGGCTAATTGTTTCACCTTTTCTTCTTGACTGGCAACAGCGCGTTCAACAATTTCTGGTATTTGATCAAGCTTCTTCTCAATTTCCTCGATTTCCACATGAGAAATTTTTCCCCGCTTCTTGGCAAGCCTTATGGCAAGCTGTGAGAGCACCGAAAGCTGAGACGTGAAAGTTTTCGTTGCTGCAACTCCGATCTCTGGACCCGACTGCTGACAGATGTACACTCTGGCGATACGTGTCAGGGTGGAGCCGATATTGTTTGTGAGTCCCAGGACTGTGGCTGCGCGTAGCCTAGCGCTTTCAACTGCGTCTAGGGTGTCGGCGGTTTCTCCGGATTGGCTGACGACCAGAAGGGTGCTGTCGATGTTCACTGATTTTCCATGTTGTTCAACAAACTCTGAGGCTATAACAGGATGGGTTGCCAAAAAGGACAGCTTGGAGAACAAGTATGACGCTGCAAGGCAGGCATGATATGAGGTTCCACATGCCACCAAAAATACTTCTCCTGCCCGATCAAGAAAGGTGGTCATCAACTCCAAGTATTTGTCCTGCAGCCTGAGGGTGTTTCTTAAACTTAAAGGCTGCTCGTGAATCTCCTTTAGCATAAAGTAGGGATAGCCCTGCTTCTCAGCCATCTCGGGAGCCCAGTCTATAGTCTCAGGTTCCCTATTGACCTGTTTCCAATCAGCGATACTGCGGATTTCGTACTCCCTATCGCTTAAAATAACAAGTTCTCCGTCTTCAACGATAACAGACTTGTTTGTTTTCGGAAGAAAGGCTGGAATGTCAGATGCGACATACATGCTGTCCGCGGCTACTCCAAGAACAAGAGGACTCTCTTTACGGGCACAAACGATCTTGTCAGGCTCGTTAACATAGATCACGGCGATTGCGTAAGAGCCGTCTAATCGCTTCACAGTCTCGCGAACTGCATCAACAAAAAACAAACCAGTCTTCAGTTTTTCTTCGATAAGGTGCCCGATGACTTCGGTGTCGGTTTTGGATTTGAAAGTATGTCCAAGGTCTTCAAGTTCAGCTTTGAGTTCGGCAAAATTTTCGATGATTCCGTTATGAACGACTGCGATTTGGTTTTTGCAATCTGTGTGTGGATGGGAGTTCTCTTTGTAAGGTGCGCCGTGTGTTGCCCATCGTGTATGACCTATCCCCAATCGTCCAGGAAGAGCGTCGAGGTTGTGTAATTCATGAACCTCGTCAATTTTTCCGCTATCCTTTTTTATAAAAAGCCGACCATCGCTAATGGTTGCGATTCCCACCGAGTCGTAGCCTCGATACTCTAGCTTTTTTAAGCCGCAATGAATTGTCGATGCAGCCTCACCTGTTCGTAGGATGGATCCAAATATTCCACACATTATTCATTCCTCATTTTTTTGTAGATTTTACAGTTACTGACTATAATGTAATCGGGTTGTGCAGACTTTAGTTAAACTGAAAGAGCGGCTATAAACATTTTTAGGAATCGTGTTTTAGAATTATAATGAAAATTGTAGGGGTTCTCACTAAAAGGTTAAGTACATTACAGGTACAGTTTTTCGGTTATAACGGTACATCTCATTCCACAAGACTTCAAGCTTTACACGAACTACCATAAGAAATATGAATCCAGAAGCACAACAAAAAGAGGGATAGCACTATGGTTCTTTCAGACTTCCTTTACCCCGGAGAAACGATAGTATTCCAGAGCGGCAAGATTGAAAGTCTTAACGACAACTTCTCATTCTACATAACCAATCAACGAATACTGCTCTATAGACGACGCGGAGTTTTGTTCAAGAAAGACAGAATCATTGCAGAGAGAATCGAGGACATCAGATCAATGCAATATGTAGAAAGGGGTATATTACGAAAGAGGGGCATTTTGTGCATTGACACTTTTAGTAAGAAGATGGAGCCAATAGTGGGCAAAGTAGGGGACATTAAAGCCATATGGCAAGAGATGCAAAAATACATCAGACAAGACATGCCGATTTAGTGGAACTGAAAGGCTTGACTCTAGGCTAGGTGCATCAAATAATGGATAGACATTATTCTCTTCTGAGTCCAAAAATTAAACCGACTATTAGGCTGACTATGAAGGGGATGTGTGCCAATAGTGGAGTAATCAGGGTTAGCGCTGGATTAATGGCGTTAACTATGTTTGATGCCATTTCGGATAATCCACCGTAATCTACGTTGATCACGTTTGTGTAAGCCAAAATGATCAGAGAAAAGACAACAATCCCAAGGATTAAAGCGATCTTAAGGAATTTTTTCATGGCGTAACCTATTAGAAATCCTCCGATTCCACCTATGCACAACTGAAAAACGATGGGAAGCAGTGATTCATTAAGTGTTAGTGTCGTCATTCCATTTTTCTCTACACATTAGGCATCTAATAAAAGTAACCGTTAACTGAATCGATTAAAGTTGTTCAGGCAGTAAGCATTTGAGTTATAACATATATTATGTCTTATTAATGCATACATGAAAACAAAAAAACAGGTCATTTTTGGCTTGTTCAATGCCATAATTTAAGTAAAAACCGATGTTCCTATGCAGCACTACAGCAATCAACCATTAAAAAAATATTTATAACACACTCAGCCATAAACTCAATCATGAAGAAAAAGCTGCTCCTCAGCAATGAAGGAAGACAACTAAAAGCAAAAGACATAGCCGTTTTCGAAGACCCCGAGAGACTCAAATCAGTACTGAACAAACTCAGCTGGAAGATACTTCAAATCCTAAGCGAAACAGAAATGTACCCCATGGAAATCGCAAGAAAACTAAACGTTCACGAACAGAAAATCTATTATCACATCAGAAAACTGATAAAAGCGGGAGCAATAAAGGTCGTTAGAGAAGAAGAAAAGAAGGGAGCAGTCGCAAAATACTACAAAGCCACTTTTCCAGCAATGGGAGTAGAATTGCCTTTTGGTTACCAAACAATCAACAGGTTACCAATCACCAGCATAAACGAAAAAATGAAGCAGTTCCTAAGCCCCATCATCAAAGACGACACGTTTGACGGAAAACTTGTTGTAGGAAGCCCTGACCAGCATGGCCCCTTCAAGGCAAAAGCCAGAGATGGACACTACGCCGCATACCTAACACTCTTTTTGGGACAATTCGTGAATTTACCGGAAGACTTTGCAATAAAACTAGATGTTGACGTGAAAGCAGAGAAGGACGAAAATAACAACCTAATTCTGGTGGGCGGACCCGGAACCAACCTTATCACCCAAGAATTCAACGAGTATTTGCCCATACGCTTTAACATGATGCCCTCTGAACATGGCTTCCTTTTGGGAGGACTGGTCTCAGAAAAAACCCAGAAGATCTACACCGCCGATGGCATGGGAGTAATAGCGAGAATACCTAACCCATGGAACAAAGAAAAAACAGTAATTGTTCTTGCTGGCAACAAGGCAGTTGGAACAAAAGCCTGTGTATTGGCTCTCACAAAATTCGGGGATAAGACGCTGAAGAATTTTAGCGGAGAAAAATTTGCTGTTGTTATTCAGGGATTCGACCTTGAAGGCGATGGAAAGGTTGACTCCATAGAAGTCCTCGAATAACCTAAGCGTTACCGAACACAGCGTAGTTCATATACTAAAGGAATATCTGAAGGCTGCAGTATTTTTTGTAGCATGAAATCTGTAACTGTTGTCTTTTCTGCACATGGACACAAGAATACACTTGCAACTCACAAGACAACCTTTGAAGTCACAAAAGAGGAGACTCTATCGAATCGGGGCGAATGTATAGTGGCTGTAGAATCAACGAAGGCTGCAGTTGATTTGCCGGTTGAATTCAAGGAAGCGGCACGAAAAGAGGGGGCACGAATAAAAGTAACGGTTGAGGCAGGTGAACTGAAGGAAACAGTTAACGCGAAAGGGAGCCCTCTACTAGAGTTTACGCATCCCACAGATTTGGTGGTGCGAAAAAGTGACTATGTGTGTGGTCGAACATTGGCGATTAGGGCAGACAAGGCTGCCCTTGACTTTTCAAGAGAGCTTGTTCAAAAACTAAAAGACCCAAATCAAACAGTTAAAGTCACGTTGACAGCGGAAGTTTACTGAATTTGGGCATCCACAACAACCTGCCAAGTGTACGGAGCAACCTCTCGGACGCTCTTAGCTAAAAGAAACTTCGTTACTTGCCGCATGTTTTGCTTCACTGCTTCGGTTATTAGAACTTGTGCTGTTTCCAGCGGATTTGAATCCTTCACGAAACCGTAATAATGCACAATACCGCCTCCTGGCTTGATGGCTTCGCAGGCTACATCCACAAACTCTAACGCCGTCTCCGGCAGATTCATGATTACACGATCAGCCTTTCCAGACAAATGCTCTCTTACAACTTGCCTAGCATCCCCAAGAAAGGGCACAACTTGTTTTTCGGCGCGGTTCACTGCAACATTTCGTTTCATAAGAGCCACAGCGTCGGGGTTAACATCAACAGCGTAGACCCGCACGTTTTTTTGTTTTTTTGCAATTGGAATTGCGAAGGGTCCGACTCCGGCGAATAGGTCAACCACCGTTTCTCCCGTTTTCACCTGCGAAGCAACCCTGTCGTGTTCACTCGAAAGTCTTGGAGAAAAATAGGCTTTGGCAACGTCAACATGATATGTGCAGCCATACTCTCGGTACACCGTAACGGTTTTTTTGGCTCCAGCTATCACTTCAAAGTCTCTTAGGCGATAAACTCCTTCAACCGCTCCAGACTTTGCTAGAACAGTGCAGATCTGCTTGTGCGCGTTTAGTATTGCTTCGCCAATCGCCCCTTTGTAGGTTGAAAGTTCTGGGGGAATCTCGACGATGGCGATGTCGCCTACAAAATCGATGGCTCTGGGGACCCCAGCTAAGAGAGCATATGGTAGCTTGTCTGCAAGAAAATCGAGTGGCACTAAATGGTGTTTCTCCCGCATAGCAAAGTATGGACAGAGATTTCGAATGTCGGATAGTTTCGTCTTGAACGTGTTGAGAACAGCAGTTGAGGGCTCACTGGCTAAGGGTATACATAGGGAGTCTTCTGTTTGCTGAATCTGTAGTTCTCGTTTAAATAGGTCAAGCTCTGCGACTAGATGAATGGCTTGTTCTCCCAAGTTTTTTGGAACCTTTAAGCATGCTGTTTCTGGCACTGTTGCTCACAAAACAATAGGTGGAAGGCATTTAAATTCGTAGAGCTAAAACAAAACAGTTTAAACTATTTCCTGTTGCTCCTAAGAAGATAAACAGCCAACGCCAGTTCTAAAGCTGATGCTCCTGCCATGCTCAAAACTGCAAAAACGTGACTAAAAGAAAATAGGTAAACCACAGCATAGGCAACCAATGGGATAAGCAGGGTTATGACGCCGACGATAAGCTTTTTTAGATCATGAATTAGTGCCGCTATCTTTCCTTGGGTTACAGAATTTAGGAAGAGCTGAATCTCAAAGATGCTTGCCGAGGCTATCGACAGTATGACAAAAAATGGGATAAGTATTGTTAGGGGCGAGGTCAAGGGCTTTAGGAATGCCATAACAAGCAGAACCAGAGGCACCGGAACATAGGTTAACGTGGATATCAGAGTCTTGGAAGTTATGATTCGGTTAACGTTCAAGGGCAACGTTTTGGTGTATTCTAGCCCTGTTCCCTCTGCACTAAGGAGGGCAAGAGGCATAAGCAAAACAAAGATTCCGCCCATGAACGTCGAAACAAGTAACGTGGAAGCCCGTAGAACCTCAAAGTTGGTTACCATAAACGATTCAATAATAGTCTCTAGAACAGGAAGTGCAAAAAAGAAGGCGGTGGCAGGATTTCTTGAGGAAACCTTCAAGTCTTTCAGGACAAAACCAAACAGAGGATTGCGCGTTTTGATCGAGAAATCTTTTGCTGTCACTCTTGATATCTTGACGTCAGTTCCCTGCGATATGCGCTTGACTGTTTTTAGTATCCACTTTCCCGCAAACCCGGCAACTATAACGTATCCTATCAGAGAGGCGGCTGCAATTAATGATGTAGAATCTGCAGTAACGGGGTGACCGATGTTAGCGATTGTTATTCCAGCTGAGAATGGATGCAAAAAACAGAAGAGCACATTAGAGAGCTGGTTGGGGATAAGAAGCATCATTTCCAGAGAGGGTACGATGTACCATGGCAAACTGATCAAGAAGCTTACTCCCATAAGCAGTGATCCCCACATCAGAATGAAAACCAAACGCAAAACCGTGCTGCCTTTGGATCGTCCTCCACGAGACAGGTTCTTCGTGAATATTCTTGAGAACCACAGAGCAACTGCAACAGCAAGAATCGCATTCACAACAGAAGCCACAAGCATAACCAGAACCGCAACAGGAGACCCAGTAAAGTAAGCCACCAAAACGACTTGGCTCAGTATCGAACCCACAACCATGTAATCCACGGATCGGACAAAAGAGAATAACGTAATCAATGAGAAGTCATTCTGCTTCAGCGGCAAAGTAGCTAACAATGCTGAGGATTCGGCGCTAACAAATGATGAAAGCGTCTGAATTGCATACAATGCCGTGAAGCCAAATGTGACGGCTAAACTCAACGAGATGGCGCTTGTCAAGCCAAGGATTGGAGAACCAAAAAACTGTGCCGTGAAGGGAATAACCGCGGCTAGAACGTTAAATATTGCTACTAGCGACTTGTCGAATTTGGCTATCCTCAACGCTTTCTTGGTTAGCTCTAAATCGTTCTGCGCGTCTGCGCCAAGGCGACCTCTACCAAAGCCGCCCCACCACATGCGACCTCTTTCCTCAGCTATGGACTTATACACGACCTCCTTGTAGGGCAGGCGACTTAGACGCCAAGCTTCAAGCAGCTTCATTTTTGAAGAATGCCTCCCCCAAGAGTCGGGTCTTGTCAGCAACCTCATTCTCTTCGTGTGTCAACTTCAAGAAGACTTCTTCCAGACTTTCGCTTTTACTTCCAGCCTTAGTTTTCAGCTGGTCAAGCGTTCCCTCAGCGATTACCTTGCCTTGATATATTATTCCAATTCTTGTGCAGAGGTGCTCAGCCACTTCCATTATATGCGTGGAAAACAGGACGGCTCCGCCCCGTTTTGCATGCAACAAAAGCAGTTCTTTGACTATTCGGCTGCTTTTGGCATCAAGACCACTCAGGGGCTCATCCAGCAAAAGAACAGGAGGCTGATGAATAAAAGAAGCAATTAAAGCCACCTTCTGCTTCATTCCCGTCGACAACGTAGCTATTGGAGCATCAAAATATTTTGCCATGTCGAAAGCGTCCCCCAGCTGGGCTACTATGCGGTTGACTGAAGTTTGATCAATTTTTCGTATAGATGCAACAAACTCCAAGAAGTCTCTGGAAGAAAGAGACTCGTAGAGAATCGGGTTTTCAGATACGTAACCTATTCTTGATTTGACCTCTATCGGATATTTTGCGGGATCAAAGCCTCCAACCTTAACCCATCCTGAAGTTGGTTCCACCAAACCGATGATGGCTTTGATTGCCGTGGTTTTGCCGGCACCATTTGGACCCAGTAGACCATAGATTTCTCCGGGCATAACCCTGAAATTTAGTCCAGATAGGGCTTGAACTGAGCCGAACTGTTTAGTAAGCTCAGATGCTTCGATCAGAGGTGCGGACATTCTAGAAAAACACCTGTTCTTGATAGGTAAACTCTTTGGAGTGTGCCGTTACTGAAAGTAATGTTTTGTTAAGTTAGAATTCATATTAACAGCGTAATCGTTGAATAAGAAGGGGATTAAATCATGGAGATTTTAGTCCGATTTCTTGTGTTATAGTTTCGAGTTTGACAGCAACTAAAGAAACGTTTTTTGGAGTTAATGAAGACCATCCGTCTTCTTTTTTGAAGCCGTGTGCGGGAAGAAAGCTTGGGGAAAGCTTCTGTTCTCCATCTTCAGCAAGTTTTTTGATAGCTTTAGCTCTTTCCTGTGGGTCAGTAACGACTTTGAGGGTACCCAGTAGGACGATGAAGCTGTATTCGCTCAGGTCTTCTCGGTATTCTTCGATTTCAACGCAGACACGTTTGTCATTCTCGATTAGCCTCATCTTTGTGCCGTAATCGGTGAAATGAAAATACAGAATCCCATCCAATACAATGTACTGGAAAGGAGCCATGTAGGGGTAATCTTCTCCTTTGAAGGCGATACGGCAGAGTCGCTGTCTTCGAATTAGTTTCCACATCTCTTGTTTTGTCATTTTTGGCAACTTCAAAACAGCCACAACAAATCCCCAACAAAAGTTATGGCGTAGTGGATACTTGAATTTTGTGACTGCCCTGAGAATAAACTTAAAAGATAAAAAGTTGAGAGAAAGACTTCAATGGGCAACCACGTCTGAGAACGTGAATGACCATGCAGAACAAATCAAACGAAAAAAGATTCATGAGAGGCGAGAAACTGGAAATTACACCCCGAACCAAGGTCTATATTATAATTACAGCATGGGTTCTTGTTGCAATTAAGACTGCGATACCCTTCCTGTATTTAAGCAATGAATGCATTTTAGGATACAAGGCAAGCTGCTCTTTCACCCAATAAGTAATGCAATCCGTATTCTTGCGGCTTTTATCACATATGTTGTCGCAAAAAAGAAAGAATATAATATGACACAACTGAACACTTCGTTTTATAGCTGCATAAACAGGAGTCTTTAATGGAATAATGTGGCGGGCCCGAGGGGAATTGAACCCCTGACCTACGGATTAAGAGTCTCAGCCTAGTCCCAATGGACCAGTCCGCCGCTCTGCCTTGCTGAGCTACGGGCCCACAAAAAGGCACTCTCCATATGTGAAAACAGTTAACCTAAATATCTTTTGTTCTCAAAAAACGTAAAAATAATGGGAGCAAAAAGGCTAATGTCTCATGTGAAGCATGAGACTACACCCACAGAAACAGAAAAAGCAATCACCACAGTGGAGCAAGAAAACAGTGAACTGAAAGACAAAATCGAAAATTTAGAAGCCATAATACAAAAAATATATCATAAAGTTTTCCGTGAAAAAATTTTTTGAATACCCGCATGCTATATATGCAACCGTGCATTATACTATTATGTGGAATTCTCTTAGTGAATGTCGACAAAAAGGCTTGTCGTGTTTTGTCGTTTATTTTGGGTATTCTTCTTAGAAACAATATGAAAAAATCAGGAGGATTTAGTATTTGTCTATGTCTGGAATTCAATTTAAAATGCGTCAACGGATTATTCAAAGATTTGAGAAAGTAGGAGCTATTTCAAAGAAGACTGCTGTACCGTTTATAGCGGCTAACCTAGATTTGCAAGAACAGTATTGGCTGCCCTATTTTGGTGGAAGCTTTCTCTGTAGCATACAGAAGCCTGAGGACAAACTGTATTACCTTAAGAATTATACTGCTGACACCAAATAGGATAACCCATAATTTTTTTCGCTTAAAATATGCAACAGTAAACAACATACCACGCTCTAGGCGAATATTTTGAGCATCCACCAATTCCTAACCCTTTTCCCCAACGCATTCATTTCATTTTGTATAATAGGATTCTTTTCTCGCTCAAATCGACTAATATGAATCTTAGTCTTTAACGCGAGCACAATATACTCCCATTTCGCCAAGTCAAAATCATGCAGAGAATAAATCAATAACAAACACTATACTTAAGAATATTTAATTAATCATCACCAACTTTTGGATTTTGGGTTAAATTTTAACATTTTTCACAAAATTTTCACCAATTAGGACAAACTTTTGGTCTAAACTTTTAATCATGCTCATGATTTGAGTTACATAAACAATTTCAGACTCTTGTTTCATAGACTTATGAGGGAATGATATCTGTGCCCATAGACAAAGAGAAATTTGAAAAGGTCTCTATTAAGTTGGAAGAAGAGATAATCTCTTTCTTGAAGAAACGTCAGGAAAAAGCATTTACTGCCGAAGAAATAATGGGGTGGACAAGTTTTCATGTAGATTTTGATGTACCAGGGACTTCCAAAATAGCTATGTTCATGGTCGCAAATTTTGTTTCGGTTCTTCAGGATTTAGTAAATAAAGGAAAAATTTCAAGAAAAATTGTTAACAATCGAATGTATTTTAGGGTAAGTGAATAAGCGCGGACCTAATTCGGTGGCAGTCTCGAAGCTCGCTCATGCTGATGTTTGATGGAGACCGCTCCGCCTAAATATTAGGCGAAGAGAGGAGCACGCATGTGGGTTCAATCGCATTTACTCGTCGTAGCATATCAGTTCTTTTTCTTCAAGTGTTTTGTGAAGTTTATCGACCGCTGTGTAAACGTCTTCTTCTTTTGTGGCTCCGGTGCAAACAAGTTTTCCGCTGGCGAAGAGAAGAATCACAACTTTTGGGTCATTCATTCTGTAGACGAGACCCGGAAACTGTTCTGGCTCATACATGGTCCTTTCGAGAGAGTAAGCGCAATCTTCCAGCTCTATTCGTCCCAAAAGGTTCGCTGTAGCAACAATGTTCACTATTTTAGTTTCTGGTTTGCCAGGGATGATTATCCCGCTTTTTTTCAGTTCTCTTACAACTTTCAGAACAGCTTTTTTTGATTCATTCTCAGACTTGGCTCCAGTGCAAACCATCTTCCCAGTACTGAAAATGAGTATGGCTGTCTTGGGTTTTTTTAACCTGAAAACTAAGCCCGGAAACTTTTCTGGACGATACTCAACTAAGCAGTTCCCCTTAACTATTGCATTAAGGTCAAATTTCTGATTCAACGTAGCAGATGACACAACATTTTGGACCCGTATGGATGCATCAAAAACAGGCGTTGGTAATTCATGAATTAAAACCTCTGAAAGAGACAAGTCACAAACCTTCTTAGTTCTCTGTAGTATTCAGATCTTCTAGAAGGCTTAGGAACTGGTCTTTCTTCTTGAAGTCTTTGTTCTTTTCTGCTTCCATTATGACAGATTGCACCCAATCTCTCAGTTGAGAATGCAAGCTTATTTTTATCTGGGGGTTTCTATCCCTTCTTTTAATCCAAGATTGTGTTGGTCTGCTTAACTGTATATTTTTTAATTTCATACGTTCCACTTTAATTTTTTCAGTAGAATAGTCAAAGAAAACGGCAAAAATGCAACTTTTTGCAATATTCAGTACGAGAATCCTATGTGGTACAGTAATGAAGAGCCACACATATTAAGCTATTTGCTTAATAATAGCAAGTCCACTAAATTTTTTGCCCATCTAAAATTTATTCAGTTTCTTGTCTTTTGTTTGGTTAACAGCCTCAAAGCTTGCTCAGGATGATGTTCGACGGAAACCTCTCCGCCAACTGACGACGCGATGGAGTGGGCTCGCGGGCGGACTTCTAATTTTTTAAGCGAGAAGTTCGCAAAGAATGTAAAGCTAATGGGAGCAAGAAGGCTATGAACGAACTTGTCTTCATCGGATTAGGGTTATACGACGAAAAAGATGTCTCCATCAGGGGACTTGAGGAACTAAAAGAGGCAGACACAGTTTTTGCCGAATTCTACACTAGCCTGATGCCTGGACTCTCCATCAGAAAACTTGAGGAGATGATAGGAAAGGCGGTCAATGTTGTGTCACGAAGAGTCTTAGAGGAAGAAGATGGACAACAGATTCTTGAAGCGGCAAAGAAGGGAAAAGCAGTGTTTTTGGTTCAGGGAGACCCCATGATTGCCACAACTCATGTTGATTTGCGGATTAGCGCAGAGAAGCAGGGAATCAAAACCCGAGTTATTCATGGCGCCTCTGCTGTTTCAGCTGTTAGGGGTATTTCGGGTTTGCAGAATTACAAGTTTGGAAAAGCGGTTACGATACCGTTTTCGGAACAGGGGTTTGTCTCCGAAACCCCATACAATGTTATCAGAGAAAACAAGAAAATGGGACTGCATACCATGTGTTATCTGGACATTAAAGCTGAGGAGCAGAGGTACTTGACTGTCAATGAGGCGCTTCGAACACTGTTAGAACTGGAAAAACAGAAAAAAGAAGAGGTTATCACTTCAAGAACTCTCGTCATAGGCGTTGCAAGAGCGGGTTCATACGAGCCGGTAGTGAAGGCAGGCTACATAGAAGAAGTGATAAAATATGACTTTGGCGCTCCTCCGCACACGCTCATCGTTCCGGGCAAACTACATTTCATGGAAGCCGAAGCACTCATAGCATTAGCAGGAGCGCCCAAAGAAGTTATGGAGATGACAGAATGAAGATAGACGAACTGATTACAAAATATATCAAAGGCGCTGAACGCGTCGTTCAAGAAATAGGGCAGATACCAGCAGATGTGCACCTAAACGAAGACGAGGCAAAAACAGTTTTCGACTGGGCTAAACGTTATCTGGAAGACGCCAAATACTATCAAGAGAAAGGAAAACTGGAAACAAGCCTTACCTCCGTTGCCTATTGTGAAGGACTGCTAGATGCCCTGCGACTATTAGGAGCTGTAGAGTTCTCATGGTAACAAAAAAGAAAAAAAGAGTTGTCCTAGCTTCGGGAACCTTTGATTTGCTTCATCTAGGGCACGTCAGATTTCTTGAAGAAGCAAAAAAAGCGGGTGGCAAAGACGCGGAGCTAGTTGTTATAGTGGCTAGAGACAGCACCGTCAAAGCTAGGAAAGGAAAAAAGCCCATTATGCCAGAAGACCAACGGCGGGCACTCGTCGAGTCCCTTAAGGTTGTTGACGAAGCAATTCTTGGTTGGGAAGACTTCAGCATAGACAAAGTAATCGAAAAAATAAAACCAGACGTAATAGCCGTGGGTCACGACCAAGACGGAATAGAAAACGAATTACTCAAAGCGATAGAGGAAAAGAAAGCCGCAATCGAAGTTGCGAAGATTGGACGATTCGGAAAAAGAGAATTGGACAGTTCCTCAAAGATCGTTAGAAAGATAATAGAGTCATTCATCAAATAGGGTAAAGAGCTAGGGCAGAATCAGAATCTCCACTTTAACCTTGTTCCCGTCTTTCAGTTTCAAGCTACTTCGAAGAAACGTTGGAGAAACAATCTCCATCACAGAATCCCCGTAATGGCTTCTTAGAGCATAGATGACTGCGCCCTTCACTTTGTTGTTTATTATTGCAGGGTAACACTTCACTGGACCAAAAGTTCTGGACTCGTCCTCAAAACCTTCAAGCTCCACACAAGGATACGCCTCAAGCTCAGACATGGCTTTTATGTCATAGTCGGTCGTCAGTTTGATGTTAAAGGTGCCGGGATAGGGATCAAAACCAAGCTTTTCCATAAACTGTTTACGATACCCCTCTTTATTCACGTAATAGGCGCCCTCACCCAACCCGCTGAACAAAACGCCCTCCAAAGTTAATGACGGCGGATACTCTGACTCAAAAATCAAACGCAACTCAGAATACAGTTTCTTTAACTCGGCAACTCCTAGACTAGTGATTTTCGTCAAACAGCCTTCCGGAGTTATGGTTCGTTTTATCCAACCCATCTTCTCCAAGTTGATAAGGTGCCTAGATGCTGTCTGCTGAGAAGATCCAATCTTTTCAGCTAGATACTCCGTGGAAACCTTAACAGTTCGGCTAGAAGCACCCAACTCCGCTAACTTATAGAGAGTAAAGAAGAGCTTCCAGGACCTTAAATCAAGTTTCAGGTGGTCCACGTTAATCGCCTATTTCTGAGAAGAGACAAACTACCTATTTATACGTAACCCGAAACCGAAACTTCACTCAGATGCCCGCTGTAGGCATTCAACTTCTTTCACAGCTTTTATTGCAACTTCGATCATGTCGTCGTCAGGCTGCCTAGTTGTGAAACGTTGAAGAAGCATGCCCGGAGCCACTAAGGCTCTAACGATGAACGAATTTTTGTATCTGTCGCTGAGACGCAGAAGCTCGTATGAAACGGCGCTAATGATGGGAATGAGAACAATACGGTAGGATAACCTTGTTAGATAGTCAGCACTTGGCATAAGTGAGAAAAACAGAATACTGATCAACGTGACTATCAGAAGAAACGATGTTCCGCATCTAGGGTGAAAACGGGAGTATTTTCTGACGTTTTCGACATTCAATTCAACTCCAGCCTCATAGGCGTTGATTGATGCATGTTCTGCGCCGTGATACTGGAGTATCCGCCTGAAGTCTCCAAGCCTAGATACGACGGCAAGGTACACCAGCAAGAACGTGAGGCGAACTACTCCTTCAGCAACATTGAAGAGAACTCCTCCTCCAAGATTGAGGAGGGACGTCAAAAAGAAAGGAAAGACACTAAACAGGAGCACCGACAGTAAAAGGGACACGACAAGGGTTACAGCGATTTCTTTCGGGTTAAGGCTTGCCTCTTCATTATCTCCAAAAGTGGCATTCGCAGAAAAGTAGATGCCTTTTATTCCCGAATATAACGTTTCAAACAGCGCAAGGATACCTCTAACGAAGGGAACTTTCAGAAACCTGTACTTTTGAGAGAGCGAACGCAGTTTTTCGGTCTTTGTTACTATTTCTTGGTTGGGCTGCCGCACACATATTACCAGATTGTTTTTGGAGCGAATCATCACGCCCTCCATCACGGCTTGTCCACCAAAGGCTAATGACGGCTCTTTCTTTCCCTTATCGGTTAAACTCATACCTGAAGGAGATTTTATCGATTCTTATATGTTTTTGCGAAAAAAATTTGAACTTAAGAAAGTTTTTATGCCCCAAACCCTTTAGGGCATACTGGGGTATGACTCATGGAAGGAAAATGGGTTAACGACTGCCAACGGATTTTGAATGAAATAAAGAACTCGGCGAAGGTCGAAGGGTCTGACCGACTAGACATGATGCGGACAATCAGGTTCACAATACTTGCATTGCAAAGAAGCGTAACGGGCTGGATGCAGTGGGCAGACAATCCCGACATTATGGCTCAGTTTTCGTTAGATGAGTTGACGGAAATAAACACGAATCTCGCGGATCTTGTTTGCGCCTTTGTAGACTACGACGCGAAAATAACTGGAACTCAAGAAAGAAAGATAGAAAAGAAGATGCAAAAAGAGACCATAAAGAGTCAAGACACAAAGGACATGTTCTACGTAAAATAAAGCGCCGCGCTTACACGATTTTGGATTTTTTAAGAATAACTCGACAAGTAATTACATTTAGTTGTGAACTTAGAAAATGAATGCACAAACGGGCACAGTTTGTCCTAATGTTTTCTCCTGTAAAGCACTAATAATGCTATGGCAACCAGAAACAGCACAACAAGCAGCAAAGAGACAAGAATCCACCAAGAGTCCTGAACAACAGAAGAGAACATTATTTGCTGATTAATATTCGAGTTGACGGTTACAGTTCCAGACGACAAAGAAGCCATGTAATCAGCTGGTGCAACAACAGAGAAGGAGTAGTCGCCGCTTTGCACTTCGAAATTTATTGTGTACGAACTGGAGCTCTTCGTCTGATCGTTAAAGGTTACAGTCCAACTTGTTTCTTCGGGCAAGCCTGACGCAACGAAGGATACTTGGTAGGTTTGGGGGCTAGGCGAGTAATCACCTATTGCATAAACTATGTGATCATATGAACCCACATAAACTATACCATTGGCAACAGCAGGAGAAGAAACCACAGCATCACCTGTTTTGTAATTCCATAGTTGGGCGCCTGTTGTAGCATTCAAATGCGTAAAAGTTTTTGTCTTCTGAACCTACGTAAACCTTGCCATCAGCCACAGCAGGAGAAGAATCCACGTAGCCACCTGTTGTGTAATTCCATATCATATCACCAGTAAGAGCATCTAATGCGTAAATGTTGTGATCACGTGAGCCAATGTAAACTATGCCGTCACCCACTGCAGCAGATGAATACACTGGACCACCAGTTGTGAAATTCCACACCAAGTCGCCGTTAGATGCATCCAAAGCGTACACCTTCTGGTCCTGTGAGCCAACATAAACCAAACCACCAACCACAACAGGCGACGACAGAACCATATCACCTGTTTTGTAACTCCATAAAGGATCACCTGTTGAAGCATTCAAAGCGTAAACTTTGTTAGTCTAATGAGCCTATGTAAACTATGCCGTTGGCAACAGCAGGAGAAGACATCACAATCTTGCCGCCAGTTGTGTAGTTCCATACGAGGTCACCAGTTAAGGCATCCAAAGCGTAAACCTTGTGGTCCTGTGAACCAACATAAACCAAACCGTCAGCTACCGCAGGAGAAGAAACAACATAAAGGTCTGTTTTGTAATTCCAAACATGAGCTACCCGTTAAAGCATCCAAAGCGTAAACGCTTGTGATCATACGAGCCAACATAAACAATACCATTAGCCACTGCAGGAGAAGATAAAAGAATCATATCTCCGGCAGTGAAAGTCCATATGACAGTGTTGTGTAGCTCCAGATCGAAACCTACCATGCCTGTTGTAGCGTTCAATGCGTAAACTTTGTGATCATGTGAACCTACGTAAACTATGCCGTCAGCTACTGCAACAGAAGAATCCACCTTTCCTCCAGTTCTGAAAATCCATACAAGACTCACCATCTAAAGCATCCAAAGCGTAAAGCTTACCGTCCCATCCGCCCACGTAAACTATACCGTTAGCAACATCAGGACGAGAAACCACAAGATCATCTGTTGTGTAATTCCATACCAAGTCGCCGTTAGATGCATCCAAACAGTAAACCTTGTTATCTTGTGAACCCACGTAGACCTTGCCATCAGCCACAACAGGAGAAGACGATACGCCCCCCCTGTTTTGTAATCCCAAATATGAGCACCCGTTAAAGCATCTAAAGCGTAAACCTTGCTATCTTCTGAACCTATGTAAACCTTGCCATCAGTCACAACAGGAGAAGAATACACTGGACCACCAGTTGTGAAATTCCATACTAAAGTCGCCGTTAGATGCATCCAAAGCGTAAACCTTGTTATCTAATGAACCCACATAAACTAGGTCATTGACAACAGCAGGAGAAGAAACAACATTATCTCCAGTTTTGTATGCCCATATGAGGCTCCCATTAAACGCATCTAAAGCGTAAATGTTGTTGTCTATTGAGCCAAAGTAAACTATGTTGTCAGCCACTGACGGAGAAGACAACATTATTTGACCGCCTGTTTTGTAACTCCAAATATGAGTACCGGTTGAAGCGTTCAAAGCGTAAACCTTGTTGTCAACTGATCCCACATAAACAATACCATTAGAGTATGCGGGATCTGTATCCACGAAGTATTCTGTTGTGTAGTTCCAGACTTCAGCACCATTGACTGAATCCAAACAATAAACATTGTAGTCTTCTGAGCCTACGTAAACTAAACCATCAACCACTACAGGACGAGAAACCACTACCCCACCAGTTACATAATTCCATGCTTGAGTACCGTTAGTTGCATCCAAAGCGTAGATTTTTCGGTCATAGGAACCAACATAAACCAAACCGCCAACCACAACAGGAGAACCTACTTGACCACCAGTGTTGAATTTCCATAAGGTCTGGTTTGTTTTAGGCGCTGTTGACTCTGACTTGCCAGTATTCGCTAGATTCTGGTGAAACATAGGCCAATCGTCTGTTTCTGAGGGCTCCGCCGAGACTTCAGATGCACCAGCAGATTCGATTGTTGCGGATAGGAAGGTGATGGAAAGGGGTGAGACTAAAAGGAGCACAGCCAAGACTAGACAGGTAATGGCTTTTTTGTTCATGATATTTTATCCTTTTTCATATTTGTCTGAAGCATTTTTATGCAGAAGCAAGATTTCTGGGGGAACAACAGCAACATGATACATGCAGCCAATAGTATTAAGCGTTCAGCAATTAATAAAAAACTATCTTTTTTTAGACTGCAAATACCCAAACCAAATATGATTCAAACCTTTTTTTGGGTTAGAAAACAATTTCAGAAAAAAGGTCAGGTTTAATTATCGAATGAAAAATTATACTAAAAGTCTACAATGCAAAGTTATTGTGATTCTCTTGGTGCCTTAGAATCATTCAACTCAAAAAAGAGGAAAAAGGCATACCCATAATCCATATTGGTTTTGTCCTGTTAGTAATATTTGGAATTGTTTCAACAATAGGAGTGACGTTACTAGCATTCACCATGGTAACGGATAAGATTGGATACGCACTAAACTGAGTTTATGATTTTTGGGTTGTTTCTTCAGCTCTCCTTTGCTGCAATAGTTCTTTGGCTAAATCTCGGGCATGCTCATGATAGATTAAATCAATAATTTTGTTCCAATCAAAATCTTGTTTCATGTTATAATGAGAAAATTCTTCACGAGAAAACATGACAAGCTTGTCTGAATCATACAAAATCCTGAAAGCCAAAGAAGGATTGTCGGGATGATCATGATGAGTGCGCACAATCTCGCAAACCTCATCAACAAAACTTTTGTCGTACCCCAGTTTCTTTAGAATAGACCCGGCTATTCCTGGACCATCCTGATACTGTTTTTGGATGGTGCTTCCGCCGATGTCATGCATGATTATGGAGCAATAAATCAGTTCTTCCAAATCTTGTGGGATATCAAAGTTTTTTTTGGAAATCTCAAAGACTCTTCTGGTGTGAGGTATTCCGAAATCGTTTTTCTTCAAGTATGGTTTTGCTAGTTGAAACACGGTTTCCCAGTTCATTCTTCTTCATCTGTATCTTATTTGCGACAGCATATATTCTATCTTGTTTCCACCCTGAATCTCGCATTTCAACATGTTATTTCTGAGATCAGCACACATGTTGATGCAGTTTATTCTTTATTGTAAACTTTTATTCCCCAAGATTTGAATGCTTGGATAAAGCTGGAACTGCTCAAAGTTTTGAGTATAGCATAGCCTATTCCCGACATCACAATTAAAGTGCTAATTGTAACGCTTGCAATCATAGCAACCCATGGTGGAATTTGTAATCCAAAGATGTCTACTTGGAAATTAAAGAATAACCAAAGGTAGCTGCCTACAGTTACTCCAATCGGCAAAGAACCAGCAGTGCAAGCCAACAGTTGCCGTTTTCTAAGCAGAAAAACTATGGTTGCTGCGATTAAGTTAGCAATTGTTCCAAAGACAACGTCTTCAGTACCCAACCAAACGTATGAGTTACCCACAAAGCATCCAACAGTTACACCTGCGATTGCTGGCCAACCAAACAAAGCTGCTAATGGAATCAGACAGTCTGCAACACGCAATTGCACAGGACCTTGACCCATTGTTCCTAAAGCAATGACTAAAACTGCATACAGACTTGTAAAAACTATCGTTAAAGTTATTTCATTTGTTTTCATTATCTATTTTTACCTCCCCACTCCGGGATTTTTAATGCGGAACGGGTGGGAGGCTCCACCTACCCGCAAAGAGAAAAGATTATAGGAATCTCTTAAAAACATTTAGCATAGAATAATAATCCTTCGCGTCATAAAATTAGTTGTAGACAATCATTTTTAAGTCGCTATAAAACATCTCAAAATATTCCAAACGGGTCATCTGCAACATTCTGTATAGAGTTGTCTTTTTCCCATTCTTCGGTTAACCCTTCTGGCGTGAATATGTTGTTTAATCTTTTTCGGCAATCTTGAAGAAAACACCCAGTTTAAAGGCATCATCTTTGGAAAAGAAAATGTTGTCAGCATTGTACTTTCTCATTAACGAAATTGTTTCGTTTGGTTCAATCGTGGTCAAAGCTTGGGTTTTTCGGCTAACAGGAGTTACGGGACACAAAAACAAGAACAACATGAACAAGAATCAAGAAAAAAACTACACAAAAAACCAAACTAACATTCATATTAGAAGACTAATAACAGATGATTGTTGAAATCAATCTTTTTCAGGAATCCAACGTCTTCTTAATTTGAAGATAAAGAAAAACGTCATCAAACAGGCTTTTCTGCGTCTTGATTTCTTTAAGGATTTTAGCAAGCTCGTTTTTATCAACCTTGTCGTTGATAAGGTGAGATTCTAGGATTTGGCGCTCTTCATAAGTAAAAATTTTGGTTATCATACTTCCATTTTCTCAAGAGCACATAAAACCTTTTCCCGAAACAGAAAATGGGGTCGTTGTGTTCAACTTCTTGTGTTCAGCAGTAAGTCTAATCTTTGGTATTTATTAAGAAATCCCTTGCCCTTATCAGTTGTATGATACGAGCTTCCTATTGCTAGAAGACCCGTTTCTAGCAATAGATCCAAATACTTCTGAACGAACCTGTAGCTGAGTCCACAAACGTACATAATGCGCGTCTTTTTTGCTCCATTCTTTGCAGTCTCTAAGATTTCAGCGATTATATCAAAGGAACTTCTCATTTAACTCACATTCCACACTAGAACGAAACCGCCATTTTTCTATAAATAGCATCCTCTACAACAAAACATATTACAACAATCGGAATATTATAGCTTGCATAAAGTTAGGAACGACAAACTAAAAAAAGAAAAAACTGTCAAAAGAGGGAAAAAGGCGGTTATTTTTCGATTCTCACGGTCTTCCTGATTAACAAGCTAACCTTCTCTTTCTGATGTTCCTCTCAATCTTTTTAACAAGAGTATTCAGTTTCTTTTCACCAGATTCGTTTTTATTAATCCATTCCTTGGCAAACTTCCCGCTCTGAACATCCTTAAAAGCTTGACACATCTTCTCCTTAACGCTTTCATATGCAAGCTTAGTTCCAACAGTTACTCGACCATAATTTGCAGTCTTCGAAACAGCATTGAGCATATGTATATTTTTTAACCTATTCACTAATGTCAACAAGAAAAAGAATTTTTTATTAACTGCAACCTATTTATTAGAATCGTGTGAGGAGTCATTATGGTTGAATTGGATTTCGGAGGAATAAAAGAAACTGTAGTAACAAGAAAAGAATTTCCTGTAGATCAAGCAAAAGAAATTCTAAAGGACGAAACAATTGCTATCCTAGGATATGGTATTCAAGGACGGGCTCAATCCTTAAACATGAGAGATAATGGATTTAATGTTATTATAGGCCAAAGTAAGGAATTTCCAAAGAATTACGAACAAGCAATAGAAGACGGATGGATTCCTGGGAAGACATTATTTTCGCTGAAGGAAGCTGCTGAAAGAGGAACCATCAAACAGTATCTATTGACTGATGCTGCGCAGAAAGAATTATGGCCAATAATCAAAACCACTTTTAAAGAGGGTGATGCACTATATTTTTCACATGGATTTTCAATAGTTTACGGAAAACTTACAGGGGTTATTCCTCCACAAAACATTGATGTTATCTTGGTTGCACCAAAAGGTTCTGGAACATCAGTAAGAAAGAATTTTCTGGCAGGTAGTGGAATAAACAGCAGTTTTGCAGTCCATCAAGATTTCACAGGTAGAGCTGAAAATAGAGTGAAAGCCATTGGAATTGCTATTGGCTCGGGTTACTTATTCCCAACCACATTTGAAAAAGAAGTATATAGCGATCTAACGGGAGAAAGAGGAGTTCTAATGGGAGCACTTGCAGGAATAATGGAAGCACAATATAATTGTTTGAGGGAAAATGGTCATAGTCCTAGTGAATCATTCAATGAAACTGTAGAGGAATTAACTCAAAGTTTAATCAGGTTAGTTGACCAGAACGGCATGGATTGGATGTATAACAATTGCAGTGAGACTGCAAGAATAGGAGCCCTTAGATGGAAAGAAAGATTCAGGGATACTGTAAAACCCCTATTTGATTCTCTTTATGAATTGGTAGCTTCAGGAGAAGAAGTAAAAATTGTTCTTGAAAAAAGCGCAGAATCTGATTATGGAAAGAAATTGAACGAAGAATTAGAAGCGATGGGAAATTCTGAGATGTGGAGAACTGGTAAGACGGTGAGATCATTAAGACCTGATACATAATCTTAAGAAAACTCAAAAAACATAGTATGAACGATTTTAGAATTAATCAGAGTTCTGGCTCAATAAGATTGCAATACATCTGATCTTTTCTGGGGTTTCTTTTCTCTCCCTCACTTTCTTTGCTACCTTGCATATGTCGACTTTTCTAGAGGATATTTTGTTGAAAATTAACATAAAACAAGTCTTTAAACTAGAGAACTTTTTATTAGCTAAACAATTGAATTTTTTTGTTCATTTATTTTTGTCTTTCAATATTCTATGGAAAAATTATCTATTTTTGAGGGTGTTACAGGGTTTGTGGGGTTAATTTTTGTTTGTTTTTTTCCGGATTTTTAGATTTTTGTTACTAATAATAGTGTATTAACCTAGATTTTATTCATCTATTTTCACGGATTTGGGTCCTCTTGATAGGGCAGTTATTCCCGTTCTAGCCACCTCTTTAACTCCAAAAGGCTTCATTAAATTGATAAAAGCATCTATTTTGTTCGATGTACCAGTAATCTCCATCATCAAAGACTCAGAGGAAACGTCGACCACCCGAGCCCTGAAAATGTCAGCGTAGTTAATGATGTCTGAGCGTGCCTTAGTGCTCGGGGCATTCACTTTGATTAGCGCTAATTCTCTTGTTACAATGTTTTCCGGGTCTAGCCTAGTGACTTTGATGACGTCAATCAATTTGTTCAGCTGCTTGACCACCTGCTCGATAGTTCTGTCATCTCCCCTCACCATTATGGTCATTCGGGCTAAGCCCACCTCTTCGGCAGGTCCAACAGAAATACTATCTATGTTGAAACTTCTGCATCTGAAAAGGTTCGAGACACTATATAAAACACCGGGCTTGTTCTCCACAATTGTAGATATTATGTGATTATGTTCTTTTAACATACTTAACACCCCCAACAGCTATCCTTCAATCCTTTACCCGGTGGAACCATCGGAAACACATCATCCTCAGGGGAAATAGGAACATCAATGACCGTGGTCACTTCTGTCTTTAAGGCTTTTTTCACAGCATCAGCGAACTCATTTAATGAACCAATCCGAATTCCCTCGGCGCCATATGCCTGAGCCAACTTGGCGAAATCAGGAACGCTTCCCAGCTTCACAGCAGCGTATCTTCCCTTATAGAAAAGACGTTGCCACTGAGCTACCATACCAAGCATAGAATTGTTTAGCACAATCACTATTACAGGTATATCCTCAGTAACTGAAGTTCCAAGCTCCTGCTCGGTCATTCTGAAGCTTCCATCTCCCGCTATATCAACGACTGGACAGGAAGGACATGCTACTTTAGCTCCGATAGCCGCAGGAAAACCGAAACCCATAGTTCCTAGCCCTCCTGAACTGATGAATGTCCTAGGCTTGATTGTCTGGAAGTGAAGAGCCGCCCACATCTGATTCTGACCAACCTCAGTAGCTATGATGGCGTTCTCTGGAAGAAGCTTTCGAAGCTCTTTTAGCAGTTTTGGAGCCGTCAAGTCACCTTTGCCAAGATCCATCTCACTAAGAAACTTCTCCTTGACTTCTTTTATTCTGTTAACCCATAGATTGTTCTCTTTCTTCTTTATTCTATGAACTAGCTGCTGGCGAATCAGTCTAAGTGTCGGTTTTGCGTCAGCAACAATCGGCACTTCAACACCAACGTTCTTTCCTATCTCCGCAGCATCTATGTCAATCTGTATTATCTTTGCATCGGGACAGAAATCATCCAAAGTTCCTGTGCTTCTGTCCTGGAATCTTGTTCCAACCGCCACCAAAACATCAGCTTCCAAAATCATCTTGTTTGCCAATCGGGTCCCGTGCATTCCAATGTTTCCCATGGATAATGGATGATTTTCGGGGAAACAACTTTTTCCCATGAATGTTGTCGCCACGGGGATCATCAAAAGTTCAGCAAGCTGCAAAAGCTCAGGGGAAGCATTCGAAAGATTCACACCCCCTCCTGCCAATATCATGGGACGCTCTGCCTTTAGGAGCAGTTGAACAGCCTTTTTAATCTGAAGTGGATGTGGCTCAGTATTGGGTTTGTAGCCTCGAATCTGCAGATTGCCTGAAAAGTCCATTTCTACTTTTTCAGTTTGAGTGTTCTTTGGAATGTCAATCAAAGCTGGTCCAGGTCTGCCTGTTGTGGCAATATGAAAAGTCATCCGTACCGCCTTAGGAATCTCTGCTGCGCTCTTCACTTGGACATTATACTTGGTGATTGGTGTAGTTATTCCTATAATGTCTGCTTCCTGGAATGCGTCCCGCCCAATCATGTAAGATGTATTAGCTGAATATGTGGGTACCTGACCTGTGAGTGCAATAACTGGTGAAGAATCCAAGTATGCATTTGCTAATCCCGTAACAATATTTGTGGCCCCGGGACCGGAAGTAGCCATAACTACTCCGGCTCGACCGCTTGCTCGGGCGTAGCCGTCTGCCGCGTGCGCTGCGCCTTGTTCATGACGAGCAAGGATATGCCTTATTTCGGAATTGTATAGAACTTCGTGGATGGGCAGGAGTGCTCCTCCGGATATGCCAAAGATCACTTCTACCTTTTCTCGTTTTAAAGACTCTATAAGAGCTTGTGCTCCCGTCATTTTTGCCATTTTCATAGTTCCTCCTTTACTTTTTTTGATTGTTATAGTTGCTCATCAGCACGTTCATGCCGCTGAGCATTGCCTCGACGCTTGCTATGACTATGTCCTCGTTAACTCCAACCGCCGTGGATTTTTTGTCTCCTTTGCTGAGGCTCACAGCCACCTCGGTTACGGCGTTGGTGCCTCCCGTGATAGCCTTGACAGAATAGTTTTCCAGCTGTATCGGCTCAACGATTCCAACCGCCTTTTTTATTGCATTAATAGCGGCGTCTACTGGACCTACTCCAGTAGCTGCTTCAGTGAGCATGTTACCGTTGACGTTCAATCGCACAGAAGCCGTTGAAGTTATTCTGCTACCTGTGACAACTGTTATTTCCTCAAGTTTTATTGGACGAATCGTAGGCAAACCCATAACGGCTTCAGCGATTGCCTGCAGGTCAGCGTCAGCAACCCGTTTTCCTTTATCTCCAAGGCTCTTCACGTGCAGAAAGATTTCTTTCAGTTGCGCATCGTTGGGTTCAAGTCCCATTTCGTTTAGAGATGCCCTGATTCCTGTTGAGCCAGAATGCTTTCCCGCCGCTATTCTTCTTGTTCTCCCAATCATTTCAGGCTTGAAAGGCTCGTAGGTTGATGGATTAGCCAGTATTCCGTGAGTGTGCATTCCCGACTCATGAACAAAGGCGTTCTCGCCTACAATTGACTTGTTTGGCTGTAACGGAAAATCGGTTATCCGCGAAACCAAACGGGACATCTCGTAAAGCAACTCAGTTTTTATCGCCAAGTTCACATTATATTGCACTTTGAGGACAACAGCCAGCTCCTCTAAGGAAGCGTTTCCTGCTCGCTCTCCAAGACCATTCATTGTCACGTGGGCTTGATCTGCCCCAGACTTCAACGCAACTATCGAATTCGCTAATGCTAAACCAAAGTCGTCGTGACAGTGGACGCTCAACGGAACATTCTTGAACCTTTTCTTCAGTTCCACATATAGTTCACTGGTTCTTTCAGGAATCAGAACTCCAACAGTGTCACATGGGCATAATCGGTCTGCGCCCGCAGCAACTCCTGCCTTGAACATTTGGGTAAGAAAATCGAGGTCACTCCTCGTAGCGTCCTCAGCTGACAACTCAACTGTGAGTCCATGATCCTTAGCGTACTGGGTGGTGTCCGCCGTGATTTCCAAAATTTCTTCTCGGCTCTTCTTCAATTTGTATTGGAGATGCAAATCTGATGAAGGAATAACCAAATGCACTCCCATAGCGCCGGTTTTCAGTATGGCGTCTATGTCATTTTTTACGCCCCTGGCCATGCTGTAGACTTCTGCCCTGAGTCCTGCATCGGCAATGAGTTTTATCGCTTCCATTTCGCCTTCAGAAGCCGCGGCGAAACCAGCCTCCATGGCATCAACCCCGAGCTGGTCTAAGTTTTCAGCAATTCTAAGTTTCTTTTCGGGGGTTAAAGAAACTCCAGGTGTCTGTTCGCCGTCTCTGAGGGTGGTGTCAAAAACTCTTATCTTTTTGGGGAAGCTAGACGATAAAGCGATCCCCCATTTTATGTCCCTCGAGAACCCAATTATCCCTCACGATTCATTCCTCGTTTCATCTCAACAACTTAAGCATTAATATAAAAGTTTTTCTGTGTCGCCCAACTTCTCTTTCACGTTAACTATTTCATTGATGTCTGACAAAATTGCCTAAGGTCTTTTGGGAAACACACAGCGCTCTCCCAAAAGAAGGACCGGGTGATAACGAGCCAACAAAGAAAACATACCTGATGCTCGAAGGCTTGCCAGAAAATCCGCGATTACTGGACATTTGTTCGAGTCCGGGTGTGCAGACAATCGAGTCTTTTCTTTCTTTTAATTACCAACGCTCGTATTAACTCCACACGCATGCGCACACGCAAGAATTTAAAAGCAATATGTCCTAAATTGCTATTCTGGGGAACAATAGAAATGAAATTTAGTGATTTGATTGATGAAGATGTTTTTGCTCAAGGCGTAAAAATTGGGGAAGTAAAAGACATGTATATTGATCCTCAGGAATGGGAAATAACCCATCTTGAGATTCAGTTGACAAAAGAAGCAGCTTTTGAAATACTGGGAGCAAGAACAGCAATTCGAAATAGTTTATCGATATCAGCTCTAAAAAAAGGAACCGCTTGTTGCACAGATAATGGGATAGAACTAAAACTCTCACTAGCACAACTACACATCTACTTAAGGCCTCCAGAATAACTCGGACACAAAAAACCCACACACGCACGGATTGTAGCTTAAAGAGAATAATGAAAGTTAAGCTAGAAACTCCTAATTTCTCCCTGTTCTATACGCGTATTAGTTGGCTGTTCCTTGTTTGCTAATATCTGAGATAATCTTAATATGCTCCAGAAAAATTGTTATTGTTTTTGGGTAGTGCTTGAAATGGATCTAGTTCAATTCGCTATTGGTTTGATTATGATTCTGATTGTGAATAGCGATAATAATTAGTCCAGAACTTGCTACAATTATTGCTGCTGTAATCGTGATTTTGTGAGCATTAGGAGTTTATGATGCAGTTTACGGAACAAAGAACTAATCTTTTTTCTACTAGATCAACAAAAAAGGCGCAAAGGAAACGTGCTTGGCTTATTTTATTCAGAAATCAGAATTAACTTTTCTACTTTCAAGGAAACATGAAAACGATAACAACAAGAGAATACATCGAAAAAACCATTACAAAACAAGAAAAACAGCTAAAAAACAATTAATAGCAAAAAAGCATCAAGAAAAAACGGAAAAAAGTTGAATTTTAACTCCTAAACACATGTATTCTCTGATTTTTCAGAGATTTTTTGCAAAAAACCTATTTACCATCATCTCTTAAATGGATAATGATAATTATGCTGAGTATTGGGCTAGGACATCCTAGGTTCCTTCATACAGACCTGAACTTTTTGACACAAGTTATAACTTTATTGATAATTTTTCTAAGTCTCTACTACAAGAAAAAAGGCAAAATAAAACTACACGGAACAACTATGGGACTCGCAGTAATTCTACACGCCCTTACTTTCGTTTTGGTGATGGGCCCTATATTTTTCCAGAATTTCGAGTTCTTTTCAACCGAAACTAGTTTAGCGTTGGTTCAAACTATTTGGTTACATGCAGTTCCAGGAGCTATCGCTCTAATATTGGGAATATTCCTTGTTGCAATATGGGCTGTACAATCTTCAAAAGTTTCTGCTTGTTATTCACGGAAAAGAATTATGGATGTAACGCTACTGCTTTGGGTATTTTCATTAGTGTTTGGAATAGCTACTTACGTACTATTCTATTTCTGATGTTGTCAAGTACCTTCAGACTCTTCAGCTGTTGTTTGGTAAAAAGATTTAACAGAATCAACTATTCTATTTGTTTAATCACTTACAGAGGGACAGAACTTGAGAAGCGACGCAATAAAAGTTGGGTTTCAAAGGGCTCCTCACCGTGCCCTATTAAAGGCTCTTGGACTTGCAGACGATGATATGAGCAAACCATTCATTGGCGTAGTGAATAGTTACACAAATGTGGTTCCTGGACACGCCCATCTAAATCAGGTTGCTGCAGCAGTGAAGGCAGGCATAATTAGCGCCGGCGGTGTTCCCTTCGAATTTAATACTATAGGGATCTGTGATGGAATAGCAATGGGTCACAGCGGAATGCGGTATTCTTTGCCCTCTCGGGAACTGATTGCCGACTCTGTTGAGGCTATGGTTGAAGCTCACAGATTTGACGGCATAGTTCTGATCAGCACATGTGATAAGATAACTCCCGGAATGCTGATGGCAGCGGCTAGACTCAACATCCCGGCAATAATGGTAACTGGGGGTCCAATGCTTTCGGGAATCTATAATGGAAAGAAAGTGGGAACTGATTCAATGTTTGAGGCAATTGGCAAAGTTGCAGCAGGCACAATGGATGAGAAAGAATTGAAGTGCCTTGAGGATGTTGCGTGTCCTACTTGCGGGTCGTGCAACGGAATGTTTACTGCAAATACTATGGCCTGTGTAACTGAGGCTCTTGGCATGTCCTTGCCTGGGTGTGCTACTCCGCCTGCTGTAAGCGCTGAAAGGATGAGAATTGCAAAGGCAACAGGAAAAAGAGTTGTTGGATTAGTAAATGAGGGCTTGAAGCCCAGAGACATTTTATCTTCTGACTCTTTTGAGAATGCTATTATGGTGGATATGGCTCTTGGAGGCTCAACTAATACTGTGTTGCATGTTACGGCTATTGCAAATGAAGCCGAAATTGATTTGCCCTTATCTCTCTTTGATAAGCTGAGTAAACGTGTTCCCCATCTGTGCAGCATGATTCCAAGTGGACCCTACGATATGCAAGACTTGGATGAGGCAGGAGGAATCCCAGCAGTGATGAAACAACTCAGCGGCGCACTTCATCTAAATGCAATAACTGTAACAGGAAAAGCCGTCAAAGAAAACATTGCGTCTGCTGTTGTTTGTAACCCTGAATTGATTCGCCCATTTGGTAATCCGGTTCATCATGAAGGTGGAATAGCCATTTTGAAGGGAAACTTGGCTACTGATGGAGCCGTGGTTAAGGCTGCGGGTATATCAGCCAACATGATGGTCCACCAAGGTCCTGCTAAAATCTTCGATTCTGAAGAGGCTGCAATGAATGCCATACTGAACAAAAAAATTCAGAAAGGCGACATAGTGGCCATCCGCTACGAAGGACCAAAAGGAGGACCAGGAATGCGCGAGATGCTCTCTCCTACCGCTACCATCGCAGGGATGGGCTTAAGCGAGTCCGTTGCCCTAATTACTGACGGAAGATTTTCCGGAGCAACCAGAGGACCATGCATTGGACACGTATCGCCTGAGGCTGCTGTCGGCGGAACCATAGGCCTACTGAAAGATGGCGACATAATAGAAATTGATGTTCCGAAAAGAAAACTGAGTGTGAAACTGAGCGATGAAGAACTGGCTAAACGTGCAAAGTCTTGGACTCCAAAAGAACCGAACGTTAATAGCGGCTACCTTGCACGATATTCTCAGCTTGTTCAGTCTGCACACAAGGGAGCTATCCTGAAACAGGACTAATCCTGTTTTCCTTTTTAAGCCAAAACGGGTCAACTGTTTGCGTGTTTGGTCTATTCAATTATGTTGTGGTACCAGTTTAGTATGTACTCTGGCAGAATGAGGCCTTTCACGCTTAATTTTTCCGTCAATAAGATGGGTAGGCAACTCAGTACATAGGCTGCTCTCATGTAGAACCTTCTTGGTTTTCCCTGTTCAACTACCTCTTCAAGTAGAATCTTCAGGTCTGAATTCAGGTCTAGAGCTGTTCCTTCGCGTCCAATAACCGAGAAGACAGTTCCACCCAAGCCCCTAAACCTGTTACACCAGCCAACAACAGGCTTTGTTCTTCCTGAGTATGATATCAGAATTTCTAGGTCTCCAGCTCGTGGATGAGGCGTGTTTACTCCTCGGGCAATGTAAACGTTGTCTCCCAGAAACTTTTTGATGTGAAACAGCCGCACAGCAGTCATTTTGGCTACTTCTTCGGCGGTTCCTCTTCCACCCAAGAAAACGTCACTGCGTCTTTCAAGAAAAACTAGTGCTGCCTCTATTGCTTCAGAATGAAGTGCGTTCTCGGTGATGGACATCAAAACTGGGGCTTCTTCAGCTATGAGCTCAATGACTCGCTCCACGGAGCTGTCTTCGGATAACGCTTCGGTAATCATCTGTAGCAAAAACAAGCTGCCAAGCTCAAAGATGTCTCCCATTATTCCTGTTTCGCTGTATATATCAGCTGAGGGCAACTGTTTCTTTTCTCTGCCCTCGACCACAACCACATGACCGTGTCGCTGAACAATTTTTGCGATTGAAGAGTTGGCGTTGGATGTTATTAGCCCCATAGAAAAATTGGGGCTGCCAGTCTCTTCTAAATATTTTTCCAACTCTTCAGCAAGGTGCCTGGGGTCATCGGATTCTCCGCTTCCAGAACTGATTAGAAGAACAATTTTCCGATGTCTTTTTTCAAGTTCTGCGGCTGCGTCATACATTCCTCTTCCCGGAAAACCAACATCTTCCCGGGTGATAATCACTTTGGGCTCCTTCATCATGGCTATTTGACTCATTGCCATGTTCAAAGAATGGAGGGATCTTCCTGAACCGCCACATACGATGCAATCGGCGGCTCTCAATTCTTCGTACAATGGGAGCAGTCGTTTATTAGTTATTTTTAGAAGATTTTTGGCGATTCGTTCGACATACTCTACTCCAGAAATTTTTTGGCTAATCTTCATCACCAACCATAGAACAATATGTGCCATGAACTGTTACAGTTCCTTAAACCTACCGAGGACGTGCAAGAAAGTTATTGATCATCATCTAAT
Source organism: Candidatus Bathyarchaeota archaeon (assembly GCA_963697165.1). Lineage (GTDB taxonomy): Archaea > Thermoproteota > Bathyarchaeia > Bathyarchaeales > Bathyarchaeaceae > Bathyarchaeum. The sequence continues at coordinate 121,975 of CAVOMX010000011.1, forward strand.
AACTTTTATCCACGAGACAAACTATCTGCTTGAAGTTGTTGTTTTAGGGTGAAGTCTCTTTGAAAGCAGTGGTTGCAACTTCTGTTACTGGTTTTCCGTCTTTATAGGAGCACTGTATTCCAAATTTTCTAACCGCTTCTACGCATAACGCTGGATCACATAGGGATGTGCTTAGATATTTTTCTCCACCATCTGGAGCTATCGCCACTATCACTCCTTTGTCGATCTCGCGTGCCTTCTTTGTGGCTATATGAAAAATGGCTCCTGAGCTCGGTCCAACAAACAGGCCTTCTTGAAGAGCTAAAAGCCTCGCCGATTCCTCAGCATCCTTTGGAGAAGCCGTACGTATTTCATCTACTCGTTCAAGTTTCCAGATGGTTGGAACATACTGAGTCTTGAGGTTTTTTAGTCCTTGAATCTCACTGCCTATTTCTGGTTGAACAGCTATTATCTGAATGTCTGGATTAAGTTCTTTTAGTCTACGCGATACGCCCATTAATGTTCCACTTGTGCCTAAACCCGCCACGAAATGTGTGATTTTGCCTTTGGTGTCTTTCCATATTTCTGCAGCAGTGGTTTCGTAGTGGGCAAGAACATTGGCTTGATTTGCAAACTGGTTGGGTACAAAGTATTTTTTCGGGTCCTGTTTGGATATCTCGTGGGCTAGGTCCTCGGCTCCGTCCATTCCTTTTTTTCCTTCGCTCAGGATAACTTTGGCGCCTAACGCTAACAGTATCTGGCGTCTTTCTCGTGTCATTGTGTCAGGCATTACGAGAGCTAGGTCATATCCTTTTACACGGCAAACTAGGGCAAGTCCGATGCCTGTGTTTCCGCTTGTGGGTTCGATGACGATCATTCCCTTTTTTAGTTGCCCACTCTTTTCTGCGTTTTCGATCATATATTTGGTTATACGGTCCTTGACTGAGCCGCCTGGGTTAAATTTTTCAAGTTTTATTAACATCTCGATGTTAGGGTTTGGGTTTAGATGGTTTATTCTTACCATTGGCGTGTTTCCGATGCATTCTAAGATGTTGTTTGCGATCATTTGTTTCACCATTGGGTTTTGCCTCATGTTTCTATAACGCTGTTAAAAAGATTTTGTGGTTAACTAGAATATGGCCTATATAAAATAGAGAATAACCAAAAAAGTAGAACAGAAGACTGGTTTACATAACGTTCTAATACCTCTAGGCGACTCCAATACGAGGTCACCATGTGTTGTGCATCTTCAGACGATTACTTTACTGACTCTGTTAAGGTGCAATCTTTTGAAGAAATTCAGATCATAGTTGAGTCGGAATTTGATGTGACCGAAAGTTATGTTGAGCATGGTGTCCCCACATTCCATGTGAATTATCGGGAGGACTCAAAGGAAGCTTTCCTGAAGCTTGTGAAACGTCTGGACTCTCTAGAGCTCATTCCACTTCTTAGGCAGAAAGACGAAAAAGTTGTTCTCCAAGTCTTGTCGAAGCCTCCCTCACAACCCAGCCGAAACATAGTAAATGTTGCATTGTTTTTTGCGACACTGGGAACCGTTTTCATCTCCGGATACTATCAGTCTGCCGATATTTTAGGCGCCCTACTCTTTACTGGAGCGATAATGGCTATACTTGGTTCTCATGAGATGGGACACAAGCTATTGGCAAACAAACACGACGTTGAAGCCACTTACCCATATTTTATTCCAGGTCTTCCACCTATTGGCACATTCGGAGCTCTCATCCGACAGAAAGCTCTTCCCCCAAACAAGGACGCCCTCTTTGACATAGGCTTCACAGGACCAATAACAGGCTTCATAATCGCAGTTATAGTGACCATCATAGGAATCCAGCTGTCTTCACTTGTTCCCGCAGACCCCAATTCATCATTACTTCCTGTGCCTCTCATGTTCCAGCTAATCGTAACGCTGTTTCCGCCCAACGGTGCAGGAGCACTTATACTGCTGCATCCTGTTGCCTTCGCAGGTTGGGTAGGCATGATCGTAACTATGCTAAATCTTGTTCCTTCAGGAATGTTTGATGGCGGTCACGTGGCTAGAGCCGTAATTGGGGGTAAAGCACACAAAATTGTTTCATACTTAGGTATCGCTTTGTTAGCTATCACCGGATGGTGGCCTATGGCTGTCCTTGCGCTCTTTTTCTCTTCAGCTAAACATCCCGGTCCTCTAGATGACGTGTCCAACTTAACAACAAGCAGAAAAAGTGGCGCCATCGTACTGGCTGTTGTCTTCATTCTGTCAGTGGTTCCAATTGGATTATCATTTTAAGTATTAACCCTGAACATGCAACAGAGAGCAACCTCAAGACAAGACATGTTCTATTTCATTTTTTGAAAAACCTTTTTGGCGAAGAGCCTCAGTCCATTCAGGTCAGGAAGATCGCCGAAAAACAGCATAAAATGTCGGCATGCTGAGCCGTCACCCTTAGTGTCAGTTTTTCTCCGCATCCCCCAATAACTATGGAGGGATGGGGCTTCTGCAAGGGCTTAGGTTCACAAACAGTGTCCCTTATACTGTAATATTTCCCGCTGTAGTTTGCTTTTTCTTCTGTCCACAGTTTTTTTATTATTTCTACTGCCTCATTCAAACGTTCTATCCTAGACTTTGGTGCTAGAAAAGGGAACCCGTAGGCGTAGTGTTCGTTCTTCTGGACTCCCGCTCCAATACCTAGCTCTAGCCGCCCATTTGATATGTTGTCAAGGGTTGCAGCCATTTTGGCGAGCAACGCGGGGTTCCTGAATGAGTTGCAGGTCACCATGTTACCCAATCTTATTGTTTCAGTTACTCGTGAGAGAGCTGAAAGGGTTGTCCAGCACTCAAGAATTGGCATTTTGTTTAGCATCAAGTGGTCGTCCAGCCAAACCGAAGAGTATCCTAGCCTTTCACATTCTAGGACGGCATCTTGGATCTGATTAAACAACTGTGAGGCTCTTTTTCAGTTCTGAACGTGTAACAAGGAAAAAACACGCCAAACCTGATTTTATCTGGCACCTGCATCTCTCCTGTTGAATAAAACTTATTGTCCTGCCTTTGAAATGAGTTGTCGCCAAAAACTAATATATTTTAAGCATTTGTAAACAGGTCCTCGTGAAAATGCGTGACAACATCAGCAACGAACTATTGTAAGTTTCTTTGACGTTTGATTAGATTCTACACGACTGCAACGTACACTTTCTTTTTGTCCAGCTTGTTTTCGTGCCACTCGACTTTAATTTTTGCCCGCTCCCTTTGAACATTAACCTTTTTGGCGCGAACAAGCCCCTCCATCTCGACAATGTATGGTTTTAGCAGCTCTATGTCATTCTGGTCTAGTTCCGCAATGTGGACTGCTTCAACAATGTCCGTGGGCGAGAATCCCAACTCTTTTCTGAGTGCTTGAACCCGACGGGCTAGGTCACGCATGAGTCCTTCTCCCTCAAGAGAGTCGTCACGAATTCTGTCAAGCAGAACCTGTGTTTCACCCTCAGAAGCCATTGCCCATATCTCAGAGTCAACTTCAGGAAGCTCATCCGCATACTCAACCGCCTTTATGTTCCCCAGTTCAAGAAATAGCGCTTCCAGTTTCTGGATTGCTTCCTGAACCTTTTTAGGTGCAGCAACCACTGCTTTCGCTAAAGGCCATCGCCGTTTCAGTTGAGCATCCTGCCTTGCAGAATAAATGATAGGAAGAGTTTGTAGTAATATTTCGAATTCTTCTTCTAGGGCACCGTCTTTTAGGTCTGTGTCTGGTTTGGGCCAGCTTTCCAGATTCACTGTTTCGGGTAGAGAATCATCCAGTTCCTTGTAGACTGTCTGGTACAATGCTTCGCTCAGGAATGGCGTTGCGGGGTTAGAGATGAGAACCAACGTTTTCAGGACATGCCATAGGGTCGAGTAGACTGCCAGTCTGCGGTTCAGCGTTTCTGGGTCGTCGCTCCATAGGTCTTTTCTGATCATTGGGACATACTCGCGGCTCAAAATGTTGACGACAAAGTCTTCTAGTTTAGATAACGCAAAATTGAATTCACATTCTTCTGCTCTTTTCGTGAATTCCCTTACGAGACCCTGCAGTTTTGATAGTAGCCATCTATCTGGGGCGTTTAGGACATTCTCTTTTTTGGACCATTGAAGTGTGTGCGTTTTTGGGTTGAAGTTGTCATATTTTGCGTTTTGCATGAAAAAGTTGTGAAGGTGATAAAGTGTGCTTAGAACTTGGTATGGGCGCCCCTTCAGTTCTTGGGTGTCAAAGTTCATTGAGTCGATTGGTGAGCATTTCCACAGAAAGTAGAAACGACTGATGTCTGCTGAGCGTTCCTGTAGCAGCTTGTTGATTTCCAGCACGTTTCCAAGGCTCTTGCTCATCTTTCTGCCTTTAGCATCCAAAACAAAGCCCTGAAACAGAAACTCCTCGTAGGGCGCTTCAGCTTTGCCTGTTAATATGACATGTTCGATGAGAAGCGAGTTTCCCCAACCTCGCGTCTGATCCACAGCTTCAGTCAAGAAGTTGGTTGGAACTAGCTTGCAGAATTCTTCTTCTGTGAATCTTGCGTAGGGTGAGGCGCCACTGTTGTGCCAGACATCCAAAACAAAATGTTCTCTAATCATTCTGCCGCCGCATTCGTCACATTTCAGTATCACGCGGTCTATCCATGGTTTGTGGAGTTCAAAGTCTTTGCCGGGCAGCTCCAAGGCTTTATCGATCAGCTCTTTTTTGCTTGCCACCAACGTTTTGGCTCCGCATTTTTCGCAGACCCAGATGGGCAATGGTGAGCCCCAGACTCTGTCTCTTGAAATGCACCATGGTTTTCCTTCTTTCAGGAAGGCAAGGAACCTGTTCTTTGGGCTTTCATAGAAGTATTTTACCTTCTGTGCAGCTTCCATAACCTTGTCGTTTATTTTGTCTGACCAGATGAAGTATTCTCTACGAGCCATCCACACTAGCTTGTGGTGGGACCTCCAGCATGTAGGATACTCATGCTTTATGGTCTTTATTTTAAGCAGTAGTCCCCTGTTTTTGAGTTCCTCTACAACCATGCTGTCTGTTTTTCTGACAAAGAATCCCGCAAACTTGCCTGCTTCTTCTGTGAAAATTGCCTGTTCATCGAAGGGGGCGAACATGGGTAGCTTGCGTTTCTGGGATGCTAAAAAGTCGTCTTCGCCGTTTGCTGGCGCAAGATGCACTATGCCTGTGGCTGTGGTAACATCAACGAAATCCTCCGCTACTACCGTGTGTATAAGGGGGGTTTCGTCAAGTTCTGCCTGTTTGGGAATCATGTCCTTGAAGGGGTAATCGTATTTTGTGCCCACCAAGTCTTTGCCCTTAATGACCTTGAGAACTTCAAATTTTTCTATTTCCAGTTCTTTCATGATGGGTTCGACGCGTGCTCTTGCCAGAATCCACACTTCATTGCCCACTTTGACTCTTGCATATTCCTCTTTAGGGTTAACGCCTATGATCATATCCGTAACTAGGGTGAATGGCATTGTGGTCCAGATAACAAAGTACTCGTTTTCTGTTCTGTCTACTCGGAACTTGAAGTGCATAGAGGGGTCTTCAACCTCTTTGTATCCTAGTCCCACTTCGGCGTTGCTAAGGGAAGTCTGGCAGTGGGGACAGTATGCAACAACGTAGTATCCTTCTCCGAGGAGGTTCTGTTCCCATGCACGTTTTAGATATTGCCACTCCCGCTCAATATACCTGTCCTGATGGGTGTAGTATGCTTTGTCATGGTCTATGAAAAGGCCCAGCATAGTGTCAGCCTCAACCCATTCGCGGTGATACTTCATGATGCTCTTTTTGCATTCCTCAACGAAGAGTTCTTCACCTACCCGCCTTATCAGTTCCTTCTTGTTTTTTGCTCCAAGAGTCTTCTCTACCGCCAGTTCTACGGGTAAGCCTTGGCTGTCCCAGCCAGCCCAGAATGAAACATAAAAATTCTGCATTGTTTTCAGGCGATAATGGAAGTCTTTTATGACTCTGCCTCGGGCATGACCAACATGCGGGATGCCATTTAATGTTGGGGGACCCTCAACGTAACCTAACAGTTTCTTATTGTTTTTTTCTCGATATTCTGCAAGTTTTTTGAGGGTTTGATTTTTTTCCCAAAATGCACGAACTTCACTTTCAAGCTCGAGCGGATTATATTTTTGGGTCAACAAAAGTTTAGAATCAGCCTTGAATTTCGCGGTCACCGCTCATCCACGACACCAAATTAAACCCTTGAATTCTCAAGCACAAATATAAAGCTTTAAGCGTTCTTGTTTCTACTTGTACCAGTCTAGACTTTTTTCTATGTATAGAATGAAGCTGTTGAAGAATTCTTTAACGTCCTTGGTTAATCTTGTTTTGGTTATGAGCTTTCTTGCCTGTTTTGAATGTTTTGTTGATGTCTGTTTTGCGGCGTCTAATCCTCCGCTCTCCCTGAGCAAATTTCTTGCTAGGTCTATTTCTCCGAAGCTGAGAAATTGCTTCCCGAGAAGACATTTCAATGCTTCAGACTTTTTTGGGTCTTCTGAGTTTAGTGCATAAATTATGTGGAGGGGCTTCTTGTTTTTTGAGATATCCAAACAGGATGATCTGCCATACTCTTCTTTCGGAGCAAAACTGTCTATGATGTCATCTTGGATGTCAAAGGAGTAGCCCATGTTCTCTGCTGCTTCACCCAACAGTAACAGGTCAGATTCTGGGGCATCGCCTAAGATGGCACCTGTAAGCAAGGTAACTTTGAAGAGCGAAGCAGCTCTTTTGCGTGCCATAACATTCCATTCGTTTACAGATACGTTCTTTTGTTCAAAAAGCAGGTCAAGAATTTGGCTCTCGTTAACTGCACGGTACCCCTCCGAAGTGAGAAGCAATACTCTACAGATATCCTCTTCTGAAAAACCAGAATTAATTATGGCACGAACAGCCAAGGCATATGCGATGTTTCCAGCGAAGACTGCGGCTCCGTCTCCAAATCTGTTGTCATATGGACGGTAGCTATTAATGAATTTCTTGTGCAAGGTGCTTCCCCCTCTTCTTTGAGCATCCATGTCAACCATGTCATCGTGAACCAGTATGGCGTGACGATAAAGTTCGACTCCGACACAGACCTTCAAGATTTTTTCGTCAACATCCCCAGTGTAGCCTTTGTATGTGAGCAGAGTGCTGCATGCAGCCAACCGTTTGCCTTTCCTTAGCACAAACTCTTCAATATCACCGTAAACCCTCTCAATGAAAGGATGATAATCTCCTGCCTCCTTCACACTTTCATCCAAAAACTTTCTGAGGCGTTCTTCGATTACCGCGCCATATTTATCTAATGTTTTTTCCCAACTCATTGTTGTCCAGCCAAAGTTTGGTTACTAAAGAGGCTAGGAAGGCTTTTCTAAAAGCTTTTTCCCAAGACGTAGTCCTTAGTCAATTTGAAGGATTTAACACACGTATCCGGAAACAACGCTAAAACTGTTGAGCCTAGACAACCTTTGTCATGCGTAATCCCCATCCGACGAATTTTGACATAACAAGAATCCGACAAGGACTTTACAGAACCCCCGAACGTTATGTATTTAATTTTGATAGGCGCGCTTTTGCCGAACACGCCCACGACTTGCTAAAACCAAAAGATGAGGCTCTGCCCCTACGGGCTCATAGTCAGGGATATTTTCCAGTGTAACGGGAAAGAAAGTGAAGAATACAGAATCGCTTTTCACTCCAACCGGCGCTGAAATAATGATTGAAGCAATGGAAGAAAACGAGGCCTAAATTTTCATAATAATTACAAACAACGCAGCGTTCTTAACTAACCGTAGAACAGTGACTTCAGTTCTACCGCATAGTCAGCTCTTTACTTTTAGTTTTACGGAATACATGTTTTCTTTTTGTGTCGTCGGTCCAGTTCTTCGAATATGCTGTTGAGGTTGTAGCCTTTTTGGGCGAAGGATACTAGCATGTGGAAGATTATGTCAGAGGCTTCAAATGTAGCTTCTTTGGGATTATCCGATTTCACTGCAAGAATAAACTCCACTGCCTCTTCGCCTACTTTTTGAAGAACAGCATCCTCTCCTTTAGAGGTTAAACGAGAAACATAAGATTCTTCGCTAGGATTACGAATCCGCTCTTTTATGACTTCAAACAGTCTCTCAAGCATCTTCGCATCAACCCCCTGCAATTCTTCTGCTTTTAGGGGCTTGTGGAAGCACGTTTCTTCGCCCGTGTGACACACTTGACCTACCTGCTGAACTTTAAATAAAACAGCATCGTTGTCACAGTCCAAAAACGCATTCTGCAGAAGCGAATAATGTTTGGATTCTTCCCCTTTCATCCAGATTCTGCCCTTGGTTCTGCTCCAAAAATGCATCCTGCCACTCGATAAAGTCAAACGCAGAGCCCCCTCGTTCATGTAGGCCTGCATCAGCACTCTATTGTTTGACGCGTCCTGAACAATGGCGGGAACTAGACCATTTCCCTTCCCAAAATTCACTTGTTCTATGAAGGCTTTAATCTCATTTTCATCAAGTTTCAGCACCAAACTTTTCATCCTCCATTAGACTAGACGCATGGGCACTCCTTTCTCTGCAAGGTACCTCTTAACTTCTCCCACAGAATACTGAGCTCGATGAAAGATGGAAGCTGCTAGGGCAGCGTCAGCTTCTCCAGTCGTCAAAACATCGTAGATGTGTTCAAGATTTCCAGCGCCTCCACTGGCAATTATTGGTAGATTTGTTGCTTTGCTCATGGCTCTTGTTAATGCTGTGTCGTAACCGTCCTGTGTTCCATCACAATCCATACTGGTTGGCAGCAGCTCCCCTGCACCCAACTCTTTAACTGTCTTAGCCCAACTTATGGCATCTATTCCTGTGGGAACTCTTCCGCCTTCAACGTAAACTTCCCACCAACACTTTCCCTTAGACGTATTTACAACATTCTTGCCCGGAAAGTCACTATACACGTAAACTCGTTTAGCGTCTATAGCAACAACAATACATTGGCTACCAAAAACCGAGGCAGACTCGTCCACAAGTTTGTGATTCCTCACAGCCGCAGTGTTAACGGAAACCTTGTCCGCTCCCGAAGAAAGGGCGTTCTGTATGTCTGTGATGTTTCTGATGCCCCCACCCACAGTGAAGGGAATTGAGATCATGTCCGCGGTTCGTTTCACAACCTCTAATGTTGTGTCTCTTTTTTCGTGGGATGCGGTTATGTCTAGGAAAACCACCTCGTCGGCGCCCTGTTCTTCGTATTCTGCCGCAAGCTCCGCTGGGTCACCTTCTACTTTCAGGTTAACAAATTGTACGCCCTTAACAACCTGTCCGTCCTTGACATCCAGGCAGGGCACTATCCGTTTAGCTAACATTCTTTACAGTCTCCAAAGCTTCTTTAAGAGTAAACTTTTTTTTGTAAATAGCGGTGCCAACCACCACACCCTCTACGCCAGTCTTGGCTAACCCAACCAAATCCTCAAGCTTGGCTACGCCACCAGACGCTATAACCGGAACCTTCACCTTTTCTACAAGTTTCACAGTTTTTTCTATTTGTGGTCCCTTCAATGTTCCATCAACGTTAATGGGAGTAAAGATTAAGGCACCAACCTCCATGCTCTCAAAAGATTGGGCAAGGTTCAGATAGTCTACTCCAGACTTGTTTTTCCAGCCGTGAACCGCCACTTTGCCATCTTTTTCATCTATTGCTACGGCAACACTCTCTGACCCGTAACGATTAACAGCCTCCTTGACCAAGCCGGGATTCTTGACTGCTGCTGTTCCGAAAATTACTCGGTATGCACCAAGTTTTAGAAATGCATCGGCTTTCTGTAAGGTTCTGATTCCTCCGCCAATCTGCACATTCACACTGATGTTCTCTAAGATTCTTTTGATTGCTTCCATGTTTTGTCCGGAGCCTAATGCCGCGTCCAAGTCAATTATGTGGATAAGTTGCGCCCCTTGCGTTTCTAGCAGTTGAGCTGCTTCTAGCGGGTCGTCATAGTAGACCTTGTTTTTGTTTGGGTCTCCACGAAAAAGCCGAACACATTTTCCGCCCAAAATGTCAACAGCGGGAATAACTATCATTTTGGTTACCTCTTTATTATCCTCACAAAGTTCTTCAGCATTGTTAATCCTGTTTTGCTGCTTTTTTCAGGGTGAAACTGTGTTGCAAAGATGTTCTTTTTTGCCACCATCGAAGGAAACCTTACCTCATACTCCGTGGTTGCCACGATAACCTCCGGGTCTGAAGGTCGCGGGTAGTATGAGTGAACGAAATAAACGTATGAGTGATCTTCGATTCCCTCTAGTAGCGGATGAGACTGTGCAAAGTCGATGGTGTTCCAGCCCATCTGAGGCGTCTTTACGCTTTCAGGCAACTTGACAACATCTCCAGAGATGAAGCCCAATCCCCTGATTGATCCGCCTTCGTTACTTCGCGTGAAGAGAAGCTGAAGCCCCAAGCAGACTCCAAGGATGTACTTTCCGTTCTCCATTGCCTCAGCTACAACATCAGTTATTGATGCCATGTTTTTGACTGCTGGAGCAAACGCGCCAACGCCCGGAAGAACTATAGCATCAGCGCTACGTAGATCCTTTGGGTTGTGGGTGATCTCGACTTGGGCTCCCGATTTTTCGAGTCCTTTGCGGATGCTTCTCAGATTTCCCACGCCATAATTCACAACTGCTACTTGAGGTATTGCTACAGAACCCCCTTTGCGCTTGGAACCTGATCTCCGATTCTTGCCTCAACGGTTAATGCCTGCCTTAACGCCAGCGCTAGCGCCTTTATCGTAGCCTCTATTTTGTGGTGCTCGTTGCTGCCGTAGAGGACAGTTATGTGGATGTTAGCTTTCGAGGCTTGGGCTAGGGATTCGAAGAAGTGTTCTATGTCCTCGGTTTTCAGGTCTTCGATTTGGTCTTGCATGCTTCTGAGGTTTTGGATGCAGTAAGCTCTTCCGCCTAGGTCTACTGTGGCTCTTGCTAGGGCTTCGTCCATAGGAACATAGGCTGACCCGAACCTTTTGATGCCCTTGCCCTTGTTCACTGCCTTGTGTAGTGCCTCGCCTAGAACCAGTGCTACGTCCTCGCTTATGTGATGCTTCAGGTCTCCTGTGGCTTTGACTTTAAGGTCAAAGAGACCATGCTTAGCTAGAGTGACTAAAATGTGGTCCAGAAACCTGATGCCCGTTTCGACATCTGTGGTTCCTTTTCCGTCAACATCTAGCTGCAATGTTATGTCTACTTCTTTGGTTTTTCTTTCAACCTCTACTTTTCTCAGTCTAAACACATCCTCTCAGACTTGTAAACAGGTATGGAATATCATTCACGTCCGTTACTACGGCGTCAGCTCCATGTTTACTGTATTCCGAAAAAAGCTTATTTGAATCCTCTGACGAGGACACGACACCCAGAAAGAACAGGTTCTCAAGTCCCTTCGCTTTTGCTTTTTCAACCAGTATGCCGTCTGCAATGCCGTCCCCCACATAAGCTACTTTCATTCCCTGTTTCACTGTTTTTTCTACTAATTCGATGAAAAGAGTGGGGTCTGGCTTTCCAAGTTTTTCCATATCATCCTCGGATGTGAGCAGGTCTCCAAGGAAAACGGATTCTGTTTCGTCAAAGTATCCCGTGTAACCGTATTTCTCTAGGATGTACATACCTTGTGGCCTGGGTCTTCCAGAGTAAATTCCGAACTTGCCAAACTGTCTGCGTAGCATGTTCATGGTCTCATTGGTGGGAATAAACTCCTCCACATCCAAAAGGCTTGTATCAAACTTGAAAAATGAGGATGTGCCATAGTTTTTGTTGAATAGATCTTTGCCTAGATACGTTTCTTCAAATAGTCGCTTTAGCAGATCAGGTTTCTTAAGGTCATACGGCACCAGCCGTTTAACAAGTTGCTCTTTATCCGCTACAACCTCTGGGTCAACGCCCATGAGAGATGTTTCGATCGGTTTTGGCTTCTCAAGGCTGGCTTGCGCCAAAAACAGGTCCAAGCCAACAATATTATCGTTTTTTAGATTGGCAAGGTCTGTTCCGTTGATTCCGTAGCGTCTAAGAAAGTCGCCGACCTTTTTCAGTTTTTGAATGAAATTTTGAACATCCGAGAACTGAATGCCTCCGAACTGCTTCGTGAATTTCTGGAGGACACTTTTTTGTTCAAGTTTCCGTAGTATGAGATTTATATAGTAACTGATTAGGGCGTAGGACAGCTTCCAATCGTTGTTGTAACGTCCCGTGTCCTTGAATTTCTGGATGTCCAGTAAGGTGGCTAATTTTCCTTTTTCTCCTTCAAGTTCCAGTATCTCTAGGACGTAATAGTCAACCACGTTTCTTATGGTCTGGCGGTACGACTGGCTAGTTTGAGCAAGAACGCCATCAAAATCAAAGATTATCTGTTCTATCCCACGAAGAGACTCCTCAGAATCTTCTTTAACATATATCCCCTTTTCACAGTTCAGCAACCGGTAAGACATGCTGCTTACTCCTCCAATGACTCCTTTAGGGCTGAAACGAAAGTCTCGTTCATGTTTCTGGTTCCCACAGTGACCCGTATGCAATTATCTAGGAGAAACAGGTGTCCCCTGTCTTTTACCAAAACATTTCTGTTTTCAATTCTCTCTGTTAAGGCTGCAGAGCTGAGCTTGTCTTTTGTTACTTTGAAGAGGATGAAGTTTGAGTCTGAAGGGTATGGTTTCACTCCATCAATCTGCTGTAGGTTCTTCATTAGCCATTCCCGTTCATTGACTACAAGATCAATTTTTTCTTTGAAGTAGCTCCAATTCTGCAGAGCCAAAACTATGGCTTGTTGAGTTACTGAATTCACATTGAATGGCCCTACTACTCGTTGAACATATTTTACAACGGGTTTGCTTGAAGCAAGATAACCGAGGCGAAGCCCAGCTAAACCGAACGCCTTCGAAAAGCTTCGCAATACGGCAAGGTTGTCATAGTCTCTTATCCAGTTGATTACCGAACCTGAAGCGAAGTCCACGTAGGCTTCATCTACAACCACGATGCCCTTGAATTCCTCCAAGAGCCGCTTGATGTCCGATTCTCGAAACTGGTTGCCTGTGGGATTGTTTGGAGAGCAAACGAAAAGCAGGCGCGTTTCCTTATCTGTCTTCTTCAATAGGGCGTCAACATTCAAGCTGAAGTCTTTTTTAAGCATAACCGTGACTTTGCTGCCTCCATACAACTCCGCAAAGAAAGTGTACATTGGAAACGTTGGCTCAACAACCATGACCTTCGATCCTCTTCGGACAAACACTTTCATTAGCAAATCCATGATTTCATCTGCACCATTCGCAACAGAGACTTCAGATTCGCTCAAGCCCAGAAAGTCTGAGATGGCTTTGACGGCTAGGCTGCCTCGGGGTGGAGGATATGCACGAACATCTATGCATCGGCAAGCATCAAGCAACAGTTTTTCAACAGCTTCGCTTGGCATGGCGAAGTTCTCGTTCAGGTTCATCTTCACGATCTTTTCGTCAGGTTTTCGCTCAAGGATAGTTTTGACTTCGTAGCATGAAAGGTCTCTGACTTCCTTCTGAACCAAGTTTTTGATTTTCATTTTTCTTTCTCCTCTCTTATTGTTATAGCCTTTGCGTGTGCGCCAAAGCCCTCCATTTCGGCGATGGTGATCGCCGTTTCTTTCAGGTTCCTATAGCCTTCTTTGCTGCACTGAAGGAAATTCATTGTTTTAACAAAATCTAGGCTCGAGAGCCCAGAGTAAAATCTTGCGTAGCCTGCCGTAGGAAGGACATGATTCAATCCGGACGAATAATCGCCAAACGATACTGGCGAGTACCCTCCCAAGAATACTGCTCCGGCGTTTCGAATCTTGCTGAACACTTTATTGGGCGCTTTTGTTTGAATTTGCAGGTGCTCGGGAGCTATCATGTTTGCTATTTCTATTGCCTCTTCGATGTTTCGGACTGTTACTATTAGTCCTCCTTTTTCTAGGGAAGATTTGATGATGTCTATTCTGGAGAGCGTTTTCATCTGGCGGTATACTTCTTCTTTAACTGCTAATGCTAACTTTTCGGAGGGGGTTAAAAGAATCGCCCATGCTTGTGGGTCATGTTCTGCTTGGGCAAGAAGGTCAGCGGCAATGTAGGCGGCGTTGGCTGTATCGTCTGCGATTACTAAGACTTCGCTTGGTCCAGCTGGAACGTCTATGGCGACGTCTCTGTTTACTTCCAGTTTTGCGGCTGTTACGTAAACGTTTCCTGGGCCCACAATCTTATCCACAGATTGTAAAGTACCTTGTACCGTAAGCCATGGCGGCTATAGCCTGTACCCCTCCAACTCTATAAAATTCACTCACTCCTGCAATGTCAGCAGCAACCAGAAGTGCCGGGTTAACGTCTCCGTTCTTTCCGGGTGGTGAACACACAACTATCTTTTCAACTCCAGCCACCTTGGCTGGGATAGTACACATGAGCACCGAAGAGGGATATGCTGCTTTTCCTCCAGGAGCATAAACGCCAACAGACGCTAATGGTCGAACTACTTGCCCCAGAGTTACTCCTTCCGCTATTTGCATTGTCCATTTGGCTCTTAGCTGCTTCTTGTGGAAGCTTGCGATGTTATCCGCGGCTTTGCTCAAAGCGGTGATCTGTTCTTTTTCCAGCTTCGTGTATGCTTCCTTGATTTCTTTGTCTGTGACTTTGAGTTTTTCCGTGGCTAGGAGTACCTTGTCGAATTTTTCGGTGTACTTCAGAATTGCTGTGTCTCCATGTTCTTTTACATCAGTTATTATTGTTTTAACCGTTGATGCGATTGATGATAAGTCAGCTTTTCCTCGGTTCAGGACTTTGTCACGTTCGTTTTTGAATTCTTTGGATGATATGATTCTCATTTTGTTCATGCCCCTCCTCGCAGTTTGGACTGCAGTTCGCTGATTTCCTTCTCGAAGGTTCTATATGCAATTTTGTTGCAGGCTAGTCTGCTGGTCGAGTCAAGGATTGTGCCGATTATTCTAAGCTTATTTTTTCGCAATGTTTCTCCGGTTGACGTTATGTCCACTATCATCTGAGCCAAACCCAGTTTTGGTGCAAGTTCTGTTGTTCCGCTGACCTCAAGAACTTCCACCTGTTTTCCTTGTTCTTCAAAGTATCTTCTGGTTATGTTTGGGAATTCGGTTGCGACCCTTGTTAATGCAGAGACATCGTTTATTGTTTTGATTGGTGATTTTTCTGGCACTGCAACGACGAGAGTTGCTTTTCCATATTCTAGGTCCACTAATTCGAGAACGTTTGCTTCTCTTTCAAGGATTAGGTCGTGTCCGGTGATGCCTAGGTCTACGGCGCCGTAGTGCACATAGACGGGTATGTCGTTGGCTCTGGCGAATATCGCCTCGTATCGGGGGTCAGAGGTCTTGGAAACGTAGGTTCTTTCCTCTTCCAGTACTGTTATGCCTGCTCGAGCTAATGCATCAATTGTCGGTTGTTTGATGCGTCCCTTGTTCGGTATTGCTATTCGGATCCTCTTTTTCAGTTTAGGGTTGACCTCCAAGGCTTCTCAGGAACGTTTCGAACATTACCTTTCTTGAGGTAGCTGATTTTATGTCGTAAACGGTTACAAGATTCTCCAGCGACGATTCGACGGAAACAACGTAATCTGTCTCCGTGATCTTTCCATATTCTACTGTTTTTTCGAGACTTCTTCTTGTTACTTCCAATGAGGCTATGACTCCTGCTTTGCGAAGAGTCTTAACTGCCTCTACTGCGGCGTTTCTAAATTTGGATGATACAATAACTCTTGTTTTTGTGTTACTTGGAATTTCGAAGCCCTGTGCTGTGAGGGCTTGAAGCAGTTTCCCGATTTCCAATGCGAAGCCTATTGCGGGTAACCTAAGTTTTCCGAATTTTTCGATGAAGTTATCGTATCTTCCTCCACTGCCGAGGGGAAGACCCAAGTTTGGAACTGATGCCTCGAACACCATTCCCGTGTAGTATTCAATCTTTTTTGTTAAGGAAAAATCGAAGAAAACCACATCTTCTACTTTATAGTCTTTTAGTGTTTCTTGAAGTTCGGTTAAGCTCTCTAACTGCTTGTTTACTTTATCATATTTTGAGCCGGTGAGAGATACTGCCGAGACTTCATTTAATCTTCTACAGCTGGAAAGCTTAAGGAACGCTTCTCTCAGATTTGAGGGGAAACTGTTCTGTTCCATGAACTTCTTTAGCCCCACGGAGTCTCGGCACGCTAGTAGACCCTGAACAGAGACTTTTTGCGGATCATCTAATCCTGCCGAATCTAGTAGGTCTTTGAGGAGGCTGGCGTGACCCAAATCGATTCTTACTTCATTCAAGCCAACCTGTTTGAGGGAAGATATGAGTATTGCCAGTATTTCGGCGTCAGCTTCAGATGTGTTGCAGCCGACAAGTTCAACTCCTGCTTGGCAGAACTCTCTTTCTCTATTGAGGTAGGATTGACTGTACCTGAAAACGTTGTTGATGTAAAATAGCCGAATTGGCTCGGGTGCAGATTGCATTCTGGTTGTCACGATTCTTGCGACTGGCGCAGTCATTTCGGCTCTTAGTGCCAAAAGTTTTCCGTCGAAGTCTTGGAACTTGAACATGGCGTCGACCAGTTCTGAACCTACGCCTGTGGATAGTGTTTCGACGAATTCGATTGTGGGGGTGCGGACTTCGCTGTAGTTCCATAGTTCAAAAGTTTCTTTTAGTAGGTCTTCGATGTAGCGGTATTGTTTTGCTTCGTTAGGCAGTATGTCTTTTGTTCCTTTTGGGGCGTGTAGGCGTGTGAAGGTTATTCCTCCTTTGCATTATTTATCCTCCGTGGGTAATTTGTGGGTTGAAACCCATATTCCACACATCTTATATAAAGGTTTTCGGAAGGATTAGTGGAGACCACAAAACATGCGAATGACCGAAATAGTCAGAGTAGACTCCAGAGGAAGAATTACCATGCCCTCATCCATTCGCGAAGCAGTAAGACTCTCAGAAGGAATGTACGTCATGCTGATAGCCGATTTAGACGAAAAAGAAATACGAATCACCCCCTTCGCCGACCCAGAAGCAATACTCGTTGAATTAAGAATCACATTCTCAGACATCCCCGGCGCCCTAGCAAAAGCCGCAAGCATCCTAGCAAAACAGGGCGTCGACCTGCTATCCAGCGAATCTAGGACTCTTCGGAGAGGAAAATCGGCTGAATGGGTTATAGTCGCCGACGTTTCAAGATGCAAATGCAAACTGGAAGAACTGGAGCAGAAAATAGTTGCAGAAGGCACTGCAGAGCAAGTCAAGTTCCGCAACTATTCCTAGAGTTCTGTTATAAGCGCCCAGAAAGTTACTTTTCATCGGAGTGACTGAACATGGAAGAGAGGGCCTATTTGCTGTTCGGCATTTTTGGACCTGCACTAGTTTACCTATCCATAATTGTGTCGCTTGTTCTTTCGCCGTGGTTCAGCTGGGAAAGCAACGCCTTAAGTGACCTTGGACACGCAGTTACCAGCAGTGCCGCCTCCATATTTAATCTAGGTTTGTTGATGGCAGGCTTTTTTCTGATGATTTATGCGGCGACGGTTTTCAAAAAGCACGCCAAGTATAGTAGCTTCTGTTTGTTGATTTCAACTTTTTTGGTTCAGTTATTAGCCACATTTAACGAGGCGTATGGTTCGCTTCATTATGCGGTGGCTGTGCCTCACTTTGTAATGTTGAGCATCACTTCCATCGCGTATACCTTAGAAAAAAGGTCAACTTTTGCTCTTGTCACCTTTCTAATTGTCATGTTCTCGTGGTTACTTTATGCATTAAACATATTCAACATTGGAATTGCTGTTCCAGAAATGGTGTCAAAACTTGTTGTCTTATGGATAATGTACTCTGCCATCAGAATCTACTTTGGCAAAGAATCTGTTAGTACATTGTGATACTTCTGGTTCCAGGAAGTCTTCTTATCTTTCCGATCAGCTCTGACGGAATATCTCCTTCAAGGATTAGTGTTAATTTGGGGTGCTCACTTATGCTCGGGTCCTCTGCCAGCGCCTGCCTTATGCTAAGTCCATTCTCTGACACAATCTTTGTAACATCGGCTATTATGCCTGTCTGGCTGGCATTTTCAGGAACAAAAACAATAACGCTCAGGTTAAATTCACGAGCGACCTCCTGCAGCGAACACACTTGTCTAAGATTCATGTAGATTCTTTTCAGTTCGTTCTTTGAGAGTATTGTTTGAACGGTGCTGTCGACGGCTCGGCGTTCAACACCCACTTCCTTTCCGATTTGGGTGTGCGGTATCTCTATTCCTCCGCTGACGACTTTACCGTCTTCTCTGACTTGGAATCCTCTATCGAACAAGAGCTGTGCAACACGTTGTTGGGCTGGAAAATCCTTGAAGAAATCCTTGATTCGACTCCACATATGAAACCATCTCAAGGTACACTGTTGTTCGGCAAAGCTTATATAAATGCTTCAGGGTAAAAAAAGTTTATTCTCAAATCCGATAAAAGAAAGTGATTATTAATGGCATCTAAAAAGATATTGTTAGACGAAGAGGAAATACCAAAACAGTGGTACAACATTTTACCCGATCTTCCCAAAGAATTGCCGCCCATGATTCATCCAGGAACAAGGGAACCCGTGAAGCTTCCGCCTCCGTTGTTTGCACTTGAGTGCCTCAAACAGGAGTACAGCATGGAACGTTGGATAGACATACCTGAACCAGTTCGTGAGGCGTATCGAATCTGGAGACCTAGCCCACTATTCAGGGCAACTGGTCTAGAGAAGGCGTTGAAGACTCCAGCCAAAATTTACTATAAGTACGAGGGAGTTAGCCCTGCAGGAAGCCACAAGACAAACACTGCTGTAGCCCAAGCATATTACGCTGCAAAAGAGGGACTAGAACGAGTGACAACCGAAACTGGTGCAGGACAGTGGGGTTCCGCTTTGTCCTTTAGCAGCCAGTTGTTTGGAATTGACGCTACGGTTTACATGGTAAGTGCAAGCTATCACCAGAAACCATACAGAAAAGTTATGATGGAAACTTGGGGCGCCGAAGTCTTTCCAAGCCCAACGAACAGAACGAAAAGCGGCAGAGCAGTTTTGGAGACTGACCCAAACAGCACAGGAAGTCTTGGAATAGCCATCAGCGAAGCAGTTGAAGAAGCCCTCACTACTGATAACGTAAAATATACTATAGGAAGCGTCGTTAACCACGTTCTGCTGCATCAAACTGTTATCGGTCTTGAAACTCAGAAGCAGTTGGCGATGGTGGATGAGTATCCTGACCAGATTATCGGCTGTATAGGTGGAGGGAGCAGTTTCTCAGGACTTTTCTGGCCATACTACCACGACAAAGTCAAAGGTAAAGCCCAGAAGGAAACAGAGTTTATCGCAGTTGAGTCTTCGGCATGTCCGAAGGTTACGAAAGGATACTACACCTATGATCACGGAGACACAGCAAAAATAATACCGTTAGTCAAAATGCATACAGTAGGTCACACTTTCATACCTGCACCAATCCACGCGGGAGGATTACGGTATCATGGAATGGCTCCAACTGTCAGTCTGCTAAAAGATGAAGGCGTCATTCAATCTAGAGCATACAACCAGCTTGTAACCTTTGAAGCGGCAAAACTGTTCACCCAAACTGAGGGAATAATTCCAGCTCCTGAACCATCACACGCGATAAAAGCGGCGATTGACGAAGCAGTCAAGTGCAAAGAAACTGGCGAAGAAAAAACAATAGTGTTCCTGTTGTGCGGTCACGGACACTTCGACATGCAAGCATACGACGATTACAACCATGGCAGAATACTTCCATATGAGTACCCCAAAGCAAAAGTCGACGAAGCTATGAAGAAACTCAAGGCTCTCTACCCGTGGCTCAACAACGAACTATGTAACATCGACTAAAACAAAAACAAATCCCCCTCTCCTTTTCTTCTTTTTTGTTACTTAAACTTTAAACTTGCAGCGGGTAGCCTGGCAATTTTTTGCTGATATTTCAGCGGTTTAGCGGTAGCAGAAAACCTGTTTCAGGTTTTGGTTTCTTGTTTTTTCATTACCTTAAAGTAACGGCTAGCCTCAGTAAATATGGGGAGCTAAAGTTGGTTAAAGTTTCTAAGATCACCAAAAGGGATGGGCGGATAGTAGGTTTTGATGAAACCAAGATAGCTGATGCCATATTTAAGGCGTTAAATGCTGTGGAGAAGGGAGATGAAAACTTAGCGAAAGAGCTTACGGTTGAGGTTGTGGGGCTCCTAAACGAAGGTTTTAAAGAGCAGATTCCCAGCGTCGAAAACATTCAGGACATAGTTGAGGAGGTTCTCATCAGAAACGGTTACGCTGAGGTAGCAAAAGCATACATCTTGTATCGTCAAAAACGTGCAGAAATCCGAGAGTGTAAACAGTTCTTTGGAGTTGTTGATGATTTAAAGCTGGGAGTCAACGCAATACATGTGCTGAAAAACAGGTACCTCATGAAAGACAAAGATGGCAAAGTCACTGAGACTCCCCGCCAAATGTTTCGCAGAGTCGCCAAAGCAGTAGCCAAAGCAGACATTCTCTATGACAAAAACGCTGAGGTTGAACAGACTGAAGAAACATTTTACCAAGTTATGGTTGACAGACTTTTTCTACCTAACTCTCCGACCCTCATGAATGCAGGCACCAGACTGGGGCAGCTTTCCGCCTGTTTCGTCTTGCCTGTCGAGGATTCGATTGAGGGTATATTCACTACCCTGAAGTACATGGCGATAATTCATCAGTCAGGTGGAGGAACAGGCTTCTCTTTCTCTAAGCTACGACCTGCAGGAGATATAGTGGGCTCAACCAAGGGCGTAGCCTCTGGTCCAGTCTCGTTTATGACAATCTATGACGCTGCAACAAACGTCATTAAGCAGGGAGGACGAAGAAGAGGAGCTAACATGGCAATTTTGGATGTGACCCATCCCGACATTTTACGGTTTATTGAAGCAAAGTCCCAAGAAGGAATCTTGACGAACTTTAACATTTCAGTCGCAGTTACGGACAAGTTTATGGATGCAGTGGAGAACAATGCAGAATATGATCTGATAAATCCTCGAAGCGGAAAGGCTGAAAAGAAACTACGGGCTCGTCACGTTTTTGATTTGTTGGTCGCCAATGCTTGGAGAACAGGAGACCCCGGTCTTGTATTCATTGATGAGATAAATAGGCATAATCCAACTCCGCAGGTGGGAAAGATATTGAGCACAAACCCGTGTGGAGAACAACCCCTTCTGCCCTTCGAATCATGCAATCTGGGTTCTATCAACTTGGCCATGATGGTGAAGGACAGTGATGTGGACTGGGAGAAGCTGAAGCGTGTCGTTGGAATTGCGGTTCATTTTTTGGATAACGTTATTGACGTTAACAGGTATCCTGTGCCGGAAATCGGGGCGCTCACTAGGGCTAACAGAAAAATTGGTTTGGGCGTAATGGGCTTTGCGGACATGCTCATTATGCTGGGTATTCCTTACGATTCGGAGGAAGCGTTAGCCCTAGCAGAAAAGGTAATGAAATTCATCAGTGACGAGGCTACGAAGAAATCTGTTGAGACTGGCGAGAAACGTGGAGCTTTCCTCAATTTTAGAGGTAGCCTCTGGGAAAAGAAAGACTACAAGACAATCCGCAACTCTACGGTCACAACAGTTGCACCCACTGGAACCATAAGCATAATTGCTGGTTGCTCCGGAGGAATAGAGCCAATCTTCGCCGTGGCTTTTGTTCGAAACGTTATGGATGGCTCAAGGCTGCTGGAGATTCAGCCAACATTTGAAAAGCTGACAAAGCAGAGAGACTTTAGCCGCAGGGACTTGATTTTGGATGTCGCAAAAACTGGTTCCATACAGAAAATGGAAGATGTTCCAGAGGATACGCGAAGAATCTTTGTTACATCTTTGGATATTGACCCCAAGTGGCATGTGCGGATGCAGGCGGCGTTCCAGAAGTATGTTGATAATGCGGTGTCCAAGACGGTTAACCTTCCGTCCTACGCTACCATGGAGGATGTTAGGCGGGTGTATCTGCTGGCTTACAAGCTGAAGTGTAAAGGCATAACAGTTTATCGTTACGGAAGCAAGACAGAGCAGGTTCTAAATGTTGGTCCAATGTTAACCAAAGAATTGGCTACCGAGAAGCATATGAACTCAGACTCCGAGTATGCAGGCGACTGCCCTCGATGTACACCCTCTCTAGCGTTTTAGATGACAGTTTGTTCCTAACAGTAATGACAGAAGTATTTTTAGATAATCACTGCAAATGATTAATAAACCCAAAACGTGCCCTTAGTCTAAACGGTTGGTGTTCAAGATTTACTGCACGAAATGCGGCGAAAAACTGCCTGAAGACTCAAAGTTTTGCACCAAATGTGGAACCCCAGTAACGACTGAAGCAAAATCAGAGAGCACAGTTGTTGAAAGGTTTGAAAAAGATACACAACTGCAGGAACACTGGATAAAAAGATTAATTGCATATGTCATCGATTACATAATTGTGAGCATCGCAACTGGAATTTTGCTTGCCATTGCACAATTGCCGTTCTTTATACTAAATCCTTTAGGGTGGGTTAACCAATTTAGTTTCCAATTTGCCATAGGCGTACTCGCTGTTATTTATTTCATTATCGCAGAGACCGTTTATGGTACCACAATTGGTAAGAATTTAATGGGTCTCAAAGTTGTTACAACATCCGATGAAAAGATAAGCATTGAAAAAGCGTTTATACGAAACATAAGCAAAATCCATCCAGTCCTACCTATTTTGGACGTAGTCGGCGGCGTAATAACTTCAACAGACCTTCACCAAAAGTACAGCGATCGAATAGCAAACACCACAGTTATTTAGATCACAGATTCTGTCAAAACATAGGTTGTCTGGAAACCTAACATTTAAGCAAATAGTTAGATTTTTGAAACCGCTATAACTGCTGCTCTTGCAATCAGGGAAACGCCGACAATTATTATTAGCGTGGACCAAAAGACGAACCATTGCGTGTTTTCGATAAGGAATAACTGGATTAGAAAGGCTGCTCCTGTCCAGTAAACAAAGTTACCCACGGTTTCTGATCTTTTTTCCCATGACGAAGGAATAACGAATCGTAATGCCAAGATGAAGATTTGGAATACAGCCAATGCTATGCTGAATTGTCCAACAGCCTGATAGACTGTCAAGTGTTGAAACGGAAACTCTGGTCCAATGAATGCCACGTCCGTGTGGGGGACATTAATCAGACCAAAACTTTTTAAGAAGTCCAGAATCTTGTCAAAAAGGTTAGGTGTGATTACAAAAATTGTTCCCACAAGAAGCAGGAAAAATCCGACAGAAATGGCGGTAAAGACTCCCTCTGGATATTTGCGGTGTGTCTCATTGTTTTCGTTCAAACAATTCCACCTCACTTATTGTTTTCTTACTGTAAGCGCTTATAATATTTCTCTATGAATAATTATAGGGTATATGTTTTAAATACTCATCATTGAAATAATAAATGGTTAGATTTGTGAAAGGTGAAAGTTATGACTTACTGTCATAAGTGTGGCTCAGAAGTCAAGGAAGAAAATTCATTTTGCTCCCAGTGCGGCGCCGCTCTGAAGGCTGGAGAACCTAGACCATCTATTGCGCCTGAACGTTACAGAAGCGAAAAGGCAGAAAAACAGGAAAAAAATGAGAAACATGAAAAAGACGAAAAGATGGAGAAAGGCGGACAACAAGAAAAATATGAGAAGAAAGAGTTCGGCGTTTTAGGTCCACTAATCGGCGGAGTTATCCTGATACTAGTTGGCTTTATGCTGTATCTTTCAGTGTCTGGAATTCTTAACATGAGTTCCATCTTTCCCATATTCTTAATCATAATTGGCGCAATCGTTATACTAGGCGTTGCAATAGGCGCAGTTATGGCTAAGAGAAAGAATCCGAGACCCTAAAAGTTCATGCAGCATTTTCCTTTGAACTAAACGTGCCATATGCTCTTGTTTGTCGATGGGACAGCAATGATTGGCGTAGACATCCTAAAACACATTGTTAATCCTTGGCTTGAAGCCTTAAAGAATCCTGCAGAGGCACAGCAGCAAGTCCTAGAGAAACTGCTTGAAGGCTACGCCAAAACAGGTTACGGAAAAACCCATTATGCTAACGAAACCAAAGACGGTTCTATGTTTTGCGCAAACTTTCCAACAATCAACTATGCTGGTCTAAGTCCATATCTTGAAGAAGTTAAAGCAGGAAACTACTCTGCCATACTGTCTGAGCCGCCATTATGCTGGGTTATGACCAGAGGCTCCACAGGCAATTCCAAGGTTCTTCCAGTTACCAAGACCCATATTGAACAGATTTTTTATTGTGGAGCACGAGCAATAACAAACTATGCCCTCAGAATGAACAGCATGGATGTTCTGTCGGGAAAGATACTGAACCTTAATTTTCCGTCTACAGTAACCACCACAGATGCTGGTGGACAAACGATCACTTATGGATACAGCTCAGGAACCTACGCGAAACTAAATCCAATGCTTAATCAGGTTAGCCTTCTACCCAGACAGGAGGAAATAGATGCGTTGGGCTCAGGCATCAGCAGACTTGATTGGGAGAAACGGTTCGAGCTGGTTTATCAGTCTGCCCTGAATCAGCCTGTGGTGGCCGTTATTGGCGTAACGCCTGTGATTCTTTCTTTTGCCCGATACATTAAGCGAAGACATGGAAAACAGCCTAAAGACCTGTGGAACTTTAAGGGGCTCATCTGCACCAGCGTGAGAAAGATCCAGTTCAAGTATGGACCTGTTCTCAGGAAACATTTCGGTGAAGTTCCGATAGTTGAGATGTACAGCGCCACCGAGGGAGCGTTTGCACAGCAGCTTGACGATTTGCCGTATGTTTCTCCAAATTATGATACTTACTATTTTGAGGTTGAGACCAGCAAAGACACCAAGATGCTCCACGAACTAAAACGGGGCGAATGGGGGCGGCTCATAATATCGTCTTGCCTGTTTCCCAGATATGATATAGGCGATATGATTGAAGCTATGGGAAAAAACTATTTCCGCATATTCGGAAGAGCCAAACCACTAACAATCCTTGAGCACAAGCTATATAGGCTATTTTTTAGCGGATTCCTCTAAACATTAGGTTGTAATGAATAATGGTCTACGAAGGATGAGTCAAGTGGATACAATATTGCAAGAAATAAGCTTGTTTTCAACAATCAACTGTTCTTAGTCTCCAAATCCATTTTTTTCCTACTATTAGTAAATAGCTATTTTTGACATAACCACTGATTTTGGGTTTGGAGCTAAAATCTAAGGGGTACGTATTATTTGCAGAATCGATAGTAAACATTTTTATTCAACAATGGAACCTGAATATTTATTATATCAGGGGAATCAATTGCCCAAATCATCGGAATCGTAATACTTTCCGTGTTGATGCTAATATTCAGCTTTGTCTTTTACGAACGCGGTGAAGGAAATATATCACTCATTCTGTTGTTCGCAAGCATAGCTCTGGCATTTATTTTAGTATTCTACCACTTTGGTTCAAAAAAACCATCAAACTAAGAATACATTTTTAGCAATCAGCTAAAAATGCGCTAAGTATTAGCCATTCGATTTTTACTTCTAATTGTTTTTTTTGGTAATTTATATAACAGTCTAACGTGAAGAAGTATCTGGAGTTTGTGGAGAGGTCGCTTGTGCATTTGCTTACTCTTAGAAATTGGTCTTCAAAAGAGATTGAAGATATTGTTGATTGTTCGTTGAAGGTCAAGAAGAGTCCTGTGGATTACGAGTTTGTTTTGGAGGACAATTCTTTGGCGATGATCTTTCAGAAGACGTCAACTCGGACTAGGCTCTCGTTTGAGGTGGCTATGACCCAGCTTGGTGGGCACTCCATCTACATGGATTGGATGACAACGAATCTAGTTTTGGCTGATCTTGGGGATGAAATGCGGTCTATTTCGGGTTATGTTGACGCGATTATGGCACGTGTTTTGCGGAATTCTGAGTTGCGGGCTATGGCTGAGGCTTCCAGTGTTCCTGTAATAAATGGATGCGACGAAAAGTATCATCCTTGCCAGATTATCGCCGACTTGGTGACCATCAAAGAGAAGAAGGGAAAGCTGAAGGGGCTTAAGCTTGCATACATTGGAGTGCACAATAACATTTGCAACTCATTGATTGAGGGTTGCACCAGAACAGGAATGAAGATAGTAACTGTTACGCCCGTTGTGAATGAGGCTTCTGTTGATGAGGAGCTACTGGAGGCAGCGAAAGCCACGGGCTTGTATGAAAATTCTATTGATGTTAAAGCAGCTGTTGAGGACTCTGACGTGGTTTACACGGATACGTGGGTGGATATGGAGTTTTTCTTGGACGAGAAGTTCAAGAAGGAGAAGGAGAAACGAGTTAAGCTGATGCTTCCTTATCAGGTAAACAGGAAACTTTTGGGAAAGACTGATGCTCTGATAATGCATGATATGCCAATCCACAGAGGCTACGAAATAGCCGACGACATCATTAATGACCCCAACTCGGTAATCTACATCCAAAGCGAAAACAGGCTACACTCAGCAAAAGCGATACTCCTAAAACTTTTAGGGTAAACTCTGCTTGTTTAGTCAGATTAGAGCCTTTGGGTGGAATGTTCTATGCCAATCATCCCAGAGTTTCCATCATAGATAAGACTGCCACTACTCTTGACAGCAACCCTAGTAACCATATCTACAGAAAGAAACTGACAGAAAAAAGGGCATTTGAATATTTAACGAAGATTAGCCTTTGTATTTGTTGATCATCGGCATTTTCCATCCTATGCCGAAAGCTTTGGGCGTGATTTTGATGCATGGTGTCGCCTGCCGCCTCTTATACTCCGAGTTTCTGATTCGCATGTACGTGTCTTCAACAGCATCTCGCGGATAACCCAACTCAATCAAGTCATGCTTGCTTCTGCGGTTTTCTATTATTTCGTCAACCAGCGGACTTACAACATCAAAATCGAATGGGTCAAACTGGAACGCTTTAAGTTCAGGCGACGGTTTCTTCTCCAATACATTCTTTGGTATCACCTGTTTGCCTGCCTTCTTGTTCACGTATTCTGCGAGCTTGTAGACCTCCAGCTTGCTCACGTCGCCAAGAGCCCCGATTCCACCAGCCATATCCCCATATAATGTGCAGTAGCCGAGTGCAACCTCAGTCTTGTTTCCAGTATTTAGTACCAAAATTTTCAGGTCTTTGAGTCGGTTGGATATGTCCATTAGAAGGTTTCCTCTGGCTCTGGGCTGAATGTTCTCGTCGGCAACAGAATCGTCAGCTTCCTTGGTTACACCAAAATGTTTTCGCAACTGATCCAAAGGCGCGTCCAACGCTTTGCGGTAACTGCCAACAATATCCTGTATCCCAACCTTGACAAAACATATACCAAGATTTTCAGCCAACTGCTCAGCATCCGTTTTACTGTGGTCACTAGAGAATCTTGAAGGCATAGAAACTCCAATGACATTCTCTTTGCCTAGGGCTTCAACGGCTATGCATATAGTTACTGACGAGTCGATTCCGCCGCTCATCCCAACAACAGCCTTCTCAAAGCCAGTCTTCATGAAATAATCATGTATCCCCAAAACTAGCGCGTTGAACATTTCCTGCGTCTTATCATGCACGGGAGTTTCGATTTTCTGGGCGGCGCCTTCTTCCAAGTCAATGTTAGTAATCACCAAATCTTCCTCAAACTGCTTGCCTAAAGCTATCAGGTTGCCCGTTTTATCCATTGCAATGCTGTGACCATCAAAAACAAGCTCATCCTGTCCCCCAACAAGATTCACGTAGAACATGGGCACCCCATTTTTTGTTACCTTCTCTTTTAGCAACCTGTTTCGTTCAAGATGCTTTCCGACAAGAAAAGGCGAAGCAGAAATGTTAACAATCAACTCCGCACCCTTTTCAGCCAGCAAATCCGTGACTTTCACGTCATAATTCTGGTCCCACAGGTCCTCACAAATTTCTATGCCCAACTTGACCGGCTTTCCATTTAATGCAATTGATAATGGCGTGATTTCCTCCTCTCTTGCGGGCTTGAAGTATCGGTCTTCATCAAACACGTCATACGTTGGCAAAAGCGTCTTGTAAACTATGCCAACTATTTGGTTTTTGTTAAATACGGCTGCAGCATTATACAACTCCTTTCCCATGTAGTCAACAAAACCGACCACCCCAACAACATCAACACCGTTACACCTAATCATTTCCTCGAGTACCTTTTTGTTTTTTTCAACAAACCCGTTCTCAAGCAGCAAATCCTGAGGCGGATAACCAGTAACTGCTAATTCAGGAAAAACAACCAAATCGGCTCCGCAGCGTTTTGCCTCAACAAGAAACCTCTTTATCTTCGAGACGTTTCCTTCCAAGTCTCCCACGGTCGAATTAATCTGAGCCATTGCAACCCTCAACATTTTTCCTCCCGCTTCTAACATAACCCCGAAAACGCAGAAATTACGTTACCAAACTTAAATGAAACGTTTATCCCTAAAAAAGATGATTCTTTTACTTGAGTATCATCTGCGTGAACATTTCAGGCTCAAAAGCCTTCAAGTCCTCATAGGTCTGTCCCACTCCAATGAAGATAATGGGTTTTCCAGTTACGTGAGCCACACTCAGGGATGCCCCGCCCTTAACATCAGCATCAACCTTCGTCAGTATGGTTCCGTCAACGTTTACGCTCTTATGAAACTCCTCCGCCTGCAGCACCGCATCGTTTCCTATGAGCGCATCAATAACCAAAATCGTCAAGTCTGGATTTACAACCCGCTTTATCTTAGCAAGCTCGCTCATTAGATTCCTGTCAGTCTGAATACGCCCCGCAGTGTCAATCAAAACCACATTTATTCCCCGAGACTGAGCATGACTAATAGTGTCATACGCCACAGCCGCAGGATCAGCACCATACTTATGCTTAATCATACGCACGCCTAATCTCTTAGAGTGCTCCTCAAGCTGCTCTATAGAACCGGGACGGTAAGTATCACTGCCAGAAAGCACAACAGAGTAGCCATTATTCATCAGAAACTTTGTAACCTTAGCTATGCTGGTGGTTTTGCCGGTTCCGTTGATTCCCACAAAAAGAATTGTATAGGGCTCCTTTGTCTTCCTCTTCTGCTCAATTCTATCAAGCAGATTGATTTCTTCTTTTGTCGTCAAAATCTCAATTAAGACATCATGAAGGGTCTCCTTCACAAGATCTTTACGGTCGCCAAGCCGCTTCACCTGAGCTCCGTCGAGCCGCTTCTCCAGCTCATCGGTTATGTAATAGGCTACGGGTACCGCAACATCGTTTTCGATAAGATTAAGCCTGAATTCGTCTAAAATGGGACGCAGCTTTTCTGCTTTCAGCTCAGTTACTACAATCTTGCTGACGGCGTTGCTAAGCCCCTTTCTTAGCCTGTCGAACACCTGTCTGCTCTCCTTCTCTCAGCTTCGCCGAAACATCTTCCATTCTGGCTCGATTTTCCTGAATTCTACCAACAACCTGATTAAACTGCTGCCCCAAAGCCTCCCTCGTCTTCTCAAGCTCAGCTATACGTGCTTCTAGTTCCACTTTGGCTTCCTTAAATGTCCGTTCAACAGCAACATCCGCGCCTATACCCACAACAACATTTTCTGGGGTCTCCAGCTTAGCTTTAATATAAGAGCCTCCGCCAACAGGAACAAAAAGCTGTGCACCTTTCTTCTCCTTCTCCAAACCTTCAAGGGTCATGCTTGAAACTTTCAGTTCGTTTACCGCAGAGTTTGTCATGCTGAGTCTGGACTGCAACTCGTTAATTGTTTCTTCTAGGAAACGCGACTCCATAACTAATCTACGAAAGACCTCTTCGTCACTGGACAGACTCTTCCGCTCCTTGAGTCAACTTCTTCATTATGTTGTCTTCAATATCCTCAAGAGCTATCTCCTCTACCTTGGAGATTTTCATCTGGAAGCGTTTGACTCTATGTTTGCTTCCTAACAGCATGTAGACCTTCTCTACTGCATCCTCCGGCTTCAAGGCTCTAACCTCTTTCCGGAAGTCTGTTTGAAAATTGGGTTTCCTGATTTTTCCTATAACTCGAAAAACTTTTACTTCATTCATCATTACTTCACCACATCAAGTGCTTGTCCAATTATGAACATTTCGGGTCCAGTAGTTAACAGACCCACCAGAGCCCCAGTACTATTACCTATAAGACCTGTGGAAACATAAGGTATTCCACAATTAATGGTTCCAACATCAACAGGAACCTTCAACACATCATTTAACACTTTTCGTTCCTCCTCTTTAAGCAAAGGATGAGCCAACACACCCTTATTTGTAGCAGTTGCAAGCGACCCAACATACGGTAGCCCAGCTATCTCAGTGGGAACCACTTCAACTCCCAAGGTCTCCTCGATCTTATTCATGTCTTCTCTTTCCATCCTAGGATGAACCACGGCGCCTTTGTCGTTAGCCAAGACCATGTTTCCGTAGGCTGTTCTCTTCGTGTCCATAACAGTCACGTTAATGTCAGCGACTGATTTAATGGCTTTGACCTCCTCTTCCGTGGCAAACGAGGAAAGGACAACGCCGTTAGAATTGGAACAGGCTAGTGCGCCCACGACTAATGATTTACCCACTGTAGTGGCAACGACTTTTACTTTCAACCATTCCTCAACCTTTTGTCGCTTAGTTTCTGGAACCTGTGGGGGAATAATTGCGATTTTATCGTTGACAAGTGAGTAAACTCCTATGCTTGCGTTACCAAACAAATCAAAGAGAAAAAGCGGCAAATGCTAGTCTCCTTCAGCAAGAAGAACAGTCACTACCCCTTCCTTGTCTTTAACAACACGGACTCTGATTCTTCTAGGCGGCTTCTCGATTCCTCTGCTCCAAAGTTTTTCGTTAACTTCATTAGATATGACTAGCCTCTCTGCCTCTTCCTCTTCGTCGTCGTAAGTTTCAGTGCGGACCTTCATGTGCTTTATCACAAAACTTTTTACAACTCTTGCAGCTTTCGGAGCACGTTTCTTTCGTGGGGACAATCCAAACCTTTCTTAGAGGAATCGTGTAGAACCTTTCCTCAACAATGTCCTCTTCCTCTAACTCTTTTTCTTTCTTTTTGCTCCGCTCTTTTGCTTCTACGAAGTCTTCTTCGTCCTCAACTTCTTCGTCTTCGAGTTCCTCATCCTCTTCCGCGGGAACCTCAGAATCTGACTCTTCTTCTGTCTCCTCAGTTTCCACTTCTACTTCTTCTTCCTCTTCTTCAGTAATCTCATCAACAGGTTTTTCCATCTGATTTTCCCTCAAGCCTTTATCTTTCTCTGTCGCCAGCGTCTCCGCTTCGGATTAGATCTAACTTGTCCACCTGTTTTGGCTATAACCCATGTTGGAACAGGTTTCTTCTGTTTTCCAGCCTTAGCAAGCCTTAATTTTTTGGCGGTTGGTTTGTTTCTTGCCGTCTTTTATACTCTCCTAATTGTGTAATCTCTTTTGCCTGACTGAAGCTTCACAAGAAGCTCTTTCAGCTGCTCGTCAGTTATTGGAAGGTTTATTCTCCCCTGCTGAGCCAACTGAATCAACTGCAGTTCAAGCTGTTGAGTGAATTCTGGTTTAACCATGTTCAAGTTTGTGAGGCGTCTCCTAGCTTCAGGAGTGAGCATTCTGCGAAGCAAAGCTTGTTTTTGTCCCTCAAGTTGCTGCTGCGCTTGATTTTGTCTCTGCTCTTCAACCATCCTCTGCTGCAACTCAAGCATCCTCCTTTTTCTGAGGCCTTCAAGTTCTTCTTCGCTCACTCTTCACACCCTTAATATTTTGCGAGTTCGGGTTGAGTTTTTTCCAGTTCCCTTTTCAGTTCCGTGGATAGCCGGTCTAGCAGCTGTCGCCCCTCACTTGTTACTATTCTTCCTTCGGTTCTTTGAGGTCTAACAAGACCTGCTTTTTGAAGTTGCTGAATAGCATTTCTAACTATGGCGCCGCTTCCTTTGCTGGCATGTTCGGGTTTTGCTCCTCCGTCTAACCTGCCGCCGTATTCTTGGCGGAGCTTCTCGATGCCAATAGGCCCTTTAACATAGATTTTACGTATAATAGAGGCGCATCGAACGAACCACCAGTCAGGGTTAGTGGGTGGTCTCTGAGCGTGAACGCCAGTTTTGGCGAATTTGGACCATACGGGTGGAGTTATTTCATCCACTTCATCTTTCAGATGCTTAGCTAATCTATCGATAAGAACTGATGCAGGAATATCGTAAGGTGTCGGCAAGGCTTTCTTCTTCCTAATTTTCCTTCACTAAGGGAAAAGGAATGTCTTATATTAGTTTCGTGGTTAGCGAAAACCAACTTCATGTAACTTGATATAGAGTTTACTGTTTTTTCTTGCGTTTGAAGAGCAAAAATGTGTGCCCGCGCACATCAACTAACTCCGACTCTGTCTGTTCCGCAACCTGTGCTGCAATAATTTTTGCTTCTTCTTCCTGTAACGCGGTTTTCAGTATTTTTACTTTGATTATCTCTCTTGCGTCAAGCTGCTTTGCAATTTCGCCTATACTCTGGGCTGTTACGCCCTCTTTTCCAATCCACACTGTTGGCTTCTCGGCGCCTAGTGCAGCTTTTATTCGGCGCTTCATTTTTTGCGTTAACACTGCTTTTCCCCGCCTTTTAGTGGAATACGGGAGTGTCCGCCGCAATTTAAGCATGTTATCACCATGTGAGGTTCCCTTCTCTGCTGTATTCTGATACGACAATTTACGCCCGGCAAGATAAAGCTTTTACATTTGCTGCAAACGAGGCTTCTATATTCTTTGGGGAGCCTCAGTCTGGTTCTCATGGCTATTTTTCGTGCAATCTGGACATAACGTTGTGCCCGTTCTGGGTCTTCATGAATTACTTCTTTGGCTAACTGAAAGAGCGTGTGAACACGTTTTAGGGCAATCTGTTTCGGGGAACTCATCGCAGATAACAATCCTATGTGGTGTGCATTAAGTTTTGTGAGGTTTATAATATGAGGTAAGTTATGAGTGCCGCAATTATTGAAATGGTTGTTGCGGGTATCAAATATTTGTAGCTCTTGTTTATTGGCGACTTGAAGTATTGGGCAGTGAAAACTAAGCACAAGTGTGTTGGGGCAATCAGGTAGCCAAGATAGGCTGAAATGTAGAGTAGGCTCGCGGTTTTAGGAATGAACGCAATGGTTTCGGCTAGGATTGGAACACTTAATGCAACTGCCCCGGAGGGGGAGCCAAGAAGAAGTCCTAGAACTGCGGGTACAGGCTGAAATTATTATGATTGCGGGCATGTTAGTGTTTGCTAATGTGTTGCCGATGATTTCTGAGGCGCCAGACGCTAAGGTAACGTTTTTGAGAAGTAACGCGCCAAAAGCAGCCAAAGTTACTTCCCATACTGCTTTGTTTTTCAGAGTTTTTGGGAATACTGCTGCCTTTTTTGTGATAAGTAGAATTGTGGCTACTCCCACAAGTGTTGCGATTGTTATGTTCACATTTAATGCCGCTGTCAAAACAACTGTGATGATTATCGGCAAAAAAGAAGTTAGTAACCGTTTGAGGTTGGATTTCTGATTTGCTTCTGTTTTTGTGTTATCTGTTTTGGGGTCTCGAGTTTTTCTTAGTCCTATGAAATAGCCGACTGCAATCATAACAATCACTACAAAGACTTGTCTGCCGATGAGCATGTCTATGCTGGTTTGGGTCAATGCAGCTGTTAAGATAATGAACTGGCTCACAGGATAAACGGGTATAATGGCGTGCCTAAACCAGATGTTTATGAAAGTTTTCTTTGATTCATCAAGTCCCAACTTGTCTGCTTCCGCATCCACCATGGGCGCCGACATTAAGGCTCCTCCAGCAACAGGTAAAAGTCCGATAACCGCTGGAAGCAAACTAACTATTACTTTCGAATTTTTGATTAATCCGCCCAAGCTTCTGGTTAAATCATCAACCAGTCCTGTTTCTTTGTAGAGGATACTCAGGAGCATAATGAAGAAGCTGGCGAAAACCAACGTCAAAGTTACGGGATCTAGGCAAGTTTCCAGCAATACTGTTCCTGTTTCAGAGATTCCAAGGGATAGAAAGCTCATCAGAAACGCTGAGGCAATCAGTGAGATGCCTAAGCCAACTTTTCGATACAGTAATACAACCAAGAGGATGATCGAAATAACGAAAACAAGCAGAGGATTAAAGAAACTCACATGAAATACTTCCACATGTCCGAAACAGAATACCTGTTTCTCAACTAAAAAGTTAATCCCCCACAAACATTTAAGGCAGCGGTTTTGCTGTTTTGTTATGTGCTTAGTTCTGTTGCCATTCTTTTTATTTGCTGTTCATTCTCCAATAGCCGCTTGTAATCTGTGAAGTTGTTTATTGCCCGTAAGAAGAGCATGGTCTCCATTTTCTTTTTGTTTACACAATAAACGAAGTGGATTTTCTCCTGTTTTGCTCTAAAAACCAAGGTTCCATCAAAGCTTTTTTCGAATTTGTGGAGTTCATGAAACTCAAGATTTTGGCAATCAAGAATCATTTTGACTACAGAATCTACTCGTTTCTTGTCTCTTCCTAGGTCTATGAAGAACTTTTTGTGGACAACCGCATTTTTTATGAAGGGTCTAACCGTCATGAAGAGGCTGCTACAGTTTCGGCAGAATTCCCTCTTTCTGCCGCAGGGGTTATCTAGTTCCAAGTACGGTTCCATATCGTAACATAGGGTCGTTAACAGAAATAAGTTCTTTGATGCAAAAAATAGAAACTCATAAGTTTTAGCGACTGGAACATTATAGTTAGTGTAGAATGTGAAAAAGCTCGCATTAGCCTTCATTCTGTTGCTGAATATATGTTCAATTTTGTTTCTTGCTTCTTTCCAGACCGAAGCACAAACCGAGTACTCCATAGAGGTTAGAAGCTACACATGGGACAAGACAAACATAAGCGTCAGCATACTTCCACAAGAGAACAAATCTTGGTGGAAACCATTCTACCTCAATGCAGTGCTTAACGGCATAACCCAATGGAACGACGCAATAAACGAGTTCGCATCCAACCACACAACTTTTTCGTATGTCTCACAGGTCCGTCTGGTTCCAACAATAAGTTATGAAAACGTTTCAGGCTTCGACGTCTACATCGGATGGATAGCAGAGTGCGGAAGCGAAGCAACAATAGGGCAATCTAAGATTACAGCGAAGTCACCATGCATCGCAACTGACGGAACAGTATGTCTTGCCGCAAAATCCCCAAGCGGTCATGTAATGACAGAAGTTGACATGCAAAACATTATTGTCCACGAATTGGGGCACACCCTTGGGCTGTCGCATTGCAATTACTCTAGCGACGTCATGTACCCCACCGTCTATTACCGAGACACTGTTAAACCGCTTTCCTCGCTTAACCTCTATGCGGTCTCCCAAATTTTTGAATGGATACCAAATTCATCGCAGTCCAGTTCTTCAATCACGTGCTCTGAGGAGTCTGTGGTGACTATGCCATCAAGCATCAGTTACAATTACTTTCAGATAGCCGCAGAAAATCTTCCAGTTTCTCAGCCTCAGAACCTCACCGAATATGTTATCGGACTGTTTAAGCGCCCAGAAACATTAACAGCCCTCTTAGTTGGTGTGACCCTGATTGCCGCTACGACGATATTCCTTAAACGAAAAAAGAAGCCACAATAATTTGAGTTAACCTAGAATGTATCTCCAAAATATTGGAGCAACAAAGTTTGTTAAGAACACAAGACTCCACATTCTTCCTTTGATTATGTTATAGTGGGCGATTAGGCGGCTCCATGGATGTTCTATGATGTAGTGACCGAAACCAAACTTGAAAAATAGAGTTATCGTCAACCAGAAGGTAACAATCTACAGCAAATCGATTTCTGTCACCATTGATTCTACTCCATCAACGAACAGGTAAGGTTATTGCCAGAGTGTAAGCAACCGCAATAAATGAGCTGCTAACGTGCCCGCTGTATTCACCAAGTTTCGGCGCTAGAACAAGAAACACAAGCCACACTTCAGTAGCATACACAAGCATCATAAAATCCAATTTTGGAGCCTTCCCTGATTCTCGTTAATAACACTTGAGTTTGACAACCAAACATAACAGTATACCTTACTATACACACAGTTTTTTTCAGTTCTGCAAGAAAAAGAGAAAATAGTATCTTAAGCTTTTTATCACAACATAATGAACCTAATCTAAGGGTCAAGTTTGCTCACGTTCATATTGTCTGAGGCTGCACTCGAAATGGTTCCAGAAGAGTTATGGAGCCACCCCGCTGTCAGGCGACACTCGAAAAGACAACACAAGCCTCCGCAGCAAATTCTTCTGGACAGATCGCTTCATCACTTAGCCATGATGCGCCTAGACAACAACGAGAAGAGAGGACGCCCAGACATAACCCATTTTGCCCTGCTTGAAGCCCTAGGTTCACCCCTCAACAAAGAAGGACTACTCCAAGTATACGTTCACACCAACAAGGACTATGTCATCAAAATTAATCCTGCGGCTAGGCTGCCCAGAAACTACAGCCGCTTCATCGGACTCATAGAACAGCTATTCCAGCAAGGAAAGGTCCCAATTGAAGAAGAAACCCTTCTCACGTTGGAGCAAAAAACTTTGAAGCAGCTCCTCGCCGAAACAAAACCCGACTACGTTATGGCATTCAGCAGAGAAGGCAAACCGAAAACAATTCAAGACGCAGTTTCCACCCTACAAGTAAAGCAGAGCCCGGCAGTGATTGTCGGCGGGTTTGCCCATGGTCACTTGTCAGAAACTACGGTTCAGTTGGCGGACGAGGTTGTCTGTATGGATTCGGAGATGCTTGAAGCGTGGACTATAACTTCGAGGCTAATCTACGAGTATGAACGGTCTTTGTCGTTGCCTACGAAGAGGCTTAACAAGCGTTGACTATAGTTTTGTTAGCAATTGTTTTCTGAAAATCAGTCTGTTCACAATAATAAGCATGATTTTGGTTGTGAAGTTCACACTTCTGAGTTTAATCATGTTCGAACCTCATCGTAGCGCTGCAGTTGTCAAATAAGTGAATGTCTCTAAACAGCGCCTCAATTAATTTCCTTGTAGCTCACTCTACTTAAGAGTTATTTACCATCCTGCAAGAAGGCTAAAGCAAATTCTCACAACAAAGTTATATAGTTACTAACCAAGTTCCTGCAAACATTAAGACTATTGCAAAAATTTTTAATGTAACCACATTTCTGCTTATCTCTTCTTTGAGAAGGGTAGGCACAAACAAACTCAGTAAAAGCATGTAAACGAAAACAAAAAAGTGTTGCAAGCCCGACAATGCAGAAACTAAAGATACGTAACCCAAAGATGTGGCTATCAACGAAAATATTGTGCCCAGAACGTATGTTCCTTCTCCTAAAAGAGCAACACAAAATGTTCGTTTTCCAAGAAGCGGAACCGTTTCAACAAATTCTTTGCGTGGCTTACTAAAACATAGCATAAACAGGACGCCAAAACAGGAGCCAATCATCATCCAAAAGAACACTGACCAGTAGTCCAAGTAGCCAAGGAGATACTTGTTCAAAACAGTGTATACAGCAAGAATTATGCTAAAAGGAATCATCAACTTAAACGCAGAAGACAAAGACTTTCCACTCTCAGACTTCCTATATGAAATCAGTATCGAAGTCAGCACTATCAAAGCAACCCCCAAATATTTAGGGACACCAAGAATTTCATCCAGAAACATGACTGACAAGAAAACAACGAATAGGGGTATAAACTGGAACAGCGGAGTAATCCGGGATATCTCCTCAACCATAAGGGCTTTAGTGTAAAACCAAAAGGCAAACAACGGCAATACACCAATAGCCATAGCAAAAAGAACATACGGGAACTCGAAACTAACAGAACTAGTCGCACAAACGATGCTGGCAAAAATCAAATCTACAAAATTCAGGTAAACTGCGATAGAAAAATAGCTATGAAACTTTTTGGTCATCAGAAACTTGTTAACAACATTATTCAATCCCCAGAATGCGGGAGACAACAAAGCAAACACTAGCCAATCCATTGTTACACCAAACAAAAACAGTTAACCTACAAAGTTGCAAATAACCTTTCAGAAACCAATAACGCCTTCAAAGATTAGGAAACAAATTAAGGTGAAAACAAATATTTATAAAAATTGCTAAGGTTTAAAAATTAACTTCCAAACCCAAAAGTTGGTGACGATTAATTAAATACCTGTTTAAGCATAATATTTGCGAGTGATTTAGTGTAGGTGTGATTTTGACTTGACGAAATGGGAGTATATTGTGCTTGCTTTAAAGACCAAAATTCATATTAGTCGATTTGAGAGAGAAAAAAATCCCAGTATACAAAATGTTCAAAAAGAATTGAACGATTTGGGGGAAGAAGGCTGGGAAATGGTGGGTGTTCAAAATATTCGCCTAGAGACCGGCATGTTGTTTACCGTTGCATACCTTAAGCGAGAAAAAATATAATTCACAATATTTGCCGTCATCAGCATAATTTTATAGACAGTATCGATGGTCTTTGGTTTTTTATTTTACCAAGAAAACTTGCAGCAAAATAGTCTAACCAGCATTGTTGCTCTAAATTGCGTCAAGATTCCACATATGGTTCCCTGTCCAAAAGAGGGATATTATGCATCTGGAAAAACACCAGATTTAGAGACTATTAATTGTTGACTTCAATAGTTTTCGGCATCACAACCAAGCAAGGTTCCAAAAAAAATTCAGGAATGCCCGCCTCACAAGCAGGCAACTAATTGTTCACAAACTCTACTGGATTAGAGTCCCCTCTTTCGGGTCCTTTGTTGCCTTTTCGAACTCCTGCATAATCCGTTTCGTCACTGGACCAGGCTTACCTGAACCGATCACACGCTTGTTTACTTCTCGTATTGGCGCAACTTCTGCAGCAGTTCCAGTGAAAAAGACCTCATCAGCAGTGAACAATTCGTTGGGAGTGATGTTTCTCTCTGTAACTTCGATTCCCAGCTTCTTTGCCAACCGGATAATCAGTGCCCTAGTTATTCCATCTAACGCACCTGAAGATAATGGAGGCGTGTAGAGTTTGCAGTCATGCACTATGAAGATGTTTTCGCCGACGCCCTCGCAAACGTAACCTGTTTTGTCTAGGCAGATGGCTTCGTCCGCGCCGATGTTGTTTGCTTCGATTTTACCTAATATACTGTTTAGGTAGTTTAGGGACTTCATTTCGTGAGTTGCACTATCCACTGGGTTGCGTTTCACCCAAGTTATGATAGTGTGTATTCCATTTTCGACCTTCTCAGCGGAGTGCAATTGAAGTAGCGGCTCAGTGATTATGATTATTGTGGCTTTGGGGCATTTTCTGGGGTCAAGTCCCAAGTCTCCGACACCTCTTGTTACTACTAGGCGGATGTAAGCGTTTGTTAGATTGTTCTTTTTTAGGGCCTCAAGCACGGCTTCTGTAAGCTGCTCTTTGGTTAGGGGTATCTTCAGAAATATTGGATGAGCAGACGTGTAGAGCCTGTCTATGTGCTCTTTTAGGTGAAATACTATGCCGTTGTAGGCTCGTATTCCTTCAAAGACTCCGTCTCCGTAAAGGAGTCCATGGTCATACACAGAGATTTTAGCCTCAGATTTAGGATAAAACTTGCCATCGATGTAAACTAGAAGTTCTTTTGTCATACCAAACTCTCCTTCGAAAGGAAAACTTCATCCATAAACTATCTACTGCATATTTAAATTTTGACTTTTACGGTATCCCTAACACTTTATTACAATTTACCCATCGTCATGTAAGGGGTAACTGGAATATTCTACGAACCAGTCGCCCATTGATTACAAAAACATGTGTTAGAATGCAAATTGTGGTCGTTTTGGAAAGCAATTTTGGCAAAGTTAGTGGCTTGAAGGGTTTATCTGCTGTTTTTTCGGCTATTTCGGCTATTAGTTCTTGGAGTTTCATGTTTCTCATCTGTTTTCCAGCGTTCCTGTCTCTGACGGGCAAAACGTCTCGAGTTTACTTCGTTCTCGCCAATAACCAAAACGTAGTTTACCCACTCTTTCTCGGCTGCTCTAACCTTCTTTCCTAAGCTCAGGGAGCGATCATCTACGTCAACACGTATATTGTTGCTTTCGATCTGTTTCACCAGTTTTTCAGCGTCACCCAAGAACTTCTCAGACACAGGAACAATTCTCACCTGAGTAGGGGCCAACCACAGGGGAAGTATCGGAACTTTACCTTTCAATGATTCTCTGTGAGCCTTCTCTAGCAGGGCATACACGTCTCGTTCGATGGCGCCGCTTGGAGAACAATGAAGAACCAGAGGATACTGTTTTTCGCCGTTTTCGTCAACGTATGTCATGTCGTAGTGTTTGGCGTTCTCTATGTCAATCTGGTCGGTAGAGAGTGCAGAAGCTTTGTTTAGGTTATCAACAAAATTGAATTCCCACTTCAAAACAAAATAGAAGAACCGTTCCTCCCACATCTCCACCAGAACAGGCTTGTTAAACAACTTCACCATCGAGAGAACAAAATCTTTGTTCTCCGAGTAGAAGTCCTTCGTTAAACGTATAGCCAACTCGTAATCGTTATCTTTGCTTAGCTCTAAACCGTTCTCCAAAATTCCCATAGAAAGCTTGAACCTGACCAAAAACTCTTCTTTAGCCTGATCCAAATCTGCAACCAGAGCGTGACAGTCAGGCATTGTGAAGCATCTGAGTCTTCGTAATCCAGTTAATTCGCCGCTCTTCTCCCTTCTAAAAGAGTACTTAGTCAACTCGTAGATACGCAAAGGAAGCTGCCGATAAGAAAACTGTGCATCATGAACCATCAAAAACTGACCAAAACAGGCACTGAACCTCAAAAAGAAGTCCCGTTTATCAGAACACAGTATATACTGTCGGGCAGGAAACCGTTGCAGATAATGTGCTATGGCTGGATGTTGAATGTCATACATGATTGGAGTTTCAACTTCCATTCCGCCATAATCTATCACCTTTTCTGTCACGTATTGCTCAATCAACGATTTAATCAAACGTCCCTTAGGATACCATCGGAGGTTGCCGGGGTCGCTTCCAGGCTCATAATCGGCAATCTCTAAACGTTTCATCAGTGGGACATGAGGCGGAACCTGCTGGACAGCCCTAACCTTCTTGATTTCGTAATTGGCTAGCTTCTCCAAGTTTTTGTGGTCTTTAAAATGGAATTTGTCTACTGGAATCAGTTCTCCGTCGAGGCTGCAGAATATACCAGAAAGACCTGAGTTTCTCCTCTGCCTTCAAAGCTTCGCATACATCCTCTTTCTCAGCCGAATCAGAAGTAACGATTCTGAGGTGCTCAGCTAGAGGATGCCCCTTAATGGAGATGGAGAATTTTTTGCACCAACCAAAAGGAGTACAATAGGTTTCTAGTCCCAGCTCATTTGGCAATACTCTTCATTTCGTTTAGAACGTTCAGGGCATCAGATGGCTTCGCCAAGTTGTTGCTTAGATGAGCGTAAGGGTAAATCAGAACCCTGTTAACTTTCAGTTGGTCTAAGGAGGCTTTGGTGTTTTCCATCGCTTTTCTTGCAACGTTTGCGTCGTCTCCCTCTTCGACTGCAATGAATAGTACGGCGAGTTCTTCGAGGCGATCCTTCTTTTTTTCTGGTTCCTCAGCTAATGCTATCTCCTTTTCGATAACCTCGTATTCTATGAAGTTTGAATGTAACTGGAGAATTCTCAATCTGTCCAGCCAGCTTTAGAGTTAATTATTGCAGAAATCAGTGAATAGGCAGAACAGGAATTGAGGTTTAGTTTTTGCATCAGCCTTTGTGCCTCCATTGCTCAAGCAACTTGTCCTTTTTGCTGCCCTTCTTGTATTCTTTGTAGTGGTCTCTACATAGGTAGGAGCGTCTAGCCCCATCAACTTTCAATCCCGCTGCGCTCACCTTATCTCTGGGGAGAGAACGAATTGAATCTTTATCGCAGCCTGCTACGCTGCATTTTACGCCCTTTGCTACCCGACCCAAAGCAAACCACCAATCCTTCACGTTAACAGTCAATTAAGTGTAGAAACCATACTAAAATGTCTTACCAAAAAGTCCAATACTTAAAGCAGTTTTTGCCATAACCGTGAACCATAATAGGCAAGCAATTTTTAGTACAAGTGTTCAAAACTCTAGTAATTACCTGAAATCGGCATGTGTTAGCGTACGAAGCCTTTAGATGTTTTATGTTTCTTACATTGTTGCACAAAAAAATCTTACATCTAAAAAAAGCGGTGGGTTCAGTTAAGTGTGTCTGGATAAGGAGGTAACCTAAAGTCTGCGGTGCACGTGTGCAACAACAAACTAAATTGTGGGAGTACTCATCTAACTGGTGTAGCTCAGTCTATTTCGGGCGGTTTTCTTTTCGCTTTTTTTTCTTTTCCTCTCGTTCTTTCTTGGTCAGTGGCTTCTTCTTAGAGCTTTTTCCCATACCCAATTCAATCACCATATATTGAAGTGTTCGGAGTGGAAAATAAAATTTTGGATCGTGTTCACGCATTCTATCGTTTGAATGTTTAATAAATTAATAACTGACAAATAGTAACCATTGGAAGCAAGTTGAGGAAGTAGTTTTATGGGCTGTTGAGAGAGTTTGTAGAAACTGTCTTCACTTAAAGAGTCAGAGAGGTAAAACCATATTGCTCTATTGTTAAGCAGATGACCTCCGAGAACAATATTTGCAGAAAGTTTAAGTCCAAACAGGATTAGAGCATAGTTGAGGCGCGTAATTATCCCAAAATCCATCAATACATCATGACAAAGCACGCGCGTGCAAGACGTTTGTCATAGAGATAGGGTCTCGTCTTGATCCTTTGTTCTGACTTAACAAGAGGCTTTAAAAGTGCAACCATTCATCACTAACAGCACAAGCAACGGAGAATCTAAAAATGAGCAATAAATCTAACGACTCGAAAATAATATTTGTAGGAAGAAAACTACCCATGGATTATGTGTTAGCTATCGTAACTGCTTTCAGCG
Organism: Candidatus Bathyarchaeota archaeon; assembly: GCA_963697165.1. Lineage (GTDB taxonomy): Archaea > Thermoproteota > Bathyarchaeia > Bathyarchaeales > Bathyarchaeaceae > Bathyarchaeum. The sequence continues at coordinate 164,891 of CAVOMX010000011.1, forward strand.
GATCCGACGTAAAAGAGGCTACCGTGAAGGCAAGAGGACGATCAATAACAACAGCTGTCGACGCCGTCGAAATAGCTCGACGTAAATTCGTCAAAGAAATGATAGTAGACAAAGTAGTCATCGGAACCGAAGAGATGCCGCCAAGGGAAGGAGAAAGCAACTCGAGAAATATTTCAACAATCGAAATCACCTTAAAACGAAGTTAGCCCACAACATCATCAGCAAAGTTTCTACAACATGATGATCCTTCGCCCTCTTTCTAAAGGGTAGAATCTGAGGCTAATCTACGATTTTAATATTCAAGATGTCGCGCGCGCCACTAATGTGTGCAAAAAAACGTAAGGTATATGAACCGAGTCTGGTGATACTTAATAACCCCCGTTTAATTTACAATAATGAGGAAAAAACATGCCAGTCAAACGAAAATCCAGAGGCAGAGCAAAAGGAAGCAAAGGAAAAGGCTCATTGGTTCAGTGCCAAGGTTGCGGTCAGCAAGTGCCCCGCGACAAAGCCAAACGAGTATCACGAAGAATCTCACTAGTCGACTCGCTCCTCTACAAGGAACTCCGCCAACAAGGCACATATATTTCCAGCAGCACCGAAACAAAACACTACTGTGTTTCATGTGCAATACATCGTGGCGTAGTAAAGGTACGCTCTAAAAACGATCGAAGACAAGGTCCTCCTCCAAGAAGAAGGTAAACTTTAAACAAAAACAATCTTTTCCTTTTCTGGTCATCGCTACGCCTTTTGGAAATAGATTGCCCGCTGAACTACCGTCAAGTTTGTTAGGATAGCAAGAAATAGGATGCTCCAGTTTAAAGCATCAATCCAGAAGTAACTAAGAAAACTTGCGAACACCACTAACACTATCCGTTCTGCCCGTTCAGCTATACCCACTGATTCCATTTTTACTCCCGCCGCTTCTGCTCTTGCCCGAACGTAACTGACAAGCAGGGAACCCATGAGCGCGGCTAGTCCCCATGTAAGATTGGTTAATCCGCCAAGTATGATTCCGCAGAGAACAATAGCGTCAGCATACCTGTCAAGAAGAGAATCAAAGAATCCGCCAAATTTTGTGGCTTCTCCGTAAATTCTAGCTATAACTCCATCTAAAGCATCAAATAATCCAGAGATGAGCAACAAAACAGGCGCTAACATCAGGAGAAGAGTGATTAAAATGCCATTGTGAATAAGCGACAGCAGCGAGTGCAGCAAAAATTATTCCCAAGATGCTTACATGATTTGGAGTTAAACCTAAGTTATGAAACAGCGTAGCTGTAGATGTCAACCATGTTTGGACTCGTTGTTTAAGTTTCGTCAGCAATGTTTAGTCTCCCATGACTTAGGTTCTACACATTAACAGATACTGGAATAACATTAACGACTCTTGTTTTCTTAGCAATTGTGGTTACAACAGATTAAACAGCTTTGTTAAGGCTAGTAAGCCAAAGCAACTCTTACAAGATTTATTGCTTGTTCTCCGCAGACAACACATTTCCCATCTACTTTTTCTGTGGTGTCTTCGGGAAATCCTAGCAGCCGTGCCTCAACAGTTTCCTCTAGGCGGTGACCGCACTCGTCTTTGCCGCACCATTGAACCTCAACGATACCCGCCTTACGTTTCAGCAAACTTTTTGCCTCAGATAAACGGTTAACCCTGTAAACTCGTTCTCTCATCCAAGATTCAGCGTTTGCCTTCAGGTCATGGGTAATCTCTTCCGCTAACGCTTGCACAGCCGCTGTTGCATCTTCCATTTTGCATGCTTGCTTTTGTAGAGTGTCCCGCCTAACAATAGTTACCACCCCATTTGATAAGTCTCGGGGACCAATATCGACACGGATAGGCACACCCCGAAGCTCCCAATAATAGAACTTGTTTCCGGGAGTCAACTCGCTCCGCAAATCCAACTCAACCCGATACCCCGCGTTCTTCAAGGTAGCGGCAACATCCGCGCAGGCTTGGTTCACCTCTTGTTCTTTTCCCTTGTATGGAACTGGAACAACAGCTACCTGTATGGGCGCTATTTCTGGAGGCAAAACAATACCGTTGTCGTCTCCGTGGGCAATCAGAACAGCTGCAATTCCTCTTCCAGAAATCCCGTAACTGGTCGTCCAGATGTGTTCTTGACCGCCATCCTTAGTCTCGTAAGTTATGTCAAAAGCTTTGGCGAAGTTTTGTCCAAGATTATGCACAGTTCCTATCTGAAGAGCTCTGCCGTCTGGACACAACAAATCAAAAGCTATCGTGTAAAGTGCTCCAGCAAACTTGTCCCATTCTGGTCTTCGGGAAACAACGTAGGGAACGCCAACCGAATCAAAGAACTGCTTGTAGAGTCCAACAGCCTCTTGTACCTGCTGTTTCGGCTTCTTCACCGGATGCGTGGCAGGTGTGGGCTTCCTTGAAAGTGGAAACTTCACGCATTCTTATGATTGGACGGGTCGCCTTGGTTTCGTGACGAAAAACGTTTACAACCTGATACATTTTCATGGGCAAGTCTGCATGGGAACGAATCCAAAGCTTTAGCATAGGAGCTATAACAGTCTCGCTTGTGGGACGCAGAGCATACCTAACTTTTAGGGGCTCGTAGCCGCCATGGGTTACCCAGAAACATTCACCCTCGAAGCTCTTAACGTGGGCAGCCTCTTGTGCTAAAGAAGTTTCTGGAATCAATAGTGGAAACAGGGTCTCATCATGTCCGGTGTTATCCAATAAATCACGTATTATCTGGAGAACATTTCTTCGTATCTTAAAGCCGTAGGGCATCCAAACTCCAGAGCCCTTGATGGGATATCGGTAATCCATTATTCCCGCAGTTTATTAGCACATCGCGGAACCATTCACCGAAGTCTTCGCTCCATTTCTGTCTCTTAACAGGCAAACTTGTGCACCTTCAAACGTATTGCTGTATGGATGACTCTCTAATTAAAAACTGTAGGATATTAGTTTATCACTCGTCTACCATGCAGAGATTTTGGTTGCAGCCCACGAGATATCCAGCTCCGCCAGCTTGCTCTGTTTCGGAACACCCTGCTCAGTCCAACCCATCATATCATAGTAAAGAATCTTTGCCTTCTGCAAATCTTCAGGATTCACCGACGTTTCACTTAAGGCGCCCGATGTTTTGGGTTTAAAGAATCTGGGTGGAAGCCAATCGTCCTTTTCTGTGAAGCCTTCTCTGATGTTGAAGATTCTTGCAAGCGTGTTTCCTCTTTCCACAACTTTCATCAACTCAAAAGCTGTTGTGTTCCAGCCAGTAACGGAACGCACAATCTCAACCTTCTGTACGACACTCCAAGGAGTAAACAGGCACGTAACCAGAAAGTTGTTGAGGGTACGCCAATCGCCAACAATCTTGTATAGCCTTACTTTTTTGGGTCCAAAATCCTCGACGGGCACCGCCTCCAAGACTCCAAGACTATTGTAGCTTTTGGGAAGCTGAGGATACAAGAAAGTATCATGGATGTTGTGAACGTGATCTGCTCCTGTAGGAGACACTGCGTACCCTAATGCCTCACCTCTTTTCAGTCGGGGGTCATGCATTGGAACTTCCTGGCCCTTAACGTGAACCGCAAACTCTTCGGCGCCATTTCCGATACTTTCAGCAGCACGTTTTGTGCCCTCAGCCAACAATGCGCCGATGCCACGTTTTTCGCCGATCATCTCAACCATTTTAAGCATGGATTCTGCATTTCCGAAACTCAGGTCAAGGCCGCCTGTATCAGCTTTTGTGAGTAAGCCATGCTCGAAGCATTCCATGGCGAAACTGATTGTAACGCCTGTGCTTATGGTGTCTATTGAGTATCTTTGGCACAGTTCGTTTGCCTTGCAGACTGCCTTGAGGTCAGATACTCCACAGTTGGAACCCAAAGAGGCTAAGGTCTCATATTCGGGTCCGCCATACTCTGGGTCTACAATCCAAGGCTCAGTTACTTTGACCTCTTTTTTGCAGGCAACAACACAAGCAAAACAGGTTCCCATGCCAACGCCAATAGTATTCTTCACTGCTTCAGCCGAAATATTGTCCACTTCTGGAAAGTCGCCGTCTCTGAAGTTACGAATCGGAAGATTACCCACCTCTGCACCAACATCCATTTCAACGCCTGTTCCGTAAGTGTGCAAAACGCGGGCAATACTGTCAACGTTCTGTGCCATCCACGTGGCAAGTTTTCTGAGCCGTTTTGGTTTACGAACTGGAACGTTTGTTGCTTCCTTTAACTGCAACTAGCTTTAAGGTTTTTTGAGCCCATAACTGCTCCCATGCCACCTCGACCAGCCGCATGATTCAAGGTCATTAATAACACACGCATACCGTACCTGTTTTTCTCCGCCTGGACCAATCTGAGCCACTTTAACTGTTTTATCGTCTAATTCGTTTCGAATTGTTTCTTGAGATTTCTTGATTTCAAGCCCCCACAGATGGGAAGCGTCTCTAAGCTCCACTTTTTGGTCGCTGAATCCACAGATACACGGGACTTGATGCTTTACCTTCAACAATTATTGCATCGAATCCTGCTCGTTTTAGTTCTGCTCCCCAGAATCCTCCTGCTTCGGCTTCCCCGTATGCACCTGTGAGGGGAGATTTGGCACCTACACTGTTACGTCCACTGCCACTGAAGGGCGCACCAGTTACGGGACCACAGGCGAAAATTAACTTGTTTTCTGGACTAAGCGGATTTGTTTTTGGCTCCAGTTCATTGAGTAGATAATAAGAGATTAGTCCTCTGCCTCCGAAATAGCGACGATATAATGTTTCTTCTAGAGTCTCAAACGAGATTTTTTCTGTTGTCAGGTTGATTCGTAAGATTTTGCCTGTAAAACTGTTTTGCATTGTGCATCCATATTTGATTTTCTCGGTAAGCCTATTAAATTCTTACATTAAATTCTTACATTTCCAGAAAAAATTGTTGCTGCCGTTGCACATGCAGTTGTCATTCTTTAGAGAGAATATATCATCTCCTTGAAATTGCTATGGGAAATACGGTGGAATCTTAATGGAAACTTTAGTATTAAGCCTCGTATCAATGGAAGTTTGCTATGAACAAGTTAGGTCATAACGTTTCAAGAATGTGGGGATTCATGATGCCAGCACAGTCTGTTTAGCCTTCAACTTCCAGACATCATATACTTATGTTAAGTAAAAAGGCGCAAACAGGTTTTTAGCAGCCAAAAGTCATTTCTTTTTTGTGGCTTTTCCGAAAAAAGTTAAAGCCACAACAGGTAACGTGAAATACACGCCGATGTTGGAGATGAAGACTTGGTTGTTTCAGTGGATGGAGGATTTAGCTACTTCAGTTTGGTTATCTTGGCATTTTTATCATAAGCTTCATCGGTTCCGTGTCCGTGGTCTTTCCTATACCATACACCATCGTAATTTTCTTTTTAGGGGCGGTTTTGGATCCGTTTTTTGTTGCAGTTAGCGGTGGATTAGGTGCAGCACTCGGAGAATTTTCAGGATACACGCTTGGCTACTATGGAAGAAAAATAGTAAACGAACAAAGACACAAGAAAAATGAAGTACATGGTGAAACTCTTTGACAAGTACGGACCTGCGACAATCTTTCTTTTTGCCCTAACACCTTTGCCAGATGATTTGCTTTTCATTCCATTGGGTGTTATGCGTTACCCGTTTTGGAAAGCATTCATACCGGCCCTTTTCGGTAAGATGCTTGATGACATTCATTTTGGCTGTACAGCGGTCAACAGTCAATCGAATTAATTGAAATCAGTATTTGGTGGGTCAGGGTGGATAGGAACAGTAATCACGGTTGCTCTGTTGATTCTTATAATTGTGGCGATGATCAAGATTGATTGGGAGACGCTTTTTGAGAAGCATGTTGGCAACAAGAAAGTTGACTAAATGCCAAAGTCCTCCATGAAAAGATTGCAAACAACAGGTAACTTAACACAAAGTTTAACATTTTATGTGTAACAGAAACTTACCCTTAGGTCAAAATAGCGTCACCATAAGCCAAAAGCAACATAAAAAAGTTAAATATTCGCGTAGCTTCAAGCATTATCCCTGGCTGGTGACAAACATGGTTAACGAAGTAAAGGGACGACTCTTCAAGAGAAAAGACGGAAAATACCTAATCTATGTACCTGTAGACTTGACTGAAGACAGCATGTTCCCATTCAAAGCCAACTCTGCTGTTCCAGTAAAAATCAGTTTCACCGTAGGAGACAACAAACTCAAGATAGAGAAATGGAACGAAGAAGAAACCGAGTGAGCTACAGGCAAGCAATAAACAAACCAGTCTTTTTAAAAAAAGTATATGTTTCAAATATTCTTCAAAAGAACAACGGAATGCATGACAGCATGGCCAGAAGACAGTCTCTACTGCATCCGGTATTGAATCCACAAAAAGGTTTCTAAGATTTTAGGATGAATTTTTTTAGCCCCGACAAAAACGAGGCGAGGGAAAATTATAGTTACATTCTGTAAACTGTCAATCTGAGAGCAGACTAGAAGGGAATTTGCGGGTTTTCTCGGGGTAATTCAAGTCTTGACACGTTTAGTTCATCGAATACGTGGAGAGCATTGTTTATTTCTTTGACGTTTCGGAGGGCAGTTAGACCCAAGTCGGTGATTGCGTAGACTTTTCTTGTTTGTGTCCTTTGCTGATTGATTGTTCCTTGATCAGATTGCGTTCCAGCAGAAAATCTATGCATTCTTTCAAAGCGCTACAGTTTATGTTTGCCTTGTATGTGATATGGGTCGGCTTTAATTTTCCATGGTAAGCCAGAGCCCGAAGAATAGCTATATGAATTTCCAATTTTGAGCGTCTCATGTTTTGTAAACCAAGTTCTAATACACACGAATAGTTTATATCCTTTGAGAAGTGAAAATAAGAATCAGCATATGATTTTACAAATTAGCATTAACTCATAATACAGTTTCTATTGAGTAAAGATAAGTAGTATTCATATTAATCCATGACGTCTAAAGAGCCTAAGTTAAAAGAACATGATGTATTAGATTTGAATTGTTTTAGTCGCCGAGAACGATTATACTATTCAATCCAATAACAGCTCATCAGTTACTAACAATAAATTTGGCAAAAATCAACAGAAATAAAATTACAAGCCATAGAAAAGTAATGTCAAACATAAAGATTAAGAAAAACGGACAACAAAAAGTTCCAGAAAACCTTAATTCACTGTTATCCTTCAAGATAGCAAAGAAAAGCAAAGCCGGGGTAGCCTAGCCTGGTTATGGCGCCAGACTCATGATCTGGAGAGCAATCTCCTAAAAAAATAGGTGCCCAGAAGTCGCGGGCTCGACTCCCGCCCCCGGCACCAAGCTTTTTCAAGTGACATTTTTAGTTAAAGTTTTCAAACTTTATGAGCAATGCATAGGTAGCATCCGGGTTCATCTTTAATGCTGATTTGAGTGAATCCGGTCTGCTCCAGTAAATGTATCAGCTCAGCCTTTTGTGGCAGCACATCATGCACTACAGCTAACGAAGCATCTTGGTGATGAATTCTTATTTCTTCACTGCTGAGTGAGTGTGCAATAACCAGTTTGCCGCAGGGTTTTAGTGCATAATTCATGTTTTGCAACGCTTTCTGTTTATTCTCTAGATGAGGAAATACCCCAAAACAGACCACAGCATCAAATGATTGCGCGTGATAAGTGTCTTCTTCGATGTTCCCAACGTTTATGTTGACATTCTTGATGTGTGCTTGTTTTGTCTTGCATACCTGAACCATTTTTTCTGAGTAGTCAACAGCAGTAACCGATCCTTCGGGTCCAACCGCTCGAATTAAATAAGGAATTAATACTCCAGTACCGGTGCCCACATCCAAAACGTTCTGTCCAAACGTTAAACCAAACAGTGGAACAAAATTTTCCAAAAAAGAGGAAAGTTTGGGAGAAAAAAATCGTTCATCCCAACTGTTTGCATGTTCATCGAAGTATGCTTTTTTGTTCATTTTTTGGGGCGCCTCATTTTCGTTTTCTCTTGGCGTAGAGCAAGACTGCTTCCACTAAAGCGACGATAACTGCTAATGATGTGGTTATCTGGAATATGGTCACTTGGTTGTGTAGGTCAGCTTTTTCTGCTTTGAGAGTGAACGTAGACTGCCATGTGAAGGTGCCGTTGAAAAGTTGTTCTGCGTTGTAACGTAGCATTTTAGGCAAGTTTTCGGTTCCTGGAATGGCGCCTGGAAAGTTTGTTAGCACCAAATGTTCAGCACCAACTTGTGAAGCTATTCCGCCCCCAAACTCGACATCGATTTGAAGGTTGTCCACTACCAAAGCCACACCTTCAGTCTGCGCAGTTTCTAATAGAGCGGTTATGTCGCCAGCGGATAGTGTTTCTGGTGGATTGTATGTTGCTACAACTGTGAAGCCCGCCGATTCTATGAATGTTTTAAGCCAACTCATGCAGATGACATTCACATTTGATGCCTGCAAGGTTTCAGCTTGACTTGCCATCCAACTGGAAACTTCGTCTACATCATTTAGTAGTTCTGAAATTTTTGAATCCAAGTTTATATCCAAGATTTGGCTCAGGTTTCCTCCTACTCCACGTATGTAATTTTTTGCTCCTGCAGGAGTGTTGTATGCTCCGGGAATAGCAACCACTGTTAGGTTCGAGTTTCCTGCAGCTTCAAGTAATCCGTCCAGCCAAGATTCGCCTGGAATGTTTTGTTTAAACAGAATCGTTGCTTTGCTCACAGCAGCAACGAATCCAGGTTTAATTTCATAGTCGGCAGGGCAAAGACCGGGTTGAACCAGCACCAAGACATTTGCTGTGTCGCCTAAGCATTCTTCAACTATGTTGCCAACTGCGCTTGTTGTGCAGACTATTATGGGTTTGTCGGAAGTTTGGGCTTCGGTTACTGAAAAGAACAATAAAGGAAGCATCATCAAAGCCATGCCACAAATTAACAGCTTTTTATTTTTCATTTTCATTTTCCTCTTTTCTCCTTCTTTTGGGTGATAAAAGAAGTGCGACTGCAAAAACAATGGTTGACACAATAACTATGCAGGAGCCAACTGGTAAATCAAAAAACAAAGAAACAAAAAGTCCAGAAATAGTTGTTGCCATGCCGATTAGTGGGGAAGCTATCACTACTTTTCTCATGTTTTCAGAAAACTGTAGTACAGTAGAAGCGGGGTTAAAAAGAAGAGCGTAGATGAGTAGCCCTCCCACAAGTTTTAGGGAAAAAGTGATGACAACCCCCGCCAAAAAGATGATCAGGTAAATGAAGGGTTTAGTGTTGATTCCATCTGCTTCAGCCAGTTTCCTGTTAAACATTATGGCGAAGAGTTCCTTCCAGATGAAATACACTATGGCTAACGTAGCCGCAAACAAAGTAGTCAGGTAAAACAAATCAGAGTTAGTCATTGAGATTATGCTGCCCCAAAGAACATTAGCCACTTGACTGCTGAGCCCAACCTCCGGCGCCAAAGTCAGAAACACGAAAGCCAAAGCCATGTTTAAAGGAAAAACTATGCTGGTAACAGTATCCGCATGCAACCTCGCCTTATCCGCGATTGGACCTATCATAAAGGCGGTGCCTGACGCAAAAAGCAGACCAGTTACAAGCGGATTTGTTGCAGTTGCTACGCCTAGGGCTGCTCCTGCAAAGGCGCCGTGGGACATGGAGTAGCCTATGGCTGAGAGTCGCATCCTAACAACGAAAACGCCTATCAAGCCCATCAAGAAACCTGCTAGGATACAGGCAATCAGTGCTCGTTGCATGATGGCGAATTCGAGCCAAATCAATGGTGGTTTTTCTCCAATGAGGTTGTGTGTGGATGGTTTTCTACGAGGGGTAGGGCGTTTTTTGGTGTCCCGTCGAAGGTGATTTTGCCGTTAGTTACTACTATGACTCTGTTGCAGTTGTCTATCATGTGGTGGATGTCGTGTGTCACAATGAGGGTAGTTAATTCTTTTTCTTTGTGAAGTCGTCTGATTAGGGAGGGAATTTGTCCGCGTGAATCTGGGTCCAAGTTGCTGAAGGGCTCGTCTAAAAGAAGGATTTTGGGGGTTTTTGCTAGGGCTCGGGCAAGCATCACTTTTTGTTGTTGACCGCCAGAGAGTTTGCCCATTGGTCTGTCTGCAAGCTCTTCAATACCTAGTAGTTTGAGGGCTTCTAGAGCTTTTTGTTTGTCTTCAGCTTCAGGGTTGTGAAGAAATCCTATCTGTCCGTAACGTCCCATCAAAACGACATCTATGGTTTTGTAGGGTTCTCCGGGTTTCACCATGAAGTCTTGAGGGACGTATCCTATTTGGCATCTTATTTTTCGTCCGTTAGATTGGACGTCTAATCCGAAAACAGATACTTTTCCTTTGAATGGTGGGAGCAGCCCGTTTATGGTTTCGAGCAAAGTTGTTTTTCCGGAGGCGTTTGGTCCCACAACATAAACTAGCTCGTTTTGTTTGAGAGTGAGGTTTATGCCTTTGATGGCGGGTCTGCTTTCGCCCTCGTAGACAGTTGAAACGTTCTCAAGCTTGATGATTGCATTCTCAGGCATTATTTTGTTGCAGCTCCAAGCACGGTTACTGGTTCAACCCGAACTAAGTATTACCTTTTAATAATTTCGTAATACCAAAAGGCATTATTAAATCTTTATCCATCTACAACCGCGAGTAACACCATACAGGTAACAAAACATATTGTTTCGACGCCACACAAAAACAGAGAAACAGCATACCGTTTTGGAGCTAAACATTTAAACCATCCCGCATTAACCAATTTTTTATTAAACCAGAAGGAAGATGAAGCAAACGGCGAAGTGTCAATACTGCGGCGACGATGTTGTTCTCCCCTTTCGATGCACTTACTGTGGGGGACAATTCTGCGGAGACCATCGTCTACCAGAGAGGCATGAATGCCCTGAAGCGTGGAGGGCAAAGGCTCCAAGAGACGCGTCGCCAGTGAACACCCATGAATGGAATAAGGCACCTTCATACAAGTACACCATCTCATATGCGCCCCAGTCATCATCCAAGATATTCTGGTTCAGCAAAACAGAACTCAAACACCTGCTCATCGGAACTCTCCTAGTCATGGCTGTTGGCCTAACCTACTTTCTTTCAGCAGTCTCAAGGTCATCACTGCTGAATCTAGCAATCCTGTCAATCGCATTCACGTTGTCATTTCTTCTTCACGAACTTGCCCACAAATTCTCAGCACAACACTTCAGATTGTGGGCAGAATTTAGGCTAACCCTGCAAGGAGCACTCATAACGTTGGTTTCAATTTTTCTTCCCTTCAAGATTATTTCTCCTGGAGCAGTGATGATTACGGGGTCGGGGACAAGGGAAACTGTTGGAAAAACAGCTCTTTCTGGACCAGTAACCAACATGCTTCTTTCAGCGGGATGCATCCTGATTGCAACAGCTACGCAGGACCTTTTCTGGTTTGTTGCATTCATAAATGCATTTCTTGCAGTTTTTAATCTCATTCCTTTTGGCGTAATGGATGGCTTGAAGGTTTTCAGATGGAACAAGACATTCTGGGCAATAGCATTTGCCGTAGCAATCGCTTTAACAGCTTACACATATAGCCCTGCACTGGGCGATTTTTAGAAACAGAATAAGCTACAAGAAAAAGAAGACCAGATGTGTTTACAGCAGTTCTATGCTGACGAAAACTTCCTCGGGTACACGAACTCTCATGATTCTTCGCATAACACGTTCTTCAGCGTCAACTATGATGAGGCGTTTGTGTATTCGCAGCTCCCATCGGTCCCATGTTGCAGTTCCTTGACCGCACGGTGTTTTGCGTACTGGAACCTTAAGTTTTTTTGTTGGCAGAGGATGTGGTCCCGTAATCTTCACGCCGGTCTTCTCAGCAATGATTTTTAGTTCTCCGCATACATTCTCAAGCTTTTTGTAATCTGTGCTTGTCAGCTTGATTCTTGCTTTTCTTACCATCGCTAAGATACTCCCTTAGATGTTGCCTTATCGTCTTTCCGCGTTTTAAATACTTTTTCCCTTAACTACCAGATTTAATGTCATCTCTTCAGAAATACCTTTGGGTTTTTGGAACATCAAGGTTACAGAAAACGCGAGTTTGACCCTAAAACGGAAGGATTAGACCAACTAACTCGCCGAACAGTAGGTAGCTTGATACCACATAGCCCAGGATGGCACCGCTGCACAAGTAAGGCAACCCAGCTTGTGGCTTTCCTTTAATTACAACAGACATGAGAACTGCGAATCCAATAAGGGTGCCGAGCATCACAGATAAGGCAACGATGAGCCCGTTGTCGGCAATGTTTTGGAGAGCTGAGACAACCAATATTCCGGGCATAACTATGTCTCCCAAGCCCAAGAAGAAGGCTTCTCGCTCTTCGTTATCTTCTAGTTTTTCTTTTATCCCCTTCGTTTCTTTGAGAAGAGAATAAGTTCGTACTTTTGGTACAACCAGCATGACTGGCAGTCTAAGGTCCATAACTGCGTCAGCAAGATCGATCATGTGTTTGGTCTTGTAGACTGAAATGGCGTCGTATATTGACAGACCGATGAGTAGAATGATTACTAGAAAGATGCTAAGGGATATTCCGAAGATTCCGATAGCGCCTACGCCAACGATTATTCCGGTCAAGTCGATTATGTACCATTCTGGATATTTAATGAGTGCCACAACCAATATTGCTGCGGCGATTACCGAGATGAATAGTGCCAAAGTGGCGGAGACCACAAAGGACATCAGCGGATAGAAGACAAAAAAAGACGTGTAGCTTATTGACCCCAGAATGATGACTTGTATGAACTGTTTCTTCCAGAATTTGGCAATCAGTAGTATTGTAACTGTGACTGCTAACATGGTCACGAAGAAGACAAGCAGGTTAATTGGATCGTTTGGGTTTTCGAAAACATCCAATCCTACTGCTTCAAAGGGCTGAGTTATCAGCATAGACAGACTGTGGATTACAACAAATAGGCCACCCATCAGCAACATGGGAAAAACAGCTGTGCCCTTTTCCTTTTTTTCGTCAGTCATTTTATTCATAAGAACATGGTTACTCACTTATAGAGTTTTATTTGATGTAATTAGCAGTCGGGTTCTCCGAATACGTTATTTTGATTTATCTGAGTTTAGCATGAGTTTTTTATAATGTCAAATTGAGCTTTTTTTCACAAAATACAGCTAAAAAACCTACTAATTAGAGTAAACATCTGAGGTGTTAAATTTTATCCCCAAACCCAAATTAGTCATAATGCTTAATAGTCTGATATTAGACTAGGTCTAAGTTGGGATAAATCTAAAAATGAGATTGATTCATTTTTCAAAATATGATATTGCCCTATTTATTGAGGACAAAGGAAAAACGCGATGGACTCATCTTCTAAAAGAATTTGTTGAGAATGGATCGGAGAAACACATCTCAAGACAAAGATTAACTGACTATCTGAAAGAGTTAGTTGATGAAGGACTTGTCACAAAATCCGTTGATCCAACTGCATTAATGCTTAGACAGTTGTGGCGAGTTTATCCGGTCTATACAGTAGCAAAAAGTAGAAAAAAAAGACTGTTAGAAATTAGAAACAAAAAAAAGATGTTAGAGTTCATTGATTCTGCAAACCCAGAAGAAATCAAAAAATTACAGGAACACTTTAAAGATAAATTTTAACCCCAACTCATCACCACTATACAAAAAATTATATACATAAAACAAGTACCGTTTACTATTGTTTTTGTAGCCTTTCGGAAGGGGAAATTTATGATAGATGAAATTGAGACAGAAAATTACTCTGGTGCTTGGAAAAAATTCTTGAAAAAGCATTGGACTATGTTTGCTTTATTTGTAGTAGCAGCTATTGTGGCATCAGTAGGTGCAATTTATGTCTTTTTGTGGTTCGTCGGGGATGCCCAATCAACAGGTATGATGCCATCGACTTTGGGTCTATGGACAATGGATAATATGGTGACCTTTATGTTACATTTGATTTTCTGGGAACTTGTCATAATCGGAATCCCAGTAATAATTGCAGCAGCAGCAGGTTATCTGTGGTGGAGACGATTGCCTAATGATGAAAAGAAGGAATACAATTTCTTTGGCAAGCGTTCACACACGACAAGCGGAGGAGGCGGAATATCGTTTTTGTTCTTTATTGCGTTCTGCATCAAGGTTTTCATCGATGATAAGTGGAATGTTGCTATTGCAAATTGGACATTTGACTATGTAGTAGATTCTATGATTTCAATACTAATCTGGAGTCTAATTATCTTTGGAATCCCTATAGCTATAGGCGTTCTCTTGTGGATACGCCATGAGATGAAAAAGAAGCCTTAGAATCTTTTTTACTTGCTTTTTCCCTTCGCCGAGATTAGGGAAGTCGTCCATAGTTAACGAGCACTTGGATTTAGATTTAATCTTTGTATGCGCGCCCATTTAGTGTTTAAAATTTAACGCCAAACCCAAACAAGAGTTAGAGAATACAACGGTGCATGTGAATTATTTTGACAAATCACTGAATACTTGTTCTAGATTTTGCTGATATTCTTTGAAGGCACTACGTCCTTTTTTTGTTAATTTCAGTGCTGTATGGGGTTTTCGTTCAATGAACTCTTTCACGATTTCAACATAACCTGCTTTTTCAAGCTTGCTTAAATGGGCAGATAGATTACCGGGAGTCATCTGAAGTTGATGTTGAAGGAATAGGAAGTCTGCACTTTCAACAACATAGAGTTGAGTCATAATCATCAATCTAGTAGGTTCATGTATAACTCGGTCAATGTTCTTCAGGTTAGAAGGATTCTTGGGCAATGATTTTGTCACCTTGCGGTAGTGGATATTTTCGTATGAATCGCATCAAAAGAACAAAGCCACTGATAACGATTACAAACCCTATGGTTACTAAGAAATATTCAAATGGAATAGCTACGAAATAACCTGTGATAAACAGCACAAATGTTAACAGTCCATATCCATAAAGCCGCTTGAGACCCATAGTATATGCGAAGAGACTGGAAATAATTGCCGCTCCGACACCGATTATTATCATACTATTTGAAACGATTAGATCCATCAGCGTCAATGCCCAATCTTCACTTGCCGAGAAAGTAAAAATCGCGAAAGTTCCCAAACCTGCCACCATTAGTCCAATGAAGATTGCCGTTAACCTATTTGCTCCTCCACTTCTAAACTTTACATAACCAATCCTTGGCATTGTTATCCGCTTCTTTGCCGAAATCCAAATGGGTATCATAATTGCAGGAAAAATTGCTGGAATTACAAACCATGTGCTAAAATCGGTCATAGTCAGTAGTAAAATTCCTATGCCAAATAATAGAATATAAACGCCAACAAATATGTCGAGTAAGCCGTCTTGATTATATGACATGTAAGTCTTTTTCTCGATTTCCCTCAAACTAGTTTTTTTAGTCATTTAATCACCAAGAGTATAAACTACATCTTAATATAAAAGGCTTTGTATTGTAAAGTAATTTGTCACAATAATATTTGCGCATGCATTAAAGATTTTAATCTTGAGCTAACTAAAGATTTAAGGAATTTTTAGATGTTAAAATTGAGTTCAATATCAGAACTAAAACCTAAATCATCTTCTGTTGAATCAAAGGTATTCGTATTTTACTAGAAAAAACAGTTAAAGAACCAACAGATTAGAGCGAACAGTTCAACAGTTAATTTTTAATCCAACTTATACTCACTAAGATAACGCACATTTCGTGCAAAGGGGGAGAAGAGCAGAAGCTATATTTTTTGCATTTCTTTCCTTTAAGAAAAAACAATAGGGGGAGGTGATTGATTTAAGTAGAGTTTTGAATATCGCATCCGCTTTGATAGCCATCGTGGACATAATAGGTGTGGTATACGCCTTACAAAATTTATTCTTGATTCCCATAGACGAAGGATTGCTTGGAGTAACCGTTTCGCAGATTCGTGCTTTCAACCCAAATGTCATGGATCAAATAACGCTTCTATACCAATTCATGGGACTATATATGTTTGGCACCACTTCGAGTGCCGCTATCATAGCTTTACTACCATATAGGAAGGGAGAAAAATGGGCTTGGTACACACAGCTGGTTATAGGCGGTATCGCTCTGTTCGGGCAACTTGTCCTTGTGTACATTGCCGGTAATCTTCTGCCTGCATACATGCTTCCATTTAACATAATACTAATCATACTCTGGTTAATTGGAATAATTCTTCCAATCAAAGAATTCTTCAGCTAAACAAGAACAATAAAAATTGTTAGCTAAGTTCTCCAACAAGTACGTTAATTCTTTACAGTTACCTAGCTAGTGCTCTACTTTTCTTAACAGCAACATTAATTGGGATTCTAGTTAGAAAAAGAGTGATGAGAGCGCGAACTTCCGTATCTTAGAGATTTTTTTCGACATGCGCGCGTTAATTTGATATAATGGGTATGATGTTCTAGTTGTGGGGAATTTGCTTTGAAGTTGGTTGAGGTTCTGGAGAAACTTTCGAACACTAATGGAGTAACAGGAAGAGAAGACGACGTTCGAAAGTTAATGGAAAAGTATCTGAAGCCCTACGTTGACGAAGTCAGGGAAGACAAACTTGGAAACCTGATTGCATTCAAGAAGGGCAAGAAGGATGCGCCAACCGTCATGATTGCAGCCCACATGGACGAGGTTGGACTCATGATAAAAAACATAAAGAAAAAAGGTTTCCTCCAGTTTACTAAGATTGGGGGAATCGACGACCGTATCCTCTTGGCACAGAATGTCATTGTCCACACGGACAAAGGTCCCTTAACTGGAGTTATTGGCTCAAAACCAGTCCACATACAGACTGAGGCAGAGAAAAAGAAGGTCATTGAGGCGGATAAACTCTTCATCGACATCGGAGCCAAAGACAAAGAAGAAGCAGAAAAGATGGGAGTCCAAGTCGGCGATGTTGTAAGTTTTGACACAAAATTTACCCAAATAGGCGACAATGTTGTTTTGGGAAAGGCTTTCGACGACCGTGTTGGATGCGTCATAATGATTGAAATCATGAAGAGACTGCAAAATGTTGACTGTAACGTTTACGCTGTAGGTACAATACAGGAGGAGGTTGGTCTAAGGGGAGCAACAATAGCCGCCTTCCAGATAGAACCTGACTTGGGCATCGCCTTTGACGCAAGCGTGGCAGGTGACACTCCGGGAGTTGGAGAGGGAGAGGCTCCAGCAAAGATGGGAGAGGGACCTGTCTTAACGGTGGCAGACGCAGGCTTAATCGCGCATCCGAAAGTGTTAAGGTTGCTTATTGATTCGGCGAAGCAAAACAACATTCCGTATCAGCTGGAGACTGGAATCCGAGGCGCCACGGATGCCGCTAGAATCGCCTTAAGCAGGGACGGCGTGCCAAGTGGAGTAGTTTCGATTGCAGCCCGTTATATTCACAGTCCAGCAGGTATCCTGAACCTCGATGATGTAGAGAAAGCCATAGAGCTTGCGGTCGCAGTTATAGAGAATGTTCCAAAATATTTTTGACCATAGCCGCAAACTGGAGTTTGAGATGAAAAAACGTTTCAAGTTCCTAGAGCACACAGCCGACGCGTATATCGAAGCGTACGGAGAAACCTTAGAAGAGGCATTCGAAAACGCGGCAGCTGCAATGACGGATGTTATGACCGAACTTGAAAAGGTTGAAGCACAAACTGAAGAAAGCTTCATGGTTGAGGGGCAAGATGAGCCTGCTCTTCTTTACAGTTGGCTTGAGGAACTGCTGCTCGAGTTCGAGTTGAAGGGTAACCTGTATTCCCGTTTTGAGGTTTTGGGCATTGAAGAAACTTCTGAAGGGGTTAGGCTGCGTGCGAAAGCGTGGGGAGAAAAATATGACCCAGAAAGGCATCCGACGAAGGTGGGAATAAAAGCGGCAACGTATCATCGGATGGAAATTCTGAAAGAACCAGATCTAGTAACAGTCAGGTTCATACTAGATATTTAACTACTGTTTACAGAGCGTCAACATTAATCACAGTGATCTTCAGGAATATCAACAGGATTACCTGTACTGAACAACGGGGTCTTGCGTAAAAGCTTATAGACCGCCAATAATGAATCAGTCTGGTTGGAGGGATGGCAGAGCGGATAACGCGCAGGCCTTGAAAGCCTGTGACCCCCTGGGTCGCGTGGGTTCGAATCCCACTCCCTCCGCCACAAAAACAACCACGGTCTGCAGTGCAATTTTCATTTGAGCTTCTTGAAGATTTTAACACCTTTATCTTGGAATTCGGTAACATTTTATTTATTAAACTAATTTGAAAATTTTTGCCTCACAAATAAACCCCATTAGGACACGAGCCCAGGTAAATCAGGACTCTAGTTTCAGGTTTCGGTTGCATGTAAAATATATCGAATTATCTATGTAATTTATCGGACATATATCATATTTTGAATTGCAGTCACTTACGCAATAACCAACATATTAAATCAAAAGATACAATAAACATGAATGTGGACTCTTACATGAATGCACTAAAAAATCTGAAAAAAATAAACCAACGCAAACTAACAGTCTTGACCGCAAGCCTACTCATAATAATAGGATTCAGCATCTGGATGTACGCAACATCCATAATCCAGAACCATACACAATTACTTACAACCTCAAACCTAACGCAGAAAGAAATATGGAGTTACGAAGGAGCACTCCAATGGTGGAAAATAACCTACGCCACAACAATCACTCCTCTGACAACAATCATGATAACTTTTGGAGCCATTACATTACTAGGTCCAATACTATGGACAAAAAAACATCAAAAACAAGTTCTCAAGACCTTTACGGACAGCCTTGAACTTGCATCAACAGAAAAATTTGAGATCAAATAAGTCAGCGGGCATTAAAGAAAACGCCCAAAGAACATATTTTCCTACCGCGGCATCACTACTTTAGAAATCGCCTTTTTGGTGCCGATTTGGTAGATATTCCAGAACTGAAGAGCATACTAAGGACATATATGCTAGTTTTTGCATAAAAATGACCGAAAGCTTCAGAAAGTCTTTCCTCAAACTTATATACAACAATAAAAAAAAGGAACTGGGTTGGAGAAGGAACCTTCGTGAATTCTGATGTCTTGACGTATGCAATTGCACTCGGGGCAGTTATAGTATCTTTGATAACAATCTATATGATGAGGAGAGGAAGGAAAAACATCGACCAAGAGCCGCCCGAAATTCTCGAAACCACCACGATATTGCCTCTCAAGGGGGACCGAACAGTTACGCCTTTCGACGCTCAGAAATCCAAAAAGCAACTCAGAATATTAGATGTTGAAAGAGAAATCCTCAGTTTTGGCATCCGCCGCATCTACGAAGCTCAAGCAGAAGGCAAGATTGATGAGAAGGAGAGAGACAGCTTAGCACAGAACTACAAGTCGAGGATGCGAGAGATCAAAGACTCAATCACCGAAAAAGAGTCGATTGTAGCCCTCCATCAACTGGAATCAATGCAAGATGATCTCATAAAACTATTCAATGATCGCTTCGACGAAATAAACAAGAAGATAGGCGGCTTGAGGGTAAACCTAGACATAAAGCCAAAACCCGAGACCTCCAAACCTGCACCATCTGCAGCGTCTTCTCAAACTGAGAAAGTCAAGAAGAAGCCAAAGCAGCCCTCGAAACCGAAGAAAACTGATGCTGAAGAGAGAATTGACCAGATCAGGTCCGAGGTGGAAAAGGTTTTGGAGCGGCTTGGGCAAATCGAAACTGAGGCTTGATTAGGTGGATTGGCGAGAAGAAGCAAAAAAACGGGTAGCACTTGAAGCGGTTAAGCATGTAGAAGACGGCTTCGTTGTGGGGCTGGGTAGTGGAAGCACAGCTGCATACGTGATTCAGGAGATAGGACGGCTGATGCAGCAGGATGGTTTACGGGTTCTCGGAGTGCCAAGTTCTAGTCAAGCAATGATTTTGGCTGTACGGTCAGGAGTTCCCCTAACGACATTAGACGAGTACCCCATCCTTGACTTAGCCATAGATGGAGCCGACGAGGTCGACCATAAACTAGACATGATTAAGGGAGGAGGTGGAGCATTAACACGAGAAAAAATAGTTGCCTCAGCAGCCAAGCAGGTTGTCATAGTTGCGGATGAAACGAAACTGGTAGAGAAACTGGGAATAACCTTCCGTGTTCCAGTGGAGGTTTTACCCTTTGCATTGGCAACGGCTACGGCAGGAATAAACGAGCTGGACGGAAAAACTCTGTTGCGTGAGGGAAAAGGAAAGGTCGGCGCAGTTGTGACGGATAATGGCAACTATATCGTGGACGTCGATTTTGGAGCAATAGCGGACATCAAAGAACTGAATCAGCGACTTAAGCTGATCCCCGGCGTAATTGAAACGGGTCTCTTTATAGGAATCGCGAACATAGTTTACCTAGGAAAACCTGATGGAATAACCAAACTAAAAAAGTAAAAAATGTTTCTGAACAGCGTTTACAGGCTCACATTTCTTTGTAAATTATTGAGTTATGGATACAAAAGCATCAACAAACTCCAGAAAAAACCGCAAAAACATCCAGCTTCACTCGAATATTAGTATACTAATAATACTTCATTGGTGAAAACACCCTTTTCCACGATTAACTTTAGAAAAATAGAATTTCTACTGAAACACAATTTAACGCTAGAAAATTTTTTTGTGGCAATTAATCTTCTAAAACAGTCTTTTTTCCTAAAAACAAGCAAAACAAGAAATGCTAATCCAAAAAGTTAATTTCTTCCGAAAACAACCATGAACTAAAGATGGAATGGCGAATTTAATTTGCATGCATATGTTCTAATCACAGTTAAGTCGGGTTCAGAAAGGGATTTTCTGAAAGGAATCTGCGAATTCAAAGAAGTTACTGAAGCAAATCTTGTTATTGGAGAAAACGACATCGTAATAAAAATAGACGTTAAAGACATTGTTCACTTGGACAAATTTTTGACAGAGAAACTCAGAGTATTGCCCGACGTTTTCCTTACAACAACCATGATAATCACCGAGCAATTCAAACCAAAAGAAGGCATAATGTAATCGGTTAGCCATCAGCAGTAATCACCTGTCTTAGACTAGTGCCCTCAACAGATATACGTAAGCAGACCTCTATAATCGCAGCCACAAAGAAAATCAAGTAAATCGCAGCAAGAGACTTAGTTGTCATCTTTCTGTTTCAATGTCTTTTCTATGGTCTTGAAAATTCCATACCCTTCAATAATCGCGTTTGGAGTGCTTAACAGAACAACAAAAATCAGCGTGTCAACCACAACCTGACCATAAACCAGCATGCTCGCCCTGAGAATGCTGATAAAAATAATCATCACCGTGAAAACAAACGCAAAAATGCGCGGATTATGAAGAAGCACATACTCTGACTTCCTTTGAGGCATAAAATTCAAGACAAGCCCAACATAGAACGTCATCCCGAGCAGAATAAGAGAAACAACCAAAACATTATGCACAAAAACAAACAAAACAGCCAACGGTGGATTCAAAAAAACATCCCCAACACTCCCAAAAAAAGAACCGTTCTCCACATAAGCAAAAACAAGCAACAAAACAAAAACTAAACCAAGAATAACCGTCCTTTTCTTCTGATCCACCACAGCATCTCCTCAATTCTTGAAACAGCACTAGCCAACCACGAACACAGGTAACCAACTGAAAAGCAGCGAATACCCCAATAGGATACTCAAAATCGCTAGAATAACAACCGCGACTAATCACAGAAGTTACTCCCACGGCGATAGAGCCCGCCAAACCCGTTTCATAGTAGTATCTAACTAAAAGCAACCACGCAATCAAAGACAGAACCGCTGCGACCTCTAGGCTAAAAACAGAGAGGCATACAATGAAAACGAGGGTTCCGAGAACAGAAATCGACAAGCGCATCCTTTAAGCTGACTCTGTTTCGTCCAACAACAATATTTCCTGCTAAATAGAAGACACCAGACAGAACAGCAAAGATTATGGTAAAAGAAATTATGGAAAAAAGAATCTCAGCAAGTTCAGATGATAAAAGCAACGTATCCGCAATGAGGGCGGCAACAGAAGCAGCCAGCATAAGACGTCACCAAGATATCCTACGAATACAACTGGCTTCCAAATAAAGGATTTGTTAACCTCTCCTCTTGCTAATTCACACTAAAAACAGCCCCAAAAACAGCCAATTAACAGTAAAAATTGAACATAAAAGACGTTTTTCTTTTCGGGGATAAGGATAACTCTTTAAAGGAAGGTGATTCCAGAAATAAACTCCCAGTTAAGAGGACGTTGAATTTATGAAATCACAAAACCCTGCCATAATCGGAGTCGGCAGGACAAAATTTGGAGAACATTATGAAAGAGAGCCTGAATCTCTAATAGAGGAAGCTGGACTTCAAGCACTAGATTCTGCGTGCATAACACGAAAAGACTTGAACGCCTGCTACCTTTCAGACTACTTCCTCCAAGTCACAAACAAAATCGGACTTGAAGAAGGCTTCTTTTCTGAACTCCTAGAACTTCATGTTCCAATGGAAAAAACCAGATCATTCAGCTCCGCACTTCTCAACGCCTGCCATGCAGTCAAATCAGGAACATATGACATTGTCCTAGTTGGCGGAATGGAGAAAATGACTGACCGCTGGGACAAAATCAGAGACGCCCTGATGCTCCTAGAGGACCCATGGAGCTACTATGCGGGATGTACACCCGAAGCAAATCATGAACTTCTTCTCAACGGATACATCAAAAAATACGGAATCTCCGGAGAGCAACTCGAAAAACTTTACAGGGCTCTTGCTCAGATATCCGTCAAAAACCACAACAACGCCACACAGAACCCCCACGCCCAATATCAGAGCGCCATAACAGTAGACACTGTATTGAATGCGCGGACTACAGCCAGATCCTTGGGGCTCTTCGACTTTGCTCCCATCTCTGACGGAGCCTCAGCATTGATTCTGGCAAGCCCAGAGGTTGCCAAGAAATGTTCAAGCATTCCGGTTCAGATTTTAGGATCATCTTCAGCCACAGACTACATCACCTTTCCCGCACGAAAGGACAGAACAGGATTTGTAGCAAACACGTTAGCCATGCAGACCGCCCTCAAACAGGCTAAAGTTGAAGTGGCTGACATTCAGATAGCAGAGCTCTACGATCAATCAACGCTCCTGGAAATGCTGTCTCTAGAAGACATGGGTTTCTCCAAGAGAGGAAAAGCATGGCTTGACATATACAAAAGCTGCGAATCCTATCAGTGGCTTCTACCAAATCGAGGGCAGAAAGCTTTTCGTAAACTTGAATGGAGGTCTCAAGGCTGACGGGAATCCCCTTGGAGCCACTGGAGGAGCCCAAATATTTGAGGTTGTTAAACAGTTAAGGGGAGAAGCAGGTAGCCGACAGGTTCACGTGAACGGAGAAGCTCCTAGGCTGGGTTGTGTTTCAGAGCTGGAAGGTTTTGGCACAAAAGCGTACATAAACATTTTGGGGAGGAGCTAAAATGAGCAGCGAACCAATCGAAAGAAGAGTCTCCTACATAGGGGATAGACTACGAGCTAGCCAGTGCACTCTCTGCGGAAAAGAGTACTTCCGAGGCAAAAACTATTGTGGCAACTGCGGACGAAAGAGCATTCGGAAAGATGAAGGACTTCGATTTCTTCTATGAACAGGGTAATATTGAAGTCTCCACTATCGTTAAACAACCCACTAACAGGTTCGTCAAGATGGGTTCATATATTTACGGAATTGTCTCATTCCACAATGGAAACACTCGAGTTCCAGGAAGACTAACAGATATCCTGCTTAAAGACGGAGATGATAGCTCCTGTTTTGATGGAAAAAACGTTGTCCCACGGTTCCGAAGAAGACACACCGTAGGAGAAAGTGACATCATCCCCACAATCTCTCTTGCTTTTACTCTTGCTGACGGCTACTATCCACACCAAAAATGCGAAATTCATAAACCCAAAAAAGAGTATGAAACATCTGGAATCGTCGGATATGGAGTCTACACCTCAAAATTCCGAATCAAAGAAGGAAACATGGAAAGGTCTGTGCCATTCATCGACGAAGACGCTGTCACTGCATCAGTAGAAGCAGGAAAATTGGCTCTAATCCATTCAGGAGTAGACAAAACATCCATCGGCAAAGTTTACGTCGGCTCAGAATCTAACCCATACGCTGTTAACCCAATAGCCTCCAAAGTAGCCCAAGTTCTAAAGCTAGGCAAAGAAGAAAAAAATGGAGTCCAAAGCGTGGACGCCATCGACACCGAGTTTGCGTGCAAAGCAGCCACGAGCATGTTCAAGGATGCCGCGTCCCTTGTTTATTATCCAAAAACCAAAACAGACTACGCCATGGTAATAGGAGCAGATAACTCTCAAGCTGCCCCCAGAAATGAGCTGGGAGGCGAACTGGACCATTTCGTGGGTTTTGGCGGTTCAGCATTCATCTTCGGCATGCATGATGTTATAGCCGAGGTTGAAGGATGGTACTCCTGCACATCAGACATGCCAGACTTTTGGAGAAGAGACATGCAAGCTTATCCCAGACATGGCGGACGATTCACAGGTGAACCTGCCTACTTCAAGCACGTCATAAAAGCTTGCAGAACAATCATGGAGCAACTGAACCTCAAAGTTGAGGATATAGACTATTTTGTTCCTCATCAGCCAAACCTTGGTTTTCCAGTTAAAGTTGCAAAACAACTGGGATTCAAAGAGGAGCAATATTTGCCAAGCCTAAAAGTTGCCAATTTCGGAAACGCATATTCTGGTTCTTCGCCTATCGGCTTGGCGGCGGTTCTAGATGTTGCTAAACCAGATGAACGGGTAGTCCTTGTCAGCTACGGCTCTGGGGCTGGAAGCGATGCATACTCTTTCATGACAACCAGTCAAATATTAGAGAAAAGACCACGGCAGAAGTTTACGGTCCGTCATCAGATCGAAAACGAGAACTTGGAATATGTGGATTACCACACTTACAGACGACTCAAAAACGGAATCTAAATGTTTTGACTGGCCCACTTTAGTGAATGACTAGTTGCAGAACGCTTAGTTCGCATTTCTATCCATCGGCTACGTGACAATCCTGAAGTGTATGATTTATCGAAACAGATCACACTGACCCAAAAGCGACTTTGAATTAGCATCTGGATTTCTAATACAAATTCTGCGTTCATAACACTTTCAAAGCTGGTTCCGAAACAACTATACAGACATGTCTTTCATTATATTTACATAGGAATAAAATGAGGTGCATCTGGTTGGTCGCAAAACGAGAAATAATTGTATGGATTATGCATATTCGCAACTTTTCATGTCAATCATGGGTTCCTTTGCCATGGTTAACTTGCTGGTAAACAATGAACCAGGCTATGTTGTAACTCCTTACCTCATAGGCAGGATAGCCGGTTCCCTCAGCGTAGAGACATATTTGTGGATTTTCATAACTTCAACATTCATCTTTCTGGGAATCACCTGCATAATCATATACCGTAAACAGCCCCCTAACCCTGAAATTGTTAAACTGTTCCTGAAAGTAGGCGGAAACTTGGCTGCCCTTAGGAAAACCCAGGAAGCCTCAACAGCTGAGATGGCTGAACAGATGGAATACGGTAGAAAGGTGAACCAGAAATTCTTCAGCACAGTCAGCTCAGATCTCGAAGAAAACAACAAAGAAACTTTAGCTCTTTTGACCGCCCAAGGAAAAGCAGTCAAAAAGGTTGGTTCAGACCTGATTTCCACGATAGAGAAAAAGGCAGACGAAACTGGAGAAAAGATGGTTGCTGATCTGAAAAAACAAGAAGCAGCAATGATTGGAGTCAAGCGCTTAAGCGAAGAAGGCGCAGCGGCGACTAAGAAGCAGCAGGCGGAGCTTGCAGAAATTAAACTTAGACTCGAAAGAATCGAGGGAAACATGGCACCGAATCAAGCTAAGCTGAAGAGCCTTGACAATCCTGAGGACATAAAAGGAATCGGTCCAGCTTTGGGAAAAGAACTAAGAAGCCTTGGAATAACGTTCTGTTGGCGATCTCCTCACAACCGACCCCGCGGTCATCGGAGAAAAGACGCGAGTTTCCCAAGAGATGGCGGAGAATCTGCAGGCAACGGCTCAGCTTATGATGATTCCGGGAGTGGACTCAAGTGACGCTGAATTACTTATAGATGCAGGAATAAAATCGCGAAAGGAACTGGCAGACAATGAGCTGATTCAGCTTAGCAGAAAAGTAGGAGCACTAGCCAAAATCTATGTTGCTCAAGGCAAAATTTCCAAGGACGAATACCCAACAATCGAAGAGATATCATCTTGGATAAGAATGGCAAAATAATTGCTGTTCATTACTCCAATGAAGACACCGTCCACAGTTCTCCCACAACTCCACCTTTTTTGGAGTTAATTTCTAGTTTTGTTTCTTAGATTAAAGCACAGAAAAGACGAACACACTTTACTGCTAAGTTTCTGGTTATGAATATTTTTTTATGGGCAAAAAAGGGTGAACTTGTTCTTTGTATCTAACGAAGTGTTCACCTAAGTTTTTTGTTAAGTAATCTGTTTCTTTTGACGCAGTGATAGAAAGAAAACAAATCATGAACAATCCCATTATTATTGCAATCAAAGTAAGATACCAAGGTGCATGAAGCGTCAACGTTACTAATTCGCCTACTGAGAACAGGTGTATTCCTGTGTATAGAGGATGACGTATGTATGCGTATATTCCGCTAACGTCAAGTTCTGAAGATTTCTTGCAGTATCCTGCCCAAGTGTGACAAATACCCAAATCGAGTTTAGATTTTACAACTACAATTGTGCCCAAAACAGTAAGAGACAAAGCCAAAAAATCAAAGTAAGTAAGATAATCCATAATTGCAAAGGTGTAACCACAAATTATCAATGGACCAAAATAACTGAACTTGAGAAGTTTTGTAATTTTTTCATTAACGAGCGGAACCATTCCCGTCTTCTTTCTAAAGTCAGAAATGAAAACCACAAAGACGCCAGTATTATGAACTGAACTAGTTTGAAGAGTATGACCCACAATATTGTAGCTACCTAAGGGTTGATTTTACTACGACATTCACGATCGTATATGTATAACCAATCGAAATTATTCTACTGTTTCTTCATTGAAGAAGCTAACCAAAACTGTTGTTGCTGTTGTTAAAGGAATGGTTAATATACACGCTAAGACAATAAGCTCGTCGTTCAAAAATGATACGAAGACTTGTCTTAGATGTCCTAAAGCCACACAAGCCCAGCGTTGTTGAAGTTTCTGAAGCTCTCAGCCACTTAGAAGGCGTGGAAGGCGTAAACATAATTATCAATGAGATAGACCAGCAGGTCGAAAACGCGAAAGTTATCGTTGTTGGAACCTCAATAAGTTTTGAGGATATCCAGAAGAAACTAGAGGAATTTGGGGCAACTATACACTCCATCGACGAGGTTGCGGCTGGAAAAATGATAGTTGAAGAAGTGAAAACGCCTCAAGATAGCTCCGCCAGAATGTAAAACTGGTTAAGGCATCACGAAATTTTTTGGTAAACTTACGAGTATATACCAGATTGGGTTTGCATTAAACTCTGTTATATAGCTCCTAGCATCAATGCAATTCCTACTGTTGCTATACCAGCAAGCAATGTTTGGATTCCGTAAAATAGTGCGTTTTCTTTGGCTATTTTCCCCAGATAAATGCCAAGCATAAACAATGTTACCAAGGTTACTACAAGAGATGATATGTATGCACTTTGAACTGCGATTAACCCGTGTAACAAAAGAAAGAAAGGTGACAACGAAATAAGTGCAGTTAAAATTGGTGATCCTCCGTCAACTACGGCTGCGTAGAATGAAACAAATGCTGTGGCGTCGGTTATCACCGAGTCGTTAAGTTTTGTCATCATTGCGGTTTCGAGGTTTTTGAGGTCTCGTTTTCTTTCAGCCCTTTCGGTCATGTATGCTCCGGATAGCCCAGAAATTCCCATTGCTATACAGGCGCCTAAACCAGCGGTTACAATTATTTCTGGCTGCGTAACATGCACAGCCCATGCTCCTACAATTATCCCCAGCATGGTCATGGAGCCGTCAAACCCGTTTTTCACGAAGTATCTTCGTGCTATTGGTCCCATCTCGGTGATTTGGATGTATAATCGAATTTGTTTAATCAGAGCTCTCAAACGGTTAATCAAAATTCCTCACAACAAAAAAGTTCTGCGAAACCTTGCCATTAATGCAAAAAAGTGTTGCATTTGGTAACGCCATTAACTGACCAGTCTTCCTCTTTCTCTACCTTTTTTGTTTGCACTTAATGAACCTTTTCCTGTACATAATTTATGCCACTCATACGGCTGCCACTTGAACAATCGGATATTAACAGTTATTAGGAGGTTAAGAAGAGTCTTTAGCTAATCAGAAACGAAAGCACATAATCATTCGAATGTTTTGGAGACTAGTAAAAAGTTGGTTGGTCGAGAAATACTTGAAGTTTTATATTCTCCGGTTAACGCTTTTAGAAAAATAATTGAAAAACCAGACTTCAAAGGAGTCCTCCTTGTTTTATTGCTTGTAATAGGCTCAACGGTAGCTTTACAATTTGCCTACAATTCAAAACAATTATACGAAAATAGGATGCCAGCAAATGATAACTGGACAGAGGCATTAACAAATCAACATGTCTGGACATCCACAGGGTCGCTTTCACTAGACACTACAGACCATCAAATGGGGAACAGCAGCATCAGTTCTTCAGCCACAGACTCAACAAGCATCTGGCTGAAACTCACAGGTATTGACTCAATCAACTGCTCAGAAGCGACAGGCTACACTGAACTGTTCTTCTGGATAAACTGGACAAATGAGAACGGCTTGTCTGCAAGTTCAGGAACACTGAAACTGTTCTCCGGAAGTGAAGACAGCTACTTTGAAACAGACATAACAAGTCTTTTGGCTTCAAACGGAGACTGGAGAAACACAACCCTCAAAGTCGGTCCAAATCAAGGCTGGAATCCAAACAAATCTCCAGATTGGCAAAACATAACAGGAATCGAACTCAGACTGGTCTGGTCTGAATCAGCAAACCTGACCATGAAAATTGATGGCTTATTTTTCAGAAACTTCATTTCCCCAATCGAAAGTGTAGGGCTTAGCGAAGCAACACTATACATTTTCTTTTCTGTTTCATTTTCAATTGGCATAAACTGGATACTGTGGGCGGGAATTCTGCTTATCGTATCGAAACTTTTTGGCGAAGAAGTGGGTCAATGGAATGTGTTCTTCGTCATCATCGGACACGCCTTCATAGCTACTGCGGTTTACACTCTAGTAAGCGCGTTAATCTTCACTTCACTTCCTATCTTGAATATGCCCATAGAAGCTGATCTCCAAATCGCTGCATTCAGCGCACTATGGTTACCCAATCTTGCATATCAAGCGGGAACCATTATCCTGTGGGTAGGAGAAGTTTGGGTAGCTGCCCTCGGCACTATAGTAATACGCCTCTTGAGAAATACTACTTGGGGAAAAGCTGCAACAATCTCTCTGATCGCCTTTGCTATAAGGTTCGTCCTAAGATTTTTCTTTGGCTTCTAAAAAGCAGAAATCAATGTTACAGAACATGCCACACTGAAGAACAGTCGGTCATTTGCTTTTTATTCACGTGTTTTATGCGCTAAACATTCTTAACACATTATGCGGTAAAGCTTATATTTGACATTAATCCTCCTTTCATTTCGCCAACAAAACGGAACAGGTGTAAAGTCGTTAAATAACCGGCTGGTTCATTTTTGGCGGCATTGTACAAAACGGAGGAATACGTATTTGAAAATTAATGAGTTAAGAGATGGAATGCGAAAAGTAGATGTTGAAGCAGATGTGGTCGAGAAGTCAGACGCCCGCGAGGTTCGTTCACGATACACTAACGAAACCTACAAAGTAGCCGACGCCACAGTAGAAGACGAAACAGGCAAAATAACATTAACTCTTTGGAATGAACAAGTTGAACAAGTTAATGTTGGTGACAGAATCAAAATCGAGAATGGATACATCAAATCATTTAGAGATGTGCTTCAGCTTAACTCAGGAAAATACGGGACACTAACAGTCCTGTAGACCACATTTTTCTATCGTACAATTGGTGAATCAATTGTCATACGAAAACAGAGGATTTGATCAAGACATTCCGAAACCCGTTGAAACCGGAAAAGAGTATGACATAGAAATTCAAGAAACAAGCCGCCGAGGAGATGGAATAACCAGAATTGAAGGATTAGTGGTTTTTGTGCCCAACGCTAAACTCGGCGACAAATTGCGAATTAAAATAATTACAGTCGGTAGACGCTCCGCAGAAGCAGAAGTAATTGGAGCAACAGAAGAAACAGGCGAAACAGAGTAAACTAGAATCTTTGTTTCCAATCAAGCCTCAAATCCACCTTTCTTTAGAAACTTTTCTCAACTCCAAGAGTCAACATTCAATAGGGTTCATCTATGCTGAACTTCAGAGAACAAAAAGTGACTTTTTGGACAGGTTATCTTTTTCAGGGTTGACTGCTGAACGTTAATGTTAATATTAAAGAGGAAATATTAACAGAGAACGTAAGCGGTAGAAGCCGTTTAGCCCGGTGGTGTAGTGGCAATCATGGCGGGCTTTGGACCCGCCGACGGGAGTTCGAATCTCCCCCGGGCTACCACTACATATGTAAGGGAACGCTTCTCCATTTCTTGGGGATGTTAATCCTTTTTTAAAGCCGCTGAATTATAGATTGGACGGGAATGTGTTATGGGTTTCTTGCCGGGTAAGGTTCCAACCGAAGTTTTGCAGAAGATAGTTTTCAGAAACTTGGGCGCCAAAAGAGACGATGTTGTTCTCAATCCCACCATAGGTGAAGATGCAGCCATAGTTAAAGCTGGAAACGAGGTTTTGGCAATATCGTCAGATCCGATAACCGGAGCTGAAGAATGGCTAGGATGGTTAGCCGTTCATGTTAGCGCAAATGATGTTGCAACCCGTGGGGTTCAGCCCCGCTGGTTCAACTCTATAATATTGTTACCCAAAAATTCGACAGCCGAACTAATAGAGAAGATTTGTACACAAATGGACAAGGCTGCACGTCAACTGAACGTTTCCATAATAGGTGGACACTGCGAGGTCACTCCGGGCATAGACCATCCAATAGTAACCGGATGCGCCATAGGCGTTGCCGAGGACGGAAAATACGTGACTTGCAGCGAAGCAAGAATAGGCGACAGAATAATCTTGACAAAGGGAACAGGAATAGAGGGAACAGCCATACTGGCTTCAGACCGACGAACAGAGCTTCTAGACGTTTTCGATGAAAGCTTCGTGAATAAAGCTGAGAATTTCTTCGAAAAAATCAGCGTCGTAAAAGATGCGATTATAGCTTTCAGAATTGGAGGAGTTTCAGCTATGCATGATCCTACGGAGGGCGGAGTGGCAGGCGGATTGCATGAACTGGCTGACGCCGCAAATGTTGGTTTCAATGTTTACGAGGAGAAAATTTTTGTTCCTGAAGAGACGCGTAAGATATGTACGCATTTTGGTGTTGATCCTCTTCAGCTCATAAGCTCGGGGTCACTTCTTATCATTGTAGGAGAAGACGAAGGCAGGCGAGATAATCACCAGTTTGTCGAGAAATGGCGTTCAAGCTTCGATAATAGGTGAAGTAGTAGAGCCTATTTTGGGAAGAAATGTTGTCACAAAAGCTGGAAAAAAAACTGAACTTGTCCGACCTGATAATGATCATCTTTGGAAGGCGCTTGCGAAGCCAACCAAAACTTGATCTGCTCAAAATAGGTCTTGGCGTAGATTTTTTGCCAAGTCTTTTAGGTCTATCCAGTGGACAAACACGATGCCTATGATTATTCTTAGCCAAACCGTCAGAAGCCGTATGAGAACTGTTGCGGCTGCAGCGATACCTGCGTCTACGCCAAGTAAACCATAGAGGCTGGTCATCACTATTTCCACGAGACCTACTTCTGCGGGTATCCCAATTGGTATAGATTGGATGTTTACGCTGATTGAGTAAACGATTGTTATTAAGACAAAATCGACCTGTTGTCCTAGAGAAACGAAAACTAGGTAAGATAAGAGTATGCTGAAAATCCAAGACACTAATGAAAAGAATACTGGTGCAACCAAATTTTTGGGGTTCTTGAGTAAAACTACTATGGACCCATGAAATGCACTTAGCGCATTTGTTGCTTTGGTTCTCATAACGGTCTAGTTTCAATCGACCCCTAGAGACGAATGCTAAAAATCGTATTACAGCGTCGATTATTCTTTGGGTGAGTGTTTCTTTTAGGATGCATAGAGATATGAAAAATAGGGCAACGCCCGTGCCTACGATTATTATCAAAACCAGATTTAAGACGAAGGCAGGCAACTCGTATTGGATAGCATACAAGATGATAGAGCTGAAGATTAGGCTGCCTAACGATATTATCATGGCTAGAATCCTGTGGCTGACAACGGATGCCACAACTTTTCCTGCGTTTTCGCCTGATTCTTTAGTCATTAGATAGACTTTGGAGGCTTCTCCACTGAGTGACTCAGCTGGCACCAAAAGGTCAACAAAGACTCCTATCCATGTGAACAGGAAAGTTTTTCGAAAAGAAACTTTGACTAAAAGGGGGCGCAGAAAATATTGCCAAGTCAGAGCGTTTATTATCATGATCAGGAAGAGAACCGCGACTGCAATACTGTAATAGAAGAGGTCGACGCCCTGTATGATGGCGATGGTTTGAGAAATATCAGCAAAAAAGTAGAGGTAAACGAGAAAGATCAATATGCCTATCAGTAGAAAAGGAACAGTTCTCTTTAGCGATAAACCCTTTTCACTAACCATAATCTTCCTCGTCCATCGTGAATACGAGCAAATAGAAGCTTCTGCGTATTATATTTTACCAGTTTTCCCCAAATCAGACGAAACAGGGTCTAAAATTTAAACGTCCAGTCTGCAGGAAAGACAAACATCAGTAACATCTGTTCGGTTCTTAAAATTCTGGTTTTTGTTTTCCAAGTTTCTTGTCTAAACACGCTTTGATGAAACCGTAATATTCTGGTTCTGGTTTAGTTGGTCTGCTCTTGAATTCGCCATGGAACTGGGAGGCAAAGAAGAAGAAGCTGTTGGGAAGTTCCAGAATCTCTTTTCTTCTGCCGTCGGGACTGTTACCTGAAAAAACTATGCCCTTTTTCTCCAAGGCGTTCCAGTAGTTGGGATTGACTTCCCATCGGTGACGGTGACGCTCAAAAATCTTTTCAACGCCATAAAGTGTGTACGCCATCGTGTCTTTGTGTACCAAAACCTCGTGGGCGCCTAAACGCATAGTTCCTCCCTTATTGTTTACGGTTCTCTGTTCAGGCATCAAGTCAATCACGGGATGGGGCGTATCTGGATTTATTTCGGTGCTGTTTGCTCCATCAAACCCACAAACGTTACGTGCGAACTC
Source organism: Candidatus Bathyarchaeota archaeon (assembly GCA_963697165.1). Lineage (GTDB taxonomy): Archaea > Thermoproteota > Bathyarchaeia > Bathyarchaeales > Bathyarchaeaceae > Bathyarchaeum. The sequence goes on from CAVOMX010000011.1 coordinate 198,258, forward strand.
GACAACTGCCAACTGAAATCCGTAGCAGACTCCCAGAAAGGGCAAATTGTTTTCGCGGGCAAAACGGATGCCCTTAATTTTTCCTTCAGTTCCTCTGGGACCAAAACCGTAAGGAATAAAGATTCCATCATGTCCCTCAAGAAGCTTTAATCCATCTGCGATTGTTTTCTAGGCACTCTGCTTCAATGTAGTCTACTGTAACCTTTGTCTGGCAGGCGGCGCCAGCGTGGCTGAAAGCTTCGTTCATGCTAACGTAACTGTCAACCAAACCCGCATACTTACCAATCAAAGCTATCTTTACTTCGTGTTTGGGGTTTTCGAAACAATCTACAAACTGTTGCCATTCACTCCACTCTGGAGCTTTTTTGGATATGCCTAATCGTCTGCAAACGTAATCGCCCATACCCTGTTTATCCAAGATTATGGGAACTTGATAGATAGATGGAACATTGTATGAACAGAAAACAGCTTCTTCGGGGATTGTGCCAAAGAGTGCCACCTTTCTAAGAGTCTCGTTGTCAATCATCTCCCTGCATCTTGCCACGATTGTGTCAGGTTGGATACCTATTCTGCGCAACTCGTTTACGCTGTGTTGAAGCGGTTTGGTTTTCATTTCGCCCGTGACATCCAAGATTGGAACAAGGGCAAGGTGCACATAGAGCGTGTTGTTGAAACCTTCTTCTAGTCGCATCTGACGGATAGCTTCTAGGAAGGGCAGTCCTTCGATGTCGCCTACTGTTCCTCCCAGTTCGGTTAAGACAATTTCGGCTTTTGATTGTTCTGCAACCATACGGGTGCGTCTTTTAATTTCGTTTGTGACGTGAGGAATAATTTGGACGCATCTGCCAAGAAAGTCGCCTCTCCTTTCGCTGTCGATTACTGTTTGGTATATCTGCCCTGTTGTTACATTGTTTTCTTTTGGCAGATTAATGTTCAGAAATCTTTCGTACCCGCCAAGGTCAAGGTCAGTTTCTCCACCGTCCTCTGTAACGAAGACTTCCCCATGGATATAGGGATTCATGGTTCCAGCGTCAACGTTCACGTAAGGATCAACCTTAATGACGGTAACATCAAAGCCTCGAACCTGAAGCATTTTACCTATCGAAGAAGTAACAATTCCTTTACCAACAGAGGAGAGAACCCCACCAGTTACAAAAATATACTTAACCATCAGCGTGACCTCGTGATAACAAACCCCTAAACGATGTTTGCCGTTAAAAATGCTTTCTACACGATGATGTATCTGCAATTAATTGTGGGATATTGCCAAGTTTGCTGTTTTGCTTCGCTTCAATGTAGCCAAAGCTAACTCGCCAGCTTCTTTCATAGTTTCACCCAAAGAAACAAAACCATGATTTCTTAGCACAATCACCTTGTTGTCATCCAGAACCTTCAAAACCTCCTTTGCCAACGCTACCGTTCCCGACGCGTACTCTTTTTCTGTTACAGGCAATCCCAGTTTCTCAGCGTTCGCTACGATCAGGTCATTGTGTCCATGAAACACCGCATTTACTTCTTTATTGTTCATGTAAATCAGATGATGCATTATCGACTCTGATGACGACTGCTTCTTTCCTTCAACATAAAATGTGTTACTCTGCTCCTCGTAACCTTTCACGTAAACAAAACAATCATTTGTTAGATTCTCTTTGCTTTTCAATCCAGACTCTGTTATCACAAAACCTTCTCCGGACCTGAAACTCAAGTTGCCAGTATAGTTTCCTTCAACCTTCGGAGTCAACTCGTTTTTCTGGAATTTTCCACACCATTTTTTCAACTCCGCAATTCTAGGGTATCTGGGAGCTTGGTCAGAGACAAAAACGGAGTTGAAGCGTATTCTTCCTTCTTTCATTCAATCACTCAGCCATTACCAATTGGGTTAAGGCTTTTCCAAATTTTAAAACGCCTATATAAACGAAGTCGCCGGACCATGCTATAGCCATTTTTTCCTTCTGAAATAAATCAACATCACTGCACTAACGGCGAGCATTATAACATATACCATGGGGTAACCCCAAGGTGTATCAAGTTCAGGCATGTACTTGAAGTTCATTCCGTAGATGCCTGCTACCAGAGTCAATGGAATAAATATTGTGGCAATAATTGTTAACACTTTCATTACTTCGTTCATTCTGTTGCTTACACTTGAAAGATAAATGTCAAGCATACCCGAAAGCATGTCACGAAACGTTTCTAGGGCATCAATAACTTGTATTGTGTGATCGTAAACGTCTCTCAGATAAATATCGATAGATTTGGCGATGAGAGGTGACTCCCACCGTTCCAGCCTGCTTATGACTTCTCTTAGAGGCCAGACGGATTTGCGCAGAAAAATCAGTTCCCTTTTCAGCCGGTGAATAGTCTGCAACACTTCTGGCGTCGGATTCTTAATCATATCGTCTTCTATGTCCTCGATTTTTTCTCCAATCTTCTCCAGAACCATAAAGTAGTTGTCAACAATAGCGTCAATTAGAGAATATGCGAGATAGTCGGCGCCCATTTTTCTGACGCGCCCGCGATCAATTCTGAGTCTTTCTCTGATTGGATCAAAAACGTCTCCCTCAGTCTCCTGAAATGAGATAACATAGTTTGCGCTAAGAATTAGGCTGACCTGTTCGGTTTTTGTTTCATTTTCTGTGACATCGTAATAAAGCATTTTTAGGACAATGAAGAGGTAGTTGTCGAAGTCTTCCATTTTTGGGCGTTGCCCCGTGTTCACGATGTCTTCTAGAACAAGGGGATGAATTTTGAAGTGGATTCCAATCTGTTCTATGTTTTCTAGCTGATGAACGCCGTCTACGTTTATCCATGTTACAGCTGGTTTATCATTTAGGGGAAAGCATCCGTTAATTGTTTCTAATGTCTTTTCTTGAAAACTGTCCCCGTCATATTTGATGCATGTGATCTTTATTTTCTCGGTTTTCTCTTTTCCAATATACACGGGTGTTCCAGGAGGAAGACCAGACTTCTTTGATACTTTCTTGATAAAACGCGGCGTTACAATGCACCCAATGAGGGTTTTGGGTTAGACTATTTATAATTTTTCAAACTGTAAACGGTGCCGCAACTGTGTTGTTTCTTTGGGTTTAGAAACTTCAAAACTTTGTTAGTTTCGATTTGGTTCTAGGATTACCTTCAATGATTTTCCTGCTTCTGCTACGAGCCTGAAGCCTTCGGCTGCCTCTCGGATGTCTAGTCTGTGGGTTATCATGTCCGAGACGTTGATCCGCTTTTGTGCTAGAATCTGCAGGGCTTCCTCTAGGTCTCTTGGCGCTGCTCCATATGATGTTTTTATTGTTATTTCGTTTCTCCAGAATTGGGTTATAGGTATCGGAATCTTGATTGTGGGGTCTGGAACCGCAAAAAAGAGGATTGTTCCTCCACGGTCTACACAGTCTAGCGCAGTTAATGCCGCCTTCTCTGCACCCGTGCACACTATTACCTTGTCTGCCGCTTTTCCATCGTTAAGTTTTTTCAGTTGCTGCGATAAGTCATCTTTGGCAACTATCACGTGGTCTGCTCCAAACTTCTCTGCAAGTTCAAGGCGATCAGGGTTTATGTCAGCCGCAAAAATCTTTTGTACCCCCTTCAGTTTTGACAGCTGTATGTGGAGTATTCCTGCCATTCCGCTTCCAATTATCAGGATGGTGTCGTTTTTGTTTATGTCTGCTAGCCTTTGTCCTCTGACTGCGCATGCCAATGGTTCAATAAATGTTCCCGTTTCATAGGACATGTTGGGTGACAGCGTGTAAACTCCGGTTTCTACGTTAATTTTTGGCACTCGTATGTATTGAGAGAAGCCACCAGGATAGTAGTTTGTTGTGTGGAGGGTTTCGCAGGCTGTGTGTGCATCTTTTTGGCAGTAGTGGCATTTGTTGCAGGGTACGTGATGTGAAACGAAGATGCGGTCTCCAACCTTGTATTTAGTTACATTTTCTCCTGCTTTCTCTATGATTCCTGTGGCTTCATGCCCAAAAACCCGAGGAGCCTTAGGGAGCCTGTACCACTCTACCACGTCTGTTCCACATATTCCGCTTGCCATGACTTTCAATAATATTTCGTCAGATCCAATCTCGGGTTTAGGGACATCCTCGATTCTTATGTCCCTGTTGTTGTGGTAGACCACTACGAGCATTAATTCACCAAAAAATTTGGGGAGGCTTATGCCTTTCCCGATTTCACTTCTTCAAATAGCTGTTGTGCTTCTTTGGGCGTGAGGTTTTCGTGAATTACGCCACGTATAGCCCGTATCATAGCCACGGGGTACTGGTGCTGCCAGACGTTTCTGCCAAGGTTCACGCCAATAGCACCCTTCTGCATACCGTCGTAAACAAATTCGAACACTTCTAATGCAGTGTCAACTTTTGGTCCACCTGCGATTACCACGGGAACGGGGCAGCCGTCAACAACTTTGTCGAAGTCTTCTTCGCAGTAGTATGTTTTGACTACTCTGGCGCCTAGCTCAGCTGCTATTCTGGAGCACAAGCCTAGGTATCGGGCGGTACGTTTTTCGAGTTCTCTACCTACTGCGGTTACTGCCATGACGGGTATGCCGTAGTCTTCGCATTGGTCAACGAGCCTTGCGAAGTTCATCAAAGTTTGGTGTTCATATTTGCTTCCCACGTAAATGGACATGGATACGGCGCTGGCGTTTAAGCGAAGAATCTCATTGATTGAGGTTATTTGTCCTTCGTTAGAGAGGTCGTCTCCTACTACGCTGTTGCCTCCCGAAACCCTGAGAATCACTGGTTTCTCGATTGATGGGTCTACGCAGTTTCTGAGTACACCTCGGGTCATCATTATGGCGTCTGCGTATGGAATCAAGGGTTTTATTGTTTCTCCGGGTTTCTCCAGTTTACTGGTTGGTCCCTGAAAATATCCGTGGTCGACGGGCAGAAAGAGTGCTTTTCCGTCTTTCTGTATGAGTTTATTTAATCTGTTTTGGATTCCCCAATCCATTTTATTTTCCTCCCTCATCTTGTGGTCTTAGGATTAAATAGCCTTTTTCTATTAGCCAATGGTGAAAATGCCAGGTGGTGTATCTGCAGTCTGTGCTGCATGTTTTTCTGACTTGTTCATATTCGCCTGAACCTGAAGTGAGCGTATTCAATTCAACTTGCACGGGACAGTTTATGTCATTGCAGAATTCTCTGCGTTTATACTCGATGAAACCTTCAAAAGTCATGCTCATCCATCTCGAATGGTTCCTTTTTGTTTATTCAGAACTAAAAGTTTTCTGAAAAAAGGCTGTTTTCAACAATCAGCT